>CANMML010000006.1 GCA_947499005.1 uncultured Aquimarina sp.
TTCTGTAGAGTTCCAGATGATCGGACTCATTTATTGGTTAGGGCTAAATCTAACAGAACTTTAAATGAAGAGAAAAAACATTTTTAGCATTTCTTCACAAGATCAATTTCAAGAAATCGCACTAGAAGTTTTCAAGCATCAATATCAAAACAATAGCATATATCAACGCTATTGTAACTTTTTAGAGCAATCTCCAAAAACCGTAAGGGAATTAGAAGCGATTCCATTTTTGCCTATTGAGTTTTTTTGAATAAATATCGATTGATAATAGCTAGATGCTAAGGATGCTGTTCTTTTGAAGTCGCTATAGGTTTGTGCTCAAATTTCAGTAGAGGTGGGGTAGAGGTATAATTTTGTGTATTGCTTAAGAGTTTGAAATAAAGTATATTTGTATATGGATGCGTTAGAATTGAGAAATAAATGGATCGAATCCATTGCTAATGTTGATGACCGTTTTTTACGAATGGTTGATGCTTTGTACGAAAGTTATAAGTCAGATGAAAATGAAGTTGATTTCTATGACGAATTACCTAGAGAGATTCAGGATTTATTGATTGAGAGTCAGGAGCATGCAAAAGCAGGAAGAGTCACATCACATGCAGAAGTGATGGCTAAATATAGGAAGAAGTATGGCTTTGACGTAGCTGGATAGTTTATGAATATTATCCGAGTTGTAGAACCAGTAACCTTACGTTATTGGTTTTATTTATAGCTTTTGTTGATTGGAACTAACTACTATCTTTCTACTCCATTTCCAATAACCCGTGTAACTTTGTTATATGCAGAGAAACCCATTCCGTATTTCTTCACAAGATCAATTTCAAGAAATCGCACTTGAAGTTTTCAAGCATCAATATCAAAATAATAGCATATATCAACGTTACTGTAATCTGTTAGGTAAGTCTACTAAAAATGTACATGATCTAAATGATATTCCATTCTTACCCATAGAATTCTTTAAAAAGCAAACCATCATTACGGGTCATGATCCTGTGCAAACAGTATTTACCAGTAGTGGGACTACAGGAAGTATAACCAGTAAGCACCATGTGACAGATATATCCCTCTATGAAGAAAGCTATAGGAAAGCATTTGTGCAGTTTTATGGTAATATAGAAGACTATTGCATATTAGCCCTTTTGCCTTCTTATTTGGAAAGAGAAGGCTCTTCCTTAATATATATGGTAGAAGATTTGATCAAAAGGTCACAACATCCTGAAAGTGGTTTTTATCTAAATAATCAGGAAGCACTTATCGAAAAGCTACTTCAATTAGAAAGTAAGGGTCAGAAAACACTTTTAATAGGGGTTTCTTTTGCGTTGTTGCGCTTGGTAGAAAAAAAACAATTTAGCCTTAAAAACACCACTGTAATGGAAACAGGAGGTATGAAAGGGAGAAGAAAAGAGATTACTCGATTCGAATTACATCATTTATTAAAAGAGGGTTTTGGCGTTTCTAAAATTCATAGCGAATACGGAATGACAGAATTACTTTCTCAAGCCTACAGTCTCGGTAATGGTATTTTTCAATGTCCACCTTGGATGAAAATTATAACCAGAAACACTGAAAATCCATTGGAGATTTTAGACGGTTCTAAGACCGGTGGATTGAATATTATTGACCTTGCAAATTACAATTCCTGTAGCTTTATTTCGACACAAGATCTTGGTAAGGTGGACGTTGATGGAAGATTTCAGGTACTTGGTCGATTCGATAATAGCGATATTAGGGGGTGTAATCTCATGTCTTTGTAGGATTAACTGAATTTTAACATTTATTTAAAGATCTTGTTTTGAGTAATTTAGGATTCTTTTAACGATAAAGTGCAATTTTTTAGGGTTAAAATGTATTTCGAAGCGTTTTTTTATTAACTTTAAGGAACTAACTTATTGATTCCCCTATGCCTACAAGTAACAATGCCTCACTACCCAAAATGATATGTTCAGTTTTAGGACATCGTTTCAAAATTCAAAAGCGCATCACAGTGCACACTAAAGAGTATAAGTGTGAATGTTGTGGCAAAGAAGTGACCACAACACCAAACGGTAACATCATACCTCTAACAGATGAATTGAAAACAATTCACAAAGGTTTAGAACAAATGGTAGTTCGAAGATCCGTTAAAAGAAGGACTCCTGTAAAAATTACAGCTTAGTTTATTTATTGGTCTCAATAATAGTTAAAACTATGTACTTTAGTACACCTCACTTTTAGTTTCTGAAAATTTTATCTATGGCTTTAAGCATTAGGCCTTATGCATATTAATGTAGCTTATGGCTTACAGCAATAAGCTAGAAAATAGAAAAAGACTTTCAGTCGCAACCGAAACTATGAATCTTCCAATCCATAGTGGTTCATTTAACAAACTTGCACTTTAGTGCATTTTATATCTAAAAACTGTTTGTATAGCTTTATAAAAAAGAGACTAAGTGTAAGCTGAATCTATAAATGAATATAGCTTATTGCCTACGGCTTAATGCTTATAGCCAGAAGTGAAGTACATTTCGTCTGTATCGATTTATTCTTCCGTTAAACTATTCCAGCCTCTTGCTTTTATTTCAACCTTAGTCTCCCCTCTGGTCACTAAGTAGATTCCGTTGTTCTTAGGTGTAATATGCCCAATAATGGTTAGACTAGGGTTTGCCTTAATTTTATCGTAATCCTCCTGTTTTATTGTAAATAGAAGTTCATAGTCTTCTCCTCCACTTAAAGCAATTGTTGTACTATCCAATTCAAATTCTTCGCAAGTAGAGATTACCGTAGGATCTAAAGGTATTTTATCTTCATATAAAGTAGCTCCAACTTCCGATGACTTACACAAGTGGATAATCTCAGAAGAAAGTCCATCACTCACATCGATCATACTCGTAGGTTTTACCCCCAAATCTTTTAATAATTTAGGAACATCCTTTCTAGCTTCGGGCTTTAGCTGTCTTTCAATAAGATAAGTATACATACTTAAGTCAGGCTGATTATTAGGGTTTACCTTAAATACTTCATTTTCTCTTTCTAGTACTTGTAGTCCTAAGTAAGCGCCACCAATATCTCCACTTAAAACCACTAGGTCGTTATCCTTGGCTCCGTTTCTGTAAACGATATCCTCTTTTGGAGCGTGTCCTAAAGCAGTAATACTAATCAATAACCCTTTTTGAGAAGAAGTCGTGTCACCACCAATAACGTCAATATCATACACTTTAGCCGCGGTGTGTATACCCTCGTATAATTCTTCCAAGGCTTCCAAGGGGAAACGATTGCTAACAGCGATAGAAACTGTAATTTGTTTAGGCGTAGCATTCATGGCATAAACATCCGAAAGATTTACCATGACCGATTTATAACCCAAATGTTTTAAAGGAACATACGATAGATCAAAATGAACTCCTTCTACTAACAAATCGGTAGTAACAACACATTGTTGATCTTTAAAATCTACTACGGCTGCGTCGTCACCAATACCTTTAATGGTACTCTCGTGCTTGATGTTAAAGTTCTTCGTTAAATGGTCTATCAAACCAAATTCTCCTAAACTTGATAATGGAGTTCTTTGAGGCTGCTTATCTTCTATCATAATGCAAAAATAGAGTATTCCTTCTTAAGCTCCTTTTATGAAATTTGATTTTTTACAGACATTAAATATGAAATAATACACGTGGTACATTTAGAAAAATAAAATAGCGTCATGCTGATCCGATAGCTATCGGATTTATTTCAGCATCTCATTATAGTTTGAGTTATGTTGAACAATTGATGAAATTGTAAAACTAGTTTAGCATGTCAAAGAATTTGTCACCCTATGCTTATATTCCATATAGGGTTCAATTATTGCGTATTATTGCTATTCTTGGAATTAAGAATAGTGTATTTTGCTAAGCCAATCGTTTGTTATGATGAAATTTATTGCTTTTGCGCTGTTGATCTTAAGTGTATTTACAGCCTGTAGTTCGAAAATTGAGAAAATTAAGCCAAACATTGTATTCATTTTTACGGATGATCAAACCTATACGACCGTTCAGGCTTTAGGGAATAAAGAGATTTATACGCCTAATATGGATAAGTTAGTCGGTAATGGAACAACCTTCACCCATGCCTACAACATGGGAGCGTGGAGTGGAGCTGTTTGTGCGGCTTCAAGAGCTATGATGATTTCAGGGAGATCCGTGTGGGATGCGAACGAATTTAGACAGCATTGGATTAAAGGAGACTCTATACAACAAACCTGGGGGCAGTTAATGAAAAAGGAGGGATACGAAACTTATATGACAGGGAAGTGGCATGTGAATGCAAAAGCGACCTCGGTTTTTGATCATGTCATTCACGAACGTCCTGGAATGCCAAGAGATGCTTGGAGATTTCGAGAAATGGAAGAAAAATTTGATAGTATCTCAACTATCGGTAATGCAGATTTTAGAAATATACTACCTATAGGATATAATCGTCCCAAAGCAAAAAATGACCATTCATGGAAACCTAATGACCGATCTCAAGGTGGTTTTTGGGAAGGAGGTAAACATTGGAGCGAGGTGTTGGCAGAAGACGCTGTTCATTATGTGAATACAGCAGCAAATAATGAATCCCCTTTCTTTATGTATTTAGCATTTAATGCGCCTCATGACCCGAGACAAGCGCCAGCAGCTTTTTTGGATTTATATGATGAATCAACATTAACGGTGCCCAAAAATTGGTTGCCCGAATATCCCGATCGACATTTGATAGGAAATGGGAATCGATTACGAGATGAAAACCTTGCGCCTTATCCTAGAAGTGAATATGCGATCAAAGTACACTTAAAAGAATATTACGCTAGTATTTCTCATTTGGATGCACAAATTGGTAAAATTTTAGCCGCTTTAGAAAAATCAGGTAAAAAAGACAATACCTACATTATACTATCATCGGATCATGGTTTGGCCATGGGGAAACATGGTTTCATGGGAAAACAGAACTTATACGATCACAGTATTCGTCCTCCTTTAGTAATTGTAGGACCAGATATACCAAAACAAAAACAAGTGAATGCCGATGTCTATTTGCAAGATGTAATGGCAACGAGTCTCGAATTGGCAGGAGCAGAGAAACCAGATTATGTCTTTTTTAATAGTTTTAAAGATTTAGCTCAAGGAAAACAAAAGGAAAGCCATTACCATCAAATCTATGGAGCGTATCTAGGGTTACAACGCATGATTCGAAAAGATAATTTTAAGCTGTTGGTATATCCGAAAGCACAAAAAGTAAAGTTATTTGATCTGAAAAATGACCCTGATGAAATGAATGATATATCAAAAGGACACCAAAAAAAGGTAGCACAACTATTCAAGGACTTAAAGCACTTACAAACGGAAATGAATGATGCTTTAGAATTAGGGAATTTAGAGAGCTATTTAAAAGGTTTGTGATCTGATAATTATCGGATTTATTTCAGCATCTCATTAAGATTATAAAAATCAACAGGATGAGATTCCTTGTCATTCCGATAATTATCGGAAAAGGAATGACAAAACAAAAAATGGTATTAGTAATTACTGTTAATCAGTTTATTTAAAACATTATGAAAAACATCTTATGCATTTTATATTTCCTGATTTCTTGTATGGTTTTTGGGCAAAAAGAGAGCTCGAAAACAATAAAAATCAATGAAGATTGGAAGTTCATTCAAAAAGATATTCCAGATGCTGAAAAAACAGATTACAATGATACTTCTTGGGAAAGTGTAAATCTTCCCCATGATTGGAGTATTTCTAAATCATTTTCCAAAGAGAATCCTTCTTTTTCAAGAGGAGCTTGGCTGCCAGCGGGTGTTTCTTATTATCGAAAGGCCTTGGATCTTCCTAAATTAAAAGAAGGACAAAAAGTCTTTATTTATTTTGAAGGAGCTTATCGTAATGCAGAGGTATGGTGCAATGGTAATTATCTAGGGAAGCGACCTTCGGGTTATGCTTCTTTCGAATATGAAATAACCCATTTTATTCAACCTAAAGGAGAGGATGTAATTACCGTAAAGTTAGATAACTCTAGTCAACCTCATTCGCGTTGGTATTCGGGGAATGGAATTTATAGAGATGTATTTCTTAAGATAAAAAATGCAGTTTACATACCTACTTGGGCAACTAAAGTTACTAGTGAAGCTGTTGATAATGATAGTGCTAAAATTCATGTAACCTCCTTATTAAAGAATACTTCGAATATACCACAGCAAGTAAATTTTGAAACTCATGTAAAAATTGGTAAACACGGTGTCGTTTCTAATGCGGTTTCTGTTACAATTCCTGCAAATAGTGAAAAAGTGGTAGAAAATGCTGTTGTGATTAACAACCCGACATATTGGGAACTGGATAACCCCCATTTGTACCATGTAGAAACGTATGTGTTTCAGTCTAAAAAAACGATAGCTCATGAGCAGATTCCGACAGGAATAAGAACCTTAAGATTTGATGCTAATGAAGGTTTTTTTCTAAATGGAGAAGCACTGAAAATTAAAGGGGTTTGTTTGCATCATGGTGCAGGGCCACTTGGTGCTGCAGCTAGAAAAACAAGTTATCAGCGACAAATTCGAAAGTTGAAAGAAATGGGAGTAAATGCGGTGCGTACTGCTCATAATCCATTTGCTACAGCATTTTTAGATACCTGCGATGAAATGGGGATGCTAGTGATGAATGAGGCTTTCGATGAATGGGAGGTGGCTAAAAACCCAGCAACTTTTCGAGAGAATGGCGCTAAAATTCCACTTCCAGTAGATTATTACGCCAGTATTTTTAATGAGTGGAGTGATCGCGATATGACAGATTTTGTATTGCGAGATCGCAACCATCCATCGGTGTTTATGTGGAGTATTGGGAATGAAATAGAACAAATGCATCATGAATCTGGGATTGCTATTGCAAAACGTTTACAAGATATTGTACATAAGCTTGACGATACACGACCAGCAACCTGTGGTGTTAATGGTTATGGATGGAATAAATGGCCACACGAACCAGCCATATCAGCAATGGATATTCCTGGGTATAATTATGCAGATCCCGAAGATTACGATAAAGAGCATCAAGATTTTCCAGATCGAAAAATGATAGTAACCGAGCATAATTCGGCACAAGCTTTTACCGCTCGAGGAGAATATTATCCTTTTAAAGGAGATAGCTTGACTTTTCAAGTGGATCTACCTATTGAACACCCTAATACAAAGCGTTTTCTTAAAAATCGTAAGGCTTTTGATCATGGTATGGAAGCCTGGCGCGATATTGCACAGCGTTCATTTGTAATGGGAAGTTTTATTTGGACAGGTTGGGATTATTTAGGAGAAACCATTCCATATCCGTGGCCTGCAAGATCCTCTTCTTTTGGGGTGATCGATTTGGCTGGATTTCCGAAGGATGGTTATTATTATTATGAATCCCAATGGACTGAAAAGCCTGTGTTGCATATTTTTCCGCATTGGAATTGGAAAGGAAACGAAGGAAAACCAATTAAGGTGTATGGATTTTCTAATTTAGATGAAGTTGAGTTAATTGTTAATGGACAATCATTAGGAAAGCAACCAGTAGACATGATGTCTAGTCATCCATTAGAATGGCAAACAACATACCAACCAGGCCAATTAAAAGCATTGGGCTATAAAGATGGAGCCGTCGTTCTAGAAAAAATATTAGAAACAACAGGAGAAGCTATTAAAACGAAAAGTAGTGTGACAGATGTAGGAAATGATGGCATTGCCTATGTAGAGATCACATTGCTAGATGAACAATCTAGATATGTCGCCACAGCAAATGATTTATTAAAATTTAAAATTAAAAATGCAGAAATCATAGGAGTTGCTAATGGTAATAATAGAAGTATCGAACCTTTTGTAGCAAATTACAGAAAAGCCTTTAACGGAAAAGCACTTGTAGTGTTGAAAAAAAATAACCCCAAAAAGGATGCTAGTTTAAGTGTGAAAATTGATGGGAAAAATACCTTTGAAAGCGTTGATTTTTAGTCTATAAATTCTTGAATATATACTGTTGTTACCTCTTGCTACGACAAGAGGTCTCATTAAGATGCTCAAACAATAAAAATTATGGTGATTGCAGATTAAGTTGAAAACTTGTGGGATATTGTGTTCATTTTGTATGTGACTCCACGTCCCGAGGGCTATCGGGATTGAAAAAATTGTAGTGGAGTCTCCTTAACTAGGACTTGCAAATATTATATTTAGTTGAGGAGATTTCCACCTCCGCGGAAATGACGGTTACTGTGCTTGTCCAAAAATTTTCGGGTTGATCTGAGATTCCTTGTCGATCAAGGAATAACAAACAACTATCATATTGAATACATCTCAATATGATACCCGCATGTGTTTAGTCAAATGAATTGTAATTTAATTCAAATCCTTAGTAGATCCTCTTAAGATTAAAGAAGAAGGAAGCATCACTGTTTCGTTTTGGTGCATTTCATAATTTTTAATACGATCTAGAAGTAAATTACAAGCCTTTCTTCCCATTTCAAAACTCGATTGATCAATTGTTGATAATGATGGTTCGGTGTATTCAGAAATAGGTTCGTTACTAAAACCAATAATAGAGACGTCTTTAGGGATATCTCTATTAATACTCTTTAAGTACTTCATTGCCCCAATAGCCGAATGATCATTAGCTGCAAAAATAGCATCAATTTGATTAGCAATCGGTTGTATATTTTCAAAACCGTTTTTTTCAGTTAATGGAGAAGTAATAATATTACGATCTATGATGTCTAAATTGGCTTCTTTTAATGCTTTTTTATATCCATTCAATCGATCTGAATAAATTTTTACATTTTGAGAGCCTGCTAAATGTGCAATGTGTTTACAGCCAGAATCTATTAAGTGTTTGGTAGCTTCATAGGCAGCAGTTTCATCATCAATAGTTACAGAAGTTGCTGTTTGTTGCGATACATAACGATCAAAAAACACCAATGGCATTTTGGAGGTTTCAAGAGTAGAAAAATGATTTCCTTCATTCGTTTCCATACTTACGGAAGCCAAAATACCGTCTACCTGATAGGCAACAAGGTTATTGACTGATTTTTTTTCACGTTCTAAATTCTCAAGAGATTGAGTAATAAAAACATGATAACCATTTTCGGAAGCGACTTCTTCAATCCCCGAAATAACATTCGAGAAAAAATTACCTGAAATCTGTGGAACAACAACACCGATAATCATAGAGTGTTGTTTTCTTAAATTGGCTGCTAGTATATTTCTGCGGTACCCAAGCTCTTCCGCTTTTTTAAGTACTTTATCTTTTGTTTTGGTAGTAACACGATTGCTATTATTTAAAGCCCTAGACACAGTTGAGCTGTCTATTCCTAGTGATTTTGCAATATCGTGAATTGTAACTTTTTGCATGTTTAGTTAGTTGTTCTGGGGAATTAGGCTGAAAAGTAGTTCAATTTCTAAATTAAATGCAAATTTTTTTGTCATTTAGATTAAATTTCTATAGAAAATGGCGCTAAAACATTATAGTTTTGGTTTAACTTCTATTTTAAATGAAGAATTGCATCATGGAACGGTATCTGTTTTTGTCTTTTATTCTTTTCTACAGTTATATTTCAGCTCAAGCACAAGTAGATATTATTGTAGATTTAAATAGTATCCACAAAGTAGGAGACATAGATATTTTTGAAAGAGAAAAATGGATAACCACACATGCTGTAACAGAAGGACATGATTGGAAGGAAGATCTAGACAAGTTAAAATATTTGACGCAAGATCTAGATGTTTACTTTGGAAGAAGTACAGGTTTGTTACAATATTATTCTACCTTAATTGAAGAAGACCCCAATAAAAAAGGATACGCCAATCTTAAAAGTATCCAAGAAGTAGCAGCTAAATATAAAAGAAACCATGCACTAAGAACCGATATTCATTCTTTACAAAAAGGAGATATTATTAGAGCGGCGCAACAGCAACCTTATTTCCCGAATGGCGAAAGTGCTATGAAAAATGGAAACTGGTTTTTCTCTACAGAGAATACAGAAAGTAAGCCTATAGGGACAGCATCAGCAGAATATCAAGCGCATTTTATAAATCATTTTTACGGAGATGGAGGGAAGTCTGGAGCCAAACGACCTACCTACTATGAAGTAATGAATGAACCTTTGTGGCCATATATTGATATGGAAATGCATGGGGAAGCATCTATAAAAGATTTGTTTACCTATCATAAAACGGTAGCTGATGTTTTACACCGAGAAGTTAAAGGGATACAAGTCGGTGGGTTTTGCACCGCTTTTCCAGATCTTGATAAAAACGGATTCAATCAGTGGGAAGAACGATGGAAGCTTTTTATTGATGAGATTGGCCCATCAATGGATTTCTACACGATTCATTTGTATGACTTTCCTATTTATGGTAAAAAAGAATTGTATCGTAAAGGGGGAAGAAATGAAGCGACAATGGACATGATCGAGCATTACAATTTTTTGAAATACGGAGAGGTAAAACCTTGGATAATTAGTGAATACGGTGCTCAAACTCATAATTTAAATCGCTCGGGATGGAGCTCACTTCGTGATTGGTACAATGTGGAGGCTTTCAATGCGATGCTAATGCAATTTCTAGATCGCCCGAATACCATTTTAAGAGCCATTCCGTTTGGTATTCCAAAAGCAGAATGGGGATTTAATAAAAACGAAAATGTGCCTTATACCTCGAGGTTACTTCGTAAAAAAGGAGAGCCCAAAAGGTACACAGGAGATTGGGTTTGGACAGATTTTATATCGTTTTATAAGCAATGGAGCGAAGTCAAGGGAAAACGCTTATTTACTACTTCATCGGATGTTGATGTGCAAGTGCAATCGTATTTAGAAAAGAATGAGCTATTTCTAATTCTAAATAATATTGATGAAAAAGAGCAACGTGTACACCTTCAGCTAAAAGGAGATTATAAAATAGTAAGTCAGTCCTTAAAGAGGTTGTATTTGAAAAAAGAAAAAACGGCTTATGCTCAAGAAGCATCTAAAGCGATAGTCGAGGAAGTTGTATTAAGAAAAGGAGAGACCGTTGTTTTAAAATATATTTTTAATGAGACAATACAACCAAAAACACTTGTCCAAGAATATAAACAGTATGCTAAAGAATTTAAACTGCCTATTACAAATGAAGTCATGTCATTTAGTTTTGATCCCCCGAATGATATTCGTAATGTAAAAGAAACAGCAAAACTTCGTTTGGGAATAGGAAGAGATAAAAGTGTATCGTCTTTTCCTGTCAAAATATTATTAAATGGACAGATTTTGGATCTTATCAAAGATTACAGAGGAGATATGCAAAAGGATCGAGACTATTTTTTTAGTTTGCTTGAAATTCCATTTAACAGTGATTTGTTAAAAGTGGGAGAGAATACAATTGAAGTCTTTTTCGATGAAGAAGGAGGTTTTATAACAAGTATAGCGCTCATTTATTATACCCAGAATTAATTTACCCTATGAAAAAATTATTGCAACTAACTACCCTGATACTTATTGCTATAAGTTGTCAATCAAAGAAAGAAACAAAAGAAGTTTCAACCCCTCAAACAGATACTTCTGTTGCCAAGCCTAATATTGTAGTCATTTATATGGACGATTTGGGTTATGGAGATGTTGGCTTTAATGGTTCGAAAACAATACAGACGCCTAATATTGACAAACTAGCTAACGGAGGTATGGTGTTTACAAATGGATATGCAAGTTCGGCAACTTGTACTCCTAGTCGATATGCTTTATTAACTGGTAAGTATCCTTGGAGAGAAAAAGATGCAAAAATCCTTCCAGGTACAGCTTCTTTAATTATTGGAACGGAGCAAAAAACATTGCCAAAAATGTTGAAAAAGCAAGGGTACCACACGGGGATTGTCGGAAAATGGCATTTAGGCTTAGGAGCAGGAAGCGTAGATTGGAATCAGCATGTAAGTCCAGGGCCAAACGAAGTAGGTTTTGATGAATCTTATATTATGGCAGCAACCCAAGATCGAGTACCAACAGTATACATTAAAGATGGAGATGTTGTAGGTTTAGATCCTAATGATCCTATTGAAGTTAGTTACAAGAAAAACTTTGATGGACAGCCTACAGGAAAAGATAATCCAGAATTGTTAAAAATGAAATGGCACCATGGTCATAACTCTAGTATTGTAAATGGAATCCCACGTATTGGATTTATGAAAGGTGGTGAAAAAGCAAAATGGGTAGATGAAGATATGGCAGATCACTTTTTGGCAAAAGCGCAAGATTATGTGCAGCGACATAAAGATCAACCTTTCTTTTTGTACTACGCATTGCAACAACCCCATGTGCCTCGTACTCCAAATGCTAGGTTTGTAGGGAAATCAGGAATGGGGCCACGTGGTGATGTAATTGTTGAAGCCGACTGGATTGTAGGGGAATTCGTAAAAACACTAGAAAAAGAAGGAGTTTTGGAGAATACACTCATTGTTTTTAGTAGCGATAATGGTCCTGTATTGAATGACGGGTATTATGATGATGCTGTTGAAAAATTAGGAAATCACGATCCAAAAGCTGGTTTTAGAGGAGGAAAATATAGCCTTTTCGAAGCAGGAGTTAGAGTGCCTTTCTTTACGTATTGGAAAGGGAAAATTAAACCTGGAATTAGCGATGCTTTGGTATGTCAATTAGATTTGGCGACTTCATTGTCAACGATCATTGGTCACCCAGCAAAAATTGCCGATGGAGAAGATCTCTCTAATGCCTTTTTGGGTACATCAAATGAAGGAAGAGATCATTTGGTGATAGAAGCCAATACAAGGACAGCACTTCGAAAGGGAGATTGGCTGTACATTCCTCCATACCCAGGGATGGTTAAAAAATATGATGATGTCAATATAGAAGTGGGTAGTGATGCTGTAGCACAATTATATAATTTAAAAGAAGATAAAGCCGAACAATACAATCTAGCAACATCGAATCCAGAGAAATTAGCCGAGATGCAAGCAGCCTTTGTAACAGCAAGAGGGAAAGATTATTTTGAAGGGATAGAGTCCCTTGTGTTGCATTAAAATTCACCTAGCTTTCGTCACATCACTGTCATTGGATCTAGTGATGTGACGATTGGGTTATTTGGTTATTGTAAACAATTCTTGAAAATTAATGACGAAAAAAGGAATAGATAATTTACTCAAAAAAGAATTTGGGATTATACTCCTAAAAAAGGAATCTGAAAATACGTTTTTGGAAACTATACTTGAGAACATTTTTTCAATAGGATCAGTTTTTTACTTTTTAACTAGAAAAAAAATGATTACTTAATTTTAACTGAGTATAGAGTATCCTTAATAATTCGGAATAAACTTTTTTTGGAAAGAATATTTATCGGAATTGAATCTCTAACTTATAACGGAATTAAGTCTACATTGGAAGTGACTGATCAAAGTCAACAGTTTTCTATTCCTCTGAGCAAGATGAGAGTTAGTTATGAAGAATCTAGATTGATCAGACAAAAGTTATCTGAATTTCGAAACAAAAAAGAATAAAAACTATTTACAGCACGATATCATAGGAACTATGTGATGAACGAAAGGTTATTGTATTTTTGGTAAGCCACAATGCTTGCAGAAAGGAAAAATTAGCAGCCAATGCACAGAAAAAGTCGATGGCTTGGTAACATTTTATTATGCCACAAAATATATGTTAGACGCTATGAGTAAGACATTGCTATTAGTAAAAGTGACTAAAAAAGTTATATTTTTGGAATATGAGGATCGATGATAAAAATATTAGCCTGATAAAAAAACTTTGTGAAATTCACAAAGTAAAAACGCTATCTCTATTTGGCTCTGCTACTAGAGAAGATTTTAATGATGAATCAGATATAGATTTTATCGTTGATTTTGATGAAAATGACCCTCTTAAATATTCCGATTTATATTTTGATCTTAAGAGCAAACTTGAAGATTTACTCAAGCGAAAAATTGATTTAGTAGAGATTAGAGCTATAAAAAATAAATTCTTCAGAAAGGAACTTGATGAAACAAAGATCTTAATATATGGACAATAAGATCAATGCTTGGCTTGAAGATATTGACAGATGTATCGACGAGATTTTTATGTTTTTACCTGAGAAACACAATTTCTTTGTTTATAGGGATGATTTGAAAACTAAAAAAGCAGTGGAAAGAAATATTGAAATAATTGGAGAAGCTATAAATAGAATCTCTAAATATAAAAACTGCGATATAAAAATTAATAATGCTCAAAAAATAATTGGGACTAGAAATAGAATAGCTCATGAATATGATGCAATTTCTGATGAAATTATCTGGTCCATCGTAATAAGAGAGCTTCCAAAATTAAAACAGGAGGTGAATCTACTAATGAAAAAGTACTAGCCGCAATACTGTAGAGTAAATAGGGTAGTTTAGGATGATTCGAAATGCTATGCCGCTAAATCTTTTGATTTGGTGTTATAAATAAAAAAGATAAAACAGAATAAAAAGTTTTGACTTAGTGCTTAAATAATTAGGTTACTACTTTTATTTGTTGATTAATCACAATCTATATGTTATGTTAAAAACTAATTGATGGATAATATTGAGATTAAACTCAGTAGAACTAAAATTACTCTTTTAATTGCTATCGGAATAGGGTTCGTTCTAATAGGAGTACCATTGATTTTAAACCCTGAGCAACATACAACTATTAGATATAGAAGTCCTGAATTATTAAGAATAATTGGTATAATCACAGTCTCATTTTTTGGGATATGTTTGATATTCGCTATTCGCAAACTTTTTGACCCAAAAAAGGGGTTAATTATAAATAACAATGGGATAATCGACAATACAAGTGCTACTAGTATTGGACTTATTGAATGGAGTGATATTACTGGAATTGCTACTATAAAAGTTAGCTCAACAAAAATCATAATGGTTTATACTGACAAACCAGAAAAATATATAGAAAGAGCAAAAAATAGGATAGCAAAAAAAGTAATGAAAGCAAATTCAAAACTTTATGGATCTCCCCTATCCATTGTTTCAACATCTTTAAAAATCAAGCATAAACAATTGGAAAATTTATTGTTAAACGAACTCGGTAAAAGAAAAAAATAACGACACTACAACACCACAGTAAAAACAGAAACCTAAGTCAATCAGATTTTGAATAAACAAATAGTACATAACAGTGTAACAATACTAATCTCATTAGTTTGGTTAGCAAATGGACTGTTTTGTAAAGTGTTGAATGTAGTGCCAAGGCATCAACAAATTATTGGAGAAATTTTGAGACATAATCATTCGAGATTATTTGCAATACTAATAGGAGTTTCTGAAGTTCTAATGGCTATTTGGATCATTTCGCGATTCAAGTCTCGATGGAATGCCATTATTCAAATGATTATCGTGATGACCATGAATATTATGGAATTTGTTCTGGTGCCAGATTTGTTGTTGTGGGGAAAGTTTAATATTGTTTTTGCAATTTTATTTGTGTTCGTTGTGTATTGTAATGAATTTATAATTCAACCTAAAAAAGGTATTCCTGTATAATTATGGACTTTCTGAAAAATCATCCGTTTGCTGTAGAGGCATTTTTTAAAAGTTCATCGGTGCTGACTTTTGCGATTCCGAAGGAAGAATTAGAACCATTAATTCCTGATATTCTAGAATTAGATACTTTTCAAGATAAGTATGCTTTTATTGCCATAGCTATGGTGCAAACAGAAGCATTACGACCCAAAGGTTTCCCTGTTTTTATGGGGAATAATTTTTTCTTGATTGGATATCGTGTATTCGTTCGTTACAAGGATAAGCGAGGAAAGAAACTTAGAGGATTGTACATCTTAAAGTCAGAAACAGACAAGTTGAAAATGCAGATCATGGGGAATATATTCACACATTATCAATATACCACTACCGATATTTTACAAGAAGAGACTGTTTCCAATCGAAAAATTAGTTCTGTTAAATCGAAGTTTCAACTCGATATAGATAAAACAATAACAGCTGCTTCTATTCCTAATCAATCTCCTTTTGATAATTGGAAAGACGCAAGGCGCTTTGCTGGACCGCTCCCTCATACATTTACGTATAATGAAAAGGATAATAGTGTATTAATCATTAAAGGGGTTAGGCAAGATTGGAAGCCCCAACCGATTCACGTCAAAGATTTTTCATTTCAGTTTTTGGAAGACTTCGATTTTTCCGAAATAAAATTAGCCAGTGCTTTTGAGGTCAAAGAGATTCCGTATTTATGGGAAAAAGGTAAATTGGAAGTATGGTAGGGAAAAGGAAATCATTTCAAGGCGTTTGTAATATCATTCGATTCAATTGGCATTTTTATGTCTTGGTCTTGATATTAGTAGTACTGCTCACCTTTCTTATTCCTAGTATTTGGATTAAATTTTCAATATTCGCATACATTGCAGCAATGGGGATTTTTTCAGTAACGCTAATCTCATTGCTGGTTTCCTATTATGTATATGATTATTCTAAATTGTATGCACTGAAATGGCTTGGAGATCTAGATCACAAAAAAGTAGTAACGATACATGCAGGTTTTGATGAAACCAGTACTATTATCGAAGAGAAGTTCAAGCATATTGATTTGACTATTTGCGATTTTTACGATCCGAAAAAGCATACAGAAGTTTCTATAAAAAGAGCAAGAAAAGCATATCAGCCTCATCCCGATACTATAGAAATTAGCACTACAAAGTTGCCTTTTAAAAATAATGCTTTTGATGTAGCAATATTAATTTTATCAGCTCACGAAATACGAGATAAAGAAGAGCGGATTCAATTCTTTAAAGAAGTAAAACGTGTTACCCGTGCCGAAGGAAAGGTATTTGTGACAGAACATTTAAGAGATCGCTATAATTTTTTAGCCTATACCATTGGTTTTCTTCATTTCTACTCAAGAAAAGTATGGAAGGAAACATTTCGAAAGGCTCAACTATCAATTCAAGATGAAATACAATCGACCGTGTTTATAACTACTTTTATTTTAGAACATGATAGAAATTAACATTAAAATTTCTGGTATTATTTTAATGCTACTTGCTTTAGTGCATGTCATATTTCCCAAATATTTCAATTGGGAAGAAGATCTAAAACCGCTTAGTTTAATCAATCGCCAAATGATGATTATCCATACGTTTTTTATCGCATTGGCAGTCTTTTTAATGGGCTTATGCAGTTTTTTATATGCATTTGAATTCGTCACCGAATCCTTTGGGAAAATTATATCATTGGGTTTTGCCATTTTTTGGGCTTTTCGACTAGTTATACAGTTTGTTGGGTACTCTCCTCAATTATGGAAAGGAAAGCGGTTTGAGACTATTGTGCATGTCGTTTTTAGTGTCTTTTGGTGTTATTTGGTAGGTTTACATTTTTATAATTATTACATATAAATCATATTAAACCATCTCTTCTGTATTTTAATTCGAAAGTATTGTTAGAATCTTTTAGAAAAAGACCATTTTTTAACTTCAAACGTTATCTTTATTGCTTGTTTATTGGCACCGCCAAAGGGTATAATACTCGAAGGCTTGCCTTGAAATTAAAATTTTGTTTCATATAAATGCCTTGTGGGCTTCCCTGAGGTAGTTTACTTTAAAAATCATATCAAATGCGAATTTTAGGCGGAATCGTATCTGTATTAATACTATCGATTGTATCGGCAGTAGCACAGCAAAAAAATGACTGGGAAAATCCAGCAGTCATTGCAATCAATAAATTACCGGCACGCGCAACCATGTATTCTTTCGCATCAGAAAAAGAAGCATTGGAAGCTGATCGAACAAAAAGTGATCGTGTGATCTCTTTAAATGGAGAATGGCAATTTAATTTCTCGCCAAGCATAGAAGCGTCACCTTCAAATTTTCTAGATAAGAAGTTTAAAGATTGGAAGCCGATTAAAGTTCCTATGAGTTGGGAGTTGCAAGGTTTTGGAGATCCCATTTATACAAATCAAATGCATTCTTGGGAGCATCAAGATTGGCCTAAAATTTCACCAGTAGATAATCCAACGGGGATCTATAAGAAAGATTTTGAAGTGCCAGCAACGTGGTCAGATAAAAAAGTGCGCATCCATTTTGGTGGAGTCACTTCTGCATTTTATATCTGGGTAAATGGTCAAAAAATAGGATATAGCCAGGGAAGTCGTACGCCTGCCGAATTTGATATTACACCATACATCCAGAAAGGAAAAAATACCGTTGTGCTAAAAGTATTTCGATGGAGCGATGGTTCTTATTTAGAAGCTCAGGATCATTGGGATTTATCAGGGATTCATCGCGATGTATTATTGTTGGCAGAACCAAAAGCCAATATTTCAGATTTTAAAATAGAAACGGTTTTAGACGATCAATATAAAGATGCGACGCTAAAGATTAGCCCGTACATGCAATTGCCAAAAGAGTTGAATGCTAAAGATTATGTCATTACAGCTCAACTCTATGATCGTAAGACTATAGTGGCTTCTGAAAAAGTAGAAGCCGATGCTGTGGTAAACATACAGTATGGACAACGTTGGAATCCAAAATATGATGTGTTTAATATTGCAGTAAAGAATCCAAAAAAATGGTCTGCCGAGCAACCTAACTTATATACTCTAGTATTGTCTTTAAAAGATAAAAAAGGACAGTTGTTAGAAAGTAAATCTTGTAAAGTAGGGTTTAGAAGTTACGAAGAGAAAAAAGGAGTATTCTTGGTCAATGGAAAACCGGTAAAATTATATGGAGTTAACCGTCATGATCATAGTGCGAAGACTGGTAAAGCGGTAAGTTATGAGGATATGAAGCGAGACGTGATGTTGATGAAGCAATATAATTTCAACGCAGTACGTACGAGCCATTATCCTAATAATCCAGAGTTTTATGACTTATGTGACCAGTATGGAATTTACGTAATGGATGAAGCCAATGTAGAAACTCACGGAACACGTGGTTTCGGAGGAGAATTAGCGAATAATCCTATTTGGGCAAATTCATTTTTAGATCGAGCAATACGCATGTATCAACGAGATAAAAACCATCCATCTATTTTTTCATGGTCTTTAGGGAATGAATCGGGCTGTGGGTCAAACCATACAGCGATGGCGGGATATTTAAAGTGGAATGATCCCGAGCGCTTAATTCATTATGAAGGAGCAGAGTCTTATGGAGGAAAATTATCGCCACAATCTAAAAATACTCCACAGGATCCTTTCGATTTTACTGATATGATCTCACGCATGTATCCAACGCCCGAAGAGTTTAAGGAAATGGATGAAACGCAATTAGGAGAGAAGATGGTAATCTCTTGCGAGTATACGCATGCTATGGGGAATTCTAATGGAGGTCTAAAATTATTTTGGGATATAGCACATTCTCACCCTCGTATTGCTGGTGCTTTTATTTGGGATTGGATGGATCAAGGTATTGAAGTAACCACAGATGAAGGTTGTACGCAATATGCTTATGGAGGTTATTTTAGAGAAAAAGGGTATACCAACCATAACTTTTGTCTTAATGGAGTCGTTAATCCCGACCAAACTCCAAAGCCAGCAATGGATGAATGTAAGTATGTGTTTCAGCCTTTTGAATTTTCAAAATTAGATTACAAGCAACAGACATTTTACATTAAAAATAGACAGGCTTTTACGTCATCGGATGCATATGATTTTTCTTATGAAATTTTAGAGAATGGATTTAAGATTAAAGAAGATGTTTTAAAGGTACCAAGTATTGCACCTGCAAGTTTAAGTGTCGTTTCTTTTCCTGCATTTAAGAAAAAAGAAGGCAAAGAATATATGTTAAATGTATATGCAAAAAGCAAGAAAGATACCGAATGGTTAAAAGCGGGAAGCGTTATTGCTTCGGAACAGTTTGTATACCCATTTAACAAGATAAGTGATTTTGTAAATACAGCTAAGCTAGCTAGTGATACATCAAATACAGACTCTTTTGAATTTGATGCAAAGACAGGATATCTTAAAGGGATTCAGTATAAAGGAGAGCAGCTTTTATTAGCTCCGTTAAAACCTGTTTTTTGGAGGGCTGTTACGGATAATGATAGGGCAATAATCCAAGGGAATAAAGAAATCAATTTTTGGAAAGAAGCTACCGAAAACCAAAAGCTAATTTCTTTTAATACGACAAGGGAGGCAAGCGGTCAAAAATACAGAGCTAAATACCAATTGGGGGATAAAGAAGTGTTTATTACTTTAGAATATACATTGAAAACCGAAGGAGAATTATTAGTAGAAGCGAAATTTGAGTGCAATGAGAAATTGCCGAATATTCCACGCATTGGCTTGCAAACTCAAATTAAAGACGATTTCATTTCGGTAAACTGGTATGGAAAAGGGCCTCATGAAAATTATGTAGATCGTAATGAAGGTGCTTTTGTAGGAAATCACAAAAAAGAGCTGAAAGGATTTAGTAAGTCTTACATCTATCCACAAGCCTATGCCAATCGTTCGGAGGTGCGTTATGCTAATTTCAATAGTAATAACTCGACCTTATCTGTAGAATCAATTAAAGATAATTTTGAATTTAGTGTATACCCATATGATATGATGGCGCTAGACAATGCTGGCTATTTATGTGAATTGGAAAAGCTAAAAGGATATACGTTGAATATAGATTTTAAGCAGCAAGGAGTAGCGGGTTACAATTCTTGGACTTGGAAAGCAGCTCCAAGACCAGAGCATAGTATCCCTGCGAAGGATTATAGTTTTGCATTTCGATTTGTGTTGAGGTAAGTTGTTGTTTTTGATCTATATTATGATGAACAAACTAATAATATCATTACTGTTTATACTCTATAGTGGGCAAATAAGATCTCAAGATTCAGTACCTGAGTGTAATACAGATCAGCCTTATAAATCGGTCGTCAATGAAATGAATATTGATATAAAAGAAGTTGATAGTACATGGTATGTAAGCAATAAAGATAGATTTAGTGCTAAAGGGTTTTATAAATTTAAGAGGTTGAAAAATAGTGATTCAATCGAACAAGTTCTTGTTAAAAAACACCCTAAAATTTTCAATAAAAATGGTTCTAAATTTATTTTCAAAAACTATAAAGGTGATGATATTGTCGTAGAGAATAAAAATTCAAAAGAGGACTTTAAACTTTTTTTGAGCTATCAGATAATAGGCATTTTTAATAATCATGTAATTATTAATGAATTGGGATACGAATCTTGGAATTCTGTTATGGTTAATTTAAATGATGGTACTGCTTATAGCCTTGCAGATGAACCCATTTTTATAAAGCCTAATTTGATTTATGCTCACACTCCTTATTATGGGGATTTTGATATAACAATCATAGATTTAGATAAAAAAACAGATCTTTCGATGTCTTTTTTTAATACAGATGGTATTGATGTATTACATAAGGGGTATCATGAGTCAGGAAGTATATTGTTGAAGTTAAATACTAGATGCAAGGAGATTCGAAAAGATAAATACTTATTGATAAAAATATAGTTTAGTTTAAGAGAGTTTATAAAGGAAGTCTCTTTTTGTAAATTCATTAAACATATTTGCAGTCAAAATGAATAATTTAATTAGACACTTTTTTTTATTAACCTCAATATTATGCTTTGCTATATCTTCATGTAAGCCTAAAACAGTTAGTTCTTCAAAATCTAAAACAATACAGGCTGATGATTCAGAATCATTTGAACTAATTAAATTATGGCAAAACAATAATAATAGTATTCACTATGATCTAAAGGAAATTGATGGGATACATGAGATAGGCTTTTACAGCCAAAACAATGATGTATTATTATCATTAGAACATGATGAAGGAGGTTCTTTTACAGAACCTTTTGTTGTTAATAAAGAAGGACAGAGTTTTATAGTTTTCTTCACTATTTGGAACGGAAGTGGTAATTTAAGTGAAAAGCATATATACCATATAAATTCAGATAAACTGTCATTAAATAAATTGAAAATTATTTCTCCTAATGATAAGCTTGAGTCTCTAAAAATTAAATCTAATATTTCTGATAAGCTAGCTTTTAAAAAAGGAGAATTCTATAAAAATTTTGGTTACGATAAATCCTGTTTCGATGATAAAGGTAATCTTGAGTTTTCTCTAACCATTTTTAATGAATCAAAACCAGAATTAAATAATGGATTAGAAGGATTCAAACTATTAAAAGGACATTATAATATATACTTCGAAGATGGTCAATATATTTTCGGAGCTAAAAAACTTAGGTTTGTTGATGTTAATTGAGTGGTAGGTTTGAAGAGATAGCGTAAATGATTTACTAGAAAAAGTGAATTTAGAATAAAGAAGTCAAAACCAACCCCAAAAGAAAAAGATTCTAGAGTATTTCATTTCACTTTTTTATGAAGAAATCACATCTTTTTTCGGAGTCATGCTGATGGATATCAGCATCTCACTAGCTTTTTCTTACTATGGGATGCTGAAATAAATTCAGCATGACGAAATTTCAAAGAAATTCCTTTAATAAAAGTAGTTTTATTTTAAATGAAATTACCCAGAAGAAGACTACCATTAACAAAGCAGGCATTGTTAAAATCATAGATGTTTTTGAGATTTAGTCCATTCGATCGCTAAATATGTAGTTACTTTGCAGCATTAGTATAAAAAGAGAGTGTTTGCAATTTCATGGATAACAGCCAGGAACCTAAAAAAGAACAAAACAACAACCCTTTACATGGGGTAAAATTAATTGATATACTAGAGCATTTAGTCGGTGTTTTAGGATGGGAAGCGTTAGCCCTAGAAGTCAATATCAATTGTTTTAAAAAAGATCCTTCCGTTAAGTCGAGTCTAAAGTTTTTAAGGAAAACGCCTTGGGCAAGAACCAAAGTCGAACACCTTTATTTAAAAACACTTTCAAAAAAAGCAGCCACAAAAACATTTCGTAAGGCAAGTTCTTGAATGATTCTTGACTTATTGCGATAACATTAAAATTGCGAAATAGCATACAAAGTTTGACTTTGAATACAATACTACCTCAGGTTTGTCTTCTCAATAAAAGAGTCATCTATTAGAACCAAAAATTGAGAACCATGACATTTGAAGATTTACAATTAGTTTCTCCGATATTAAAAGCCTTAAAGGATAAAAAGTACACAGAGCCTACGGCAATTCAAGAAAAATCGATTCCTATTATTCTTAATGGAGATGATATTTTAGGGAGTGCGCAAACAGGGACAGGGAAAACAGCAGCTTTTGCGATTCCGATTATTCAGCATTTAATTGAAAGAGATATTCCTTCGGGAGGGAAACGAAAGATTTCTACACTAGTCATCACTCCAACCCGAGAGTTAGCAATTCAGATTGCAGAAAATTTCACAGATTATTCGAAATATACAGATATTAAAAACACCGTTATTTTCGGTGGAGTTAACCAAGGATCACAAGTAAGTGCTTTAAAAAAAGGCGTAGATATTGTTATTGCAACACCAGGCCGTTTACTCGATTTAATTAGCCAAGGATATATTTCTTTAAAAGAGATTAAATATTTTATTCTTGATGAAGCAGATCGTATGCTAAACATGGGGTTTATAAACGATATTAAGAAAGTCATCGCGATGTTACCTAGACAACGTCAATCCTTGTTTTTCTCGGCGACTATGCCGCAGAATATTTTGAAGCTTTCTAATGAGATTTTAGTAAGCCCTAAAAAAGTGACTGTAAACCCAGTTTCATCTACAGCGCAGACCATTCAACAATATTTATATACGACCAACAAATCGAGTAAAAAAGAATTGTTGTTTCATATTTTAAAAGCACAAGAAATCACACAAGCATTGGTGTTTTCAAGAACAAAGCACGGTGCAGATCGTATTGTTCGAAATTTGAAAAGCCAACGTATTGAGAGTGCGGCGATACACGGAGATAAATCTCAAAATCAACGACAAAGAGCGCTTACACAATTCAAAGAAAATAAAGTACGTGTATTAGTAGCCACTGACATTGCAGCCAGAGGGATCGATATCGATAAGCTGCGTTATGTGGTTAATTACGATATCCCGAATGAGCCAGAGACTTATGTGCATCGTATTGGGCGTTGTGGACGTGCAGGAGAAGATGGGATTGCGATTTCTATCTGCGAGCCAGAAGAAAATGAATACCTAAGAGATATCGAGAAGACGATAAATAAAAAGATCGCTGTGGTAACTGACAATCCATTTCCACAAACCGATAAGCCGATGTCTGCTGCCGAAAAGAAAGCAGCCGAAAAGGAAAAGCAAAAGCGTAAGCAAGAGTTTTTTGCAAATAGAAAAAAGGCGCGTAATGGGCAAGGAGGAGATTCTAAAAGAGATCAAAAAGGAGGCGCAAAAGGGAATTCAAATAACCGACGTCGACGAAATTAAAAAAACCTCTTAAACTTTCTTAAAAACGAGGTCAAGAACACATCCTGAAGTATCTTTGTGAAAACTTAATATGAATTTTGAATGAGGGATTTGTGTTAAGAATTTGAATTATTTTTTCGCTAGTCTAAGGCAAAAAATTAAAGAATAGCATTAGCTATTGTTTCATTTTTTAACGAAAGAATAGTAGAAAAAGAAACAAATTATACGCGAAAGCTTTATTTGAAAATCATATTTCTCTTAGTGTATGGAAAACCTAGATGCAGCAAGGCTTCAAATGGCATTTACACTCATCTTTCACATCGTGTTTGCCTGTGTAGGTATGGTAATGCCTTTTTTTATGATTACGTCACATTATAAATGGTTAAAAACACGAAAGAAGATATACCTTACACTTACAAAATCTTGGCAAAAAGGAGTGGCTATTTTCTTTGTAACAGGTGCTGTTTCGGGGACTGCTTTATCTTTTGAATTAGGCTTGTTATGGCCCGAATTTATGAAACATGCTGGGCCTATTATAGGGATGCCATTTTCTTTAGAAGGAGCTGCCTTTTTTGTAGAAGCCATCGCTTTAGGATTCTATTTATATGGGTGGAATAAAATACCCGAAAAATTTCATTGGATTACAGGAGTCATTGTAGGAATCTCGGGAGTGCTTTCAGGAATATTAGTGGTAGCAGCCAATGGCTGGATGAATGCTCCTAGTGGGTTCGATTATGTAGATGGTGTATTTTCAAATATAGATCCTGTAAAAGCCATGCTTAATAAAGCTTGGTTTACACAAGCACTTCACATGACGCTAGCAGCTTTTGCTTCGACAGGTTTTGCCGTAGCAGGGATACATGCATACCAAATATTAAGAGGTAGGCAAATGGACGTGCATCAGGCTGCATTTAAAATAGCGATTAGTTTTGGCGCAATAGCAGCATTATTGCAACCATTAAGTGGAGATTTGTCGGCCAAAGATATTGCAGAGCGTCAGCCCGTAAAATTAGCCGCAATGGAGGCGCATTACAATACAGAAAAAGGAGCACCTTTATATATTGGAGGCATTGTAAATAATGAAACCCAAGAAGTGAAATATAAAGTTGAAATACCTAAAGCACTTTCCTTTTTGGCTTTTGGTGATTTTGATGCTGAGGTAAAAGGATTAAATGATTTTCCTGAAGATGAAAGACCCAATGTGGCTATCGTGCACTATGCATTTCAAGTGATGGTAAGTCTTGGAGGAATTATGGCAATGGCATCGATAGTATTCTTTTTAGCTTATTTTAAAAAACAATCCTGGTGGCAAAAGAATTGGTTTTGGTGGGGTTTTACGCTACTAGCGCCTGTGGGTTATATTGCTTTGGAAGCAGGTTGGATCGTCACCGAAGTAGGGCGTCAACCATGGATTATTCATGGCATTATGAGGACAAAAGACGCTGTAACTCCAGTTCCTGGGATTGTGGTAAGTTTTTATATGTATGTAGTGCTTTATGTACTTTTAACGGTTGCGGTAGCTTGGCTAATGAACCGTCAAATTAAAGCATTGAATCAATCTCAATTAATGGCCTAATGATCTATGTAGTTTTATTTTTTTTGATTTTTTCGGTTTTGTTATATGTACTATTAGCAGGAGCCGATTTTGGAGCTGGAGTATTAGAGTTGTTTTCATCGAAAGAAAACCAGGCCGTTACCAAGAAAACCTTATACCGTGTTATGGGACCCGTTTGGGAAGCGAACCATATCTGGATTATCATCACCATAGTAATTCTTTGGGTAGCATTCCCTGTATTTTATAATGTATTGGTGGTCTCGCTTCATATTCCCATTACACTCATGTTATTAGGCATCACATTGCGTGGTGTAGCCTTTGTATTTCGTCATTACGATGCATTTATCGATAAATCGCAGATTGTTTATGATTGGATGTTTCGAGTATCTAGCTTAGTAACTCCTATTTTTATAGGGATGGTTTTCGGCGCTTTATTAAGTAGCCAAATTGTAATTAATCAAGAATCTAATTCATTTTACGAATTGTACATACAAGGATGGTTCAATGTTTTTTCGATTTTAATAGGCTGTTTTTTTACAGCTTTGTGTACTTTTTTAGCAGCCATATTATTGATTGGAGAATCGGAACAAGAACACCGAAAAGTATACGTTAAAAAAGCGCGTTTTGCTACAATCGTAGTAGTGGTTTTAGGTTTTCTATGTTTGTTATATGGCTATGTAACAGGGGTTGAATTTGTATCCGTTTTCTTAGAAAGCAAATGGACATTGGCGATAGTAACCATTTCAGGTTTTTTGTTATTTCCTTTGTGGCAAAGTATCAAGAAGCAGCGTCGAATTTACAGCCGACTATTTGCAGGATTACAAGTCATTTGTATTCTATCAGCAGCTTTTATTCCTGTTTTTCCAGAATTAATCTTCACCCAAAGTCACAACATTAATTTATTAGAAAATATAGCACCCGAAAGTACGATTAGCGTTTTGGGAACTACTTTAATTATTGGAGGAGTAGTTATTCTGCCAGGGTTATTTCACTTATTGAAATCCTTTAAAATGATCAAGATTTTAGAAAGGTAGTGATTTAATGCTACTGAGATCATTATTCTTAAATTTGCGGAATAGCTTCGACTGCGCTCAGCCCGACAGTATATAGAGTGTATCGAGTAATATTTGAGTACTATGAACCTAACACCACAAGAAAAAAAACAATACCACCGTCACCTTATTTTAAATCAAATAGGAGAGGAAGGGCAATTAAAATTGAAACAAGCTAAGGTGTTAGTTATTGGAGCAGGAGGTTTGGGCTGTCCCGTATTACAATATTTAACGGCAGCAGGTGTAGGTACTATCGGAATCGTCGATGGAGATACTGTCGATCAGTCAAACCTTCAGCGTCAAATTCTATATACGGTGGATGATATAGGAAAATCGAAAGCGCAAACAGCAGCGAATAGATTGTCAAAGCTAAATCCTTTCGTGAATTTTAAAGTGCATCAAGCCTATCTTTCGAAGGAAAATGCGTTAGACCTATTTCAACAATATGACCTTATCGTAGATGGAACGGATAATTTTCCGACCCGATATTTGGTAAATGATGCCAGCGTGATCGCAAATAAACCACTAGTTTTTGGATCTATATATACCTTTCAAGGTCAAGTAGCCGTATTTAATTACGAAGGAAGTGCTACATATCGTTGCCTGTATCCAACGCCGCCAGCAGCAGGAAGTGTTCCTAATTGTAGTGAAATAGGAGTACTTGGAGTTTTGCCAGGTATTGTTGGAAGCCTTCAGGCAAATGAAGTGATAAAATTAATCACAGGTATTGGAGCGCCACTTGTAAACAAGCTTCTTTATTTCGATGCATTGTCCTTGCAACAGCAAGTGTTAGGCTTTTCAAAAAATGAAAGCATACAAATCACTGCTTTTGAAAACAACTATAATTATTTTTGTGGAGTACCAGATACTGATAATATGAATACCATTTCTGCAAATGATTTTTTAAAGGATAAAGAAAATTATCTGTTATTAGATGTTCGTACTTACGACGAATACGAATACGAAAATATAGAAGGACAACATATTCCTTTAGATGAATTAGAGGAACGTTTAGGAGAAATTCCTAACCATAAAACCTTAGTGGTAATGTGCGCTAGTGGAAAACGAAGTGCAAAAGCCATCGAGTTATTATTAGAATATAATTACCCCAAGACATTAATGAATCTTGAAGGAGGAATTAATGAAATATTTTCAATTGATAATTGATGAATTCAATTTTTTTGAGTCAAAGCAATCAGCATGACGGCATTATAGTTTTCTAAGTGCAAAATAAATTTAATATTGTTCCATTTTAGAAATCTAAATTATCAATAGACAATAATAAATACCCAATCTAAAGATGCTAATATTAATTACCCCCGAGCAAGACATAGCTGACGAAACAGAATTGATTAACCAATTTTTTGAAGCTGGTCTAGAGATCTTACACCTTCGAAAACCAAATAAAAGTTATGCGCAGCACCTAGCTTATATTAGTGCTATAGATGAAGAATATCATAATCGAATTATGATTCATTATCATCATGAATTAGCAGAGGATTTTCTGTTAAAAGGAGTGCACGTGCAGGAGCAACCACGAGTAGATATGGGAGAAGATTTTGGGTTATACGTAGCTCAATTTACTTCGCAACGATATGATGTAAGTACTTCTTTTCATAATGCAGGAGAAATTATGTTGTACAAAGAAATTCCACTGATTTATAATTTATTAAGTCCTGTGTTTACAGCCATATCGAAGCCAGGAATGGAAGGCAAGGCTTTTGATGTCAATAATATAGAAGTACCCGTTATTGGTATGGGAGGTGTTAATGGATCTAATTTAAATGAAGTAAAAGCACTAGGCTATGCGGGGGTAGGTGTTTTGGGTGGAGTTTGGAATGCGGAAAATCCATTGGAAAGTTTGAAAGCTTTAGTGAAAAATACAGCATCGATCTTTTAGTAAAGCAGTTATTGAAATAATATAATTGTAATATTACTTTAGAAAAACACATAATTTCAAAGTCTCTTTATTCTAAAATCTTAGAATAAAGAGACTTTTTTTCTTCATTTTAGTTCCTCTTAGAGATCGTTTTAATGTTAGCAGTCTAACAATTCATTTTTCGATTTCATTTTTTTAAAATCAAATACAATATTTAAGTAATTGATTTAAAGTTAGTTGTGTTTTTGTTTCATTTTTTTTGTTAGTGTTTTGAAATAGGGCTGACTCAATCAGCATATTAAAAATGCTAATAACGAATACATAAATTGTGGGCCTGCAATCTAACTATTCATTTAAAATCAAGAATAAAATGAAAAATAAACATATTATATTATCAGCTATGTTGGCTTTCGGTTCCTTTTTGGTAAGTTGTAGTGATGATGATGATAACGCTCCAGTACAGCTTGACGAAGCAGCATCGATTACTCCAATTGCTGAAGCAAATTTATTATTAGAAAGTATACGTCAAGATGGTGGGACGCCTTACGATGCTAATAATCCAGCATTAACATTTACGGATGCACAAAATGTCTTTTTACCAAGTGTTTTAGGTATCGATTTTCGTATCGATAGAGCAGAAGTGCCAGCGGGGCCTACAGCTAGATTTCCAATGTTTCAAGGTTGGGAAACAACCTCAGATGGACCCAGAAGATGTTATTATATAATTACAGAATCTTCAGATCGCGCAATGGCAGATCAATTAGGAGTTATTTATGCACCTAGAATGGCAGCAGCAATCGGTTCTGATGGAGTTCAAAACGCAACGTGGACACCAGACGGTAGATTAATTTTTGAAGGAGCGGTAGATTTTTCTCCTAAAAGATCTTTAGTGGCTAGCGGAGCTAGTGATGATGGATTATTATTTGGATTTCCACCTGCAGAAGTAAACCCAGGAGCAGTAGCAAATGATGCTTGGTCTTCATATGTAGTTACTCCAAGTGGTGTAGTAATCAATGCACAATTGGTAGCAAATAGTACAGGTATTCATGATAGAATTCCACACCCAGATGGAAATAGTCAAGCACAAGAAGACGATTTAAGCAATCCAAATTTAGCAGCAGATAAGGCATCAGTTGTAATGCAATTGTTAGATGGGTGGCATGATGAGAAACCATATTACTTCCATATCGTAACAGATACATCAGATCCAGGGCCAGCAACTATTGAGCTTGGTGTTTATGCGCCAAGATTGGCAGATTTACCAACATTCGGATTATTCCCAGGAGGATCGATGTTGCCTTTTAGCCCAACAGCTAATGGTAGAACTTCGGATACAGATGGAGATGGAGTACAAGGGTTAAATACAGCTTCAATAAGCGACCGTCAGGTACAAGATCCAACAAATACATTCCCTATAGATCCTAGCGATACAGACTATGCTCCAATGTGGGATGCTCATATTACAGAGTTTACTGTACCAGAGAACGAAAGACCAATATTAAAAAGTTTTGATCAAATAAATCAGCTATTAACAGATGGTGTTCTAATTCCTTTTAGAGGAAATGGAAATCCTAGTCCTTTAGCAAATTCATTATCAGATTTGTTAACTGCAACGGGTGCTATTATTAATTGTCCAGTAATTACACAGCCAGATGCTAGTGTTATTGGAACACAAATAGGGTCACCAAGAAATTAGTAGGATTCTTTTTTGTTCGTTTTATTAAGGCAGCCTTTGTGCTGCCTTTTTTATTAAAACTATACATTAATGTGTATTTTGATTTTAAAAAGCTTTTAAGCTATAAGTCTTATAATAACAGTAAGTCGAACAATGTAAATCAGCATCTAGCCTAAAGCTTAATGCTTACAGCAAAAAGAAAGCTTCAGAAAAGCGCCAAACAATATAAACTATGACACTTTTAATTCATGGTAACTCTTTTATATTACTTTTCGATAGTTAATAGTATAAACCCTTATGTTGCTTCATTGACTAATTCTAATAGTTTCGATACTGTTCTCCAATTACGAGTTGTCGCATCGACATGCAGTTGTTTTTCAAAAAAGGCGTTAGAATATTTCGATTGAGAATATTTTTTTTCACAATGGAGGAATACAAACTTTTCTTTAATCTCAAAAATATCATCCGTTTTGTAGGTTTTAGAATTAATTTCAGAAACAAGGGTAGTATTCGGTTTTTGTTTTAAAAAAGTAACATGCAACTTTGTAATGTCAATTTCACTAGTGTAAAAAGGGTTATTGTTTGCCGCATGCGTTAATTCATTCTTGGTGATCACTAATGTGGGGATGTCAAGATCAAAAGCTTTTTGAATCCCTTTCTTTATCGCAATAGAAAGATCTATGGTAGATGTAGTTACGTCACTTTCAAAAATAACATTCCCACTTTGTATATAGGTGATTACATTTTGATAACCTAAATCAATGAATAGGTCTTTTAAATCTTTCATTAAAATTTTATTCCTACCCCCGATGTTAATCCCTCTTAATAATGCAATATATTTCTTCATGAATTATGCTGAATTTTAGGCAGAGAAGTTAAACAATCTTTTGTGAAGCTAATTTTTGAATCACTAGGTGCATACATTGATATTAACTTTCGAATAATACCCTATATTTTAAGGGAGTAATAAAATGAAGAATAAAAATCCAAACTTAGGTCTCCCGTCCTCCGTCCCCTGCCCTCTGTCCTCTGTCTCCCATCCTGCAGTTTTAGTTTCGCATAGAAGTTAAGGTGGGTTGTGTTTTTCTCGTTTTTGAATCTTTTTAAGCCCTATAGGCATTAAGCTTTAAGCAGTAGGTTTTATGTATATTCATGTAGCTCCCTGCTTAAAGCCTATAGCTTACAGCAATAAGTTAGAAACTAGAAAAGGCCTTCAGTCGTGTCCACAGGGGTTAAAGGAATAATAAAATGAAGAATAAAAATACAAACTTAGGTCTCCCGTCTCCCGTCTCCCGTCTCCTGTCCTCTATCCTCTGTCTCCCATCCCTGCTCTACGAAGTCAAGTCAATAAGAAATAAAACAAGAAAGCTGCAAATGTCTCACGACTTTGGCTTTTTCCATCAAAAGAGCAATCTTCAATTTTAAGAGCTAAGATTTCAGAAAGGCTTTAGTTTTAATATCGTTATAGTCACTCAAAGACAGGAGTCTTTGCGTAGCATTCATAGTGTAAACAAGAGTTTTTGTTGTAGCAATATTTTTTAATGTATGTAATTTAGGGTATATCAGATGATTACAAAAAACATGAAGATTGTACTGGTTCCTGTAAACATTAAAAATAACGTCTTGTTTATAATTTTTAAATGTATTTGTTGAAAATAAAAATCAAAACAAGTATTTTCGCAAGCTAATAATGAATAGTTAATAACGAATACTGATTAGTAAGCAACCAATTTATGGGGTTGATGATAAACTATATTGTTTATAACCATAATTATGTTTCGAGCTTTTAAGTACTTATTCCTAAAATGAAATGAACAAATTAGCATTACCAGCAGCCATTATCGCTTTAATCGTAGCAGTAGGAAGTTTCTTTTTAAAATCAAGTTCAAACGAATTAGTCTATGTAGATGTCAATGAGATGTTACAAGGTTATAAAAGAACAAAAATCGTAAGAGCAGAATTCGAGAAAAAGGCAGCGACTATGAAAGCCAATGTAGATAGTCTGTTAGGAGATTGGCAAAAAGAGTTAAAGACCTACGAAAAAGAACGTAGCAAGATGTCTAAAAAAGAGCTTGAATTAAAGCAAGAGTTATTAGGCAACAAGCAACAACAGATTAATAACTACCAACAGGCAATCCAAAAGCAGTTAGCAGAAGAAGATAAAAAGTCTACTCAAACAGTAGTTAATGATATCAATGATTTTGTAAAAGAATACGGAAAGAAAAAAGGATATAATATTATTTTCGGAGCTGTAGGAAACGGGAATATCATGTATGCCAAAGAAGGAACAAATTTAACACCGAAGTTGATAGAGTTGTTGAATGTAGAGTTTGAGGGAGGAAAGTAGTGCTCGAGGCGTGATGCTGATGTTTGATGTTTTTTGGGGCTGAGCGGCAGTCGAAGCTAGTTGATCGAAGACAGATGACAGCTGACCGAAGCTTGAAGTTGTTGGCTTAGTGTAAGATATCTTTGTCTGGCTGAGCGCAGTCGAAGTCAGGTAATCGAGGATGGAAGACAGAAGCTTTAATAGCTATAGAGCAAGCTAATATACAATCAGCTAATATTGATAAATTAAGTAGTTGAAATTTAGATGTTGTGAGAATTCAATGAGTTTTAAATTTGAAAAACTAAGAATATGGCAAAAATCAATGGACTTAGGTGAAGAAATTTTTCTGATTTCAAAATCCTTTCCTAAGGACGAAAGATTTAATCTTGTTTCTCAAATTACTAGAGCTATGGATTCAGTGGCTCTTAATTTATCAGAAGGTTCGATAGGGCAATCCAATCCAGAACAAAAGAGATTTGTAGGTTATGCGGCTAGGTCTTTAGCTGAGGTTGTAACATGTTTACATAAAGCAAAAAGAAGAAGCTATATAGCAGATGATATGTTTAATGAAAAATATAAAAAGTGTTATGAACTTATGAATATGATTATAGCATTTAAAAGAAATATAAGGTGAGCATTTGTAATCCATCATCCGGTCTTCAATCATTGATCACAGACTATTGGCTCTTTGTCACCCGTCATCTGTCCTTATAATAAACTAAGAAAATGAAAAAAGCTCTAGTAATACTCACCCTGCTCCTCCTAGTCCTCTCCTGCGGAAGCAAGGAATTTGATAACCCTGACGCCCTCTGGAAATACATCAAGAACCCAGAAAACAGCTACCTGCAAGAAAAAACAATCAAAGGAGTAGATTACAAGTTATTGTACAAACCTCATGACTTATTGGTAAATCAAGAGTTAGGGTCAACTGTTAATGATAGCTTAATAAAAAAATATAGGGATAAGTATAAAAATTATCTTTACTTTACTCTCAGTATGTCTAAAAGTGGTCATGAGTTGCTAAGTCACTTAGCCAGAGATCGTAATAAGTTTGGGGCAATGGTCAATGAATTAGCATTTGGTATGGAGCGTAACGTACACGTGTACACTCCAAAGAAAGATACCTTACCAATGACAGATTTTATTTACCCTCGTATGTACGGAATGAGTGGTAGTACAAGTATTTTGTTTGTATACCCAAAGAGAGCAGAAGATTTAAAAGGGAAGCATTTAAATTTTACCATTCAAGATCTAGGATTTAATACAGGAGAAGTGAAGTTTAAAGTGCCTACGGAGATTATTAAAAAAGAAGTGGGTTTGAAGTTTGAGTAACACTTGAAGGCAAAAGACGGAAGTCCGAAGACATGAGACAGAAGTTATTAGAAGGAGGATTGATGTTGATTACTTGATATAATGCGATTTCCTAGTTAGTTTGTCCGACTGAGCGCAGTCGAAGTTGAGACACGGAGTGCTGAAGCACCGAATATAAAGATAAGAAGTACCAGAATACTATGAATACCAATTCAATAAAAGTTTTAAAGAGGATGTTAAAGGATACTATTATAAAACTAGAAAAATTAAAAAGAAGCATAAAGTCTTTAGATTTCGGACTTCCGTCTTCCGTCTTCGGATTCAATACTTCGGTCTTCCGTCTTCCGTCTTCGAACTCCAAGCAGCAGACTCCCGACTTCGGACTTCCGTCTTCAAGCCCAAAGCTAAGAATTACAGCAATTTTCTTAATACTAACCATACTACTACCAACCATCACCCCATACGGGAATGTCTTAGCAAACAATAATGGCCCAAACGCACCCGAAGCAGCAAGCTTCGAGCCTGTAGATGCTACGGATATGGTGAATTTGTTAACAGGGGATTTTACGTATGTATTGCCTTTAATGAATGTACCTTCTCCAGAAGGTGGGTATCCAATTGCGTTAGCTTATCACGCTGGGATTGCGATGGATCAAGAAGCATCATGGGTAGGACTGGGTTGGAATTTAAATCCAGGAGCGATTAATCGATCGGTGAATGGGTACCCGGATGATTATGATCATGCATTACTTAGCGAATACTTTTATGATGAGGGACAATCATCTTCACAATCACATTTCTCGTTTAGTTTTACTTCTTTGAAAGGGACTTCAGTAGGTATAGGACTTTCTTGGGGTAGTAATAAAAGCCTTGGAGGACATGTAAGTGTTGGGTTTGGAATACCTTTACCAAATGATGGGAAATTAGGAGTTTCTACTAGAATTGGAACTAATGGAGCGTCTTTGGATGTTGGTTATAAATCTTCTTCAGGACTATCTTTAGGTGTCTCAGCATCAAGTGACGGAACTATAGGTGCAGACATAGGATTTAGTAAAAATGGAGTAGGAATGAATGTTGGTGCGGCAATTGATGGTACATACTCAGTAGCATTTACTACAGGTGATGATAATGGAAATAAAGCTAGTTTAGGGTTTGATATATCCTCGAAAGGTATATCAAGTTCATTATCTCTAGGCTATGCAAATAGTAGTGCGAGCAAAAATTCAAAACTTTTCCGAGGAGTAGGAATTAGAATTGGGAGCAATACTTTTTTTAGTGAAACTATAGATCAAGGGAAATATACAGTCAACCAAAGTGGGTTTACAATTCCACTAGTTTTACCTACAAAAATAGGAGTTTTTTCAATTTCTTTTGGTAGACAGACTATTGATTATTGGGCAGCAAGCAAAACAAATAGCTTTGTCCATGGAACTTCAAAGTTTAATGGATTCTCTTGGTCTCAAAAATATATAGTTCGATGTAAGAGAGCATACTATATACCTCATAAGATGACTGGTTATGAAACTTTTTTTAACGAGATTTTCTATTCTAAACAAGATGCTCAGGATGCTTCTAGCGAAAATACAGGAATTCATTGCTATGAAAAGACATGGGTAAACCAGACGATTTGTTCTACTTGTGAAATTGAGAAAGGAGATCAGTCTTTTATGGATACATATGAAATACCTCTACAGGATGGTGTTGATTTTGGAAGTAATTTTAATATTAATAATAATAATCCAGTATTTCCAGCATATGATAAGTTTAATGTCCAAGCTCAAGGCCTTTCAGGTAGTATCCATGCGAAACTTACAGATAATGGAAGTTTAATAGGTTCGACTAGATCATTTGCGAATATAGAAATTGAATATGAATTTGACGGAATTTCGAAGCAGCTACCGAATCATTTGAAATTTTTAAATAAGCCTCAATTTTATTTTGACAATGAAATTAGTACATTTTTAGGAGTGGATCAAGCTAACTTTATTGACCCAAGTACTGCCTTGTCTAAAAGTTCTATCAAAGATGTTTATCAATCTAATAGTGTAAATAACCAGTCTATAAATCATTTGAAAAGATCTAATCATATTGAATACTATACAAATGTCGAAATAGAGTCACTAGAGGCTAAAAACAAAGGACTTTTAGCTCCTGTAGCTCTTGGGTTTGATAGAGATTTGATGCCTGAAGCTAGTATAGGGGCTTATAAAATTACAGCACCAGATGGGAAAACCTACCATTATTCGTTACCTGTTTACAATTATGCTACAGTAACTAGACAATGGGGGATGACCAATTCTTGGAAAGGTTTTGATGCATACAAGGCTTACCATGAAAAAAGACAGTTAACGCCCTATGCAACGCATTGGTTATTGACAGCAGTTACTGGACCAGACTTTGTGGATAATGGTGATGGTATTGCTAGTGAAGGAGATTTGGGATATTGGGTGAATTTTGAATATGGGCTTTGGGATGAGGCTTATGTATGGAAAACTCCTTATGGAAAACCTTATCATGTTCCAGAAGATGATCCTCATGTAAAAACATGGGTTAAAGGGGTTAAGCAGCAATACTTTTTAAATAAAATAAAGACAAGAACCCACACAGCTTTGTTTATCAAGAATGAAAGGGAAGATGATCGTTCTCCGTATTGGGATTATAGATCTGTTGATCATACTCATGGGCAACATCAGGATGGTGGCTGGTACGTACATAGATTTACCATACCAGAGCATAAGACTATGAAATTAGATGAAATACTATTGGTGAAAAATGAGCATGATATATCAAATTTATCTAGTGGGTCAACTGAAGGTACAGTGAATATAGTATTCCCTCAATCCGGAGTAGCATCTAGAACTGCTTCATATGGTATTCGATCTAATGTATTTGATTGGACTGATAATTGGCAGGAAGTAAAAAACAATGCGATCAAGGTAATAGATTTAAGTTATGAGAATTGGGATAAAGCTCTTGTAAAAGGTACACCAAATGCGGGTGATACAAATAAAGCAAGATTAACCTTAGGGAATGTTAGATTCAGAGGTAAGAAAGGTGCAGATGTTATGCCACCATATAGATTTGACTATCGAGACTATTACCATAATACACCTGATTACGTTTACAATGATAAAAATGTAAATGAATATGGTTATAGATATGATGATCCAGCAGCTTGGTCTCTTGAAGAAATTACAACTCCACAAGGAGGGGAAATAAAGGTGAATTATGAGTCTCATGATTTTAAGTCTCTGAATTCTCATAATGTGAAGTCACATAGAAAACATAAAGATGCAGGAAAAAGAGATGCGCTAGGATATGTTGTAATTGAAACTAAAAATATATTAAACCTTACTGTAGGGAATACAGTTGATTTAAAATTTGCTCGCAGTTGGGGACTTGTACGTAAAGAAAATGAGTCATCAGGTGCTAAGTCTACTAGAGCTGTATTTGATTATAATCATGATACATTTGATGGGGAAGGACAAATCAAACAAATTGTAAAAATTTCCGATGAAAAAGACCTTTATAATGTTAAAATTGATCCAATAGGCGCCGTTAATACACAATTGAAAACAAATAGGATAGGCTTAAGCTGGATGCCTTCAGATAATTTAACTAATGAAAAAAGAATTGAAGAGTATGAAAATAGTTATGATGAAGGAAATTTTATAGAAATAGATTTTGGTACGGGTGGTAATAATGATAATATATTTTATGGTCAAGGAGGATCAAGAGTAGCAAGCATAACTACAAATGATGGAGTTAATGATGTGCATTCCTCAAGATATATATATGGAGAAAATGGAAATGGAATTGGATATGTATCTTATATACCATTTGCTCCAGAAGTAGACAAAGAAGCGCCTTATAGTTTTGAACTTCCTGCTCCAATACCTATGTATGAATACGTGAAGCACGAGTCCTTAGGAAGTGATGGGGTGGTCAATGGAAGCACTCTATATAAATTTAAGGTAATGAAAGAAAAATCATCCTCTACAATTAACTATGATGATCTTTATAAAATTAAAATAAATGAAAAAGATCCAGCTTGGGATGGAACGAAACGTAGATATGTGACTGTAAATGAATATACCGTAGAAGACAATCTGAATTGCTTAGGTCAATTATTATCAGTTTCTAATTTCAATAAAGAAGGTCAATTACTTAATAAAATTGAAAACACCTATTTTAAACCAGGAGAAATTCCTGATAATATGGGTCATACGCGTGAATCATACCAATCTTATAAAATTGCTAGTTATAGTGCACCTGATCATAAAACCCACTGGTATGTAAACTCATCAACAAGGGTAAAGTATCCAAACTTGTTAAAATCAAGCACCGAATACAAGAATGGAGTTAGTTATACTTCCGAGTTTAAAAACTTTGATCCTATATCAGGTCAAGCAAAAGAGACGTATTCTTTTTCTAGTAATGGTTTAGAGGTAAAATCAGCTAGTGAACCAGCCTTTAGGATATATCCAGAAATGGGAAGTAAAGCAGATAATACTGCTAATAAGAATATGCTAAGTCAAGGAGCTTCGACCTATTCATATTTTAGAACTGATCCAACCGATAATTGGAAGTTGTTTGATGCGGAAGTACAGACTTGGCAAGACTGGGGAGACAACATTTGGCGTAAGCAAAAGAATTATGTTTGGAAAGGAGATTTAAATGATGATGGAAGTTTTGACTTTAATCCATCCCAAGACGATTTTGTTTGGAATAACCATACTACTTCAGAGAGTAGAGGATGGGAAAAAGTATCAGAGATTACCAGATATAGTGATTGGTCACGTGCTTTAGAGACAGAAGATATCAATGGCAATCGAGCCTCTAATCTAATGTGCGATAACTATAGCAAGGTGTTGGCGGTTTGTAACGCGCCTTATAATAAGATGTTAAATATGAACTTTGATAATAGTGCTAATTTACCACATTCTGTTAGCCTTAACGGTTCTCATTCAACAGCAGTAAGCTATTCTACTATACATGCGCATTCTGGGGCCAAGTCTTTACGTATTGAGCCCAATGCTTCATTAGGGATTAATTTGAGTGAGCCAGATAGCTATAAAATTTCAATGTGGGTACACACATCTAACTTTAATAATATATCTGTTTTGAAGGATAACAGTCCAATTCAATATAATTCAAAAGAGGTAGTGTATGCTGGAGATTGGATACAATTAAACTATTATACTTCTACATCTAGTGCTGTTAATTTAAATATAACAAGTGCAGGTTCTGGTGGTGTAAATGATGCTGATTTACTTTATATAGATGATTTACGTATTTATCCTATAGAGTCATCTATGATTAGTTACGTATATAATGAATGGGATGAATTGATCTCTATTTTGGGAGCTAATAATATGGGGACAAAGTTTGAATATGATGCTGCTGGTAGGTTGATTAAGACATTTACAGAGGTGCAAAATGTAGATATTAATGGAAGTACAATAGGTGGTTTTGTTCCAGCCACTGAAACTAGACAATTTTATAAGAATCAATAATTAAGCAGGATACTACAATGAAAATAATAACCAAATTAGTCGTATTAGTCTGTGTTTTAAGTTTAGGGATTAAGTCTTATGCACAGTGTGGATTTGATTATGCTGATGTTTCAGATCAAATTTTCAATTCAAGATTTGCAGGAGAAGCAGTAGAAATAGCTGTTTTTAAAACAGATGGTGGAAGTTGTAACTCATTTATAAGTTGGAACACATTGCCTAGTTGGCTTTCTGTGGAACGCCTTTCTTCTTCAACTGCTCAAGAAATATTGAAAATTGAAACAGTTGAGGAAAATACAACTACTTCAAATAGAACATTTACAATTTTACTTTCAATAGCTAGTGATACCTTACCTGTAAAGTTTGAACAACCATCTGGGAATAATGCCTATTTTGAGGAGGAAAGTATTAATAATACTTCAAGCGTTGCCTATGACATTACAGGAAAAGTAATTGCCAAGTCCAGAGCTTACTTTGATGATTTAGGAAAACCTATCCAATCACAAGTTTTAGATACAAAGAGAGGTAAAGTATGGGTTTCTGAAACATTATATGATAGTCAAGGGCGTCCTGCGCTTCAAACTTCAGGGGCACCGATTGGAAATCAGATTGAATTCAAAGGGAATTTTGTAAAGAATGCTGCAGGTAACGCATTTAGTGAAGAGGATATGGGAGCGATAGGTAATGAGGCCAGTACTATTCAAACTACATCCGATTTAGGTAAGTATTATTCAACGTCAAATACAGATAATATTAGTGGAGAAATAGGGAACTCTAAAAAAGATGTTACCAATAGACCCTATGCCCGGACATTTTATGATGAATTGAATCCAGGTAAAGTATTAAAGATTGAAGGAGGGAATAAAGTAAATGGGACTTACCCGCAAGGTTTCAGTCACGGTATGCAAGCTGCCCAAGAATTGTATTACGCTTTTGGGATAGAAAATTTAGATGGGATTACCAAAAATGAAGTATTATCTTCTGTTTTTAAAAAGGCTAATTTATCTTATGGATCACCAGATACTACTTATAGCCATGGTCCTGCTTTTAATTATTATTGTGAAGGGGGAGATACGTGGCCTGATGATTTTACAATAAATAGAATTTCAAAAATGCCTAAAGGTATTTATTATGTAGATACACCTGATAATGAGTCAATTTTTGTGCAAATAGCACAAGACAGTGATGGTAGTGTTTCAACTATAGCTTCAAGTAATGTTGCTAATTTAGTTTACCCTTATGTTTTTCAAACATGCCAAGAGGTAGATCGATTTAAATCAATAAACAATAACAATAACTTTTTAGTTAATAACAAAATCCAAAAAACAGTAGCTATAGATCCTCATGGAGAAGAAGTAGTATCCTTTGCTTATGATGATGGCAGGGTATTGGCTACAGCGCGTTCAGGAAGAGAAGATAGTAAATATAAAAAGAGAATAATGTCTCTTATAGGTAAGGAAGGTTGGGTTGACATTCATATTCCTAAAGGATGTCAAGGAAGTCTTTCATTTATAGGCCCTTCTAGTCTCTATGAAATGTATGACTTAAAAACAAGTGTCAAGCTAAATAGTTTATCTAACATCGCAGCTGGAGTATATCGTGTATCTATAAAAACAAATACAGCACCTACAAACTATACTTATATTGATGCTCAAGGGAATATCAAAGCCTTAATAGAAGAAGGGGATAGAGGCGTAGCCTACGATATTAATTACTACGATTATAGCCTTAATTATTATGATGATGCAGGAAATCTAACCAGTAGTTTACAACCTTTAGGTTTTAATAATGAGGCTTATGCAAATTATAATCTAACAGGTACAGTAAGTCATATTAATGACAGCCTTAAATCTTACTTTCAATATAACAGTTTAGGACAATTATTATATACCAGTAATCCCGATGAAGGAGAGGCTTGGTTTAAATATAGAGAGGATGGTCAAATACGATTCTCTCAAAATAGCAAACAACAAGCCGAAGGAAAATTTTCCTATACAAATTATGATAATCGTGCAAGACCTATTGAAAGTGGTGTAGTAACAAATGGTAATTTTACAAGTCTAGATCCAGATGCTAATCCCACACCATCGGGGATAAAAGAAGAAGTGCATAGAACTTCTTATGATCTTGCTGATTCAGGAGCTTTATATCATGTGATGTTGAGCCATCCAAGTTCTAATAAAGCAGATTATCAATCTCAGAGCTTTGTTTCGGGTAATGTATCGTGGACCCAAAATATAGAGTCTGGTAATTCAAATAGGACTTGGTATAGTTATGATATTTATGGGCGAGTAACATGGATGGTACAATTAATACAAGGTATAGGTACTAAAACAATCGATTATGAATACGATCCCGTAACAGGAGCGGTAAATGAAGTCATTTATCAAAAAGGGGTAGCAGCAGAAGAATTTAGACACCGTTACACCTATGATGCAGATGATTATAGTCTTATGAAAGTAGAGACCAAAACCATGAGCGATCCTAGTTATATTACTCATGCAGATTATAAATATTACGAAACAGGGGAGCTTAGACGTGTAGAGCTAGCCAATGACTCACAAGGTAACCCCCTACAAGGGATAGATTATGTATACAATATCAATGGAGCTTTAAAAGCTATAAACCACCCTAGTTTAACTGAAGCTAAAGACCCAGGAGGAGATCCCGATGATGTATTTGGAATGCAAATCGACTATTACAAAGGCGATTATTTACGTCAAGGAAATCACATAGCAACGCTACATGCAGGACAAGACCAATACAATGGAAACATTAAAGCCATCCGTTGGAATAACCGCGCTGCTGACGATGGTAGTATAGGTCAAGAAAAGACCTATGTATATGATTATAATCGCAATAATTGGCTAGAAGAAGCTACCTATGGTAGCAGTGATGGTAATCCACATATCAATGATCATCCATCAAGCATTCCTTTAGGGGCTAGTGAAAGTGTAAACTCTGGAGAGAGTTTAGATAGAACAGCACAGCAAGAGATTAGACTTACTACTGGCTTTAGTGCAAAACAGGGTAGTACTGTACGTTTAAAAATACAACCTTCTGGTGCTAGTTTTACAGCAAGTAATGATTATAAGGTTGATAACCTAACCTATGATGCTAACGGAAACATCCAAAGTTTAAAACGTAACAAAAATACAGAGGATGGTAGTAATGAGATGGATAACCTTACCTATCATTATGATGCGAATAAGCCTAATCAATTAAAACAAGTTGCTGATGCGGCAAATACACCAGATGGAGCACCAGACATTAAAAGTCAATCTACTAATAACTATGTATATAATAGTATTGGTCAGTTGATACGTAATAATGAAGAAAATATTATTTATACTTACAATGCAAGTGGTTTAGTAACAGAAGTTGAAAAAGTAGGAAATAGTAAAGTTCAATTCTTTTATAATGATCGTGGACAAAGAGTAAGAAAAGATAGACTTAGTATAGGTAATGATGGGAAATACTTTTCGGTAGAAAAAACATATTATGTTCGAGATGCTTCGGGTACTCCTTTAGCGATTTATTCAAGTGATTTTCCGAGTGGGCATATAGTTGATTTGAAAGAGCATACGGTATATGGAGCAAGTCGTTTAGGAGTGTATAGTAAAAGAACTAGAAATACCAATTATGAGATTACCGATCACTTAGGGAATGTACGTGCTGTAGTAAGTAGAGCTAATAACAATGAAATCGCTAAATTTGGTACAGACTACTACCCGGGCGGGATGGCTATGCCTCAAAGGAATTCCTCTGGTAATCAATACCGTTACGGATATCAAGGGCAAGAACTTGACCCCGAAACTGATAAACCTGCATTTCAATTACGTATTTATGATCCTCGAATTATGAGATGGATGAGCCCAGATCCATATCATCAATATCATAGTCCATATATGGCTATGGGGAATAATTGGTTAAATGGGCGAGATGCTGATGGAGGTTGTTGGGATTCAGAAGGAAGCCCTTGTCCTGATAGTACAATTGGAGCTACTACTTTAGATGGGTCAGGCGTTGAGTGGACTTTTACAGATCATGGATGGGATACTGCAGGCTATGATGCATATGGAACAGATTTAGGAACATTTTATACTAATGATTGGGGAGGTTTTAATATGTCTGCCTTTATTCAATATGAAGGTAGAGCAGCTTTTGGTGTTACAGGATCTCAAGCCTTTGGATTAGCATTTGATACTAAAGGGAATGTTGGTGTTTTTGAAACTACATCTTTTGGGGCTGGGCCTGTTGTTGGGGCTTATACAGGTTGGACCGTAGGTGCTTCAGGGGCAGATAATATATATCAGTTAGAAGGTTGGGGTATTAATGGAGGAGGTGTTGCAACAGGTAATTTAGGTTTTGGTTTAAATTTATCAGGAGAAGTTAACTATACGGCTTCGTCACTCAAGTTTTGGGAAACTCACCCCAAAGACCAACATTTAGGAGTCTCGGTTGGACTTCCGATTCAAGTAGGTGTCGTAGGTGCTGGTGTTGGATTTTATGCAGATGCATCATACACAAAAATTATATTTAGTGGTAATATTAACAGAGCTATAGATATAATTTTAAATAAAGTTCATGATGTTGGGGGAGTAAATATATCAAGGTCTCAAGTAACTAATACCATTAACTTTATAAAAGCAAATAATTGATTATGGCATTAAGTTTTTTACCTGTAGCTTTTTTTATAGGTTTAACAGTTTTTAGAATTTTAGATACAACAAATAAGCTATACGATAAGCTTTATCCATCAGAAAACTTTATATGGGGAGTTCCATTAAAAAGGCTGAAAAAAGACCTTAAATTTATTAAAGAAGAGGAGGTTAAGAAAGTAATCAGAAAAAATATACTTTACAGAAGGTTACATTATTTCTTTTTAATAATATTTTTCCTTTCAATTATATCGATAGGTGTCATATCTACTAGATTCAAATAAAAAACTAAATAGCCTTAAGCTTAGCTGCTTTAAGCAGATTATCTAAAGCGTACAGAATACCGTTTTTATCGTCGCTATCAAGGTTATCGATATCTTGTAAACGTTTTAACATTGCAGGGTCTCCAGCTCTACGAAGTCAAGTGAATGAAAAATAAAACAAGAAAGCTGCGCAAATGTCCCCGCTCTACGAAGTCAATTGAATAGAAAATAGAACAAGAAAGCTGCGCAAATGTCTCACGACTTTGCGCTTTTCCGTCAAAAGATCAATCTTCAATTTTAAGAGCTAAGATTTCAGAAATGCTTTAGTTTTAATATCGTTATAGTCACACAAAGACAGGATTCTTTGCGTAGCATTCATAGTGTGAACAAGAGTTTTTGTTGTACCCGCTCTACGAAGTCAAGTGAATAAAAAATAAAATAAGAAAGCTGCGCAAATGTCTCACGACTTTGCGCTTTTTCACTATTGGGCAATACTACCAGCTCTACGAAGTCAAGTGAATGAAAAATAAAACAAGAAAGCTGCGCAAATGTCTCACGACTTTGCGCTTTTCCGTCAAAAGATCAATCTTCAATTTTAAGAGCTAAGATTTCAGAAATGCTTTAGTTTTAATATCGTTATAGTCACACAAAGACAGGATTCTTTGCGTAGCATTCATAGTGTGAACAAGAGTTTTTGTTGTATCAATATTTTTTCAGCTACATATAAACGGTATATATAAGTCTTTTCCCGCTCTACGAAGTCAATTGAATAAAAATAAAACAAGAAAGCTGCGCAAATGTCTCACGACTTTGCGCTTTTTCACTATTGTGCAATATTGTCAACTTTAAGTTCTATCGATTTTACGGTGAAAAATAGTTTTGTAAAGTGTAGTCACACAAAGACAGGAGTCTTTGCGTAGCACCCGCTCTACGAAGTCAATTGAATAAAAAATAAAACAAGAAAGCTGCGCAAATGTCTCACGACTTTGCGCTTTTTCACTATAAAGTAATACTGTCAACTTTAAGTTCTATTTATTTTACAGCGAGTTATAGTTTTTAAGAAAGTGTAGTCACACAAAGACAGGAGTCTTTGCGTAGTATTCATAGTGTGAACAAGAGTTTTTGTTGTAGCAATATTTTTTAGTTACATGTAAACGGTATATATAAGTCTTTTTTTGTTAAGTTTAATAAATGAAAGAAGGCTACGTCATTCGAGATCAAACAAAGATTCATTTTTTAACATTTACGGTAGTAGATTGGGTAGATGTTTTTACCAGAAAATCATATAAAGATGTAGTGATTTCCTGTTTTGAGTTTTGTATAGCAAATAAGGGCATGGTCTTATTTAGCTACGTTATTATGAGTAATCATATACATTGTATTATACAATCAAGTAAAGGAAGCTTATCAGATCTAATACGTGATTTCAAAAAATTTACAGCTGTTTCGATTTTAAAGAAAATACAAACAGAGCCAGAGAGTAGAAGAGAATGGATGCTTAATCTTTTTAAACAGGCAAAAAATACCCATAATCGAAATAAAAACTTTCAGTTTTGGAAATATGGTAATCATGCTGTTGAGATATATTCAGAAAAATTTATGTGGACAAAATTGGACTATATTCATTTAAATCCAGTTAAGGCAGGTATAGTAAGCAATACATCAGATTATCTTTATTCAAGTGCTTCAAACTATGTATTAGGTAAAGGCCTATTAGATGTAGAAGTAATAGATAATCCTATTAGAAACATTTCTAATAAAAATACATTTGATAAATATCTAGGGAATGCATAATTACTCAAAGAGTCTTTGCGTAGCTCCCCTGGTGCTCAAAACAAATAAAAAGTAATGTTGCTGGTGCTTCGTCTGTGACGAGTACCCTACCCAGTTAATAAAACAAAGAGCTACTTGAGAAATTGAATATCTTTTATTTTGGATATTTTTTAGGATGTTGTTTGGTTTGGAAAATAGAAAGTATGTCGACTCTTAGATTAGATTCATCAACAGTAAAAAAGATGATATATGGGAATCTCTTAATAGGTAAAGCTCTAATATTTTATATCGAACTCGATAGAAAGGATTAATCTCTAAAGATTGGTAACAATCCTCAATGGCTTTATCAAAGCTTACTAGAACTTCAGTGTAGTCTAAACTAAAATAGTAATCATAAGCATTTTCTAAATCGATATCAACTTGTGGCGACTTAAAAAGTTTATAAGCCATATTTATTCCTAATATTATTTAAAGATTCTCTAGCAGGAGTATAAGTGCTTTTGTCTTCATTTAAGCGTTCATTAATAACGTTTTCCATTTCTTGAGTAATGATAAAATCTTCCTTTTCCGCTACTTCAATTCCAAGTTTACTAACCAATTCCATAAAGAAAGAATAGTTACTATCAGGTATGTTAAGTGTTACTTTCTTCATGTAATTGTGATTTAGGATATAGTTGCCTTTAATATCTGAATACAAACAAAAATACGAAAAATACTTACTGATGTTTCATGACACTATTTGAAGAGACATTAGCTAGGGGTAAACTATATAAAGACAGGAGTCTCTGCGTAGCTCATCGGCAAGAATCTCTGTATAGTTCAGGATAGATGTTGTTTAGTTTTAGGGGGGTTAATAATAGTTAAAACTATGTGCTTTAATGCATCTCACTTTTAGTTTCTGAAATTTTATCTACGGCTATATGCATTAAGCTTTAAGCAGTAGGCTTTATGTATTTTATGTAGCGTTACTCAAAGACAGGAGTCTTTGCATAGTAGATAAGTTACAGCATCTTTTGTGAAATGATGTTATGTCATGTTGTGATTAAAATGATTGATTTGAAATTGATTGTGTTTTTTCTAACTATCGTCAGTACATCAAAATACATAAAGATTACGGTTAGTCTTTGGAAAATACTAAAGAGTTAACAAATCAAAAAGCGCCCATTAAGGGCGCTTTAGTAATCAATAAATTGGGTAATCTATTGAAAAAAACAGGATTATTGTTTTACAATTTTTCTAGTTGTCGAATCACCAGAAGTAGTTGAATATTCAAGGATATAAACACCAGTAGAAAGAGCATTTACGTCTATAGTACTATTTTCTTCCTCTAAGCTTTGAGATAATACTATTTTTCCAGATAAATCATACAAACTAACGCGATCTCCATTAGTATAATTAGTGTTTGAAATATTTAGAGTTTCCAGTACAGGATTAGGGAACAACGTTACAGTAACTGAATTCGAAATAAAGTCTTCTGTACTTAATGTAGAGTTTAAAGTATAATCTGCAGCAGCATCTCCTTCACCATCATATACGATAAAATCATTTTCAGGAATAGAAGAAATAAAGTCTCCTGCAGTCCAAGTTCCTGCGCTAACCGCTACAGACGAACGTTGGTGTCCAGTAGATCCCCATTCGATATAATCAACAATAGCATCTGTGCTTCCAAATGAATTGGTACTGTATAAACCAAGTTCACTATCATCTTTATTGATAGCCGTAAAGTTTAAAATATCTACAGTTTCACCAGGAGCTAAGTCTAGATCTCCATCAATTGATAAATTACTTAATTGAGTGTAAGTAGGGAAATTACATAACCAATAACCGCTGATGTCTAAACTAGCAGTACCGATGTTTTTTAACTGTACTATATTGTCACCATCTGTTTCATTGATTACAATTTTAGCCTCTAAAGTCTCTAAACGATTTACAGTAATGAAGTTATCAGAAATGTCCGAGCAGTTTACAGCTTCAAGGTCAGCTAAGGGTCCATCAATAAATCCAGCACCATTATCAGGAGTTCCTCTATACGACCAACCCCAAATTCTACAAATTCCAGGTCCAGCCCCGTCTAGGCTAATTGAATTTGTATTAACGATGTTAAGAATGGTATCCGTTTCATCGGTAATCACATAACGATAAGAAAGGTTCGACTCTTCTCCAGTTCTATTAATAACGATTGGGTCAGGTTGTCCATCTACTAATATAGTTGCTGTATTTCCATCGATAGTTGTAGTGCCGTTAGGGTTTCCAGTTGCAGTAGCATCAATACTTACTGTCCCTGCTTCTGGAGCAACGCGGATCACAGTCACCCAGTTTTCAGAGATATCCGAGCAGTTTACAGCTTCAAGATCAGCAAGAGGCTCTCCTACGAAGTCTAAACCATTATTAGGAGTTCCTCTGTAAGACCACCCCCAAATTCTACAAGTACCTTCCCCAGCACCAGTAAGGTCTATGGAATTTGTATTAACGATATTAAGAATAGTGTTTTGATCATCAGTAATTACGTATCTGTATGAAAGATTAGTTTCATGTCCAGTCTTAGTAACAGCTACAGGCGCAGCATCACTATCAATACAAATGATAGCAGTATTTCCATCTACCGCAGTAGAAGGGTTTGCTTGTGTTGTTGTATCAGCATCAAGACTTACGGTTCCAGCTTCTGGAGCAACACGGATCACAGTCACCCAGTTTTCAGAGATATCCGAACAGTTTACAGCGTCAAGATCGGTAAGAGGTTCTCCTACGAAGTCTAAACCATTATTAGGAGTTCCTCTGTAAGACCACCCCCAAATTCGACAAGTACCTTCCCCAGCACCAGTAAGGTCTATGGAATTTGTATTAACGATATTAAGAATAGTGTTTTGATCATCAGTAATTACGTATCTGTATGAAAGATTAGTTTCATGTCCAGTTTTAGTAACAGCTACAGGCGCAGCATCACTATCAATACAAATGATAGCAGTATTTCCATCTACCGCAGTAGAAGGGTTTGCTTGTGTTGTTGCATCAGCATCAAGACTTACGGTTCCAGCTTCTGGAGCAACACGGATCACAGTCACCCAGTTTTCAGAGATGTCTGAGCAGTTTACAGCTTCAAGATCAGCAAGAGGCTCTCCTACGAAGTCTAAACCATTATTAGGCGTTCCTCTGTAAGACCACCCCCAAATTCGACAAGTACCTTCCCCAGCACCAGTAAGGTCTATGGAATTCGTATTAACGATATTAAGAATAGTGTTTTGATCATCAGTAATTACGTATCTGTATGAAAGATTAGTTTCATGTCCAGTTTTAGTAACAGCTACAGGTGCAGCATCACTATCAATACAAATGATAGCAGTATTTCCGTCTACCGCAGTAGAAGGGTTTGCTTGTGTTGTTGCATCAGCATCAAGACTTACGGTTCCAGCTTCTGGAGCAACACGGATCACAGTCACCCAGTTTTCAGAGATGTCTGAGCAGTTTACAGCTTCAAGATCAGCAAGAGGCTCTCCTACGAAGTCTAAACCATTATTAGGCGTTCCTCTGTAAGACCACCCCCAAATTCGACAAGTACCTTCCCCAGCACCAGTAAGGTCTATGGAATTTGTATTAACGATATTAAGAATAGTGTTTTGATCATCGGTAATTACATATCTGTAAGAAAGACTAGTATTTTGACCTGTTTTGGTAACTGACACAGGTGCAGCATCACTATCAATACAAATGATTGCAGAATTTCCGTCAACAGCAGTAGTCCCGTTCGCATTTGTAGTTGCCATTTCGTCTAGGCTTACAACGCCCGCTTCAGGGTTACAATTATCTTGTCCAATGGTTGGATTAAGGGCAGAATAGTTGCTTGCTAAATCATCGCTTCCAAAATATTGTAAAGATTGACTACTAGAAAAGGTTGAGGCTAACTCACCTGAAGTCCATATGCCCGCATCAACGGCCACACTTTCTCTATTAGAGGCACTTGGAGTCCCCCAAATTACATAATCTAGAATAGCAGTAGAACTTCCAAAGCTTGAAGAGTTAAATAACCCCATTTCACCTCCTGCTCCATCAACCACATTGAATCCTGTAACTGTAACGATTTCACCAGGAGATAAATCTAAGTCTCCGTCAATAGTCAATGACGAGTTGTTTAGTTGGATGTAAGATGGGCGGTCACATAACCAATAACCAGAAATGTCTTGAGGTGTGCTACCTATATTTTTTAATTCAATAATATTAGGTGCTTGAAGTTCGTTAATCACGACTTGTGATTGAGCTTCGCCGATTATCCCAAGGAAAATCGATGAAAAAGCAATTGCTACTTTAGAAAAATGGGTAATGAGTTTCATCTTCTGTCTTGTTTAAATTTTTACCAAAACAACAGATAGTATCTAGTATTTAAAATATTAACTCACTGAATGTGAAAAAATAAGACTGAGAAAGCAGTATATAGTGTTTATCCTGAAAACTAGTTTTTTTTTGATTTAAAAAATGAATAACAGGCTTTAGAAATGAATAATAGATAATTAAAAATGAATATTTGTATTTAAAAGTGATTCATTACTTAAGAATGTAAAGAAGCTTTGTTAAAAAACACTTTATCTTTGACCATAGAATCCTCTTAGAATGTCAGATAAGTTATCCAATCACTTACCCAATAGATTAGCCATTAAATTACATCCAAAAGCAGAGAAATTTGTGAAGCAAGGGCATCCTTGGATATTTGAGGATCGAATTGTTAAAAAAAATATAGATGGAACTTCGGGAGATGTTGCTGTTATCTTTTCGCAAAAGACAAATAAAGTTTTAGGAGTGGGGCTTTGGGATAATGAATCTCCTATCCGTATTAAGCTATTAGAAAATAAACCAGCCCAGATCAATAAAGATTTTTTTAGGACAAAGATCAAAAAAGCATTTGCCAAAAGGTTACCACTCTTAGCTACAAATACAAATAGTTACAGGCTTATTTTTGGAGAGAATGATGGTTTGCCATCTTTAATAGCCGATGTGTATGACAAGGTATTGGTGGTGAAATTATATTCGACGATATGGGTGCCTTACTTTAAAATAATTTTACCCTTATTAATTGAAATTTCTAAAGTAGAAACGGCTGTCTTGAGATTGAGTAGAAATGTATCTCGATCTTTAAAGGAAAGTGAATTGAAAGATGGGTTAGTAGTTCATGGAGTATTAGAAGATGAAAATGTTGTTTTTACAGAACATGGAATTCGTTTTTCTGCAAATGTAATTAAGGGGCACAAAACAGGGTATTTCCTAGATCATAGAGCCAATCGAAAAAGAGTAGGCGAATTATCGAAAGGGAAAAAAGTACTAGACGTATTTAGTTATGCAGGAGGTTTTTCGGTACATGCCTTGGCAGGAGGAGCCACAGAAGTAATTAGTTTAGATATCAGCGGACAGGCATTAGAGCAAGCGGTGAGAAATGGAAAGTTGAATGCATATAAAGGAATTCATAAAACCATGACAATTGATGCCTTTGAGGGTTTACAAAATCTAATCACTCGAAAAGAGCAGTTTGATATTGTCATTATCGACCCGCCTAGTTTTGCTAAGAGTGCAACTGAAATAGAAGGAGCTAAAAATAGTTATAGCCGTTTGGCAAAATTAGGGATTCAATTAGTTAGAAAAGGAGGCATATTGGTGTTGGCATCCTGTTCTTCACGAATTTTATCGGATGAGTTTTTTGAAATATCAGAAAAATCTATGAGTAACACTAAATATGCATTCGAGCTCCTTAATAAAACATTTCACGATATAGATCACCCTATAGGTTTTCCAGAAGGGGCTTATTTAAAATGTGGGTATTATAGAATTCGTTAACCACCAATTTCTAAGGCAACAGTTCTATTTCCTTGACCTTTAATTTCTCTTACTCGGAAACCTTTAAGGTTGAATTCACCGTTACCTTCTATTTTCTCTCCAGTACCAGCGCTATAAACAGAAGTTTCATTGCCACATCTATATTCTAAAAATACACCATCTTTTACGCTAGGGAAATTACAATCTCCTGGGATATGATTAGGCTCAGCAATTTCAAAAGCGACAAATCCAATTCCCGTATTTCGTACATAAACCCCTTGGATTGAGCCATTCGTAAATTCGGGAGCGATAAAACGATCTCCCTGAACTTCATTTAATTCGGCATTTGTGATAAGGGTTAAGTCTAATGAAAAGGCAGGGTTACTAGCTCTAAGATTTGCATTGTTATTGTTAGGATTGTCATCATCTTCACAACTAGTTAGTGTTAAGGCAAAAGCTAATGTGAATGCTAATGGAATAAGTTTCGATATTTTTAAAAAAGACTTCATGGCGGCAAAGTACTAAATATTTTGCATCTAGATTTTTTTTATATTTGTGTAAAACCAATCCCATCACTAATGGGATTTTTTGTGTTTATATAAACGACAGTATCATGAGTAAAGTATCATATTATACAGCAGAAGGATTAAAAAAATTAAGAGATGAATTAAGTCACCTAAAAGATGTCGAGCGTCCAAAAGCTTCGCAGGCTATTGCAGAAGCTAGAGATAAAGGAGATTTAAGTGAGAATGCAGAGTATGACGCAGCAAAAGAAGCTCAGGGAATGTTAGAAATGCAGATTTCTAAATTAGAAGAAACCTTGTCAGGGGCTCGCTTAATTGACGAATCTCAATTAGATACTTCAAAAGCATTAATTCATTCTACGGTAACTATTAAAAATCAGATTAATGGAGCTAAGATGAAGTATAAGTTAGTAGCGCAATCTGAAGCAGATATAAAAACAGGAAAGATCTCTGTAGATTCTCCAATAGGAAAAGGATTATTAGGGAAATCAGTAGGAGACGTTGCAGAAATTCAAGTGCCAAGTGGTATTATGAAGTTTGATGTCGTTGAAATCACTCGTGACTAACGTCACTCGAGTATAAAGTAGTCAGTACAAAGTATTAAGACTTGACTTACTTTAACTTTAAGCTAAGCCTTATATTTGGTGATAAAGATTAACAAATCTATGTACTGTGTACTCAGTACTTAATACTTAAATAATGCCTTCAATTTTCACAAGAATTATCAAAGGAGAGTTGCCATCATATAAAATTTATGAAGACGATAAGTTTTATGCAATGCTAGATATTAATCCGAATGCTAAGGGACATACACTATGTATTCCAAAGCAAGAAGTAGATCAATTGTTTGACTTAGACGAAGCTACTTATCAAGAATTGATGGTTTTTTCTAGAAAAGTTGCAGCAGCACTTAAAAAAGTAGTGAAATGCAAGCGAATTGGCCTCTCTGTAATAGGATTAGAAGTGCCTCATGTACATGTGCATTTAATTCCATTAAATGAAATGAAAGAAGCTACTTTTACCTCTAAAGTAAAGATGAGTGAAGAAGAATTAAAGGAATTAGCTGCTAAGATTTCTAAAAATTTATAATCCTTTATCAATAAGATTTTTTTGTTTTATAAAGAAATTAAAACAAGGTGTGTAAATTCAAATTTGCACACCCTGTTTTGATTACTATTCCTAAGAATAGAAACTATAATACTTCTATAGTTTCTCTAAACTAATTTGGAATGTAGTTCCCACATCTTTTTCAGAAGATTTTACTTTTATCCGACCTTTATGATATTCTTCTATAATTCGTTTGGCAAGCGATAATCCTAATCCCCAGCCTCTAGTTTTGGTAGTATATCCTGGTTCGAAAATGGTGTTGAAATTTCTTTTTAGAATTCCGTTTCCAGTATCAATCACCTGAATTTTTACATATTGTCTTTCTTCGAAAAGCTTAATGGTTAAATGGCCTTTTCCTTTCATGGCATCGATACCATTTTTAACAAGATTTTCTATAGTCCATCCATATAATTGTCGGTTGAGTTGAACGGGTATTCTTTTCTCGGGTAATTCTATTTCAAATTGAATCAATTTAGAATAGCGGCTTTTTAAGTAATTAAAAGCATCTAAAGTTTCTTTTACAATGTCTAGAGATTCGAGTTTTGGGGCAGAACCCACTTTAGAAAAACGTTCGGTAATGACTTCAAGCCTGCGAATGTCTTTCTTTATTTCCTCTATATATTCGGGATTGACATTTTCGGTTTTTAAAATCTCTGTCCAACCGACTAAAGAAGAGAGAGGAGTTCCGATCTGGTGAGCTGTTTCTTTAGCCATTCCCGCCCATAGTTTGTTTTGTTCAGATATTTTGGAGGTCACAAAAAATGAATACACCACACCTCCTAAAAGCAATACCATTACCACAATAGCAATAGGATAATATTTTAATTTGGTAAGAATCGGAGATGAACCATAATAAAGATAATGAGTGTTATTATCCGTAATTCTAATCCTTATTGGGGAGTTAATTTTCTTTAGTTTTTCCAGATAAGCTTGCAATAGCTCTTCGTCATTACTTATTCTATTGGGAACATTTGCTTTTAATGTAATTTGGCCTTCTTGATCGACCGTCATCATCGGTACATGGTTATAACTGGTATTGATAAGAAGGTTTAATTCTAAATAATCATTAAGGTTTTCGGAGATAAAAGACTTTTGTGATTGTGCCCAAATCTCCATATTATCTCGCTCTACCTTTTGAAGGCGTTGAAGGAAAATATTGGAATTCCAAAATAATAAAAGTAGTATAACTATAATGGCAATGACAATGAAGCCTTTAGAGATATTTCTAGAATTAAATTTTATCATGTAAAACGAAGTGTTATTGTGAAGTTAATTAAAACTATGTGATCTACATTATAAAATGAGGAGTTGAATTTCAAAAATTGTATTTTTACCAACAAAATAAATTACTTATTATGGAAGTACAGGGTAAAATAAGACTAGTCGGTGCAACAGAAACTGTAGGAAATAACGGATTTAGAAAAAGAGATATAGTGGTGACTACCGATGAGCAGTACCCACAGCATATTAGTGTTCAATTTGTGCAAGATAAATGTGATCTATTGAATGCTTACCAACCAGGTCAAGAAGTAAAAATAGGTGTAAACCTAAGAGGTAGAGAGTGGGTAAGTCCACAAGGAGAGACCCGATATTTTAATACGATTCAAGGTTGGAGAATAGAAGCGGTACAGCAAGGCGCTCCACAAGGAAGTGTTCCTCCACCAATGCCACCAGCTGATGCTTTTGAGCCTGCATCAAATAATTTTGCTAGTGACAACCAAGAAGACGATTTACCTTTTTAAGGATAATTAGATTTCTTATTAATCATATAATAAAGCGATTTGTGTCGTTATAGTAATATAATGTACCTATAAATATCCTTAAATTGCTATTGGCCTTTTAGGGGGATTTAAAATGCTATTAAAATGCATTAGTCTTTTTTACTAATGCATTTTTTTTATGCCTGGTTCAAAACAGACAAGTCTACAATCGATTGCCTAACAACTAATTATTATATATGAAATATACATTATCATTTTTATTACTGGTGCTTTTTATAGTGTCTTGTGGAAGTGACAGTTCGAATGATACTACACCTATAAATCAAGATCCAAAAGAGGAAAATCCAGTATCTGAAATACCGACATTTCCAAACGATAAGCCTTTTTTAATAGGGAGTGGTGCGAATGTGCCATCGGATAAGAAATGGGTAGCTGTTTCAAATATGACTGATGAGTTTAATGATGGTGTTTTTAATAAAGTAAAATGGCAAGCAGAACCGAATACTAATGGTTGGGGTTGGATAGGAAGACCTCCAGGGTTATTCGAGCCAGAAAACGTAAGCGTAGCCGATGGAAACCTAAATGTTACAACAAAGAAATTTGCTCAAGCGAAAGTAGTTAATGGTAATACATTTACTCATGGTGGTGGTATTGTGCGTTCTATTAATTCGGGAGGAGCAGGAATGTATTATGAGTGTAGGATGAAGGCAAATAAAACAGTAATGTCTTCGACTTTTTGGTTGTCTTTCAAGCAAAGCTGCGAAAGAGGCCCTCAGAAAAAATTAGAATTAGATATACAAGAGTGTATAGGACGCGTTCATGAAAATACTGCCGAATGGGCTAAAAAATGGGATGGTATTTTTCATTCTAATACGTTTAGACATAATCGCGAATGCGATACAGAAGTTGATGGTCAAATTCAAAATAGCGGACAAAAATTTACGAACGATAAAAACCACGAAAGATATTTTGTTTACGGATGTTGGTGGAAATCTGCCACAGAAGTATTGTTTTATTTAGATGGTGAATATGCATATTCTATAGAGCCCCCAGTAGGATTTGATTTGGAAGGACATTTAACGATGGCCATAGAAACTTACGATTGGAATCCAATTGATGAGGCTGGAAGTATTTTTGAAACAGCTTCTTTCGATGATTTGACTACCAAATATGATTGGATTCGTACTTGGAAGTTAGAAGAGTAACTAAAAAGATACAAATAGTACGATATAGATAAAAGAAACCCTAGCAACTGCTGGGGTTTCTTATTTTTGTACGAAACTTAAGATTAAACATGTCTGGAATTTATCTAGTAGATGAACTTCTTTATTTTCCACCTGTAGATCATGCTGACGAACATGGTCTATTGGCTGTTGGTGGAGATCTAAGTGTAGACCGTTTGTTATTAGCGTATAATAATGGAATCTTTCCATGGTTCGAGGAAGGACAACCCCCATTGTGGTTTAGTCCCGATCTTCGAATGGTATTGTTTTTTGATTACTTGAAAGTAAGTAAATCCATGAAGCAAGTTTTGAAAAAGAAACAGTTTCGTGTAACAAAGAATAAAGCGTTCGAAAAAGTAATCGAAAATTGTTCTTCAATTAAGCGGAAAGATCAAAATGGTACTTGGATAACAGAAGATATGAAAGCTGCTTATCTAAAATTACACGAATTAGGAAAAGCAGATTCTTTTGAAGTTTGGCAAGAAGAAGAATTAGTAGGAGGGCTCTATGGAGTAAACCTTGAGGATAAAAAAATCTTTTGTGGAGAGAGCATGTTTTCGAAGGTTAGTAATGCTTCGAAAGTTGGTTTTATTCACATGGCACTACATTTCTTTGAAAAAAAATACAAGTGTATCGATTGTCAAGTATATAACGATCATCTTGCGAGTTTAGGTGCATTCGAAATGAATAGAGAAGATTTTATGCTTTTACTTAAAAAGTAAAACCCTCTTCGGTCAATTGACCGAAGAGGGTTTAGGGAGACTCTCATAAAGAGAAATCAAATCAACAATTAATAATTATAACAAATAATTACTTTTTAATAAGTTTTAGACTTTTTCCATCAGCAGTTTTTAAAATATATATTCCTGTAGCGACAGTATCTTCAAATTCTACTACGATACTGTTTTCATCAGCTCCTGTAGTAATTCGACAAGGTGTAGCAGCTCCTTGTAAATTGAAAACGGTTGCATCGGGATTAGAAGTTCCATTTATTTGTACAAATGAATCTGTTATTGGATTACTTAATGCCACGAGTTCTTTCGAATTTTCGACCGCTACAATTTCTTTAGGATTAAATTCTTTACTGCCATTTTTAACTAATTTCCATGAACGGACATAGTCAACATAAAATGTGTTCCAGTTATTATTTTGAAGGTGATTAACTCTTGGTAAACCGATATTTGCTACCCCAGCAGTTTGGAAAGGAAATACTTCGGTATCAAAAATCATATGTAATCTTTCGGTCAATGGCTTTCTTGGCCACAAAGTCATTACATGTCTTCCATTATAATAGAATTTTAGTTGCTTACCATCTTTTCTCCAATACATCCCTAGAGTATGAAATCGATCTCTACCTCTATGAGGCATCTTCCATTTTGCTGGCTTTGGAGCAGTGCCACTATATTTTCCATAATAATGCGTGTTTGCGTCATATTGATATTCTAGATAACCCTTCTGCCTATTCGAGGGATTTCCAATATGTTCGATGACATCAATTTCAGAAAAACTTCCTACTCGAAACCACCAAGATGACGTCATGGATAAGTTAGATGCTTTCATTTTACATTCGAAATACATACCAGGGCCAGCAGCTTTATTTTTAGAAACTACAGCTGCCGAGTTTACCCAATGATCTTTAAATCTATTATTTACTTCCCAAGGTTTTTTGTGAAGCGTAGAACGAAGACCCAATTTTCCGTTACTTATAAATACTCCTGGATGATTGCCATTGTTACCATTTCGTCTAAATTTACTAGGCAACCTACCTTGCCACCAAGGATGGTAATTGTACCATTTGTTTTTATTGAATGAACTGAATTCGTCGGATAATCCCCAAACACTTTGCCATTTATAACCATTAGGCGGAGCAATTTGAGCGTTGATAGATTGGCTCATAATAATAGTGATGAGCAATAAAGAGAGCTTTTTCATAAAAGTTTAGTTTTTGGTGTCGACTAAATTATGAATGAAGAGCGGCTAGGCATTGTTCATATGGTTTTCAAACCATATTTGCTACAGTTTAGGTTTTTTCGAAATGAATAAGAAGTATGCAATAAAAGGATAATTACCTTATTGGTTATAGATAGTGTGGTTTTAGGTGGTTGTATAAATTTAAAGGGGTTGACAAAACATACCTAAAATCTAGTGAATTGAAATAGCGATTATTTGAAGGAAGTAATGATAATAGCGTTTTGGTAGCTGTAATAATAAAGAATAAGATTTCATTTTATAGCCGAAAAATTTGTGGCTAATAAGGTAATTGTCTAGTTATTTGACATATTCTAATTACGATAAGTTTAAAACGTATTGCTTATACTGATATGTGTCTTTTTTTGTTTTTTTGAAAACCATATCAGTTATGTTTTATTAAATAGACGTTTTATTCTTATTGAGTTTTATCGAATAATAAAGTCTTTTTCCGTGTTTATAACTACTAGATTGGTACCATATGTTTTGTTCAACAGTGTTAGACGCTAAAATCTCTTCATATTCTACCAAAACATCGTGTGAAGAAGGGATAAAATTTCCCTTATCATCAAATCGTTGGATAAAAGGGTCGTTAGTTTCATTAAAATTGTCCTGTTGCCAATGATATTTAGGAGCTTTTTCAATTTTTTTAGTTAGAATCAATGACAGAAAAACTCCAGTAATTATTCCGCTAAGATGTCCTTCCCAAGATATTTCTTCTTTTACAGGGGTTACATACCATATCATACCTCCATAGACAAAAACAACAAAAAAGGAGACGGCTAATAGTCTAAAGTTTTTAGCAAGTAGCCCTTTCAATAATAAAAACCCAAAAAGCATGTAGATAATTCCACTAGCTCCTATATGATACGATGGGCGACCAATGCACCAAGTTAAAATACCTGTAAATAATGTGCCCCAAAGAATTACTTTTGCAGCGTTTCCCCTGTAGAAGTAAATAAGTGACGTACTTAATATTAGTATAGGTAATGTATTATGCCATAAATGCGAACCATCTCCGTGAAGGAAAGGAGAAAATAAAATACCTCTTAATCCTTTTATAGTTCTAGGATAAATTCCGAATTTAGAAAGATGAAGATCATTATTAAAATCTAACCAAAACACGAGCCACATAGCCACCAACATTAATATTGGGTAAAGAAGCATATTGGGTTTAAATGGTAGTGATTGAGATTTCATAGATTTATTTCGATGAATTAGTTTCGTCGTATGGAATTAAGATTACTTAGGCTTCATTTTGAACGAAAAGTGTGCCGATTTTAGAAATCAAGAAATTAAGACATGAATATTCCCTTAGCAGAAAGGCTTCGTCCTAAAACATTGAATGATTATTTGAGTCAGCAACATCTTGTTGGTGATAAGGGAGCGTTACGCCAGCAAATAGAAAGAGGAGTGATTCCGTCTTTAATTTTTTGGGGACCACCAGGTGTAGGGAAAACAACCTTGGCAAATATTATTGCCGAGACTTCCGAAAGGCCTTTTTATTCGTTAAGCGCTATAAATAGTGGGGTAAAGGATGTGCGAGAGGTTATCGATAGAGCAAAAAGAGATGGTGGTTTGTTTACTGCAAAAAATCCTATTTTATTTATCGATGAGATACATCGCTTTAGTAAATCGCAGCAAGATTCATTATTAGGAGCGGTAGAAAAAGGGTGGGTGACCTTAATTGGTGCTACGACCGAAAATCCTAGTTTTGAGGTGATCCCAGCACTCTTGTCAAGATGTCAGGTATATACATTAAATTCTTTCGAAAAATCGGAATTAGAGGATTTGTTGCAACGTGCAATCCAAGAGGATGATATCTTGAAAGGAAAAAAAATAACACTAAAAGAAACCGATGCTTTGTTGCGTTTGAGTGGAGGGGATGCGAGAAAGTTGCTGAATACCTTCGAGTTGGTCGTTTCAAGCTTTAAGGAGAATGAAATTGAAATCACCAATGAAATTGTATTGCAATTGGTGCAACAAAACCCTGCTCGATACGATAAGACAGGCGAGCAGCATTACGATATTATTTCAGCATTTATAAAATCAGTTCGAGGTAGTGACCCTAATGGGGCGGTATATTGGTTGGCAAGAATGATTGAAGGAGGAGAAGATTTAAAATTTATTGCGCGTCGTTTAATCATTTTAGCTTCCGAAGATATAGGATTAGCAAACCCTACAGCATTAGTAATGGCAACAAATACATTTACTGCAGCAGCGACAGTTGGTTTTCCTGAAGCTCGAATTATTTTAAGTCAGTGTACTATTTATTTGGCCACTTCGCCTAAGAGTAATGCATCGTACATGGCGATTAACAAAGCACAGCAGTTGGTAAAACAAACAGGCGATTTATCGGTGCCACTTCATTTGAGAAACGCGCCAACCAAATTAATGAAAGAATTGGGGTATGGAGATCAATACAAGTATGCCCATGATTATCCTGGACATTTTGTAAATCAGGAATTCCTGCCTGAAGAAATCAAGAGTACCAAGCTTTACGAGCCTGCGAATAATATTAAGGAAAATGGGCTTCGCAATTGGTTAAAACAGCAATGGAAAAAATATGGGTACTAATTCAAGTACCAAAGTTTTATTGTATATCACACCTCATAACGAAGTTCTAATGCATAAATCGTATTAAAAGTAGGCTACAATTACACTTCCATTTAAGGTTCTAGTGATGCGCTCTAAGTTTCCGTTAGCATCACGTTCCAAACCCATGACTTTGAAATTGTTAAAGTTTAAAACCAATTTAGGGGTATTAAAATCTATTCTGGCTCCGAATTGGGGAGTATCATCAGGTAAAATATAATCCCCTCTTTCCTCTCCATTTTCATCTACCCACTCATCATAATCAAGTTCATTGAGTTTATCACTAAATGAGATTTCCACAAATGAATTTTCAGGATATTCGTAATCATCATTAAAGTCGAACCTCAAATCTGGATCAGAAAAATTATCTCTTTCTTCAAAGGGTAGCGTTGTTTCCCATAGGGTAAAGTTGGAGCCAGGAACAGTAGCATCAAATTGATTTATATTAGATAAGTTATTCTGGAAATAGATACCTTCATCAAGTGGTCTTCTCCAAAAAATGACAATCTGATAATCTTGATAATTAGAAGTATCAGCAATATCATTTCCAATTCTAATTTGGTATCGCTCTACTTCTCCTTCATTTATGAAAGGGTCTCTAGAAATACTAGCGAAATCTTTTCTTGCTTTAAAAGGTTCGTTGTCTATGGTTAAAGGTGTTATTCCAAAATCATAGTACCATCCATGAATCTGTATAGGGTCACTTTGAATGGTTTTTGTATTATCAAAATCCGTGGCGGTTGCTGTATATATCCCTGGTAATGGAACAGCAATACTGTTGGTCTTTTCAAAATTCAATTCACCAAGATCTTTAAACGCAGATCCTCCTTCCGAATGTGGTCCATAGTAGAAAGTGGTGTACTGAAAACCATCTACTTCGTCGGCATTTACCAATACCTGCGCAGATAATCCATGCTCTAAAAGTCTTATATGTTCATAATTCACTCCCAATAAAAACTCTTCATTGAACCTCAGTTGGCAATCGTTTTCTATGGGTGGTATAGGAACATCATCGTCAGTAGGATCTACTACTGGGGTTTGGTTGTCTTGTGGAGGATTATCGTTTCCTCCATTGTCAATAACAGCTTCTCCGTTGTCATCATTTGATGTGTCTGGCACCATTTCTTCGCTTTCACAGCCTAGAGTAAACATCAGCGAGATTAGCACAGAACCAAAAAGTAGTTTTCTTTTCATAGTTTTTGACTTTATTTGTGATAGTATTACTGTTTTTCAATCCAAAGTTGAGCTACTAAATTTCCAATACCATAGCTTACCAATTCATCATCTGGGCAAAGGGGAGTACCATGGCCTTGATCTGAAAAATCATAGGAAACTAAATGCGTAATCTCGTGTGCTATGGTATTTATCAATAATGCTTTTGTTTTGATATCATTCGAAAACCAAGTTTTAATCCTTTTAGGTTTTATCGCAACCCGTTGTTTTGATTTATGAGCTTGAGCAATAGCATTCCAAGGTCTTCTAGGATGTATCGAAAAATCTATAAAGCCATTTTTTAGAGTAGTATATACTTTTTTTCCATCCAGTATATCAGGTTGGTCGTTTACTCTTTTACAACTGATAAGCCAGTCTTTAGATTCGACTTGTTGTTGAAATTTTGGATCATCAAAAATGATAAAGGTTTCTATAAAGGCTTCACTTACAGCTTTGTTATAATCTTCATTAGTTAGGTTTTGCATTCCTAGTTTTACAGGAGCCGAACCTAAAGTGCGATAGTCACTAGGTTCAGGGGCTTCATATCCAATCCAGGCTATCGACATGCAACTATTTAGGAAAAGGCATAACAAGGCTAGCATTATAGTTTGCTTCATGGGTATTAGGTTTTGTTTATTGCGAAATTAGTATATTGTAATCTCTATGAAATCACCCTTAAGGATGGTTTATGTGACCAATAAAAAATCGCGGTATTTATTTCAAATTAGTGTTCTAGTCTTTTGCTTGAGTAGTGTATTTAGCTGCTATGCTTTATCAAAAACGGAAGTAACTAATAAGCTAAATTTTACAGCTACTGAAAGAGGGAAAGCTACGATAGAAAGTGTTTATGAGGTATTCAAAAAAGGAGACTTTAATACTTTTAAGACGAAGTATGTTCACCAACAGTTGAATGATAGCGTATATTGGTTTCACTTTAAAGCTCCGATATCCCAAGCCACCTCCGTTTTTAGTTATACCGCACCTTATATTCCTAAAGCACAATTATACATTATTCATCAAGATGGAGAAATAGAATCTTTAAAAGAGTCGTCTACTTATAGTGTTTTGAAAACGGGTGCCTTTTACTACAGGCATCCAACATGGGAAATACCTACTACAGATACCGCTTTAGATCTTTTTCTTAAAGTCGATAATGATGATAGTCAAAGAACAAGGTTAGAGTTTTTTCTAGAAGACAAAAATGAATTTCTAAAGAGAATTCAAAAAGAGCATTTATTGGCAGGAGGGTATATCACATTGCTATTGTCTCTGGTTATTTTCCTGTTATATTTTGCCTTACTTAATAAAGAATATGCGGTGATATTCTATGCCTTGTATGTCTGTGGGGTTATCATTGAATTTTTAGCAGGGAAAAGTCTGGGGAATCAACTAATATGGAGTGATATACGTTTTGTATTTAATAATATTAGAAGTAGCAATCAAACCTTAGGGTTTTTTAATCTAGGCTTATTTTATGCACTTTTTTATAGGTATCGAAGTGCTACTAAAATACATCAGAATATCTTTTTTGCAGGTTCGATATATGCATTTTTGTTATTCTTGGGATATGTAGTAAAGTTTTTTATTGGTGGGATGGAAAGCTACTTTCTTTTTGTATGGTTTACGCTTAGATTGGCAATGCTTACATTTTTGGCAAACCATATCATGCTTTCTTTTAAAAAGCATATTCCATTGTATTTGGCTTTTTTCTTTGCGTTGCCGAAAATTTCCTTGATATTGATTCCGAATATATCTTTTAAATACGATGATCCATTTTGGTATCGTTTTTTCCTTGATAATATTTTCTTTTTTGCATTAACCCTAGAAGTGTTAGTATTTACGAGGTATATTTTTAAAGATGTCATTTCAAATCAAAAGAAATATGTTCAGTTAAAAGAATTGAACAAAAGCTTAGAAACATCTTTTCAATATAAAATGTTAGAAACAACTCAAAAAGAGCGGAATCATGTTTTAGCAGATATTCACGATTCGCTGGGAGGATATTTGGCGGCACTTCAAATACGATTATCTCAAGATTTGATCGATAAAGATGTTTTTCAAAATATTGTAAATGCATTTCAAAAGGAATATAGAAGTTTGTTGCAAAATTTACATGCTCCAGAAATTGATGTCAATAATTTTGCCAATGAGTTGATCGAGTACTGTAGAGAAATGAATCAGATACATGATGCGGAAATTGTGACAGAATTTAATATTTCTACGAAAAAATTATCTAAAGAAAAATGTTTAAACATCTATCGGATTCTAACAGAATTAATTACCAATGCTTTAAAACATTCCGAGGCATCAATAATTAAGGTCGGCGTTAATAACCGTAACGAAGAGGAGTTAGAGATCTTTGTTAAAGATAATGGGAAAGGGTTTTCGAAGAATGGACGTAATACAGGGAAATCTTTTGGATTGAATAATATTAAGTCTCGAGCAAAAAATTTTAACGGGACATTTGAAATTGAAAGTAATCGAAAATACGGAACTTTAGCCGTAGTTAAAATGCCAAGCTGACACCATGATTGAAAGCACCATAGTTATAGCAGATGATAATCGGTATTTTGCAGATGCAATAAAAGATAGTTTAAATTCGAAAGGATTTAAGGTTAAAGAAGTTACTTATACTATTGATGATCTTTTGAAGATTTGCAATTATACTAAGTTTGATATTCTGCTTTTGGATATCAATTTTGAAGGAGAAGATGTTTTGGAATTTGTTCCTGAAATTTTGGGGACGAATCCCGAATTGAAAATTATTTCGTTAACTACATTGAGTAATAATTATACAAAGCAAAAAGCGTTTGAAAGAGGAATTGTAAAGGTTTTGAGTAAAGATGGAGATTTGTCAAAATTGCCAGACGCAATACGAGAAGTTGTAAGCAATAATGATAAAGTGTCTTTTGAGAGTTCGAGAAATGTAATGATTGATGACATTAAATTATCGACAAAGAAAATAGAGGTTTTAAGAACGTTATATGCCTACACCCATTTAGAGGATACCGAGATCTCAGAAATTCTCAATATTTCAAAAAACACCTTAAAGACCCATAAGAAAGAATTATTTGAATTGACTCAAACGAAAAGCACAAGTGATCTTATAAAGTTTGGAATTAAAAATGGGTTGATTTTACCATAAGTATAGCTTCTTTTTTGCAGAATAATTAAAAATCTAGCCGATACAATTGACTGTACCGACTAGATAGCACAACAACATGCTATTTTAATTTTTGATAAACTTTAGACGAGTTGTTTTATTTATAATGGCAATATAAACGCCATTGATTAGATGGCTAATTGAAGTTGTATTGGTATTCGTAACGGATTGTATTCTTTTGCCACTTAAATCGTAGATATCTATAGTGGCAATAGCTTCTAAATTGTGAATTGTAAGAATGTCGTTTGTTGACGTTAAAAAGATATCATTAGCATCTAAATCTGTAAATGTGTTATTCGATAAAGTAGCGGCTTCATTAGTGAAACTGATTATTAAATCATTTGATTCGAAAGTAGCATATATCGTACCGCCTATAATTGCATAGTCATCGATACTCGAACAAAAAACACTTCCGTCTTCTTCGGTGTCGTTATACGTAGCATTGAATGCTATAAATTCACTATCATCTCCAAAGTCACTAAAACTTAAAGGTGCTCTCTTTAAACTACTTTCTTGAGTGTAATAAATAAAATTATTATCGATTGAGATGTTACTAACAAAATTAGTGTCGCTTGATAGCAATGTTAAATCGGTCAAGTCTGTTACAGGTGCAGAATAAAGATTGGTGTCTTCAACGATATAAAAAGTGTCATTTAATAGATAAATGCTTTCGAGGAAGAAATTGTAATCAACATTAAGTTCTACGAATGAATCATTGGTTAGGTCTATTTTATCGACAAAAGAAACGTCTGTATCGTTAGAGTCACTAGGCTCGTGTACAAAAAATAGGTCAGTACCACTTTTTGCTAAATCATAAATAAACTGATCACTAGAAGAATAGATTTGAATATTACTATCGTCTGTTAAGTCAATTTTTGAAATTTGACCAAAATCAAAGATAAAATCCCCATTAAAGTTTTCGAAGCCAAAGATAGAAGAAACAAAAACCTCCTGGCCTTCTACTAAGACATGGGTTATTAGTTCGTTAGTACTTTTGCTGTAAATAATAGTTTCTGCTTCTGTGGTAATATTAACCCTACTTACTCCATTATCAGTAGATACAATGAGTTCGTTACTGTTTAATTGCTCTATAAATTTAGGAGATTCTAATGATGTGATTGCTTCTTGAAAATCGGTACTAGTTCCTGTGCATTCATTTATGGAGAAGAAAAAAGATGTTCCGATAATACCTTCATTAGTCAAAGAAGAATAGCCTTGTCCATCTTCATCAATAGCGATTCCATTAAAGTTAGTAAAGAAGGCTTGTCCGTTATTGTCATCTTCATAAAACCTATTTTCTAGGTTTGTAAATAGATCGATAGTACTGTTAGTCGAAATTTCCCCAGACTCAATAGAATTACCATTGGCAATATAGATTCGGTTATTTTGTACTTCCAAACCTTGAATAAAGTTAATAGGTTCATTAAAACTTAAATTATTTAATGTAGAAGAAGCACTAGTGGGATCGTAGTAATGAACTTCTCCAGTATCGCGATTTGCTAAATAAAGAAGATTTCCATCTGTTGCCATATCATTGATCTCATCACCATCAGTACTAGCAACCATAACTTCTGTAGCACTCAGGTTTGAAAGATCTTTGCTAAATAAATAATAACTATCATCAATGTCTCGATCTGCGGTAAAGTAGATCGTGTTGTCAATAATTTCAAGTGAAGAAATAAAAGCTCCAGCTCCTGTGTCAATAATTTCAGTAATCGTAGATGTATTATCATTAATTTCTAAACTGAATATGGTAGATCCGAGCCCCATATCTTGACTTTCATCAAATTCTTCACCAGTTAAATAAATAGTATTTCCTACAACTAAAAAGTCATTTAATACATTGTCAATATTTGGATCAGAAGGAGTTGGTAAGGTATATACTACTTCTTCCGTTAATGGAAATTCGTTTAAGTTGAATCGTCTGAGATTTACACTTTCATCGTCCAATACATATAAAAAATTATCGACGAGTTGAAGATTTCCTGGCTCGTTTTGATTGGTTAATATTTCATTGAAGTCATCTATGTTTTGTGAGTGCCCCCAAAATGAGATAAACAAACAAGTATAGATTATATGGAGTATTTTTTTCATAGTTTAAATTTTTTTAGTTGCGGTTTGTTAATCGATGTAAAGCTAAATAGTCTATAGAGCAATTTCGTCACCCTAAAAGGTGATTAGTGATCTTGAGGTTTCGTCAAAAAAACTTCAATAGGGAAGTTGAAACATTATTGACAAGAATTTCTTTCAGCCAATTAAAGTGAGCTAATTATATTTCCAAAGTCAAGACAAAATTCTAGTGTAATGCATCCAATCACCCATAGAATGAATTTCTAATTTTTTAGTAATATTTTTCCTGTGACTTTCTACAGTGTATAGAGAAATAAATAAGCGATCAGCAATCTCATCATTCGGTAACCCAAATAGTATAAGGTCAAAGATCTCAAACTCTCTTTCAGTAAGAGATTCAATCTTTTTGAAACTACTTTTTTGATACTTCATGCGGTCTTCAAAACTTTTTAATGCATTAATTAATAATTTATTTCCTTTATTTTTTCTCGAAATATTATAAAGCTTTTTAAAAAGCCTTCTGGAAATGTTTAATTCACAATTGTCGATTATCTGTCCTTGATTTGAAAAGAGAATACTAATTTCATCTTTAATTTCTTTAGGAGATATCATTTGTGTTTCATTTTTGTTTACTCAAAACTAAAAATACTCTTCGTCGAATAAGTCACCTTAAAGGGTGATTTTATATATTTGAGTGTCAATCATGTCAAATGCGAGTAACCAAAAATTCAAAAATACCTTCCTTAAAGCTTATTTACTTTTTGTTTTTGTTGCTGCTTTTAACTTCTTGTCAAGAAGTTTTAGATCCATATAATAACATAGATCATCTTCAAATAGAGAAAAAAGAACAAGCTGATTCCCTTTCTATAGACCTCATTATAGATTTATTTTCAAATAGAAAGAGTAAAAAGTTAATTAATAGTAAACTTTATAAAGAAAATAAAGGAGACAGCATCCTCCTGTATAAGTTTAATTTAAAAAAATACAATGATCTTCAAGAAGACTTGTATGTTACTACTAGAGATCACTTCTTAAAAAGAGGTAAAGGGTATTTTGTTAGTGAAAAAGATACCGTACTTATTTCGGATTTCTCTTATGGAAAGCATCATTACTTTAAATCTTATTACTACAAGTCTCCTACTTGGCGTATCGAAAAACAATTTTTAAAGCAAGTAGAAAACCCTACATTTTATATTGAAATTGAACCTCATACATGGCGTGTTAGACAAGAGTTTTTTGTTGAAAAAAGGCAAGAATTTTTGAAGCGAATAGAGCAAGAGTATTTTGCAGTAGGAGGATTTAGTGCTTTGTTATTAAGTTTGATAATGGTTTTACTAACTTTTTCTATTATAAAGAAAGAGTATAGCATCATTTTTTATGTAGTGTATATCTTTTGTATTACGTTTGAAATGTTAAGTATAAAAGGGATTGGACAACAATTTGTATGGTCAAATAATAGTCTTTTTATGCAAGCACACGGCTTTATTTACGCGCTTATGTCTGCTAGTTTAAGTCTTTTTGTAGGGTATTTTTACAAATTCGATAAATCGACAATTGTTTTACAAAAGGCAATCCGTTTAATGGGCTTGTTTTTTGTCATAGTGGCTGTGTTTTCACTAATTAATCATTTTTCGGGTTGGTCGAAAGACTTTTTTATCTTGCCTTGGTTTTTATTTAAATTATTAGCTATTGTATTGTGCTTTATACACATTATTCTACTAAAAAAACGAATGATACCAAACTATATAACGGTAACATTTATTACTACAACTTTTGTGTCAGCTATTTTCTCTTCTGTAAACCCTAGTATTACTAATAGCTATTTTACAAGGTATGTGTTGATAAATTCTAGACAGCTATTTACATTGATAGAAATAATCGTAATGCTAAGATTTATTTTCGATTCGGTAATACAAACACAACAAAAGTATTTTCAATTACGACAGATCAACGCCAATTTAAAAAACACTTTTAAATCTACAGTAATAAATGCACAATTGGAAGAACGAAATTCGATGATGAATGATGTTCATGATTCTTTTGGGGGTTATATAGAAGCTCTAAAAATTGGTGTTAATATGGATGTTTCAAAATTAGAATTACAAGAAATTTTAGAAGGATTTCATAAAGAGTATAGAATCCTTCTAGACTCAATTTATAGTCCTAAAATAGGTCCAATTAATTTTACAGAAACATTATCTAATTATTTCGAAAAGTTAAAAAGCTTAAATATATGTAGTATTGACTATGATCTAAATATTCAAGATTTAAAAATTTCTAAAGAAGATTGTATTCAATTATATAGGGCTATTTCGGAAATATGTACCAATACGATAAAGCACGCAAATGCAAATTCCTTAAATATCTTACTAAGGAACAATGAAAATCTTTTGGTTTTAAAAATATCGGATGATGGTGTTGGTTTTGATCCTCAAAAAATTAAAAAAAACGCATATGGCTTAGAAAGTATTAAAAGAAGGATTTCAAGTATAGGAGGGCGTATTCAAATAAATTCTTCACCGAATAAAGGAACTTACTTTACAATACAATTAAAAAATGGATAGTAGTCTTATAAATATTGTGCTTGCAGATGACAATTTATTTTTATTGAATATGATTGAAAAAAGCCTGCAACAAAATGATAAAATCAATATACTAGCCAAATTTGATAATATACAGGAACTTGTAGAATATACCCCGAATAGGGTATTTGATGTATTAGTATTAGATATTAATTTTAATGGCAACAGTTCTTTAGAATACCTAAATGAAATAAGACCTAATGAAAATGCATTTGAAATTATTTTATTAACTACTATAGATACACCCTACACTAGGGCGGTGGCTTTGCAGAATAATATTAGTAGGCTACTCAACAAAAATAATATTCAGACAGACTTAGAATTTGAGGTTCTAGATTTCATGAATTCTAAAGAAGAGGAACATGACGAAAATGAATCTAAAAAAATTATTATCAATGGTATTGTTTTTACAGAGACAAAAATAAAATTATTGAAAGCTTTATATGAAAACTCAGAAAAGAACGAGGATGAAATAGCCTCTTTACTCTGTATAAGTAAAAATTCTCTAAAGACACATAAAAGACAGCTATTTGAAATGTCTAATACATCAAAAATAGTAGACTTAGTAAAATTTGGTTTAAAATATGGAATACTCTTATCAAAATGAGTTCTTAAAAGAAAGGCTATCTAATGATAATTTAAGATTGTCTGATGAAATTATTCATTTGCTAAAAGAGTATTCGGATAAACAGTATTTTAAAAGTACTTATTTGAGAGCAGCGCATACCAAAACACATGGTTTGTTAAAAGCTAAGCTACATGTAAAAGAAGATATCCCTCAAGAATTTAAGAAAGGGATTTTTTCAAAATCGAAGATATACGATGGCTTGATAAGAATCTCCAATGCAAGCCCTTTAAACCCGACCAAGACTAGCCCCGATTTCAGAGGTCTTTCGCTAAAAATAATAGATATTGATAATCTAGGGAATAATCAAGACTTTCTTTTTACATCAAGCCCAACATTAACCATTAAAAGTATTCAATGGTTTAAAGAATTATTTACATTAGTTATAAAGGGAAAAATATTACCAATCTTTTTTTATGCAATAAAAACGAAGAGCCTACCATTTATTTTTAAATACTTCAGAAAAAATAAAACAGATCTTAATCCTATTAAAATGTCTTTTTGGAGTGTTACGGCATCTCAATTGGAAAATACCGTTGTAAAATATAAGATTGTTCCTAACAAAGAAAATAAATACATAGAAGATACAAATGGACATTCATTACTAGATAAAATTCAGAATGTACTTAGTCGAAGAGATGTGATTTACGATTTTTATGTTCAACAGTTTGTAAGTAATGAGATCACTCCTATTGAAGATATAAGTACTGAATGGAGAGAAGATATCGCTCCCTTTACCAAAATTGGAGAACTTATAATTCCAAAACAACATTTTAATAAAGATGAATTGTTTGATTTAGTAAAGCAGATTAATTTTTCTCCTGGAAATTCTATCCAAGACCATTTCCCATTAGGACAACTTAATTTGAGCAGGGCTTATGTCTATGATATCATGTTTCGATTTAGGACCTCTAGAAGCAATATTCAACCCATAAAAGTAACACAACAATTATTTGATAACCTCAATTATGACATTACAAGAAGTATTTAAGAAAATGCAACCAGGGGATATTATCCTTGAAAAAGGAACAGATTTCTTAGCAGAATGTATTGCACATTTTGATAGAGCAAATTATTGCCACACCTTAATATACTTAGGTAAAAAAGAAGTTATTCATGCTGGTCTTGCAGGGGTGCATACCCTTGGTATTACTGACGCCCTTTGTGAAGCACAATATTTTCAGGTTTTTAGATTAAAAGATACAAATGTAGATATACAACAAGTAATTGAAAAAGGGAAAAGTTATATCGGTGCTATGTATGGTCATAGTCACATGCTGCTACTTGCTTTAATACTTTTAAGTGATCGAATTAGCTACCCTTTAAGGATGTCAAAGTTTGCAAGAAAAGTATTAGAGAATGCTACCTCGATATTAGTTTCTTTTAAAGGTAGAAATAAAAGTATGATCTGTTCTGAGTTTGCATATCGGGCTTACAATGAATCAGAACAAGGGGAATTGATAAAAGTTGATAGAAACAATTTTTATAAAAATGAAAGATCCATTTTAGATGATATAGACAAACCCTATTCTTTTTTGGAAGTAGATTGGGGAACAAATAATTCAATACAAAGTGAGGTAATTGAAGGTATAGAAGAATTAAAGCAACTATACCAAGATGGATTAAAAGATAAGGGAATTATTACTCGAGAATTTTTAACCCCAGAAGAAGAAGCTTTAGAAGTAGCCAAGATAAATTTTAAAGAGGCTTATAATGAGCTTTTTGAAAAAGACATTTTAAGCTTTGAAGATGAAGAAATGACAAGAGGAGCTTTTACAGATTTTATAACATTTCTAAAATTAGACGGAGCCAAATTTGTAACTCCTGGAGATTTAGCAGAATCCGAATCTTTGATAAAAGTATTTGAAAAACCAATTAGAGTTAATAATACACCATTTTAATTTATGTTATCTGTCCGTCTATCCCATCAAAAGAAATCGTTTTTCAATTTTATGTTGAAATTTTTGTATTCCAATAAAAAATATAGACATGCAATTTCAAAACGAATGATTAACGCATCAATGCCCAAAGAAGTAATAAGACCTGTTCCATTAAGTACTTTTTCGAATACTGATGCACCTTCTAGAAAAGATCATACCAATGATTATTATAACCCTATTCTGTGGGATACGAATTCTTATGCTTCTTGGAGCTCTTTAACTAATAAAAAATTCTCTAATAGATTGTTAGGTTGTGCTAGTCAAGCATATTACGATAGTTTACCACCTGTAGAAGATGTGAAAAAGATGTTTTTACGAGATGGAAAACCAATGAAACCATCAGAAAAAACGTCTACTTTATTCATGAGTTTTGCTCAATGGTTTACAGACGGTTTTTTTATAAGCGATCCACACGATTTAAGGAAAAATAGATCTTCCCATCAAGTTGATTTGTGCCAGATATATGGCTTAGATAATAAAACCACAAAAATATTACGAAAAGGAGAAGGAGGTCTTTTAAAGACACAAAAAATAAAAGTAGTTTTTGATGGAAAAGAAGTAGAAAAAGATTTCCCACCTTATTTATATGAAAGAGATTTAGATAATAACCTTGTAATAAAGAAAGAGTTTCAAGAATTACCTTATTTGAAAGACTTAGAGGGTTTTTACAGACATCAATGGAAAGATGAGAATCGAAAAAGCAAAATGTATGCAACTGGTATTTTTCGGGGGAATATGACCATTACGCATACAGCATTTAATATTCTTTTTATTCGAAGTCACAATAAGATAGCCAAACAAATTCAACAAGAACATAATGATTGGAATGATGATCGCATTTTTGAAACAGCACGGAATGTTCTTATTTCTATATTTTTAAGCATTGTTGTTGAAGATTATGTAGCACATCTGAATCCTTCAATTTTAAAACTTGTTCTTGATAATTCATACGCAGAACAACAACATTGGTACAGAGAGAATTGGGTTTCTATAGAATTCAATTTACTTTATCGTTGGCATTCATTGATACCAGATAAAATAAAAATTGCTAGTCAATATCTAAATATAGAAAAGGACTTTCATCTTAATAATACGATTGTCGAACAATACGATATTGGTAGAATACTAGAAGATATTTCTTTTCAACAATCGGGTATGCTAGGCACATTGTATAATGTACCAGACTTTATGGCTCCTGTAGAAGAAATGTCTATAAATACTGCAAGGGCATTAAGGATAAAGCCTTATAATGATTACCGAGAAGTTTTTGGACTTAAAAAGCTTACCTCATTTGATGAGTTAACTGATAATGAAAAGGTAAAGACAGAGTTAAAAAAACTCTATGGCTCTATAGATAGCGTTGAATTTTATGTTGGACTTTTTGCAGATGAAAAAACACAAGTGCCAGGGAAACTTGTCAAACTATTTTCCGATGGAATGCAACCTGTTATGGGAGCTTTAATGTATAAAATGGTTGCCTACGAGGCCTATTCACAAATCTTGACTAATCCATTGCTTGCTAAACGGATTTATCTAAACGAAGATATATTCTCAAAGATAGGTGTTGAGACTGTAAAAAACATAGGTACACTAACGGACTTAATGAAGTTTACTGAGGGGGAAAGGTATATGCTAAACTTTCAGAATTTAGAAACAGAAACTATATGATTTTAAGCGAAAAATTAAAAAAAGATCTAACTCAAGGTAAGCTTCAAAAAGCAGTAAATCAGTTATTAGAAATCTCAAAAAAATCTAGAGACAATGAATTTTATCATAGTATTATTATGTTGTCCGGGAATATAAAAACCATAATAAGGGATAAAATGGAGGGGGAAATAACTGATGAAACAGAAAGGGCTTATATAGCAAAGGCTAAGAAATCAGCTTTATTTTATATTGATGAATATATAGACGACATTGACGCATCGATTGCAAATACTATACAGTATAAAGAGCGTATTTTATTTTTAGGAGCTAATCCCCCCAAGACAAAAAGACCATTAAGTCTTACACAAGAAATAGCAAGAGTTCAAGATGAATTGGATAGATCCATTTTACGAGATACGATCTCTTTAAATCAGTTTTGGGATATAACCCCTGTAGATATAGCAAGAAGACTTCTAGAAATTAAACCAACAATTTTTCATTTTTCAGGTCATGGAGAACCTTCAGAGGGGCGTATTGTAGTGCATAAAGATGCTGAAAATTATAGTATTATAGAAAATGAAGCGTTGGCTAATATTTTGAACAATACAACGTCAATACAATGTATAGTCCTTAATTGTTGTTATTCGGAAAAATTAGCAAAAATCATTTTAGAGAAAACAGCTATTAAAAATATCATAGGGATGAGTAAAGCAATTCCTGACAAGGCGGCTATATCTTTTGCTAAAGGTTTTTATATGGCTATCGGTGCAGGGGAAGATTATGAAAGTGCATATGAGATTGGAAAAAGTATAGTTGAATTAGAGGGGGTTAATGGTGCAGATATTCCTGTTTTTAAAAAATTAATAAACGAGTAGAGGATGTCTATTGCTAAAGAAAATATCAGAAAATATATTCAGAAAGGAAGATTAGAAAAAGCACTTCAAGAAGCTAGAAATTTAAAATTAAGTATTAGAGAAAAAACAATATTAGATCTCATAGAAGCAGATTTTAATAGTCTGAAAATTTCAGTAGCAGAGGGCCAAGCTTCAGATGAAAAAGAAAAAGTTGAAAAAGCGAAATTGAATAAAAGGCTTCTGTATTTAATTTCAGGAGGAATTAAACAGAAAAAATTTCTTTATGTACTGATAGCTGTATTAATTTTTGTTTCTGTTACAGCTTATTTTTTGATTCCAGATATCAGATGTGTTTTTAAAAATTGCAACTATGATATTAATGTAGAATTATCTCTTAATAAAGAAAAATCAACTACTGGTATCTATGAATATGGAAAAGGAGAAGAGGTTAGTATCTATGCAAAAGTTAATCACCCATCGTATTTAAATGTTTTTAGCTATACACCAAAAGATTCCATATTAGTTCTTTTGAAGCAAAATAGAGAACTCCCAGAGAAGTGGGTGGATGAAAAATTTCTAGTGGGTAGAGGAGAAGTTGATGTTTCTCATGGCGATACTACGATAATTTATGTTTTTGCAAATGACAAGCCTTTTAAAGAAATTCAAAAAACCGAAAGAACGCATCAATCTACAGATGAAATAGTCATAACAGACCTAAATTTTAAACAAGGAATAATTAGGTCAAGAGGTTTTAGACAGAAATATGGATTAGATAGTAAATCTTTAATCATAAAAACATCAATGTAAAAACTATTAAAACCAACTACATATGAAAATAATACTCACACTTTTAATGATTTGTATAAGTATATCTGGCTTTTCTAAAAAAGTAGCTATAATTATTGCTGTAGGTGATTATCCTTCTGAAAGCGGATGGGGAGATATTAGCTCTGCTAATGATATTTCGTTAGTAAAAAATGCTATTCAAAAACATGGTTTTTTAGATGAAAATATTTACACGATTCAAGATGCAGAGGCTACAAAAAAAGGTATAGTTGATTTATTCACGAAAGTAGGTAAGGTTTTGAGTCAAGGTGATATACTAGTTGTACATATTTCTTCTCATGGTCAACCAATTTTTGATCAGAATGATGACGAAACAGATGGCCTGGACGAGTCCATAATACCCTATGATGCTAAGAGCAAATATTCATTTTTTTATAAAGGAGAAAAACACCTTAGAGATGATGAGCTAGGAATAATTTTCACGAAATACAGGAATACACTTGGTAAAGATGGTCAAGTCTTAATTACTTTTGATTCTTGTCATTCTGGAAGTGCTATTCGAGGAGGCATTGGACGAGGAGGGAAACCTGCTTTTGTACCTGAAAATTGGAAAAAAACAGCAAGAAAACGGACTAAAGATTATAGTTTTTTTCAAAAGCAAAAACTGAACGAAAATGCAGCACCTTATGTTTTTATAAGTGCATCTACTGCAGATGAGGTTAATTATGAATACAATGGTTTCGGTTCTCTTTCTTTTGCTTTTTCTAAAGCCGTAGATCGATTAGGGAAAGGAGTTACGTACAGGCAGCTTTTCGCAGAGATTGCCAAACATATGAATGTGATTGTCCCCATGCAAACCCCAACAGTAGAAGGTGATATCGATTATAAATTATTTAATGGTGATTATGTAGCACAGGAAGAATATTTTAAAGTTTCTAAGAAATTAAAAGATAACCTCATTGAAATTAATACGGGAAAATTTAACGGAATTTTCGAAGGGTCTACTTTGAGTATTCTACCATCAGGTACGACTAAGTTTTCTGAAGATAAGGTGCTAGCCAAAGGAAAAATTACCAAAGCGAATTATGGTACATCCAAAGTGCTGTTAGATCGAAAATTGAATTCGGATAATCCAAAGTCATATTGGGTTTTTATGGAGAGTATTAATTATGGTGCAATTAGTGTAAAAGCATACTTCGATAATATAAAAGATCAAAAAGTGATTGATGGGGTTAAAAAGTTTTTCAATAAAAATAACCTAGGTGAAATTGTCAAAGATTCGTTGAAATCTGATGTTATCATAAGAAAAGAAAAAGGACAATACACCCTAAGTGTTAAAGGGTTTGAAGCGTTTAACACATCAAAAAAGGACAGAGGGGAAGATCAAATAGCTGATTTAAATGCCAAAATTTTCAGTTACGCTCAAGGAAGGTATATTAAAGATATTCATTTGGAAAATGCAGATTATGATTTCGAATTTGAATTAATGCCTGTGGTGTATGATGAAGCTTATGAGAAGGTAAAAGGAGAACCTAAGAGTATGCAAACTGCTAATTATAAAAATGAGGTGCTATATGTAAAAGAAGAAATGGAATATTTCTTTTTGAAAGTCACCAATAAAAGTGATTCCGATATTTATTTTAGATTCCTAGAAATTTACCCAAGTGGAAAAATAGGTGAATTCTTCCCTAATGAAGAATGTAAACTTCGAGATGATGAAACCAAATTACCTGCTAAGAGCACTAAGATTTTTAAAGATTGTCTTTTTAGTTTCTCTTCTCCTTATGAAAAATTGATGATCAAAGGTTTTGCGACGAATGCACCTTTAAATTTTGATCATGTAATTTCTAGAGATATAATGAAAGGGTCTAATACTCCTTTGGAACAATTTCTAAAATCTACATACACTAAGAAGAGGAGTTCCGATCCAAAAATGGTTAAGAAATTGGAAGGAAATACGGAGGAGTTATTTTATGAGATTATTGAGTAATAGTTTACGATATGAAAATCTTATTATATTTATTAATAGCATCTATAACCATAAAAAAACTATTCAGTCAATCAGATTCATTAAAGGTTAGACTAAAGGACTACCATTCTGCACAAATTACACAAATAAAGACAAAAAATGATCAAAAATATCTTGTTACAGGAGATGCTTCGGGAAAAATAATTTTGTCTAACACAAAAGATTTTACCCCCGTAAAGACTTTAGTAAAGCCTAATGGGATACCCATAAAAAAAATTAGGCTTACCAATAATGATTCCATAATACTTTACACTCAAAACTATCAAACAAAGGATAAAAAAGTAGATTCTTTATATTTTTTAGATCATAATTATGAAACATTTAATAGAGTTGAAATTCTAGGTAATGCTTTTTTCGAAGATCAGGATGATGTTTTTTTAAGTTATATATCATCAAAAAATGATAAAGGAATTCTAGTTCTAGATAAATCCTTAAATCTAGTAGAAGCTATAGAATTGCCTAAAAAAATTAGTTTTGGGTTTGATGTAGAAAAAGCTTTTTACGATAAGGAAAGTAGAAAAATACTTTATTCTGAAATTAGGTTTGATAATTCCAAAAGACTTGTGTTAAGGGATCTTAAAACGAAAACTGATTTAAAGGTTTTAGAAATTAATGAAGATTATGTAATACTAAGTCTTTTTAAAAGTAATGGAACCTATATGGCTTTGATAAATAATAAAATTAAAAATGAACTTTATATTTGTGACTTATCTAAAAAGTTTGATGTTAAAAACCCAATTTCTAATGATCTAGGTAATGGACATAATTTTATAGCTAAAAATACTAGCGTAAATGTTAGAATTAAATCGAATGGGTTCATAGATATTATAATATGTACACAGTCTGCTACTTCAACGACAATACATATTCAATGTAAGGAAGGTAAATTTTCAAGGGAAATATTTACCAATTTTAAACAAGGATTTTCAAGTTGTTTTATCGGAAATAAAGTTTTAATAGCCTATAACATTCAATCAAATGATTATAATACAACCTCCAATTTATTTGGATATGATTTAAAAACGAAAAGTAAAAAAGATATTAAAAATCAATTTAAAGGGGAGTTTTTTAAAGCTCATTTTTTTGACGACAATAGTTGGGTTACGTACGGTTTAGATAATAAATACGAAACTGCGATTAAATACTTTTCTTCAGGAACTTTTGAAAATCGCTTCGATACTTTTAGTTTAAAAAATTATTTAGAAGTCCATTTTGATTTGATGGTTAGCTCACGGGATATCGAAATTAAAAAAGAAACCCAAAATATTTATTTTCAAGCTTGGATGAAAAAAGATGCAGGTAACCCATATATCAAGAAAGTATTTAAATATAATCTTAAGGAAGATAAGCTATATAAAGTTTTTCCTGACGATGATAAAAAGTTTAGTGATAATGCAGCTTACCGTAAGCTATATTCTATTATAGATGCTAATGATAAAACAGATAGAGTTTTAATGAGTGAAAAGACATACTACAATCGAGGTCATGTTGTCCCTCAAGAGTTTTTTCTGTTAGAAAATGATAAAATCAAAAAGTTAGACGGTCAATACAAATTTGGCAGGTTTTCAGGTAATGGAGATTATTTAGTAACTATTAACGATAAAAACATACTTGATATTCTAAAAGTTCCATCCTTTGAGAAAATATCTTCTAAAAAATTAGAATCTGGTTCTTATGATGTAAAGAACCTAGGTAATCTTTTTTATATCACGAACTCTTTTTCTACAATTTATGTTAATAAATGCAGTAAAGAAACAGTGATGATTACAATTCATGAGAATAACGAGGTTAGTTACGTTATATCAGATTGTTCTATTTTAATAGATGTAGACATACATGAAAATAAATCTATTTTTGTTTTAGAAGGGAGAGGTATTGTAAGACAGTCAGGAAATACTCAAGCTAACAATCTTAAAACATATCCACTGTTTCAATTTCCTGTTTCAGAATTTCCTCAGAATGTTAGTTTTAATAAAGATGGAACCAAATTTATGACTAGCTTGAACAATGGTAAAATAAAAGTTTATGATTTTGAAACTTTAGAAAAACTCTCAGAGAGTATACACCCTAATATTGAAAGTCATGTATTTACAGATTTAAAAGGACACTTCTTTAGTAATATCGACCCTAAAAGCTTTCTAGTTGTAGAGCAAGGTTACAAATTCAATTCAAATTTCACCAATATTGATTCAACATTATTTCGTCCAGACGAAATTTTAAAGGCTTATGGGAAACCTAATGAAGAATATCTAAAAACTTTAAAAAAAGCCGTTAGTTTAAGAAATCAATACAAAAAAGAAGATTTAACTACAGTAAAGGAGGTAGAAGATATTCCTTATCAAAAACCGAACTTATATCTTTTAACTATAGGAGTTTCAGAATACAAAGACTCTAATTATAATTTAACATTTGCAGATAAAGATGCTATAGATATTATTGATGAATACACAGATTTAAATAATGAAGCAAAAGCTTTTTTACAAAAGAAGTTTTTCTCTCACAGATACCGAGTGATTCAAAATAAAGAAAACCAAATCAAAAGTAGTGGAAGTATTAACAAATACCAAAGTGGATATGGTGGACTTCATAAATGTATACCAATAGAAAAAGAAGGAAAAAAATGGATAGAATCTAAAGATGGTAAAGTTTGGAACTTATGGGATTTTACTAAAAGAGAAGTTAAGCCTATTAAATTCGAAGGAATAATAGATCAAAATCTTGTCTTTATCAATCCAGATTCTCCAAATAGCTTTTTTTACGTAGGTAAGGACGATAAAATACTTTACGAATATAACTTTGAAGAGTTCTGTACAAGAGAAGTTAAAGTTGCATACGATACAAAATTTTGGTCTAGATTTTATAAAAATATAAAACCAATAAAAGACAATAAATGGGTTTATCTAAAAGATGTATTCTCGAGTTTACAAAAGGATACACACATATATAGAAGTAATTTATCTAATTTATGTGATCAAGATTCAATTCTTATTGATATAGATACATACAAAGAAAGTCTATTAGACTCTCAAACAATAAAGTGTAATTTTTATGCCCCACAACTTAAAGCAGTTTCATCAAATGGTAACCATATTTTATATTCTGCCAGTACAAGCAGTTTGAAAGAAGACGTTTTGTTCTACGTTAAATATGCTAATGAATCAATACCTGTAAGATTGAAAGTAGCTTGTAAAACTCTAGATACTTTTTCCATCTCTGATGATGGGGAAAGGATTATCCGTCATCATCAATATCCAAAAAATATAATTCAAGAATATAATTCTAAGGGTAATTTACTAAATGAGATCAGTTTAGATAGTTTTGAAGGGGTGTCAATATTTGGTGCTAAAATTAAACTTCTAAAAGAGGAAAAACCTATAGTTGATGAAAGTATGCTGATGTTTAAAAAGAACTATAAAAACCCTGTTTCTTTTGTGAAAATTTATTCTAAATATTTGATTAATGAAAAAGTAACAAGTTCAAATGTTAAACAGCAGATTTCTAATTTCATAAATAATGCTGAAGAAAAAGATCAAGTCATTCTATTCATCTCTGGGCATGGAGTATTAGGAAAAAATAATAACTATTACTTTGCTCCATATGATATGGATTTTAGCGATATAGAATGTAAAGGGCTTTCTTTGAAAAGTATAGTTGAAATTTTAAATAAAACAAAATCTCAAAAAAAACTTCTCTTACTGGATACTTGCCATTCTGGAAAGACTTTTGATATAGAAAATAATGATGATTCTACAGTTTACGAAATAGGAAAAGATACCAAAGGTAGAATATCTAAGAGCTTAAAAAAAGCTGATTTTAAATTATCAAACATATTGAATCTATTTGATAATTTTTATTCAAAATCTGATATCTCAATTATCTCTGCCTCTTCAGGTAGTAACGTTGCTTATGAAAATAACAAATTACAAAATGGTGCTTTTACGGCTGCCTTTCTTAAAATTTTAAAAGAAAACAACTCTTTTCGTAGCTTTAATCAAAAAGAATACATTGATCTATCAAGTGATTTTACAGAAGAATTATTGAAAAAAGTAATGATACTTACTAACGGAAAACAACTTCCAGACATCAAAGAATTAAATATTAAAGTAGATATAAAAATTTGGTAGATTATATTTTCAATTTGCCAGTTAAAACTACTATTCCATTAAAACAAATGCAGCCCAAACATCTGGAGCATACAAGTGTTGGGTTTTATCATTTTTTCGCTTTCGGTATTCTGTTTGCATTTTTAACTTTGTTTTCTGCATTGCATCGTGAGCATCTTTTGATTGAAAATAATAGGTATAGAATATATTCATAAATTCTGATGCCCCTAAGTCACTTATAGACCATAATGTCATAATAATATTATTTACACCAGCCATTTTAAAAGCTCGTTGTAACCCATACACACCTTCAAAATTATTAATTTCTCCAAGACCTGTTTCACAAGCACTGAGGACTACTAGATCTGTTTGAGATAAGTTCATATTGGATATTTCGCTAGCAGTTAAAATGCCTTGCTGGTTAAAATCGTTCCAAGCGGAATTGCCATTTGACATAATTAATCCAGATCGGAATAGTGGATTTTGAGATTTAGTATAAATATTATTAACCTCTATATCGTTGTCTAAAACAGTTTTATTTAAAGGTTCTTCGAAGAAGAAGCCATGTGTCGCAAAATGAATTATTTGTGGGCTATTGCCGTCAAGAGACATAAAGTAGGATTCACTTGCATTAGCCCTTTCATTGATTTTGATTTTATAACCATACTTTTTTGCTAATTTTTCAATGTTTTCGATTTCTGTTGCACTTCCTTCTAAAGGCTGCCAATATGTAGAATCATTTATGTTATTTCTACTGATTTTTGAAAGTGACTTATAGCTATTATATCGTATGTGTGTTTTAGTCTTGTTATAATCAATATTTCCAAATAATTGAATCGAATTGTTAGAATTGAGATTACCTAATTTTTGCTTTTTAATGCTTGTAACTCTATGGAAATTATAAAGGTTGTTTAGGTAAACAGACTCCTTGCTGATAGCCGAAAATGAAATCTGGTGGAGTAGCCCTGATGGATATATATTTATTGTTGATCCTGCTTCTAAATAATCTTCTAAGGGTTCAAATATTAGTTGGTATAAGTCCATTGATTTAGAACTCAATTTTTTACTCTTGTTTCCTCGTAATTTATAAATTGAATTATTGTTTTTAGACTTTAAAATAGTTTTTAACTGTGTTTCGGAGAAAAGATCAATAACGTTCAAGTCTGAAGTATTACCTGAATAAATAAAAGCAACATACTGAGCTTTGTTTTTTTTTGGGTCGTGATATTTAAAGCGATGAAAATAAATATTTAAACCATTTTTGATATCTGTTTTTAGACTATTGCTCGTGTATGATTTGTTGAAACTTTGATAATTTCGAAGTAACTCTTTTTCCAGTTTTGCAATTTTAGATTTTAGTAAATGACTAGAGTCAGCAATGGTGAGTTTCTTTTTTTCATTTAGATGTAACTTAGTCTTTAAATTTTTTAAGGTTTTTAGATTATAAGTTGCTTCCTCTTGAAAAAAAAGGTTTTCTCTATAATAGAGTTGATTTATCCTATTTGAACTTTGTACAATATTTTGATCTAGGAATAGTAGTGTGTTAAAGTATTCGTTAGTAAGACTTGAGGGGTTATAACTATTGTTATGTAAAAACGTATTCAAGTAGTTGCAGATTTCAGAGAAATTTTGGAGCATATTAAATTTTTCTTCATGGCTTTCATAAAATAAATATTTATCATCCCTTAGATTGTTTATGATTTTTAATGACGATTTAAAATATTTTGTAGCGATGAGACTGTCTCTTTGTTGATTAACTAAAGCTAACTTTGCATATAGTAGACTTCTTAACCAATTAACACTGGTATTATAGTTGGTGCTATCTAAACTTTTTTCTAACCAAAATGAAGAGGCATCCATATTTCCAACTTGAAAATTAAGTTCCGCCAGTTCTTGCCATGAGCTTTCTTTGTACCTATCAAATTTAGAAAGTTTTTTTTGTTGTCGAATTGCAGATAGGTATTCTGACTTTTGTTTGAATAAATTGGCCTTATGATAAAGTAGTAGAGGTTCATTGATATCATGGTTCTTTACATTGAGTTGTTCTAACTTTTTAATATAAAATTCATAATTAGCAATGTTGTTAGCATTTTCAAATGTCTTAAGCAAACTTTCAAAGGTATAATTCAGATCGAATTTATGTTCTTTGTTTAAATTAGAAGTTAAGTTTAATATCCTGTTTAAGTTTTCTATTGCTTTATCTGCATCTAATAAATGCATATATAAGTGTTGTTTTGTTTCAAGAAGTTTTAAATATTGTAAATCATCTCTAAAGACAATATGCTTTTCCATAAAATTGAGAAGGTATTCATACTTATGAAATTGAGAAGAGTCGTGATAAAGTTCTAAAAGGTTCTGTAAAAACTCATTCGCATATTTATCCTTATTGATGTTATTTAATGCATATGAAAACCCTTTTTCATAAAATATTAAAGCATTATCTAGATTTTCTTTGGTGTGAGTAAAATCTAATTTCTTATCATTTATCCATGAATTGTAATAGCCATAGCCTATAATAGCATTTTTAAACCAGTCCTTGGGGGTTGTTTCTTTTTGTGCTATCGAATCAAAGAAGTGCTCGATAAAATCTTCTCTTTTTTTAGATTGGCCTTGTATTATTTGATTAAGGACAAGATTTAAAATTATAAATAAAAAAAGAACTCTTAAAAAATGAGAAGAATAATACATTTTACCAAATCTTAATATTAGAACTCTTATCAAACTCTACAATATCAGGAATTTATTTTCCTTTGGTTTTCTTTACAACAGTTTTATATAATTCTTCAATGAAAGAATTACTTAAATTATGCCCTTTAAAAATATTGCGTTTATACCCTAATGATTTGATTTTATTTTCTGTGGCATTTAAATAAGCAAATTTTAACGCTCCATTACGTACATTATAATTCTCTAGAGCGGTATCGCCTCCAGATGATGTAACTAAAATAGTTATTCCAGTATTTGAATAAAAGTTCTCAAATAATACGGATACGTCACTTATTTTAAAAGAAGGTTTTTTTAAGCTTTTGGATAACACGGAAATTTTCATAATTGAATACTCATTATTGAAATATATATTTTAAGATAATACCAATCTATTTCTTTAAAAGTGAAAAATGATAGCATCAATAGTTTCACCTGTAACAACTCATTCTACTTCAAAAGCACTTATACTACCCATATAGAATTTAATTATACCATATCATTAGTGTCCGATAAAACTTTTTAAAAGCGGGATTTCCAGTAAAGGATTTCCCACTTCCTTTATCTTGTAGTTTACCACAATCAACAAGATTATGAATAAAAGCACACACTTTAGCGGACATCCAATTATCAAGCAACTATCAAATTTAGTGCCTAAGAATTGAGCAAATCGTATTACAACCATTATTGTAGTGTTAAGGGTATAAAGTTTTTTAACCTTACATTTTGGGTCGAATTCCCCTAGGCTTGTCTCGTTTTTAGTATGCGTAGTTTTTAGCTACATACCTCTTATGCTTGCATCGAGGTAGTTGATTAATCTTCAAACAAATCATCATCATCAATATCTCCAAGTACTACAATATTGGGTTGGTGTGAAACTATTTTAGGGGTAATAGCGTCGATAGGCATACGTTCAAGGTTTTCGGTTTCAAAACTTCGTAAGTCTCTGGTCTTTACTACAGGTGCTCCAAATAAACGTTTTTTAATCTTAGAAGCTCTAAAAAGAGGAGTAATACTACTATTGGCAATAATGTTAGTAGATAAACCTCTATTGAAAGCAGGTTTTAAACCTAATTCAGCATTAGCGATATCTAAGTTATCTAAACCTATATCAGCTTTGGCGTTGATATCAATTTGTGCAGAAGCATTAGTTGAGATCAGTATGGTACACCCAGTACAGTTGATCACTTCCGTTACAATGACCCAATTTTTATCCCATTGTCCATTTTTATAGAGTTCTAAGATGTTTTTGTTGAGTTCAATTTGGTTCTTGATCATTGGGCTAGTAGTGCCATTAGCTTTAAAATAGAAAGACTTTTCTTTGGAAAAACTGACAGAAATACCCGCATGGGCATCATTTAAAAAACTATTTGTTGGAGCAGGGCTTCCTGCAGCTTTAAAAGATAGAGTAGCACTCCCTTCATGATTGTATTCTAAATCAATAGGATCGTAATCATTTAAAACATCAAATTCGACACCTAGGTCGGTGATATTTCCAATGACGTTAATACGCCCTGCTTTAATAACTCCTATGGCTCCTAATTTTAAGGGCGTTCCGGGTAGCCAAGTTGGATAAAAACCAAATTGTTTTTTTAATTCTCTTATGTATTTCTTTTCGATTCTCATGATTACTTTTTTTAGAAGATATAATCTAAATTACTCTGATCGTAATCATATGCATTCACCTTTTAAGGTGATTTTTAAGTTTTTGAAAAAGTTCTTGATTAACAAAAATACTTCACAACTAGCTTAAGGTAAAATACCCATTTCACGGTATGTTTTAGCCTTTTCATTACATCTACTTTTACTGAGAATAAAATTCTAATTAAAATAGAATTTAAAAACAAGTAGAATTATGAAACTAACCAAACTAATTTTATGTAACATTCTAATAGTTACATTATGGTCATGTGATAGTGACGAAGTAAAAAAAGAGAGTCAACCAGAAGAACCCTCGACACCCGAAATTATTGATCCCTCTAATGCGAATCAGTTATCTAGTGTCTTGATATTTCCATCGGGGTCAACTTCTTCAAATGGAAATCCGCCAGCTCCTTCTCAAGAGAATGAAGCACCAATAGTAGAAAACACCAATCCTACACTTACAAGTTCTAATGGATCTACTGCTCCTTTAGATTTTAGTTTCAATAATGTAGATGGAAATTTAGCAGGTTGCTATGCACAAGTAGAAGGAGCAGATGATTTTTTCACCATTCCTTACAACCAAAATTCGAGTTCTACTGGGGAACTATCGTTACCATTAGGAATACCTACTAATGTTGATGCTGGTGACTTTAGGGTAAATTTTTGTGTATATGATAGAAGTGGGCGAGTAAGTAATATAGTATCGACTAGTGTATCGGTACTACGACTAGGAACAGGAGCTTTGCAGATTAGTCTATCATGGAATACAGAAACAGACCAGGATTTATTTGTTACCGATCCTAATGGAGATGTTATTTCCTTTTCTAATACAACTAGTTCTTCAGGAGGTATGTTAGATAGGGACGATACCGATGGTTTTGGACCAGAAAATGTTTTTTGGGAAGACGAAGCGCCCGATGGCACGTATTCTGTTAGTGTTAACGATTTTGACGGCACTCTTAATCCAAATGAAATCTTTGTTACCATTAGTGGCCCTAGTACAAACAGAAGATTCACTGGGACAACACAAAACGGAAGTACTTTCGAAGTAACCACTTTTACTAAAGAAGGGAATACAATTTCATTTCAATAAAAATTCATCAATCATAATTGTCAATCATGAAAAAAAATATATTAATTATAGCATTATTTATTAGTGCGCTATTTTCTTCTTTATTAGCTCAAGAAGATGAAATAAGGTATGGAGCAAAAGTAGGATTAAATATCGCTTCAATAAAGGGAGATACTTTTGAAGGAGTGAGTTTAAGTTCACGAGTAGGTTTTCATATTGGAGGAGTAGTAGAGATTCCAATTAGCGATGTTTTTGCTATTCAACCAGAGCTTCTGTTTTCTACTCAAGGGGCTAAATCCAAAGATTCAGATTCAGACGAGTTTGATGAAGTAGTCAGTTTTGAAACTATTACTAAGTTGAATTATATACAACTTCCAGTAATGGCGAAATATTATCTATCAAATGTACTGGAGGGGTTAAGTTTACAGGGAGGTATCCAAGCAGGTTTCTTACTATCAGCAGAGGCAGAAGCTAGTGGTGGTGGAGACAGTTCTTCTGTGGATGTTAAAGATTCATTTAGTGCTGTTGACTTTGGTATAAATTTAGGCGGAGGATATCAGCACGAAACTGGGCTGTTTGCAGATATAAGATATAATTTAGGTCTTGCTAATATATTAGATACTGAAGGAGAGAGTAGTAGTTTTTCTCAACAAAACTCAGTTTTTCAGATATCTATTGGATATAAATTTTAGGAAAATATAATAATAGTTGAGACGATAAAGGGCTGTTAAATGATCTTACTTCATTTAATGGCCCTTTTTAAAATATTAAACATGAAAAAGTACATATTAAGCATCGTAATATTTCATATCTGGATTTCAGTATTTAGCAACACGAATTTTTCTGATTTAGTTTCTCAATTGGAGAATAGCGTAAAAGATGTCGAGTTAAAAAATAGTAATACTTACCAAAAAATAACTGAAAAAGAGCCAGGAATAATACTATATCAAAAAGAAAATATAGACTCTAAAGGGAAGTCAACTAAAATAATCTACCAAATAAATTTATCGGATATAGATAAATATACTGTTAGGGAATTTACATCTAAAGACAGAATTGAAGTACACTTTGCAGTTGAACAAAATCAAAAGTTTATAAGTGTTATCAGAAATGATATAATAGAGCCTTATGTTAGTGAGATCGATATTCTTGCCATCAATATAGATAATGCAAAAGAGATAAAAAGTATTCTTTTGAAATTAATACCCACATCGAAAGAGATTTATAGTAAAAGAATAAATTTAAATAGTTTTAATGAAAAGATAGACTTTTTAAAAAAGAACATTCAACAGGACAAAACACCTTCTCTTGATATCAAACAAGATATTTACATAAGTGCTGATACCGATGATTTCTTAATTAAACAAAGCTCCCTTTCAGGATCGAAATCCAATGACTTGTCGTATAAGATGAATCTAGCTAACGTAGATTTAAATTATATTAAAGCAATAGTGAAAGGCGAAAAAGTTTTTGTTTTTCTACAAACAAAAAATAAACAGAAGATAATACAAGAGATTAAAAATGAAGTCTCGCAGCCTTATAAGTCGGAACTTCTTTTAGAAATGAAAGATGTAGATCAAGCAAGAGATATAATAAAAGTATTGAAAGATGTCATTCCCAAAATGGAAAATATTGTAAAAAAAAACATGCCTAAAGGGAACACAGTTGAATTATTAATACAAAATTTGAATACCACCATTTCCGGAGACAATGAGAATTTTTCTAGATCTTTTGTAGTAGACTGTTTAACAGAGTTTCAATATGTAAAAGAAAAAAAGGCTAAGGAGCCAATAAATTATACCTATAGATTTAATTTTTCTGATATTAATGAGCACTCTGTGAATTATGTCACCAAAGGAAGAGAAATAGGAATTACATTTTCTACTATAGATAATGAAAAATTAATCCGTGTTGAGAAAAATAGTTTACAACAAAATTTTCATAAAGAAATTTTATTTTCTTGTAATAACTTCAGTGAAGCTAGGATGGTAAAATATCTTATAGAAAAAACCATCAAGAAGTGTACAGAAGAACATAACCAAAGAAAATCGGTTTTTAATGAGAAAGAGAATATAGATTATCTCTCCAAAAATATTTCTAATATAAACTATGAATCGAAAAATATAGAACAAGTTTTTGGAAAAGTGGATGGTAATGACAATATTTTTCAGCTTAAAACTACAACTATCTCCAAATCTAAAATTTCAGAAATTCTAAGAGAATTCAATTTAAGTTACTTCAGTGAACAATCGATTAATTATAAAATTTCTGGAAAAATATTATCGATTAAATTAGATACGGATTATAAGTCTAAAGTGATAAAAGTATACAAAGAGGGTAAAGTTGATAATTATCAAAGTGATTTTCAAATTTTCTTCAAAGACGTAGAAACAGCAAAACAATGTATTGTTAAGTTTAAGGCACTCATTAAACATTACAAGTTAGATGAATCTAGGTAGTCATTATCACGTAAAGTGTGTGTTTTTAAAATATAGAAGGTTTCGCTCTTTTCGTTGTAATTATTCAACTTGCAATTAAATAATCTCAATTTAAAAAAAGTAAAGGCATAAAAAAGGACTACCGAAGTAGTCCTTAAAAAATCATCTTACAATTAATGAAAAAGTAACCAACTTAAATATTCACACTCTAAACTATAAGATGACACAAATATAACGTCCAATACGTGGTTATATGTTATGACTATATGAAATACAGTCAGAAAATCGATTAAATGCAATTTTAATCGTTAAAACACAAATCACAATATGTTAAAGCTATTTAATACCTTTGAATGATACGTCAAATTTACGTTACAAGATTGGTTCGACTATACGCTTGTATCGAATTTTAAATAAAATATAACATTTCATTCTATGAATAACCCTTTGTTGAAGGATTTTGATACTCCTCCATTCGAAAAAATAGAAAACACACATTATTTTCCTGCAATTGAAGCATCAATATTAGAAGCAAAAAAAGAAATCGCAGTTATAATTAACAACGACGATAAGCCAACTTTTGCAAATACTATAGAAGCATTGGACTATGCAGGTAAACAATTGAGTAAGATAACGAGTATCTTTTTTAATTTGAATAGTGCAGAGACCAATGATGAAATTCAGAATATAGCACAAGAAGTATCTCCATTATTGTCTGAATTTAAAAATGATATCACACTAAATAAAGAGTTGTTTTTAAGAGTAGAAAAGGTATATCAATTAGGAATTGATAGCCTTGAAGGAGAACAAAAAAGATTACTAGAAAAGCATTATAAGTCATTTACAAGAAACGGAGCACTTTTAGAAGGCGAAAAAAAAGAGCAACTAAGAGAAATAGATAAAGAGCTATCTCAAAAGACACTACAGTTTGGTCAAAATATCTTGGCAGATGCAAATGCTTTCGAAATGCTACTTACTGATAAGGATGATTTAAAAGGATTGCCCGAAGGAGCTATCGAAGCAGCAGAGCAATTAGCCAAACAAAAAGATAAAGAAGGCTGGTTGGTTACATTAGATTACCCTAGCTATATTCCTTTTATGAAATATGCCGATAATAGAGCCCTTCGTAAAAAGTTGTCATTGGCTTTTGGTGCAAAAGGATTTCAGCAAAATGAATTTAATAATGAACAATTAATTAAAGATATTGTTCGTTTGCGTTATGAAAGAGCAGTCTTATTAGGATACGAGTCTCATGCACATTTTACTTTAGAAGAGAGAATGGCTAAAACGGCCGATTCGGTTACTAGTTTTTTAAATGACCTTTTAGATAAGTCTTTACCATTTGCTAAAAAGGAGTTCCAAGAATTAGAAAACTATGCTAAGAAATTAGATGGTATCGATCAACTTCAAAAATGGGATGGAGCGTATTATAGTGAAAAGCTAAAGCAAGAACTTTTTAGTTTCGATGACGAAATATTGAAGCCGTTTTTTAAATTAGAAAATGTATTAGAAGGAGCTTTTACGGTAGCCAATAAATTATTCGATTTAACATTTACGGAAAATCATACGGTAGATAAATACCATAAAGATGTTATTGTATACGATGTAACAGATGAAGCAGGAAATTATGTTTCACTTTTTTATGCCGATTTCTTTCCTAGAGAAGGGAAAAGAGCTGGAGCTTGGATGACTTCTTATAAGTCACAACAAATTTTTGAAGGAAACAATGAACGTCCTCAAGTTTCTATTGTATGCAACTTTACAAAACCTACAGAGACAAAACCTTCATTATTGACATTTAATGAAGTGACCACATTATTTCACGAATTTGGACATGCTTTGCATGGAATGCTAGCCAATACAACATATCCTAGCTTATCGGGTACTTCCGTGTATTGGGATTTTGTAGAACTGCCAAGTCAAGTAATGGAGAATTGGTGTTATGAAAAAGAAGCTTTAGCTTTATTTGCAAGACATTATGAAACGGATGAGGTAATCCCTATGGAATATGTTGAGAAAATAAAAGCTGCCACGACTTTTCAGGAGGGCATGGCTACGCTTAGACAAATTAGTTTTGGCTTGTTAGACATGGCTTGGCATGCAAATAAACCTCAAAATGAAGTTTCGGTAAAGGATTTTGAAAAAAATGCATTTTCGAAAACTCAGTTATATCCAGACGCTTCCGAAAATTGTATGAGTACTGCTTTTGCACATATATTTCAAGGAGGCTACTCTTCTGGTTATTATTCATATAAATGGGCAGAAGTATTAGATGCAGATGCTTTTGCTTATTTTAAAGAAGAAGGTATCTTTAATAAAAGTTTGGCAAAAAAATTCAAAGAAACAGTTTTGACAAAAGGAGGAACTATAGATCCAATGCAGTTGTATGTAAGTTTTAGAGGGACTACGCCGACAAATGATGCATTATTAAAACGTTCGGGTTTGAAATAATAAGGAATTTTTGACAATTTTAAACTGAGTAGAATTAGTTACATTTGAGTACTAACACTAATACCATGGCAGAGCATCAACTAGATCCAAATAGTTGGATTAGAAATTACAGCGATTACCTCTTCAATTATACGATTTCAAGAGTCGATGATAGAGAGATTGCGAAAGATTTGGTTCAAGAAACCTTCTTTGCAGGTTTGCGTTCGATGAAGAATTTCGAAGGGAAAGCTTCAGAAAGAACTTGGCTTGTTTCTATTCTTAAAAGAAAAATTATTGATCATTATCGTAAGATCAATAGTAATAAAGGGAAAGCCGAGGTGCGCATGTCCTATAACTCTTCCGAAGAAAGTGAAGGGGATTGGTTAGAGGAAAGAGTGGCAGATCCTTATGCATCTAATGCTGAAAGTGATATAGAAAATAACGAATTGGGTCTCGCAATTCATAAATGTTTATCAACATTACCAGAAAAACAAGCGAAAATTTTTAAGATGAAAACGATTGATAATTTTGATACAGAGACAATTTGTAATGAATTTGATATCACTTCGTCTAACCTCTGGGTAATCATCCATAGAGCACGTACATCAATGGCAGCCTGTATGGAAAAAAATTGGTTTTAATTATGAAAGATAAAGATATGAAAAAAAGCTACTCTCTATTTATACCTTGTGATGAGGCAAATCACGTATGTGATAAGTCGCAATACAATGAGGCTAGTTTATTAGAAAAAATCAAATTATCGATTCACTTAATGTATTGTAAAGCGTGTCAAAAATACACAAAGAATAATACAAAGCTTACAAAGATATTGAAAGATAAAAATGTAAGTTACATGAAAGATAATGAAGTAACCGATCTAGAAAAACAGTTCCAAGAACAGTTAAAGGAGTTTTCAGATAAAAATTAAAGAAACCCACCAACATATCGGTAAAGACTCCACTAAAAAACTACTATAATATTTTGGTTGTGAGGATTTACTGAAGAGAATTAATATCAAAGTTATGCCATATATAAAGCCTTGTATCCACAAGGCTTTTTTTATTTCAAAAGAGTATATACAACCCATCAATACATATAAAAATAGCGTAAGTATGGCACCTATTAATTTGGTATTACGTATCCCATATCTTTGAGGCCAGGTTTTAAGATGTATAGGGTCAATGTTGTAATCCCTAATTTCGAATGGAATCATTAAACAAAGGATCCATAAAAAAGAACAGCCTATAATTAGAATAGCATTGCTGTTTATGGATGCATTATAATATACCAGTGGAGCAAGTGCCGTAGTAATGGTCCAAGTAAGTGCGACAATATAGATTTTTAGGCTATGAAATTGTCTAAGGCTCTTTTTTTTGAAAAAAGGGATGATATAAAAAATGGATAATAGAAGACTAGAACTTAATACCAAAATTGTTTTTGTGTCAAGCTTTAAAAGATAGATTCCCATAGCAAATCCAGATAGAACGCTAATGAAAAGATAGGGCCTTCGAATTATCGGTAAACTAGATTTTAACCAAATACCTCCATATTTAATAAAATTGTAGCCCAAGATGCTTCCATAGAATACAGCATAGCTTAATGGTTCTGCGTAGTCAAATTCAAAATAGATACAAATAACTTGTAATAAAGAATATACAGCAAGTGCAACATGGATACTCGATTTAATATAAAAATCAAATCCTTTCTGTAACCAGTTGAATGGCGCTACAAGCTTTATCGTATTTTCTGAATTTTTCTTAGAGATCAAAATTCTTTTCCAATTTAAAATATCAAAACTAAGTCCTTTCAATTATTTTTGGGCTACCAAGTGCACAGAAAATGAATTTAAGAGATATTGAAAGTAAAGATGATTTAAGATTGATTTTCGAAGCCTTCTATAAAAAGGCAATACAACACGAGGTGATAGGTCATTTTTTTACAGCCGTTGTTCCTATAGATTTAAAGACGCATTTGCCTATTATTGTTGACTTTTGGGAATATAATTTATTTCACAAAGGCTCATATAATAAAAACCTACTCGCCATTCATCAGCACATAGATGATAAATTTCCTATAATATATGAGGATATAGATATTTGGGTAAGTTTATTGCATCAAACCGTAGATGAGCTGTTTGAAGGGACCCAAAGTGGGAGGCTAAAAACGAATGCACTATCAATAGCTACGGTAATGAAGCTGAAAATTGCAAAGGATTGTTAACTTTGTATATATCTTATTAACGCTTGCCTCTAGCGTTTAAACGAAATTGAACATATGCTAAACGCAAAAATAACTGGATTCGGAAGTTACATACCTGAAAATAAAGTAACTAATGAAGCTTTTTTAAATCATGAATTTTTAAATGAAGATGGTACTCCATTTAGGCAAAAAAATGAAGTGATTATAAAGAAGTTTGTTGCGATTACTGGGATAGAAGAGCGACGCTATGCCAGCAAAGAACAAACGACTTCTGAAATTGCCTACTTAGCTTCATTAAATGCGATATCGGACGCTGAAATCGATCCAGAAACTATAGATTATATTATTGTAGCTCATAATTTTGGAGATGTTAAGAAGGGACATATTCAAGCAGATATGATCCCAAGTTTGGCTTCTCGTGTAAAACAAAAGCTGGCTATTAAGAATCCGAAATGTGTAGCTTATGACCTTATTTTTGGATGCCCAGGTTGGGTTGAAGGAGTTATCCAAGCCAATGCCTTTATTAAAGCAGGAATCGCTAAGAAGTGCTTAGTGATTGGAGCCGAAACTTTATCTCGAGTGGTAGATGACCACGATAGAGATAGTATGATCTATGCAGATGGTGCAGGTGCTACAATCCTTGAAGCGACTGAAGAAAAACAAGGGGTTATTGCACATAATACGGCAAGTTTTACCCTAACAGAAGCAGATTTCTTATTTAACGGAGAGAGTTATAAAACAGATACAGACAACACGCTTTACATTAAAATGTATGGGCGTAAAATCTATGAATTTGCCTTAACGAATGTTCCTTTGGCAATGAAAGAGTGTTTGGATAAAAGTGGGTTCGAAATTGGGCAAGTGAAGAAGATATTAATTCATCAAGCAAATGAAAAGATGGATGAGGCCATAGTTTCTAGATTCTACGAATTATACGATCAAGAAATGCCAGAAGGAATTATGCCGATGTGTATCAATACTCTTGGTAATAGTAGTGTGGCAACAGTACCAACATTATTTGACTTAATTGTTAAAGGGAATTTAGATACTCATACCATAGAAAAAGGAGACGTATTATTATTAGCGAGTGTGGGAGCAGGGATGAATATCAATGCTATAGCGTATCAATATTAGGATGCGAATAGGAGTCGTAGTAGATAATACTTTTGATAATGATCATCGCGTTCAAAAAGAAGTGCGTCTATTGATCCAAGAAGGGCATGATGTAAAAGTATTGTGCTTGGATTTTGGAGGGAAATATAATTCATATTCCGATTTTAAAATTGAACGTATTCCAATACATGAAAGTGTTAAGAATGGGTTAGTTATTTTAAATACCAACTTTCCGTTTTATAATAACTTTTGGGCAAAACATATTGCGCGTTTTATAAATAATGAATCCATAGAAGCACTTCATGTTCATGATCTGTATTTAGCCAAACCTGGTCGTTTGGGGATCACAAAATCGGATTATAAAATACCATTGACGGTTGATTTACATGAAAATTATCCTGCAGCTATCGCTTCTTATCGATGGGCAACGACAAGCTGGAGAAAATTTGTGGTGTGTCCTAAAAAATGGCTTAAGAAAGAAGGGGATTTCTTAAATTATGCAGATTACATTATCACTTTAAGTAACTCTTTCAAACAAGATTTATTAGCAAGATTTTCTTTTTTACAAGAAGAAAATATATTTGTGCACCCCAATATGCCAGATATTGAGAGTTTTCAGTCTTTTGAAAATTCAGAATTTCAAGTCGACTTTAGCTCACAATTTCCAACATTATTTTATTTTGGTGTGGTAGCCCAACGACGAGGTGTTATTGATGTGCTTCCTTGGTTAGCCGAATTACGAGACGAAGGAAAACCGTTTCATATCTTAATAATAGGGCCAACTGACAAAGCAGACAAAACTAATTTTGAAAAGCAAATTCAGAAATTAGGGGATTATGCCACTTATGTACCTTGGAGTGATGTGAAATTTTTACCAGCATATTTAAAAAAAATAGCAATTGGGTTGGCTCCTTTTGAAGTTAATCCGCAACACGATTCGGGAGTTGCGAATAAGTTATTTCAATACATGTATGGTGAAATCCCCATATTAGCTACAGCCTGTAAGGCCCAAAAAGAATTGTTGGAGCATACCAATTGTGGATTGATTTACACTAGTAAAGAAGATTTTAAAGAAAAAGTAACGCAACTTTTAACATCTAAATCACTTCGTACGACTTTAGGGCATAATGGGCATCAAGAACTACTAAGATTATATCGAGAGAAAGCAGATCGCGATTTTTTGCGTATTTATAAATTACCTAAATAATACGATTTGCTGATAAGTTTAATATAGCTTAGTCCTCTTGTATTGGAACAAAATCATGCTACCCTTGCTTTACTTCAGCAATTTTTTCATGATATTTTGTTTTTTGCTTTTCATTTAAGATCGTTTCTACCTTAGTATGGTGATCTTCCTCAAGCGCTTTTAATTGTGCGTTTTTTTCTTCCATAGAAGCGCTGGACTTGTAAATACTATTTTTTTTCATTTCATATAAAATGACAAATTCGGTCATCTTTTCACGTTGATTAACCGTTAACAATAAGGCGTTTTGCCACTTTTCGGTATTTACGTTTGCAATATTTTTGACATTATCCGAAGCTGCGGAAATGTCTTGTGCATTGGCGGTAAGGTAAAACGAAAAGAAAGATGTAAATAATACAATTAACTTTTTCATAATGTAGGTTTATGATTTGAAGTAGCACAAATTTAACATAATAATTGAATTTAATTAAATAAGTGGATTCTAATTTTTTGTAATCGTTAATTTAAGGGGTGTTTTTTTGTGATTTTGATACTAGTTTAAGGTTGTGATACCTTTTTAAAAATGGGAATTTGAAAACTAAGTTTATGAATGTTGTATTTTAGATTATAAATTGAGATGTAATTAATGGCAAATTCTTTTTTTTCACACCCAACAGCAGTTATTGACAAAGGGGCAGAGATCGGATCTGGAACAAAGATTTGGCACTTTTCGCACATCATGTCTAATAGTGTAATTGGTAATGATTGTAATATTGGGCAAAACGTAGTGATTTCGCCTAAAGTCGTACTTGGTAATAATGTGAAAGTTCAAAATAATGTTTCGGTATACACCGGAGTTACCTGTGAAGAAGCTGTTTTTCTAGGGCCATCAGTAGTATTTACGAATGTAATTAACCCTAGAAGTTTTGTAGTACGTAAGGATGAATTTAAAGAAACCTATGTCGAAAAAGGAGCTACACTTGGGGCAAATGCTACCATTATCTGCGGAAATAGAATCGGAGCATATGCCATGATAGGAGCAGGGGCTGTGATTACCAAAGATGTAAAGCCTTATCAATTGGTAGTGGGCAATCCAGCACGACCGGTAGGATGGGTTAGCAAACATGGTCATCGATTAGATTTTGGAGAAAACAATGAAGCAATTTGTCCCGAAACACAAGAAAAATACCTTTTAAAGGATAATTCGGTTATTCCTTTATAAATTCGCCAAAATACCTTGCTTAAGTCAATAGCCTTCGCTCAGGGTTCTATATTGTTTATAGTTGGAAATAGGCGAAGACAGCTTAACTCGATAGCTATCTGGAAGAAGCCTGGGATTAGAAATGAATATTATGAAAAACTTTGCTTTAATGGGAGCTGCGGGTTTTGTAGCACCACGTCACTTAAAAGCGATTCGACATACAGATAATCAATTATTAGCGGCTTTTGACCCTAATGATAGTGTAGGGATTATAGACTCATATTTTCCAAATGCTCATTTTTTTACAGAATTTGAACGGTTCGATCGCCATCTCGAAAAGCTGAGGTTAGAGAAACAACAAGCCATAGATTTTATGTCTATCTGTACTCCTAACTATTTACATGATGCTCATGTGCGTTTTGCATTACGTAATAAAGCCGATGCTATTTGCGAGAAACCTTTGGTATTGAACCCTTGGAATGCAGAAAAGTTAATGCAGCTGGAAGAGCAATACGATAATAAAATCAACACGATTCTTCAGTTGAGATTACACCCGAGTATTATTGCATTGAAGGAGAAAATAGCCAATAGTCCTAAGGATAAAATTCATGATATTGATTTGACATATATTACATCGAGAGGAAATTGGTACTATGCATCCTGGAAAGGAATGTTAGAAAAATCAGGAGGTATTTGTTCGAACATTGGGATTCATTTTTTTGATATGCTCATTTGGATTTTTGGAGGTGTTGAAAAAAGCACGGTACATTTAATGGAACACGATAGAGCTAGTGGAGTACTGCGATTAAAAAACGCAAATGTTAGATGGTTTTTATCGATTAATTCAGAAACATTGCCTAAAGAAATTGTAGCAGCGGGACAGCGTACTTTTAGAAGTATTAATATTGATGGAGAGGAATTTGAATTTAGTGCTGGATTTACGGATTTGCACACCGAATCTTATAAGCATATCCTAGAAGGAAATGGATTTGGTATTTCCGAGACTTTGGCATCATTAGAATTGGCCTATCAATTGCGCCATGCTAAGGTGAGTGATTTAGGAGGAGAATACCATCCTTTTGCAGCTTTACCCACGGTAAAACATCCTTTTTTTTAATATTAACACAGTTACGCCATGCTTCAAAAAATAGCCAAATTCATTTATTTCAAACTCATGAAGTGGGAAATGGCAGGAGATTTCCCAGAAGTAAATAAATGCATTGTAGCTGTGGTACCACATACCCATTGGCTGGATTTGTTTTTAGGCATTTTGGTAAGAAATGTATGGGGGAAATCTATAGGGTTTATAGGAAAACAATCTTTGTTTAATACTCCAATAATAGGTTGGCTATTAACAAAAGCAGGGGGCATGCCTGTAGTTCGAAATCAAAAGCAAGATACCGTAGGAGCTATTGCAGCTGTATTTGATCGGACAGATGTTTTTAGAATGTCTCTTTCGCCTGAAGGTACCCGCAAGAAAGTAAGCGAATGGAAAACGGGATTTTATTATATTGCCAAGCAGGCTAAGGTTCCGATCGTTCTGGTAGCTTTTGATTATAAACAAAAACGTATAAAAGTTTCGCAAGCATTATTTCCTACAGAAAATAAAGAGGAAGATTTTAAATCGTATTATTCTTTTTTTGATGGTGTTATTGGAAAAGTAACGGAGAATAGTTTTTTAAAGGGCGATTAATTTTTATTGGCACCGGCAAAGGGTATAATACCCCAAGGCTTGCCTTGAAATTAGAATTTTATTTCATATAAATGCCTAGTGGGCTTGCCCCGAGGTAGTTTATTCCAATACTTCGAAAAATTTCTCTAATCGATTCCCTTCATGATCGACGAGCGTTAGCTTGTGTTTCCCAACACTAGGTTGTAACGATAATTCATGAAAATTAATGGTTTCTCCAATGAATTCATTATCAATATGCCAATAAAGCTTTGTGTTGGTATTTCGGTGAGCAACTTTAAAAATAAGCTTCCCAAGTTTTCCATTAAGTTCTTTGGGGATAAATAGTTTAGAAAAGTTCTTGGGGTAGATTACTTCCATAATATTTGTACCCGTTTCTTGTTGGCATTCATCTTTAAATGGCGGTAGATTTTCATAACCACTATGCTTTTTTTTATAGTACCATTCCATTACAGGAGGTAATACAAACCATGATTCGTGAATCATATTATAAGGTTCGACGCATGAGCTGTTCACTTGAAACCTTTTGTCTTTTGTTACATGTACTAATCTATGATAAGGACAAGTGGAAGAAGTGAGGGCTTTTTTATTGGCTAAAATCGAAAGCTGTTCTGTGCAAAATGTCCCTGCTTTATAGCCACTTTTCTTACAAGTAGAGATGTCAAATAATGCATCCATAGGAGTATCAAACCAGGTTTTTGTATCCAATTGTCTAAATACATCAAACATTATTGGAGCAGCAGATTTGGTACCTGTAAGCTCTGCTCGACCTTCTCCATCGGCATTGCCTACCCAGACTCCCACAACATGATTGTGGCTGACTCCAATTGACCAGGCATCACGATTCCCAAAACTTGTTCCGGTTTTCCAAGCGATATTTTGAGGATTATCGAATCGTTCCCAACCTTCTTCTTGCTCTGGTCGATTGACCTCTAACATGGCTTCTAACATTAGATAAATAGACGATTTGTCTAGTGGGGATGAATACCTCTTTTTAGAGTCTAGACTAAGGTCAAAATTTGGCATGTGCATTACTGGAGTTTCGAGAGAAGATTGGTCTTTGAGCGTTCTAGCGAGGGAAGCGTAAATACTAGTTAATTCCCAAAGGTTCGCTTCTGCTCCTCCCAAAATAAGGCTCAAACCATAATGATCTGCGGGTTTAGAAAGGCTGGTTACTCCTAGCTTTTTAAGAAGGTCATGAAATCGCTCATAACGGTAGTCACGTAACATTCGTACAGCAGGTACATTTAGAGATCTTGATAAGGCTTGTTTGGCAGGGACAGCCCCATCATAAGATTTGCTGAAGTTTTTAGGGGTATATCCAGCAATGTAAGTAGGGATATCTGGTAATAGTGTATTTGGCAATATACTTCCCTCTTCTAGGGAAGCAGCATACAGAAAAGGCTTTAGAATACTTCCTGTACTTCTAGGAGACATAATGATATCTACATTTTGTCCTTTTTGTCCTTTTCGTTGTTTTGTATTGCCAACATAGGCAACTACATTTCCCGAATCTATATCTAAAACTAAACAGGCGGCATTATAGATATGATTGCTTTCTAGAATCTTTCTGTGATCTTCTAGAATGTGTATTGTTTGCGCTTGTATGTTTTTATTAATCGTAGTTGTCACTTGTTTGCCTTTGTATCCTTTTTTGATGGCATGTTGTAATAAGTGCTGTGTTTTGTTGGGTAAGGGTTTTGGCTTATTGGGTATAGGTTCTTGCGTTGCGAGGTAGCATGTAGTACTATCAATGATGTTTTTTTGTAACAACTTATTGAGTAGACGATCTCTTTTTGTTTTTAGTTGAGTGCGATTTTTTCCTGGATGAATTAGAGAAGGAGCATTGGGTAGTACCGCTAACATAGCACTTTCTCCCCAAGAGAGTTGATGGGGACTACGACCATAATATCGCCAAGCAGCGGCATCTAACCCAACAATATTTCCTCCGTAAGGAGTATGAGAAGTGTACAGTTGTAAGATTTCGTTTTTAGAATGCCTTAATTCTAACCGAGTAGCCAAAATAAGCTCTACTACTTTTTGATAAATGGTTCTGCTCTTTTTGTCTCTGGCCAATCGTAACGTTTGCATTGTAATCGTACTACCTCCTCGAACTATTTTTCGTTGTTTAAAATTTGTAAAAAGAGCCTTTGCGATCGAAATGGGATTGAAACCTGGGTGATATCTAAAATGTGCATCTTCGAATTGCAATAAACAGGTTTCAAATTTTTTAGGAACACTATCAATATTAGGAAATCGCCATTGTTCATCCGTTGCTAATTTTGCTGCTAACAGATGATTGTTTTGGTCGAATAATACCGTGCTTGTAGGAGCGTTGAATAATGGCTTGGGTAATGAGAAGAAGGTATACCAGACTAAAGTAATACCTAATAGGATTTTTACTAAAAAGGATGTATTTAGTTTGCTATAATTCATCTACAGAGTACCATTCTTGTTTTTTCATCCTATTAAATTTTGAAATAGCTTTTTTATTGTGAATCGATTATCATTAACAACTTAAAGCATCTATAATCTTTAATTTTAAGGTTTCATTATAAGTGTCTTCTAATAGAATGGAACTAACAATTTCGCGTAGTAACTCCTTGTCTATTTTATTATCAGCTACATACACCGCAATATTTTCCATCTCAATGATGAATTTGTCGATGCAATAATCAATTCCATTAACTTCAAGAAAATAAGCCCCTAGTGCAATAGAAGTTCTTTTATTACCATCGCTAAAGGCATGAAATTTATTTACAGAAAAAACAAGATGAGTAAGTTTGTCTTCAAATTCTGGGTAGTATAGATCATTTTTTATGTGTTCTAAGACACTCTCTATTTTGCCAATATTGACTACTCCAGTTCTTCCACCAGATTTTTCAATAATAAAATCATGTGTTCTAATAGCCTGTTTGATATCGAAAAAAATATAGCTTTCCAATTATCTATTTTTTAATCTTTTGAATACATCTATATTATCTAGGATTCGCTCTTCCAAGTCCATACTCTTTTCTCCAAGAAATTTATCAAACTCTTCAGGAGCAAGGTGAGTGATGTAATTTTTAAGCTTTTCGTGCAATGCATCTCTAAACGCCATATCTCTACTAGCCATGATTCCTCTTACTTTTTCTTTAAGAGGTTCGTAGATAGAACTTGTTAAATCTTCAAATTGATCAAATAATATATTAGTTTCAGAGAGGCTTAATTTTCGCTCTTCCTTTTCCGCTTTTTTCTTCAAGAAATCGGCAAATCCATTTTCGTAGCTGGCGATCAAGTCTAGTACTTCCGAATACATAGTTGATCGAACACTTTCCTTACTCTTTAGTTTTAGGATTTGGCGATATTCTTTTGCATCTTCTTTGAAAATGCTTTTATATACCTTGTTGGTTAACTGTGCGTATTTGAATTTATTTTCTTGGACATGCTTGTCAAGGGCACCCGTAAACTCTTCTCTGTAATTATGCTCTCTTAAAGCACTAGAAAGAAATTCTTCTTCTCTTTGGTTGATGTACTTAGCGTTTCCTCCAAGTTTTTTATTGATAGCGTCTAAAACAATATCTAGTATGAATGCTCGTAATAGTTTTGCTTTTTCACTTTCGGTTAAAAGCATGCCAATATTGAGGAACGTACGGAAAGTAAAAACGCCTAAAGAAGGTGCTCTTTGGATGGTGTTTTCTATGTCGACGACATTCATGTCGTCGACATAGATTTTTTTAAATTCTTTTAGACGCTCTTTTTTTAGGATTTCATATCCAGATTCTTCTAACTCCGTTTTATTGCTTTCTATATATCGATCAACAGTTCTTTCGTCAATTTCGAAATATTCAGCTATTTGCTTTTTGGTAAACCAGTATTTGCCTTCAAACATAACGCCAGGGAACGAAATCTCAGAATACAATATTTCTAAAGCATAATTGTTATTCAGAATATTTTTCCTGTGTAAATCAGATGTTGTTAAGTCTTTCACCATGCAGTAAAATTACAATTTTCACGTCTTTAAAATCTCAATTTACTTTATCACTTCAGTCCAACTACCTGCTTTTTTAGCACTAATAGAATTGTCATACATAGCTTCGCAATAAATAGATGGTAAATAGAATTTACCCAAGTAAGCTGCATTCAATAAGCTGACAAAAGTTTTCTGTTCTCCTTGCTTTAAATCAAAGTAATAATGAATACGATCATCACGAACGTCCATATACTCTGGAGTGCTCTTAATGTGTTTGTCACCAGTTTTATCATTTCTTAAATTCTGAATTTCCCAACCAGAAGGGAATAAGTGAGAAAGTGCCAATTGCTCGTAATTACCTCGGTATCCACTATTCTTTATGGTAACTTCAACTTTAAAATCTTCCCCTTGCTTAATGCTTTTAGGGTTGATTTTATTGTTATTGAGGTCTAAATAAGAAACAAACATTTGAAGGTCATTATTCAAGTCTGTGTCTACACCAGTATTTTGAGTACCTCTAGTCACTACACGAACAAATAAGACACCACCAGATGTATTTTGAAGTTGCAGTTTATTGATCACTTTACGGGTACTCAATTCATTTTTACTAATCGATTTTCCTGAATCATAAGAGGTTGATGATTTCCCATTAACTGCGTAACTATATTTTAGTGTATTGTTCGCATAAGAGTTCCCTGTAATTAATTTCGAAATTGCAATTAGCGAGTACGCTGTAGTCTGAGTGCTTAGCCATTTTTTAGAGCCAAGAGTACCCGATAAGGTCTTTAATACTTCAAAAGCTTTTTCTTTTTCATTAAGAAGTAATAATGTTTCTAAAATCATCGCTTTATCTCGAACATCCGAACCATAGCTGTTGGCCATTTCAGTATATGGAGCGACATCATAAGACTTTCCAAAAATAAGTTGTTTAGCAACCTCTTTTTGTCCAGCAACCGCATAGGCCGCAGCTAATCTCCAAGTAGTTTTGTTGCTCAAGTTATCATTTTCTTTTAAGCGATTCATAGCTCCCATAGCAGGCTTACCCGCTAGGGATAAAGTGTATAAACGATATGCTTGCAAGATTCCTTGATTTGCTCTGTTGTTTTCGCCAGTCCTCCAAGAGTTTGCTTTTTCATTTTGATATGTAGTCCATTTAGACAATACTCCAGAAGGAATAGAGTATCCTTTGGCCTTCGCTTCTAATAAGAAATGTCCGACATACGAGCTAGCCCAATCATCAGTATCATTATTTGTTGGCCAGTATCTAAATCCACCGTTAGTGTGTTGGAACTGTAACAATCGCTCTATAGTAGCTTTTACATTTTTATTGATTTCCTCTTTTCTTTCTAAATCAAGTTCGGTAATATTCTCTAAGAATAACTGAGGGAATCCCGATGATGTGGTTTGTTCTACACAACCATGAGGATATCGAATGAGATATTTTAGACGCTCTTCCAGATTAATGGCAGGAATATTTGAAACTTCTAGGTAAGCACTATTAGTGCCTTTGATTCCATTGAGGTTGTATTCTGCATTCCAAGTTTCTCCGGCATCTAGTATTTTGTCAATTACGGTGGTAGTTGGCGGATTAGGTATGCGAACATCAATTTCAACTTTGTGTGTCGCAATATTAGTCCCTGAAACCGCAGTTATTTCGACTTCCGAGTATCCGATATTGTTAGGGACTGTAAGTTCGAAATCAGTAGATTTTTCACCAGCTTCACTAAAAGTAACTTGTTTTTTCGTGCTTCCATTGGTTTCTACAACTCCTTTAGTTTTAATGGAAACAGACACGTTTTTGATGTCATCATTCATTGTGAATACATTCACAGGAACGGTTACTTTTTCACCCGGACTTAATACTCGAGGTAATGTAGACAATACCATTAAAGGCTGTTTAACAGGAGTCGCTTTAGAAGTTTTTCCATAAGCACTTTCATGTGAAGCGACAATCATAGTTTTTACAGAACCAATGTATTGAGGCATGGTAAAACTATGAGTATTTTCTTTTCCTTTTTCTAAAGAGAAAGGCCCCATAAAACGTACTACAGGTTTAAAGCGATTTGCCTTTTTACCACCTTTTTTAGCAAGCTCATCACCCCCTCCAATTTCTAATAGTCCAGCGATGTCTCCACTAGAAGCTCCTAGTACATAATCATACATATCCCAACTGCGAACACCTAATGCTTCGCGTGCATAGAAAGTACTCCAAGGGTTTGGAGTTTTAAAACGTGTAATATCTAACAAACCTTCATCTACAACAGCAATAGTATATTCCATAGCTTGTTGGTTTTCTTCACTCACTTTTATAGTGACTTTTTCTTCAGGGTGAAGCTCATCAGGCATATCGATCACAGGAGAAAGATGTGTTTTAGGGTCTTCAACACTTATTGGGGTCATCCCGTACAATCGAATAGGTAGATCGTTTCCTTCATATTGATGAGGTTGAATGAGTGTGACATTCACATATACATTTGGAGCCATTTCCTCAGTAGCAATAAAACTAAATTGTGTTGATTCTTTTTTAGCTTCTACCCAATACGTTTCAACAACTCTAGAACCAGATTCAACACTTACTAGAGCTCTTCCTTTTTCAGCTGTAGGGATAGTAACTTTCACAGGTTCTCCAACGTCGTATTTTTGCTTATCTGTACTAAATACTAACATGCTCGCTCCACCAGGATTGTCCTTACTAGCTCTTCCCGCCCAACCAGGCCAGTCTGCATAAATGATTTTTCCAGTAGCGTGTCCACTATTTTGATCTATAACACGAACATAGTAACGTCCCCAATCTGGATATTTAATTTCAAAATTAGCAGTAGCATTTCCATTGATACTCGTTACATAATCTGTATGAAGTGGTTTTTTATATGTACTTCCTACATATTTAGATAAGTCTTCTTGGTCATTTTTTTCCCACCAGTATTTCCATTCTAACTTGTATACATCTACTCGAACTTTAGTGCTTACGGGTTTTCCGTCTGGATCTAGAGTCGCTATTTTTATAGGATGTTTGATGTCTGTTAACAGCATACCACGAGCTTTATCGCCTTTCGGTAATTTTACCCCTACAAAAGATTTGTAAGGAGCATATGGAATGGTAAATTGATCGGTAGAGAAGTCTCCCCCTTCTTCAAAAACACGAATTCTGAAATTAGCATTCAACATCCCTGGAGAACTGTTATTGACATTGATGTTCGAATTAATGGTAGCGATACCTTCACTATTTAATTTTCCTTTGAACAATTTTTGATTTTCAGTACTGTAAGTATGTCCAGGGTCGTCAAAAATATAATCACTGTATTTAGAGAACGTAGTTCTTGCTTGACGCATACTGACAAATACATCTGCTTTCAAGTTTTTAGCGATGGCTCCATGAAGCCATTTAGAACTTAATGTTCCTTTTACATTAGCATCTTTAATAGATAATCGCTCTTTTCCGAAATCTAAATTTACTTTTAGGCGATTTGGTTTAACCGTTTCAATTTTTATACGTTTTGAAAAAACAGCTCCACCCACTTTTACACGAGCCATCCAATTACCTGTAGGATAATCATCGGAAGTGGTAGTGGTGAAATTATAAATATTTCCTACTGAAGTAGTATTAATTTTCGAATCGATTAATTGCCCTTCAGGACTAAATAACTCAAAAGAAATAGGATGTCCTTTTGGTAATAAATGCTCTTTGTCCTGTAACATGAAATTCAAGAACAGTGTATCTCCAGGTCTCCAAACACCACGTTCCCCATAAATAAAACCTTTAATTCCTTTTTGACTAACATTTCCAGATACGTCAAACTTACTAGTCGATAATGACGAACCATTATCTAGACGTACATAAGCTTTTTGTTTTTCTTTAGATGCAATTAAAAGGAATGGCTTTTTCATCACTTTTAATTGTCCTAATCCTTTTTCATTAGTTTTTGTAGAAGCAATAGTTTGTTGTTGGTAATTAATCACATTTACGTTGACATCATCAATAGGCTCTGTAGTGCGTAAATCTGTAACAGCAACCGTCATCGTATTGTCTAATCCTAATTTGGTGATAACCCCCATATTCGATGCCAATACATTACGAACGACCTTTGTGGTATTGTAGCTATAGAAAGCATCATTACAGGGATTGGTGCGTTGCGAATAATCGTAATTACTGCTATTGTTGTTTTGGTAATAATCCCAATTACTACGTTCTTCGGGTTCATTATCCCAATTATCATCATTATTAGTGTTTTCGGCAGTCGAAGTGTCCTCACTAGATTTACAACGATACAAACTCTCCTTTTTGCCAAAAGAAAGTTCAACACGATAGATTGCCCCAGGTTCGGGATCAATAAGGTCATTTAGTTTTAAGGAGAAAGTATTCCATTCAGAAAAGTCGATCTTTTTTTCGCCCTTCAATTCCATAGAGTTTTGGTAAACAACTCTACCAACACGCAGGATTTGGCGATCTCCATCAATTTGATTTACTTGTAAAAACTGAGCAATGTTATCCTCATAAATTTTAGTAACCTTAATCTTTACCGCTTTAAGGTTTTTAGTCTTAAAAGGAAACTTTATCCCTTCATTATCTGGAAGGATAATTCCTTTTCCTAATAATTCGATTTCTGGTTTTCCTCCATCAAAAGTGATATTTATTTCTCGTCTTAGTTTGATCTTCTTTCCAGCAGCATTACGAACATTCTGAATTATTAGTACCTCTTTCCCATTGACTTTGTGTTTAGGAAATACCTTAATTTCATTTCCATTAATGGTTAATTTGGGACTTGTTTTGTTTTTAAACCAAACGAGACCACTAAGATTTTGACCTTTTTTAAGAGGGTCAGAAAATAATATAGATACATAGCGCTCAGGGTCATGAAATACGCGCGTTTTTAATATTTTAAAATCACCAAGAGCTGGTATTTCTACTTTTAAAGACCCAGATAAATCAAGATTGATAGGAGCTCCATCCCAAGAAATTTTTAAAGTTTCATCGCTTTGAGAACGAGGAAGATCAATGATTTCAAATAAATAGGATTTTGAAGTATTTCCTTTAGTAACCACTACAGGATATGTATTGCCATCTAGACTGGCTTTAAAAATTTTAGCCAATTCTGTTTCTGGTAAAAAATCTGCAGTTTCGATAGTACCACTCACCTTTTGTTTAGTTAGTGCAGCATCTTCAGCTTCTATTGAAGCTAATTGCACATCGACAAATTGACGAATGACTTGAAAGTTATAGGAAAACGTTTTAAAGTCTTTAGGGACATCTTGTATCTTGCCTAGATTGAAATTTACTTCATAAAATTCTCCAGACTTTAATGGTTTTTCTGGAGTAAATTCAATGATGCGATTGGTTAGCCATTTCGCTTCTCCTTTAATGTTAGGTTTAAAATCAAATAAGCCTTTAGCCTGATCGCCTTGCTTTACAGATTCGTTAGCGCTTGATAATTGAATTTTAATTGAAGACTGAGATGAAACTGATCCCGAAGTATAAGACGAAATATAGCTTACAAATTCAGGGTTTATTTCTTTGAAATTTTTGTCTTTACAACCGATATTTATTAGGCATAAAGAAATAAGGCTTAAGAAGATAAGAAAGCGCATTTTTTTCATGATGATTTCTTTTAAAGGAGTGTAAGTTGATTTTAATACTGTTAAAGTTAACTTTAAATATATGGCAAGTATTTAACTTAATGATGTTAAACTCGAAAAATTAATAATTGTGATGATATGTACCCTTCATATTTCCGAACCCTTATCCTCGATTAGGTAGTAGATTCCTTATCAATTGAGGAATGGCAAGACTAAATGGAAATATTATGGATATTAAATGATTATAGTTGTTAAGATATAAAATAAGTGACCTTACAGTGTTGAGACTTATTTAAAACGATTCCGAATTACCTATCAATTACAGTCAAATGCAAGAATAAATGTTAAGTTGAAGAAGTATTTGACGACATAAAGAACATCTTAAACGAATCGCATGGAAGAACATATTGTAATCATAGGAAATGGGGTTTCGGGAGTTACTGCTGCCCGTCATATCCGTAAGCTTTCGGATAAACGCATTACTATCATTTCTTCGGAAACGGATTATTTCTTTTCTCGAACGGCTTTGATGTATATCTACATGGGGCATATGAAGTTTGAAAACACACAACCATATGAGCCTTGGTTTTGGAAGAAGAATCGCATCGAATTAAAAAAGGCCTTTGTAGAGCGTATAGAACCAGATAAAAATCTATTGCATTTTGCTGAAGGAGGTTCTCTAGAATACGATCAACTTATTTTGGCAACAGGATCTAAGCCGAATAAATTTGGATGGCCAGGTCAAGACTTAGATGGAGTAATGGGAATGTATTCTAAACAGAATTTAGATGATTTAGAAAAATACGCTCCCAATAATAAAGTCTGTAAACACGCTGTTATTGTTGGTGGGGGATTAATTGGTATCGAAATGGCCGAAATGTTACGATCCAGAGATATTCCAGTAACATTTTTAGTTCGCGAAGATAGCTTTTGGAATGGCGTTTTGCCAGGAGAAGAATCGGCAATGATCAATGAGCATATCAAAGAGCACCATATAGACCTTCGTTTAGGAGTAAACCTTGGTGAGATTAAAGACAATGGAAAAGGGAAAGCTAAAAGTGTAGTTATTAAAGAAACAGGAGAAGAAATCCTTTGTGATGTAGTAGGATTAACTGCAGGTGTTTCTCCAAATATTGAATTCGTTAAGACCTCGGGTATAGAGACAGGGCGCGGGATAAAAGTGAACCGCCTATTAAAGACTAATTATGACAATGTTTTTGCTATTGGAGATTGTGCCGAACAACACGAAGCTATTGGAAGTCGTAGGCCAATAGAAGCGGTTTGGTATACCGGTCGTATGATGGGAGAAACTGTAGCAAGAACCATTTGTGGAACACCTACAGAATACAAGCCAGGACATTGGTTCAATAGTGCAAAATTTTTAGATATAGAATATCAAACCTACGGTTGGATTTGGGCAGAACCAAAGGAAGACGAAGCTCGTTTCTTTTGGAAACACCCTAAAGAGCACTTGCTAGTACATCTTAATTTTGATAAAGCAACACGTCAATTTATTGGGATCAATACCTTCGGAATTCGCATGCGACATGAATTGTTTGACAGGTGGTTGACGGAAGAGAAATCGGTAGATTATGTATTGGCTCACTTAAAAGATGCCAACTTCGATCCAGAATTTTATAAACTGCACGAAGAAGCGATTGTAGAAAAATTTAATAAAGAACAAGGAACAAATATAAAAGTAGCTCGTAAGAGTTGGAAACGCATTTTTGCATAAAAGATAAGATCATGAAATTTATAAAATATATTGGTCTAGTAATGGCCATTGCGGGGTTTGCCATTTTTACGGGGAGTGTTTTTGTAGGGAAATACAACGTGTCTCCGGAAGCTTTTCAAGAGTGGAGTAGCCAGAAAACAAAAAGCGAGTTTTTTATTGAGCGTGCTGAGAAAGAAATTGTTGGAAAGGAGCTTAGTGCTTTTCAATTGACAAGTACGATTTCAAGAATTGCTAAAAATTCTAATACACATTATAAAGGACAGCAAGAAATTCCTTGGGATAAAATCATTCATTGGAAATGGAATAAATCATATAAAGATTTTGTCTATCCTTTGCTAAGAAAGTCTGCTGTAGGGTGGATTCCAGAAAATAAAGGAATATTCTGGTGGATGACTTTTGGATTAGCGATCATTGGTGGATTGATATATTTCTTGCCAGATTATAAATTGTTAGGGCCTAAAGGAATTAAGAATAATGGAATTTTTCAGCATTCGGCTACCAATCGAGGAATATTAGGATTTATAACTTTTGTGTTCTTTGTAGGGTTTTATGTCTTGTTGTATTTCTTTCCAAATTATTTAATTAATCCTATTCTATCTGTAGATAATATCAGCAAGGGCTTAAGCGGTAATCCTGCGAGTCAATGGTTTCTATATGGATTTATGTATTGTGCGGTAATGACCGTATTTGCTATCCGTATGTTTATCAAGTACAGGCATAATGCTTACCAGTTAGTTCGTACAGCTGTGGTATTATTTTTTCAAGTTGCCTTTGCATTCTTAATTCCTGAAATCTTAGTAGCGTTTAATAAGCCATGGTTCGATTTTAAAAATGCTTGGCCGTTGAATTATACTTTTTTCTTCGACTGGAATATCAATAGTCTAGTATCAAGTGGGAATTTAGGAGTATTTATGTTGGTATGGGGAATTGTCTTGACGTTAATTATCGTACCCGTAATGGTTTATTTTTATGGAAAAAGATGGTACTGTAGTTGGGTTTGTGGATGTGGTGGATTAGCAGAAACTCTAGGAGATCCTTACCGTCAATTATCAAGCAAGTCATTATTTTCTTGGAAAATAGAGCGTTGGTTAATTCATGGAGTATTGGCTTTTGCGATCATCATGACAGCATTAACATTGTATGTGTATTTCGCAGGAATCGAAAGTTGGAAAGAAGTTGCTTTTGGAATTACTGCTTATGATATACAATCTAGTTATGGGTTTTGGATCGGGTCTATATTCTCTGGAGTTATAGGAACAGGATTTTATCCAATTTTAGGAAATCGTGTGTGGTGTCGTTTTGGATGTCCATTGGCAGCATACATGGGATTAGTACAACGTTTCAAGTCTAGATTTAGAATTACCACCAATGGAGGACAATGTATTTCTTGTGGAAACTGTTCAACCTATTGTGAACAGGGAATTGATGTAAGGGCTTACGCACAGAAAGGGCAAAATATTGTACGTGCAAGTTGTGTTGGTTGTGGAATCTGTTCTGCGGTATGTCCGCGTGGAGTATTAAAATTAGAAAACGGTCCAGAAGAAGGGCGTATCAATCCTACAGAAGTACTATTAGGGAATGATGTTGATTTAATAGAAATGGCGAATCAAAACTCGAAGGCGAGTTAGAATCACGCGATTTAAATCACTTGTTTCAATGTTTTAGTTGAGAGATGAGTAATTTAAATATAAACAACCTTTAATAACAAGAGTCACGTCATCCTGAATTTATTTCAGGATCTCATAAGAGTAAAAAATCAATAGGATGAGATTCCTTGTCGGCACCAAGAATGACGGAATGAGAATATATTATTAATTATTGTAAGTCATTTAAATTAGTATAAAAGCGAGATGTTTCAAAAAGCATCTCGTTTTTTATGATTAAAAGTAATCCTTACGATACTTCACAATAGAAAGCAATTAATTATCTTAACATTCTATGAAAACAGCAGAAGAGCTTAGATTACAAAAAACATATAATAAAGAAGAAAATTGGTTGCATTGGGGTCCCTATTTAAGTGAACGTCAGTGGGGAACTGTTCGAGAGGATTACAGCCCCGACGGATCTGCTTGGGATTACTTTCCTCACGATCATGCTAGGAGTAGAACTTACAGATGGGGTGAAGATGGTATTGCTGGAATATCAGATAGACATTGTGCTATTGCGTTTGCTGTAGCTCTTTGGAATGGTAAAGATCCTATCTTAAAAGAAAGACTCTTTGGTCTTACAGGGCAAGAAGGAAATCATGCTGAAGATTGTAAGGAGCTGTACTATTATTTGGATAGCAGTCCTACACATTCTTATATGAAGCATTTGTATAAATATCCTCAAAACGAATATCCGTACGCAGACCTTGTGAATACGAATAAATATAGAGGTAAAGATGCTTTAGAATATGAGTTGTTAAACACAGGGATTTTTGATAATGACGAATATTTTGATGTATATACAGAGTATGCCAAAGAAAATGAAGAAGATATTCTAATTAAAATTACCGTAAGCAATAGGGCTGAAAATGCTGCTGATATTTGGGTGCTACCTACACTTTGGTTGAGAAACCTTTGGTCGTTTAATCAAGCAACAGGGTATCATAATATTGTCAAGCATCAACAATTTGAAAAACATAGCTCTGTAAAGTTATCGCATCCAAAATTGGGAGACTATTTCCTCAATTTCGAAAACCCAGATAAATGGTTGTTTACTAATAATGAAACCAATAATGAAAAGTTATTTGGGGTGCCAAATGAAAGCCCTTATGTAAAGGATTTGTTTCATGATGTTGTCATTCAAAATGATTTCGAGCTTACAGATCGTATAAGTGAAGGGACAAAGTTTGCACCAATGTATCGACTGAATATCGATGGGAATTCGTCTAAAGAAATAAGATTACGCTTATCAAAAAAAGAATTTAAACGAAATCCATTATTACAGGGTTTTACTAAAACTTTTGAAACTAGAATAAAAGAGACCGACGATTTTTACAAGCCATTTTGTAATAAAAATGAAGATAGAGAAAACATACAGCGACAAGCTTTTGCGGGTATGCTCTGGACCAAACAATATTATAATATGGATATCACCACTTGGTTAGATGGTGATCCAGGGCAAATACCGCCACCCGAATCACGTAAGCATGGTAGAAATCACGACTGGAAAACACTCAATAATGAGGATATCATTACGATGCCTGATAAATGGGAGTATCCATGGTATGCCGTTTGGGATACGGCTTTTCACTGTGTGCCTTTAGCGAAGCTCGATCCTGAATTTGCTAAGGAACAATTGTTATTAGTAACCAAGGAATGGTATATGGCGCCTAGTGGTCAGATTCCTGCTTATGAATGGGCATTTTCCGATGTCAATCCACCCGTACAGGCTTGGTCAACACTTCAAGTATATGAAATTGATAGGGCTAAGACAGGTGTCTCGGATATTTCATTTTTGAAGCGAATGTTGAATAAATTGGCGCTTAATTTTACTTGGTGGGTCAATCGAAAGGATCGAAATAACAATAATGTATTTGAAGGCGGTTTTTTAGGTTTAGATAATATAGGATTGTTTGATAGAAGTAGTGTAATACCAGGAAATGGTTTTCTAGAACAAGCCGATGGAACTGCTTGGATGGCATTATATAGCTTAAACTTACTTGAAATCTCTTTAGAAATTGCTCAGCATGACGCTTCTTATGAAGATATGGCAACGAAATACTTTGAGCATTTTGTATACATAGCAGAGTCTCTTAATAAAATATGTCATCGTCGATCAGGTAGCTGGAATGAAGAAGAAGGGTTTTTCTATGATGTTTTAGTACTTCCTAATGAAGAGCATATTCCTATTAAAGTAAGGTCTCTAGTAGGTTTGATGACTCTAAATGCGAATTTGGTGCTTAAGAAAGAGATCTTAGAAAAACTACCTAATTTTTATAAAAATGTAAAATGGTTTTTAAACTATCGCAATAAGCATAGCGAATACAAGGTCATTGAAAACTTTAAAGAGGGAGAAGATTTATTACTATCCTTAGTACCTAAAGAACGGATGATTCGTTTGATAAATGCCTTAATGGATAAAAATGAATTTTTAAGTGATTATGGTATTCGAGCATTATCCAAAGTGCATAGTGAACCTTATCGCATTCATATCAATGGCCAAGAATTTAGTGTTGCTTACGAACCTGCAGAGTCTAGTAATTATGTTTTTGGGGGAAATTCTAACTGGCGTGGCCCGATTTGGATGCCAATGAATTACCTTTTTGTACAATCTTTAAAAACCTATTACAGTTATTATAAAGATGAAATAACAATAGACGTTGAAGGGAAATCCTATAATTTATTAGAATTATCTTTTATGATTAGTGATCGATTGATCAGCATGTTTGAAAATAATACGAATGGAGATAGACCAATTCATGCTTTAGATAAACACATTTATCAAAAAGACCATTTTAAAGATTTAGTCTTATTTTATGAATACTTTCATGGAGATATAGGAAGGGGAGTTGGAGCTTCTCATCAAACAGGATGGACAGGTGTCATTGCATCATTAATTGATGAATGTACTAGATTTAAAGAATCAAATAAATAATTTATATAAATATTCAAGATCTCATTAAGGGGTTTGGGAAATTAATATGATAAGATTCCTTGTTAATCAAGGAATGACAAAACCGTATTAAAATATTACTGATTGTGGATATTCACAATAATTTATAAGAAATCATGCTCAAAAAAATTCTAAAAACCGTAGTCTTATTAATAGTAATCCTTGTAGTATTAGCATTTGGCTATCTATATCAAAAACAAGAAGAGCTTATTTTTCATCCTACGAAATTAGAACAGTCACATCGTTTTGATTTTGATATTCCGTTTGAAGAGCGAAGCTTTACTACAAATGATGGTGTAGCTTTAAATGGAGTACATTTTAAAGTGTCTGAGCCAAAAGGATTGGTGTTTTATCTGCATGGAAACTCAGGTAGTATTCAGAATTACTTAGGGTCGGCTTATGTTTTTACAAAAGAAGGATATGATGTTTTTATATATGATTACCGAGGCTTTGGTAAAAGTGAAGGTGAAATAAATGGAGAGAAACTCCTATTTAAAGATAATCAATTCGTGTATGATGCTCTAAAAAAAGAATATGCAGAAAAAGATATTATTATGGTAGGCTATTCGATTGGTAGTGGGATGGCAGCAAAGTTAGCTTCAACAAATGATCCTAACCAATTAATACTATTAGCACCTTATCATAATTTCAAAAAATTGGTAGGTATGTGGAATAAGTTTACACCAACCTTTTTATTAAAATATAGTTTTGAAACAGACCTTTATTTGAAAGATTTTAAAAAGCCAATTACTATTTTTCATGGAGAAGATGATGCGGTAATTCCACATAGTCTTTCTTTAAAATTAAAAGAAATATACCCCGATAAAATAAAGATGATTTCCTTATCGGGGCAAGGCCATAATGGTATTGAAGGGAATGGAATTTTTCAAGCTAAAATCAAAGAACTTTTAAAGTGATTTGATGAACTTTTTAGATCTCATTTAGATTATCGCTTAGTGTTCGATTTATAGTCACTCCAAGTACTTTGACTTAGGTTCAGTATGAACTTCAAGTCAAATCAATTCAAGTTGAGTACTCCGACTTAAGCTCAGTATGAATTAGTCGAAGCAAGTCAGGCTGAGCGCAACAGAAGTCAGGCTGAGCGCAGTCGAAGCCTACTTCACTTCAACCAATAAACCCTCCAATCTATCCACAAATACGAACTACTTCAAACTATAGATTTTTAAAGCAGCTGCATCTGGAAATTCATTGCTAACAATTAATAAATCTTTGCCATTTGGAGATTCGGAAGCAGGTATAGCAACTAAACCTTCAGGAGAAGTATTTTCTAAGTTTTGTAAAAAGATAGGAGACGAAGGGTTCGAAATATCGAAAACGAAAACATTACCACTTCTTTCTAGACCTACAAAGGCTATCGTTTTTTCTCCTATTGCAATGGTAGTTACAGATTCTGGTTCAGTACCTTTAGCATCACTTCTGCCATCAGGGTAAGTTCCTAATTCTAATGTTTTTTCAGTAAAGAAATCACCACTATCGTAAACGACAGTCCCATCAGTTGTCCAAATAGTAAAAGAGCGTCCTCCAAAAGTGAACAATTCATCATAATCACCATCTCCATCAGTATCACCACTAGTAGTAACAATCTTTAAGCGTCCAAGTGCTTCCTTATCTTGTAAGTCACTAGCATTAGAGAAAGCAGTAGGGTCTAGGTCAATTTTAGAAACTCTAGCTTCATCAATTAGGTGTACAACATCATCATCTTCATCATCGGTTCCCTTATCGTCTAGATACTCACGGCCATCACCTTCATTAGCAGAAATGATATATCCAGTACCATCAATTTCAAAATAATCGATAGCATCTGGTTGGTAGAAACCTTTTACTGGCCAGCTTTTTCTTTCAATTTTGTCATCTGTTTCATCGCTAACATCAAATGAAAATTGACTATAATCTTTAGTTCCTAAAGGAATGATTTTAGTGATTGTTTTGGTAGCAATATCTATTACAGCAATACCATTGTTTTCTTGTAATGCGACATAAGCAGTTTTAGAATCTGTAGAAGCGGTTATGTATTCTGGCTCTACATCAGCATCCAATTTAGATGGTGTTCTAGAAGCATCTTTATCTGGATCATTAACATCTGGAACACGAGTTTCTCCAAATACTCTAAATCCTTGAGCTTCTAATGAAGCTTCCTGGTCGTTAAATGAAGTGAAATTTAAATCAGTATAAACTCCGGTAGTGATTTCTATGATTCCCACAGATCCAATAGGGTCAATAGTAATAATATCATTAGGCTCCCCTTCGTTTGCAACTAATACGTATTTGGCATCTGGAGTAAAGGTTACCATGTCTGGTAAGTATCCGGCTTCTACATTTACTACAGGAGTTGATAGGTCACTTGTATCGTATACGAGTACGCGTCCTTTGTCTTTTTGCTTATCATCACCTTCTACTGCAATAGCAACCATACCATTTTTTACAGCTACACTATTTACGCCACCTCCAAAAGAGGAGATGTCCATAGTTTGTGTAAAAGTTGGATTTTTAACATCTTCGATACTGAATACTTCTATACCATCGATTTCAGGATTTGTAGAAAATATTTGTTTTGTGTTGGAGTCAAATGCACTGATTTCGGCAGCTCCACTTTCAGACAGAAAGTACTCAGATGCTAATTGAAAATCTATAGTAACAGGAGTAATCGGGTTCTCATTTTGCATGTCATCTCCAAGAGGTGCTGTGTTATCATCATCGTCACAAGATGCAAATGCAATAGCAGCAAATACAACTGCTAATGGTTTGTAATAAAATTTCATTTTAATTTGTTTAGTAATTGATCCTGCAATTACCGTTACAGTTGTTAACCTAATGCGTATTTAATATTATTTAATTCTAATAAAATCCTTTAGTAACTATTAACAAGGTTAACTCAATGTTTTCCATTGTTATAATAGTATGTATGCCTAAATAAATTATGCATAAGAAAATTATGTATATTTGAAATAGAAATACACCAAGACAATGAGTAATCAAAAACTTTTTAAGGGATCATTACAAACGATCATTCTAAAACTTTTAGAGAGAAATGCTAAAATGTATGGTTATGAAATGGTGCAGCATGTCAAGCAATTGACCAATGAAGAGCTGAATATTACTGAAGGAGCTTTGTACCCAGCATTACATAAGTTAGAGAGTGAAGGCTTTGTAGAAGTTGAGGTGTTGAAAGTAGGGAACCGCATGCGAAAATACTACAGCTTAACCAAAAGCGGAGTAACAGAAACATCGGATCGTATTGGTGAAATGTCTCGTTTTTTAGAAACGATGGAACAATTGATTACTTCGAAAACGAAATTGGCTTAGATATGGAACATCACAAAACTTTAGATGAGTCACAAATTGAAAATTTGTTTGCATTTGTAAAATCTCATTATGTAGAATACTATGATATTCAACTTGAATTAGTAGATCATTTAGCTAATGATATTGAACATATGCTTTCGGAAGATGATCAGCTAGATTTCGAAAGTGCCAAGACAAAAGCATTTAAAAAATTTGGTATTTATGGTTTTAGTGATATTGTGACAAAAAAGGAAAATGCTGTTACTTATGAGTTTTTTAAAGAGGCGTTTTATCAGACCTTTATGCATTTTAAAAATCCACTGATTTATATCTTTTTGTTGTTTTTCTTTATAGTGAGCAAGTATATTCCATTTATTTATTGGGCTATTGGTTATAACCTTTTATTATTTATCGGAATAGCTGTTTTGGATTTTTTAATTAAGAAAAGAGAGAAAAAAACGAACAAAATATATCTAAGAGATCATATAGTCACTACTCAAGGAATATCGATTTGTTCAACGCTAATTATTATTGTTCATTCATTCTTCCTTAATGGTCCCTTTGAACTCTTCTCTTGGTTAGGAGAGTATAGGCATTATCTATATAGTTTCATCGCTGCTTTTTTACTATTCTTTATGTGGGTAAGTTGTATTCAATTACCAAGAACATTTAGGCTAAGTAGTTATAGATTAAAGCAGGACTAAAGCTTCTCAAAAGCCTGTAGCTTAAATAATGCAGTCTCAACAGTTTCAATATCCTGCATTTTTAACAACAGACGCAATCCATTGCGAGTTTGTTTTTCTTTCATTTGTACTTCGGTAGGGTTTTGTTGCACAAACTGAAGCACTTTTGTAAACGTAGGACTCTGGTAAAAATCAGACTGTTGATCACTCACAAAATACCCAATAAACTGTTGTTGTTTTAAGACTATTTTTTCTAAACCGATCATGGTCGCAATCCATTTCAAACGAACACTATTCATTAAGTCTACCGCTTCGGCTGGAAGGTTTCCAAAACGATCGATCAATTGTTTTTCAAAAACTTTCAGTTCTTTTTCTGTTTTCAGCTTATTAAGATCGGTATATAAATTTAAACGTTCAGGGATCGAATTGATGTAGTCATCTGGGAATAACAAAGAGAAATCAGTATCAATCGCAGTTTCCTTTACATAAACTTTATTCGCTTGTTCGTCTCCATATAACTCCTTGAACTCATTTTCTTTTAATTCTTCGATCGCTTCATTTAAGATCTTTTGATAGGTGTCAAATCCAATTTCATTGATGAAACCACTTTGTTCACCACCTAATAAATCCCCAGCACCTCGAATTTCAAGATCCTTCATAGCAATTTGAATTCCGCTACCTAAATCAGAATGTTGTACTAGCGCTTGAATACGTTTTCGAGCATCTTCGGTCATTGCACTAGATGGAGGAGTAATAAAATAACAGAATGCTCTTTTGTTACTTCTACCTACACGGCCTCGCATTTGGTGAAGATCAGAAAGTCCAAAGTTGTTAGCATTATTTATAAAAATGGTATTGGCGTTAGAAACATCAAGGCCACTTTCAATAATTGTAGTAGCTACTAATACATCAAAAGCTCCGTCCATAAAATCGAGCATCAACTCTTCTAGCTTTTTTCCGTCCATTTGCCCATGTCCCACGGCAACTTTAGCATCAGGAACTAAACGCTGAATCATCCCTGCTACTTCCTTAATATTTTCAATACGGTTGTGTATAAAGAATACTTGTCCTCCACGTTGTATTTCATAAGAAACCGCATCACGAATAATTTCTTCGTTAAACCGAATGACCTGTGTGTCGATCGGATAACGATTAGGAGGTGGTGTAGCAATCGTAGATAAATCACGTGCTGCCATTAAGCTAAACTGTAACGTACGCGGAATAGGAGTCGCGGTTAAGGTTAGCGTATCCACATTGGCCTTAATCGTCTTTAATTTATCCTTTACAGCAACACCAAATTTTTGTTCTTCATCAATAATCAATAACCCAAGATCCTTGAATTTTACGTTTTTGCTTACTAGCTGATGCGTACCGATAACGATATCCACTTTCCCATTAGCAAGTTCTTCGAGGGTTAGCTTTTTTTGTTTCGCGGTACGGAAACGATTCAAGTAATCTACCGTAACAGGGAAATCTTCTAAACGCTTACTAAATGTTTTATAGTGTTGGAATGCCAATACGGTTGTAGGTACTAAAATAGCCACTTGCTTTCCATTATCGACTGCTTTAAAAGCCGCGCGAATAGCCACTTCCGTTTTTCCAAAACCAACATCTCCACAGACAAGTCGATCCATTGGACGAGGGCTTTCCATATCTGCTTTTACCGCAGTAGTGGCAGAACTTTGATCGGGAGTATCTTCAAATAAGAAAGAGGCTTCCAATTCATGTTGCAAATAACTATCGGGTCCATATTGAAACCCTTTTTCCAAGCGTCGCTTAGCGTATAGTTGAATTAAGTTGTATGCAATATGTTTAACACGTGCTTTAGTCTTTTTCTTTAAGGTTTTCCAAGCTTTTGATCCCAATTTATGAACCGTAGGAACTTTACCATCTTTTCCGTTGAATTTGGAGATTTTATGAAGGGCATGAATGCTTAGGTATAAAATATCTCCTTCACCATAAACCAATTTGATGGCTTCTTGTTTTCGTCCTTCGACATCAATTTTCTTTAATCCCGCAAACTTTCCAATTCCATGATCGATATGTGTGATATAATCTCCCACATCAAGATTGGTTAATTCCTTTAAAGTAATGGCTTGCTTTTTAGCGTAACCACTTTTTAGTTGGAATTTATGGTAACGTTCAAAAATTTGATGATCGGTATAGCAAACCAGTTTTGTGTTTAGATCGATAAATCCTTGATATAGCGAAAGCACTACTGTTTGATAATGGATTTCTTCCGTTTCCATGTCTTCAAAAATGTCATGGAAACGTTGTGCTTGTTGTTCGCTAACACAGCAGATTACATTAGTAAAGCCTTTTTCGTGATTCTTATTAAGGTCTTCAATTAATAGTTCAAATTGCTTATTAAAAGAAGGCTGTGGTTTTTGGTTGAAATTTAATGGAACGACATCACGATCATTGATTTTAAAATAAGCAGCATTTAATTGCACTTGCTGAAATGCAAATAACTGCTCCTTAATAATCCCTCCATTGATAAATAAATCTTCTGGGGTTCCGCGTTTGATTTCGCTATCCAATTTTCCGAAAGCTATAGAGGCTTTTTCAAAAAGCTTGTCTAGTGCGCCTAATAGCAAATCGGTATGCTGTAACCATAAGGTGCAATCTTTTTTTAGAGCTTGGAAAAATGAGATGCGACTTTCTGTAGATGATTTTTGTTCAATATTAGGAATAATGCTAATCTGCTTAACCTTGTCTAAAGAGAGTTGAGATTCGATGTCAAATGTTCGCATACTATCGACTTCATCTCCAAAAAACTCAATACGGTAAGGGTTTTCATTGCTGAATGAAAAAATATCGATAATTCCGCCACGAACAGAGAATTCACCAGGTTCGGTAACAAAATCGACACGTTGAAATTCATATTCGAATAATACCTCGTTTACAAAATCTAGACTTAGTAAATCTCCTATTTTAATGTTTAATGTCTTCTCTTCAATGGTTTTTTGAGAAACTACTTTTTCAAATAAGGCATCGGGATAGGTAACAATAAGTTGTTTCGAAGTTGCTTGACTGATTTTGTTTAATACTTCTGCACGAAGCAAAACATTTGCATTGTCAATTTCTTCAATTTGATAGGGACGACGGTAGCTTGACGGGAAAAACAGTACTTCTTTTTCTCCTAGAATACGTTGTAAATCATTGAAGAAATAAGCAGATTCTTCCTTGTCATTACAAATTAGAATTTGAGAATTAGTGCGGTTTTCAAAGCTATCAGCAATAACAAAAGATAGCCCAGACCCTACCAGATTGGTAGCGTGCACATTTTTTGAGTCTTTTAAGGCTGTATTCAGCGTAGCCAGAAACGTTGAGTTTTTGAGCTGTTTTGCAAGATCAATTTTCTCCAAAATCTAATTTTTTGGCAAATATAGGAGGTTTTGCATGTAAGAAAGGTCTATAAAGTATTGTTAAAAATGTTAAGTAACTTATTGGAAACATTGTTGCTTGCAATTGTAGGAATATTAATAAGCAATAAAGACAACAATATTTTTAGGTGTAATGAGGTTCTTATGGCATAACACAAAATCTAAAAATATCATGAAACGAATTGTTGTAAGCCTAGGAATGTTAGTGGCATTGACTTCATGCGTCTCAAAGAAGAAATTTATAGCCCTACAAGATCAACACAATCAAACTCAAAGTTCTTTGTCTAAAACCCTGCTAGAAAAAGAAGCTTTGGAAAATAAGTACAAAAAAATAGAAGAAAGGGTAGAGGATTTTAATACCAAAGTAAGTGCACTAAAATCTATAAATACTTCATTAACACAAGAGAGTAATAATAAGCTAAGTATGGTAAAGGGAAGTAAAGCCCCTATTTCAGCAGTAAATTTGGAAGAGATCAACCAACAGTTAGCAGCCATGGATCCAAATGAAGTAGCGCAGGCTAAAACCTTAAACGACTCTATTAATTTAGTTTTAAATAAGAATTTAGTTAAAGGTCTTGAGGATACTGCGGGAATCAATATTGAAGTGGATGAAACGGTAGTGATGATTAATGTCTCGGATGACTTGTTGTTTAATACAGGAAGCTATAGGGTAAGTACTAAAGCATATCCGCTGCTTGAAAAATTATCAGATGTTATAAATTCCGAACCAAGTGTCGAAGTAATGATCGAAGGGCATACAGATCCAAGAACGATTAAGACTAACGTTTTGGAAGATAATTGGGACCTTAGTGTAAAACGTGCAACTTCTATCGTAAGATTACTTCAGCATAAATATAAAGTAACACCAGGGCAATTAATAGCTTCGGGAAGAAGTTGCTATGATCCTTTGGTGGAGAACGATTCAAGAGAAAATAGAGCGTTGAATCGAAGAACAAGGATTGTGATAATGCCAAACTTGGATAAGTTTTTATCTATGATTGTTTCTAAATAAATAGGAATAACGATAATGTTGAGAAATGAAAAGGTCGTCTTATTAGATTAAGACGACCTTTTGTATGTTTTAGGATATTGAATCTATTTACTCTTTAACAAGTTTAATAACTTCATTTCCGTTTATTACTAAAATGTATAATCCAGTATTTAAGTTGCTCCCGTCAATAGTAGTACTAGCGCCTTTATTTAAAAGTTTACCATTTAGATCAAATAACTCCCAACCTTCGATAGCAGTATTGCTGTCTAAAGTAATGGTGTCTTTAAAAGGGTTAGGGTAAACAGCAGTGGTATTGTTTGCACTAAAACCATCCACAGAAAGTGTTTCTATGAAGGCCGCTTTATTGTTCGTTAAGACGATTTCTGTATTCGTATCTACTAATGTCATAGGGTCATTATTCTCTTGAGTATAGATAAGTAGAATTATTTTATGACCCTCATCTAAGTTCTCTATAGTAGGTATAGCTGTAGAAGCATCGAAATTAGTAGGTATGGTAAAGTTAAAAGTAGTTGTTGCTGCATTAGGAGAGCTAGTGCCAACAGTAGTAGCGAAAGGACTTGTGCGAACTACTCCTCCGTCTTCGTCTAGTTCTCTAATATGCATGGCTACGTAATCAAAGTCTGCTTCAGTTCCTGAAGTTATTGATGAAGCGTGTGTAGTTGTAATAGATACAATTTCTCCTGGTTCGAATATAGGTTTAGGTTCTCCTTCTACAATAAAGTCATTTATGTTATCCCATAAAATAGATCGTGCTCGATCTTCGATCACAGAAGTACCAGTTAATTGGTAAGTATGTACCCAATCAATACGCATAGTGTTGATAGTGTCATCTGCTAGATCTGTTTTTGGAGGTAATCCTCCTAACCATGGAGCTTCGTTTGTCCATAAGTCAAAAATAATCTCTAAATCTCTAGTGAAAATTAAATTAGGGAAGTTTTGTCCATTTCTATCTTGACCAACTACTACTGATCCTGCAGGTTCTCCGTCTAAATAAAATTGGATGTTCTTCGCGTCTTTCCACCAAACTCCCACGGTATGGTAATCTTCATTCCATTTAACGCCTCTTAAAGGATTACTTGCTGATAAATTTCTGTTATCAAAATTTCCGTGATTTCTAACAGTGACACCATTTGTTGCTTGAAAATATTGAGAATTCATTTGGGTAGGGAAGTTGGGTTGACAACCACAAGATGGCTTCGAATTATTTTCGATAATGTCTATTTCATCTCTATTATTAATATCCCCATTGTTTAACCAAAAGGTATTGTAAGCTGATATGTGTGCTGTTTTTATTCTAGCTTCAGTGTACATAGGGTAACTAATCTGTGTTCTAGAATGTATTCTAGCAGTCTGAAACCAGCGTCCTTCAGGGTTATTTTCATTCAAAGTGGCTTTAATCCAGAGGCTTCCATCATCAACTCCAGAGTTTGCAGCTGAACCTGACATCCATACAGGGACACCATAATTCCAAAAAGAGTTGAACCATTTATTTCCGTCAATAGAGCTGCCGTTAAATTCATCGGACATGTCTTCGACAGCTTCCCAAGTTTGACCTTGTGGAGGAGTAGGCTGTGCAAACGATTGTATCGAAAGCAAAACCAAAGTGAGTAAGGCAATTTTTTTCATATATTATGTTGTTTTTGGTAACCGTAAATATAAACTCATTAAATCACTTTTTCAAACGATGTTTGTTTTGTTTTATAAATGCATCCCATCCAGAGTAACTTTTTACATTCCCTAATTTAGAATTTGAATTGTAAAAATGGCAAACCGCAGCGGCCAGTCCGTCGGTAGCATCAAGGTTTTTTGGGATTTCTTTTAACCCAAGCATTTGCTGAAGCATTTTAGCGACCTGTTCCTTGCTGGCATTACCATTACCCGTAACTGCCATTTTAATCTTTTTAGGAAGATATTCTGTTATAGGAACTTCTCGACTTAAGCCTGCGGCCATAGCAACTCCTTGAGCTCGGCCTAGCTTTAACATCGATTGTACATTTTTTCCAAAGAAAGGAGCTTCAATGGCAATTTCATCAGGATTGAATGTATCTATGAGTTCAATCGTGCGCTCAAATATTTTTTTAAGCTTGATATAAGGGTCTGTGTATTTTACAAGATTCAGTTCATTCAATTGAACAAATTGCATTTTCTTATTCACCACTTTTATGACTCCAAACCCCATAATAGTTGTTCCAGGGTCAATCCCTAATATCACTGTTTCTTTGTCCAATTACTTTTGTTTGTTAATAATTAAAGGAAGCTTGAAGTTGCAAGTTACAGGAATTCCTTGAATGTATCCGGGCCTAATAGGGTTGATGAATGTGAGAGAACTGTCAATGGAAGGTTTGATCTTTTCGACAATTAAAGAGTTTTCTTGAAAATTAGCATCAATGACACCTTTATTGTTCACCTTAATAAATACCCATAATGTATCCTTTACTAAAGTTTCTTTAGTCGTAATGGTAGTATCTAAACTGAGTTTTAAAAGGTTGGAAAGTTGTTCTTCAAAACAATTTCTAGTGTTTTTTTCGCAAGGTTCTATCTCAGGATAAGATTCCAGCTTTAGCTCGTCTACTTGGTGATCAACCACTTGCTTTAAATCTTCAGGTTTTGTAGACCATTGTTTGCAGCTTGTGAGACAAGCAAGTAGTAAAATTCCATAAAACAAAGGTCTTAACATAGGATAATCTGATGTTTTGTCAGTGATTAGTTAAAGGTATGGTTTTTGAAAAACTATTTGCAAAAGTATAAATATCTTAAATTATCTATAATTTAGGTAACTTAAGATGTGCTAAACATTTGTATAAAAAGAAATTATGGATATATTTTTATTAGTAGTTGGTCTGTTGTGTGTGTTGGTAGGAATACTAGGTAGTTTTTTGCCAGTATTACCAGGCTTACCTATCAGTTGGTTAGGCTTGTTGCTTGTACATTTGACTTCTGCGGTGCCTATGAACTATGTTTTTTTAGGAGTGTGGTTGGCAGTCGCTTTGCTTGTTCTAATACTTGATTATGTGATTCCTGCTATGGGAACAAAGAAGTTTGGGGGAAGTAAATATGGAGTTTACGGGACTACAATTGGATTGATAGTTGGACTTTTCTTTCCTCCTTTTGGTTTTATAGTAGGACCATTTGTAGGGGCTTATATAGGTGAAATGATGAATCAACAAAATTCTAAAGTAGCTGCAAAAGCTGCTTGGGGGTCTTTTATAGGTTTCTTGACATCTAGTTTTATGAAGTTTATTGTAAGCCTCATTTTTGTAGGATTATATATTTGGAAGGTGACAGAGTATAGAGAAGTACTTTTTTCTTTTTAGAGAAGCGATATAATTATGTCTAAGGAGACGAAAATTTTAACATTACACCCATCTGGTAAAAAGGGAGTGAATATTGTAACGTCTAAATATGATTTTATAAAACTTTTTATTCTGAATACATTAAAAAAGTCAAGGGGATATCACTTATCAAGAATTAAATCGTCAAGCCATTGAAAAGTTAACGGCTACTTTTGATGGAAAAGTGGCGTGGTACATTGTTTCAGTAAAATTAGACTTAGAAGCAAGGGGCTAATAGAAAGAATTCCCAAAACATCTCCGCATAAAATTCGTCTAGTGAAAAACTAACGACTAAGAACTAAAGACTATTAACTACTTCTTCGGTTTAAAAATAAATGCACTAGGAAATTTAGTCTGAATACGCATTAATGCGCGATCTGCTTCAAGACGGTTTCTGTAGTTTCCTACCCATACTTTATAATTAGGAGTTTCGAACTTGATCTTACTACTCCACATATCTCCATAAGTAGTTTTAAATTTCCCTAATACCTTATGAGCTTCATTCAAATTCCCGTAAAACAATTGAATTTTATAAGAACTACTACTGTCAATACTAAATTTTGCTTCAGTAATCTTTTCAATTGCAGGAGATACTTCGATATGAGACGAAGCAACCTCGTTTTGACAATAAACATAGGATGCAGAAAGTGAAAGGAATAGACAAAGCAACAGATGGCGCATGGTTCTTTATTTTAGTTACAAAAGTATAATATTTAGTAGAAATGTTAATCTTCTTTATTTAGAACATTTATAAATTACTTTTAAGCTCGTAAGGTCATTTCGCAAAAAGACTTTATGTAGTACTTTTGTCGGGCATTTAAAGCCCTAATTTTATCATAAATTTAAGATTAGAGCCTATAATTGCTAAGTTTGAAATTCTACATTAATTTATGAAAAAAGTGGCAAACGGGAATCTTATCCAAAAACTAACCTTACTGGTCGTTACTTTTCTGTTGAGTTTATCTCCAATTGTTTCTCATGCACAAGCTCCTGCGGGTGCTGATGCAGCGAAAGGTAAAGAGTTGTTTAACTCTCTTTGTGCTGCGTGTCATAAGAGATATAAGAAAGCGACAGGTCCTGCATTATTTGGCGTGACAGAGCGTCACGATACAGAGTGGATCTACAAGTGGGTAAAAAATAGTGCTGCATTGATTGCTTCGGGAGATGCCGAGGCTGTAGCTATTTATGAGGAGTACAATAAGGTGTCAATGAATGCCTTTCCTCAATTATCAAATGCAGACATCGATAATATCATTGCTTATGTAAGTGAACCAAAGGCTGTAGCTCCGAAGGCTACTCCAGGTGTAGGGGATGCTAGTGCGTCTTCTGGTCAAGGTGGTTCTAGTGCTGTTCAGAATTTAGTGTTAGGCTTGTTGGCTTTAGTGCTTGTTGTGTTGGTAGTGGTGTTGTTCTTGGTGAATAAAACACTAAGAAGCTTTGCTGAAAAGCAAGGAGTCGAATTGCCTGCTAAAGATGAGCGAAAGCCAATATGGAAAGCATTTATTGAGAATCAATTCTTGGTATTGGTGTCGGTAGTGTTCTTGTTGTTGTTGAGTGCGTACTTTGTGTATGGGTTCTTAATGCAAGTGGGTATCGATAAAGGATATGCTCCGGTACAACCAATTCATTATTCGCATAGAATCCATGCGGGAGATAATAAGATTGACTGTAAATACTGTCACTCTTCTGCTCGTGTGTCTAAGCATTCAGGAATTCCTTCATTAAATGTGTGTATGAACTGTCATAAGTCCATCGGTGAGGTAGCAGAAGCTACTCAAGCGGAAGGATTAGATAAGTATGGAGTTGATTATAATAAGCAAATTCAGAAGTTGTATAAAGCAACAGGTTGGGATCCAGATAAGCAAGCTTATACGGGTAAAACGGAGCCAGTGAAATGGGTGCGTATCCATAACTTGCCAGATTTTGCATATTTCAATCACTCGCAACACGTAATGGTGGCTGGGGTACAGTGTCAAAAATGTCACGGACCAGTAGAGGAGATGGAAATCATGAGTCAACATGCTCCGTTAACAATGGGGTGGTGTATCAACTGTCACAGAGAAACAAATGTGAAGGTTGAAGGGAATGAGTACTACGAGAAAATTCATACAGAATTATCTAAGAAGTACGGTGTAGATAAATTGACAGCTGCTCAGATGGGTGGTTTGGAGTGTGGTAAGTGTCACTACTAATCAAAGTCAATTAGATTCTAAAATTTATCATTAAGAAGCAAACAAGTTTTATATATGTCATCAAACAAGAAATACTGGAAAAGTGTTGAGGAGCTGAAAGGTAGCTCTGTTGTTGAGACGCTAAGGCAAAACGAGTTTTCTGAGGATATACCAGTAGATGGTTTCTTGGAAGATGAGTCGTCGCTAGAGAATTCATCAACATCACGTAGAGATTTCTTAAAATATGTCGGGTTCAGTACTGCAGCTGCTACATTAGCTGCTTGTGAAGGGCCTGTTGTAAAATCAATACCATATGTAGTGCAGCCAGAACAAATTGTTCCTGGTGTAGCAAACTACTATGCAACGACAATTGCAGATGGTTTTGATGTTGCGAATATCTTAATTAAAACTCGTGAAGGTCGTCCAATTAAAGTGGAGAGTAATAAGTTAGCTGGGGCTACAGGCGGAGCAAATGCTCGTGTGCATGCTTCGGTACTTTCTTTATATGATACTTCACGTTTAAAAGCGCCACAAATTAAAGGGAAGTCGGTTTCTTGGAGTCAGTTTGATGCTGAACTAGGGAAACGTTTAGCTTCGGTTTCTGGAGATATTGTATTGCTTACGCAAAGCATTTCTAGTCCTTCGACAAATAAGTTGATTGCAGAATTTGCTGAAAAATTTCCAAATGTAAAACAAGTTGCTTACGATGCTATTTCTCAAACAGCAGCATTAGATGCTTTCGAGCAAGCTTATGGTGTTAGAAGTTTAGCTGGATATGATTTCGGAAAAGCAGATACTATAGTAAGTGTTGGTGCAGATTTCTTAGGAGATTGGCAAGGTGGTGGCTATGATGCTGCTTATGCTAAAGGAAGAGTGCCAGAGTATGGTAAGATGTCGCGCCACATTCAGTTTGAGTCTAATATGACTTTATCTGGTGCTGCTGCTGATAAGCGTGTAGCTGCAAATCCTTCAGAATTGAAACAAGTATTACTTGGTTTGTATTCTGAAATTACAGGAAAAGGAGCTTCTGTTAACTTATCTGATAAATTGAAAAAAGTAGTTACCACTGCTGCTGCTGAAGTGAAAGCTGCAGGAAGTAATGCAGTTGTTGTAACTGGAATTCAAGATAAAGATGCGCAGTTGATTGCATTAGCAATTAATGATGCATTACATAGTAAGGCATTTAATCCATCTGAGCCTAAATTGGCATTCCAAGGTGATGCTGCTAAGGTGAATGCTTTAGTGGGAGATTTAAATGCAGGTAAAGTAGGTGCTTTATTTACAGTAGGTGTAAATCCTGCATATAGTTTGCCAAATGCTCAAGCTTTTGTTGCTGGTCTTAAAAAGGTAGATGTAGTAGTTTCTTTTGCTTCTACTCCAGATGAGACAGCTTCAGTAAGTGAGTTTGTAGCAACTACACCTCATTATTTAGAGTCTTGGGGAGATGTAGAAATTACTAAAGGGAAGTTTGGTTTAGTACAACCAACGATCCGTCCTTTATTCGATACACGTCAATTTGAAGATACATTATTAAGTCTTTTAGGAAATAATGTTTCTTTCGATAAATACATGAAAAATGTTTGGAATACTTCGATCTTAGGAGGGAAGTCTTTCAATCAAGCATTGCATGATGGTTTCTTTGCTACAGGAGAAAAAGTAGCAGCTGCGCCATCATTTAGTATTAATACTTCTAATCTTTCAGGTAAAGCGAATGGTCTAGAGTTAGTATTGTATACTAAAACAGGAATGGGAGATGGCCAACAGGCGAATAACCCATGGTTGCAAGAATTTCCAGATCCAATTACAAGAACATCTTGGGATAACTATTTGTTAGTTTCTAAAGCAGATGCTGAAGCATTAGGTTTAGAGAATTGGAATGTTGCTAACGGTGCATTGAACGGTAGTGTTGTTAATGTAAAAGTGGGTAACGTAACTGTTGAAAATGTAGGAGTATATATCCAACCAGGGCAAGCAAAAGGTGCTGTAGCATTAGCTTTAGGGTACGGTCGTACTGCTGGTTTAAAAGAAGAAATGCAAGTTGGGGTTAATGCATATGCATTATATCAAAACTTCAATAACGTTCAAAAAGTTAGTGTAGAGAAAGTTTCTGGAGTACATGAGTTTGCTTGTGTGCAGTTGCAGAAAACACTAATGGGGCGTGGAGATATCGTTAAGGAAACTACCTTAGAGATCTTCAATACAAAAGATAGAGATTATTACAACGAAATTCCTAAGGTCTCTTTAGATCATGAGGAAATTCCTGTGACTTCTCCAGATGCTGATTTGTGGGATGAGTTTGATCGTTCAATTGGGCATCACTTTAACCTATCTATAGATTTAAATGCTTGTACAGGATGTGGAGCTTGTGTGATTGCATGTCATGCAGAAAACAATGTTCCTGTTGTAGGTAAAGTGGAAGTGCGTAAGTCACGTGATATGCACTGGTTGCGTATCGATAGATATTATTCTTCAGAGGAAACTTTCGAAGGAGATAATAAAGTGAAAGATGATGCTGATGGTTTAGGTTTAGGTAGCTATTTATTTGGTGATAGAGAAGATGATGGTTCGTTGTCTACTTTTGATAGATTAGAAGATCCATCAGAAAATCCTCAAGTAGCATTCCAGCCAGTAATGTGTCAGCACTGTAACCATGCTCCTTGTGAGACGGTATGTCCAGTAGCTGCAACTTCACATGGTCGCCAAGGTCAAAACCATATGGCATACAACCGTTGTGTAGGTACTCGTTACTGTGCAAACAACTGTCCTTACAAAGTGCGTCGTTTCAACTGGTTCTTATATAATGGAAATGATGATTTCGATTATCATATGAACAACGATTTAGGTCGTATGGTTGTAAATCCAGATGTTACAGTACGTTCTCGTGGAGTGATGGAGAAATGTTCTATGTGTATGCAAATGACACAGAAAACAATCTTAGATGCAAAACGTGACGGACGTGTAATTAAAGATGGTGAATTCCAGACTGCTTGTTCTAATGCATGTACTACAGGAGCTATGACTTTTGGAGATATCAATGACAAGGAAAGTGACGTTGCTAAAACACTAGAAGGGGATCGTATGTACCACTTACTGGAGCACGTAGGAACAAAACCAAATGTGCAGTACCAAGTAAAGGTACGTAACACGAAAGAAGCTTAATTAATAAAGAGTTAAATCAAGAATAAATTATGTCTCATTACGAAGCACCCATAAGAAGACCTCTTGTAACAGGTGATAAGTCTTACCACGACGTAACACTTGACGTGGTAGCACCTGTAGAAGGTAGAGCAAATAAACAGTGGTGGATTGTTTTTGGAATCGCATTAGCTGCATTTGCATGGGGATTAGGATGTATTACTTATACTATTGTAAATGGTATTGGTAGCTGGGGATTAAATAAAACTGTAGGATGGGCGTGGGATATCACGAACTTCGTATGGTGGGTAGGTATCGGTCACGCAGGTACTTTGATCTCAGCAGTACTATTATTATTCCGTCAGAAATGGCGTATGGCAATTAACCGTTCTGCAGAGGCGATGACTATCTTCTCCGTAGTACAAGCGGGATTATTCCCTATCATTCACATGGGACGTCCATGGTTAGCATATTGGGTATTACCTATTCCTAACCAATTTGGATCACTATGGGTAAACTTTAATTCGCCGCTACTTTGGGATGTATTCGCAATCTCTACGTATTTATCGGTTTCATTAGTTTTCTGGTGGACTGGTTTATTACCTGATTTTGCAATGATCCGTGACCGTGCAGTGACACCATTTACAAAAAAGATTTACGGAATCTTATCATTTGGATGGTCTGGTAGAGCAAAAGACTGGCAACGTTTTGAAGAAGTATCTTTAGTGTTAGCAGGTTTAGCAACACCATTAGTACTTTCTGTACATACGATCGTATCTTTTGACTTTGCAACTTCGGTAATTCCTGGATGGCATACGACAATTTTCCCTCCTTATTTCGTAGCAGGGGCGATTTTCTCAGGATTCGCAATGGTAAACACTTTATTAATCATTATGCGTAAGGTGTGTAATATGGAAAACTATATTACGTTACAACATATCGAATTAATGAACTTAGTAATCATGATTACAGGTTCTATCGTTGGGGTAGCCTATATTACCGAGCTGTTCGTAGCATGGTACTCAGGTGTAGAATACGAACAATATGCATTCTTAAATCGTGCAACAGGTCCTTACTGGTGGGCATACTGGGCGATGATGACATGTAACGTGTTCTCTCCACAGTTTATGTGGTTCCCAAAATTAAGAAGAAGTATCATGTTCTCTTTCTTTATCTCGATTGTAGTAAACATAGGTATGTGGTTCGAGCGTTTTGTAATTATTGTAACATCGTTACACCGTGATTACTTACCATCATCATGGACGATGTTCTCACCTACATTTGTTGATATAGGGATTTACATTGGTACTATCGGATTCTTCTTTGTATTGTTCTTATTGTATGCGCGTAGCTTTCCAGTAATTGCACAAGCAGAAGTAAAATCGATTTTAAAGTCTTCAGGAGAGAAGTATAAGAAACTTCGCGAAGCTGGGAAACCAACTTATGAAAAAGCTGAAGGTATTGTTGAACTATTAGGTGACAGTCACGACGACCACCATTAATATATAAATTAAGTATTGTATGGCTTCAAAAGTTGCTCATGCTTATTACCTTGATGACGAGGTTTTAATGGACGCTGTAAAAGCGTGTAATGTTAAGCACTACCACATTGAAGAGGTGTATACACCTTTCCCAGTGCATGGTCTAGATAAATTAATGGGATTACCACATACACGTTTGGCAATTTGTGCCTTTTTATACGGGTTAATTGGTTTGACAGTGGCTGTAACGATGATGAACTACATCATGATCGAAGACTGGCCTCAGAATATTGGAGGGAAACCAAGTTTTAGTTTCTTAGAAAATATGCCTGCATTCGTGCCAATTATGTTCGAATTAACGGTATTCTTTGCAGCTCACTTAATGGTTATTACTTTTTATATGAGAAGTAAATTATGGCCTTTTAAGAAAGCTGAAAATCCTAATGAAAGAACTACAGATGATTTATTCTGTATCGAATTAGATGCCTCTACAGCAGGAGAAGAAGAGTTAACATCTTTCTTTAAAGCTACAGGTGCAGTTGAAATTAATTTTAAAAACAACTAAGTCGATGAAAGCAGTTTTTAAAATAGCATTATTAGCTACTGCAGTAGCGATAGTTTCTTGTAAAAATGACAAGAAGCCTAATTATCAGTATTTCCCGAACATGTACGAGTCAGGTGGTTACGAAGCGTATAGTTCTCACGATAATGAGATCTTTGCAGATAATCACACTTCTGAAGCTTTAACTCCTGTAGAAGGAACAGTAAGTAGAGGATGGTTACCATACGATTATGAAAATAACCGTGAAGGGTATTTAGCTGCAAAAGAAGGCTTGAAAAATCCACTTCCATATACAGTTGAAAATGCTGAAAAAGGAAAAGCATTATATGATATTTATTGTGCGATTTGCCATGGAGGAAAAGGAAACGGTAAAGGAACTTTAGTAAAGCGCGAAAAGATATTAGGGGTGCCTAGTTATGATGATGCTGGACGTGCTATTACAGAAGGAAGTATTTACCATGTAATGTATTACGGAATCAATTCTATGGGATCGTATGCAGCACAAACTACTACCGAAGAGCGTTGGTTAATTGCTCAATATGTAGAGCAATTAAAAGCTAAGCTTCAAGGGACTTTTCCAAGAATAGATAATATTAAAGATGCAGAAAGCAATGAAGTGTATCTTTTCGGAGCGAATAACTCTCATGGAGTAAACGCTACTTATGCTGCAGATTCGCATCATGATGGTGGATCTGAATCTCACGGTTTAGAAGTTGAATTTGATGAACACGGAAATCCTATTCAGCACAAGTTAGAGCAGGTTGAAAGTACAATTCACAGTGTGAAAGAGAAAAGTGGAAAGCCATTGATTGGAGGAAAATCTCATCACTCACACAAAGAAGCAGGACTAAAATAAATACGAACTCTGGTTTTAAGTTATGAATACATTTACAAATAATATCAAGATATTACCTATCGTACTAATGGCATTAGGGCTAATTGGTATGGCCATTGGTTTTTCAAGTGCACCAGGTTCGATAGAAGAAGTAGAACAAATATTGGCTAGCCAGCATCATGGAGGACATGGTGAAGGTCATGCTACAGAAAGTCACGATACTCATGCAGCGCCAGCTCAACATGATGCACATGCTGAACAAGGGCATGGACATGAAGCTCATGGTACTGAGACTCATGGAAAAAGTCATGATACTCATGGTGAAGATGCTCATGGAGCACATGAAAAGCATTTAAAACATGTATTACACCAATTACAGAATAAGCCTTGGGCAGCGTTATATGTTGCAGCATTCTTTTTCTTTATGATTTCATTAGGAGTGTTGGTTTTTTATGCAATTCAGTTTGCAGCACAAGCAGGTTGGTCTCCATTGTTATTTAGAGTAATGGAAGCAATTACAGCTTATTTATTACCTGGTGGAATTATAGTATTTGTCCTTTTGGCTTTATCAGGTTTCCATATCAACCACTTATTCGTTTGGATGGATCCAGAAGTAGTAGCTCATGATGAATTACTACAAGGTAAGACAGGATGGTTAAATGTACCTTTCTTCTTAATTCGTGCAGCTTTATATTTAACAGCTTGGAATGTATATAGACATTTTGCAATTAAATTTTCTAAGAAGCAGGACGAAGAGCCTACAGGAAATGTATGGTACAAGAAAAGTTTCAAAGCAGCTGCGGTATTCTTAGTAGTATTTATTTACTCAGAATCAATGATGTCTTGGGACTGGATCATGAGTTTCGATCCACACTGGTTTAGTACACTATTTGGATGGTATGTTTTTGCTTCTATGTTTGTAAGCGGAATTACTGTGATTGCATTAGTGACAGTTTACTTAAAGTCTAAAGGATATTTAGCAAAAGTGAACAATAGTCATATCCATGACTTAGCTAAATTTATGTTTGGGATCAGCATCTTTTGGACATACTTATGGTTCTCACAATTTATGTTGATCTGGTATTCAGATATTCCAGAAGAGGTTACTTACTTCGTACAGCGTATTAATGATTATACATTACCATTCTTTGGTATGGTAGCATTGAATTTGATTTTCCCATTATTGGTATTAATGAATTCAGACTTTAAACGTATCAACTGGATTATTATATTGGTTGGTATTGTAATCTTAGTGGGTCACTACATTGATATCTTTAACATGGTTATGCCAGCAACTGTTGGAGGATCATGGTCAATAGGATTGCCTGAAATTAGTGCAGTATTGTTCTTCTTAGGATTATTCATTTTTGTAGTATTCAGAGCACTTACTAAAGGAGAATTAGAACCATCAGGGAACCCTTACTTAGAAGAAAGTAAGCATTACCATTATTAATAAAAGAAGTATTTAATTATTATAAGATAGCGAACAATGACGATATTTTTAATCTTACTAATAGTAGCACTTTTGGGAGTTTCTATTTGGCAACTTTCTAAGATATTCCAACTTTCTCAAGGAAATGCTGATACTTCTCAAATTGCTAATGATAAAGATAACAGTACACAAGCTAAATTAATGTTAGCTTTTATAATCTTCCTTTACGGGTTGACGGCGTATTGTTTTATCAATTATTACTCATATTTCTTACCAGAGACAGCTTCAGAGCATGGTAAAGACTATGATATCTTAATGAAGATCTCTGTAGTGTTAATCATGTTTGTACAGATGATTACACAGTTCTTATTACACTTCTTTGCGTATAAATACAGAGGTAAAAAAGGTAATAAGGCTTTATTCTTTGCAGACAGTCATACATTAGAATTAATCTGGACAGGTATTCCAATTATCACTTTAGCAGGTTTAATTATCTATGGTTTATACACATGGGTAGATATCATGCATATTGATGAAGAAGAGGATGCAATGGTGGTAGAATTATATGCATACCAATTTGCATGGAGAGCTAGATATTCTGGAGCTGATAATGAATTAGGAAAAGCTAATGTTCGTTTTATCGAAGGAGTAAACACATTAGGGGTAGATGAATCTGATGCGTATGCAATGGATGATATTATAACTAATGAGTTGCATTTACCAGTAAACAAGAAAGTGATTTTCAAATTGCGTTCACAAGATGTATTGCATTCTGCATACATGCCATTCTTTAGAGCACAAATGAATGTTGTTCCTGGTATGATTACAGAATTCTCATATACACCAATAAAAACTACTGAGGATATGCGTCAGACAGATTTTATGGTAGAAAAGGTAGCGACGATAAACGATATTCGTAAAGAGAATAGCAAGAAATTAGTTGCTAAAGGAGAAGAGGCTTTAGAGCCATACGAATTCGATTACTATCTATTATGTAATAAGATTTGTGGTGCTTCTCACTACAATATGCAGATGAAAATTGTTGTAGAATCTGAAGAAGATTTTAACAATTGGTTAGCGGAACAAAAGACTTTCAGACAAGTTGTGTCTAAATAATATTTGATAACTTTAGTTTAAAAGAAAAGAACATGTCAGCAGATCACGGACACCACCATAAGGAAACGTTTATCACTAAATACATTTTTAGTGAGGATCATAAGATGATATCTAAGCAGTATTTAGTTACTGGTTTATTAATGGGTATTATTGGTATTGCAATGTCATTGCTTTTTAGAATGCAAATTGCATGGCCAGAACAGTCATTCGAAATTTTTGAAGTATTATTAGGAAAATGGGCTCCAGAAGGAGTAATGGATCCTAATGTATATTTAGCGTTAGTTACTATTCACGGTACTATCATGGTATTCTTTGTATTAACAGCAGGGTTATCAGGTACATTTAGTAACTTATTAATTCCATTGCAGATTGGAGCACGTGATATGGCTTCAGGATTTATGAACATGGTTTCTTACTGGTTATTCTTTTTGAGTTCAGTAATCATGGTATTCTCTTTATTTGTTGAAGCTGGACCAGCTGCTGCAGGTTGGACAATTTATCCTCCATTAAGTGCATTACCACAAGCAATGCCAGGTTCTGGATTAGGGATGACTTTATGGTTAGTATCTATGGCTATATTCATTGCTTCTTCATTATTAGGTTCTTTGAATTACGTTGTAACAGTAATTAACTTAAGAACAAAAGGGATGTCAATGACTCGTTTACCATTAACGATTTGGGCATTCTTTATTACTGCTGTAATTGGGGTAGTTTCTTTCCCAGTATTATTATCAGCAGCTTTATTACTGATCATGGATAGAAGTTTTGGAACTTCATTCTACTTAAGTGATATATTCATCCAAGGAGAAGTATTACACAACCAAGGAGGTTCGCCTGTATTATTCGAACACTTATTTTGGTTCTTAGGTCACCCAGAGGTATATATCGTATTATTACCAGCATTAGGAATCACTTCAGAGATTATCGCTACGAATTCTCGTAAGCCAATCTTTGGATACCGTGCCATGGTAGGATCAATTATTGCAATTGCATTTTTATCTACAATTGTATGGGGTCACCATATGTTCGTATCAGGTATGAATCCATTCTTAGGATCTGTATTTACATTTACAACATTATTGATTGCGATTCCATCAGCAGTAAAGTCGTTTAACTACATTACAACACTTTGGAAAGGTAATTTACAGCTTAACCCAGGAATGTTATTTTCTATTGGATTAGTATCAACATTCATTACAGGGGGATTAACAGGAATTATCTTAGGAGATAGTACATTAGATATTAACGTTCATGATACATATTTCGTAGTGGCTCACTTCCACTTAGTAATGGGTATCTCTGCATTATACGGGTTATTTGCTGGTGTGTACCACTGGTTCCCAAAAATGTATGGTAAAATGTTGAACAAAAACTTGGGATATGCACACTTCTGGATTACTGCAGTTGGAGCATACGGAGTTTTCTTCCCAATGCACTTTGTAGGGATGGCAGGTTTACCACGTCGTTATTATACATATACAAATTTCCCATACTTCGATGATTTAGCGGATACAAACGTATTGATTACTGTATTTGCTTTAATCACTGCAGGGGCTCAATTGATTTTCTTATATAACTTCATACATTCGATGTTTTATGGTAAGAAGGCAGAGCAAAACCCTTGGAAGTCTAATACATTAGAGTGGACTACACCAGTAGAACATATTCATGGAAACTGGCCTGGTGAATTACCAACTGTTTATCGTTGGGCTTATGATTATAGCAAGACTAAAGAAAATGGAGAATATGTAATCGAAGGTCAAGATTACACACCACAAACTACTCCTCTTCAAGAAGGAGAAGAAGACTTAACACACTAATTTTAGTCTCTGACTAAACTATTATATACTAAGCCCTCTATTGAGGGCTTTTTTATTTTATACGATAGTCATACTTTTGTATGAGTCCTACGTCATTCCTGCGTAGGCAGGAATCTTATCAAATAGATGATTCTGTCAATTGGATAGCAGTTTTAAACCTATTATTAGATTGAATTCGAACCTAGATCCTACAAGCGAAAATTTTACCCCACAAGATCATGATGTTGAGAAAGCATTAAGGCCGTTAAGTTTTGATGATTTCGCAGGACAGGATCAAGTACTGGAAAATTTGCAAGTTTTTGTTGAAGCCGCTAACATGAGGGGTGAAGCTTTAGACCATACCTTATTCCATGGGCCTCCGGGGCTAGGGAAAACCACTTTGGCAAATATTGTAGCTAATGAATTAGGAGTAGGTATAAAGATTACTTCGGGGCCTGTACTGGATAAACCAGGAGATTTAGCAGGTTTGCTAACCAATTTGGATCCTCGTGATGTGCTTTTTATAGACGAGATTCATCGATTGAGTCCTATTGTAGAAGAATATCTGTATTCGGCAATGGAAGACTTTAAAATCGATATTATGATAGAGAGCGGGCCTAATGCACGTTCTGTTCAAATACACTTGGATGAGTTTACTTTAATAGGTGCTACGACCCGTTCAGGATTATTAACAGCGCCAATGCGTGCTCGTTTCGGAATTCAGTCTAGACTTCAATATTATTCTACCGAGTTATTATCGTCCATTGTACAACGTAGTGCTGCGATACTTCAAGTACCTATAGATGAAAAGGCAGCGATTGAGGTAGCAGGAAGAAGTAGAGGGACACCTCGTATTGCGAATGCATTGTTAAGGCGTGTAAGGGATTTTGCTCAAATTAAAGGAAATGGAAGTATAGATCTAGAAATGGCTCAGTTTTCTTTGAGAGCACTAAATGTAGATGCATTTGGACTAGACGATATGGATAATAAGATCTTAACAACCATTATAGATAAGTTTAAAGGAGGTCCTGTTGGACTTACAACAATTGCTACAGCGGTTAGTGAAAGTGCCGAAACCATTGAAGAGGTATATGAACCTTTCTTAATCCAGCAAGGGTTTATTATGCGTACTCCGCGTGGTCGAGAAGTGACAGAATTAGCCTACAAACACCTAGGTAGGACTAAAAGACCAGATCAAGGACAGTTATTTTAAAGATATGAAAATGAAAGAGGTTAGTTTTTTCGAGCTCATGCTAAAAGCGCCGAAAATCATGAAAAACCCTTTGCGTTTTCATAACCGTAAATTTAATAAGCTTGGAGATACTTTTAGAATTTATCTTAAACCCAGTTATAGCGTACTCTTTACTCGTGATCACGAATTGACACAACAAATTCTTCAAAAAGCTCAAAAGAAATACCATAAATCGCCATTGCAATCCGAGAAGTTGAAATTTTATCTTGGCGGAGGATTATTGACATCTAATGGCACTTATTGGCGACAACAGCGTAAGTTAATTCAACCTTCATTTTATAAAAAAAAGTTAGAGACTGTCGCTTCTATTATGCGTAAAGTAATCTTGGACGAGATTTCTACTATAGAAAAAGATCTTGTTTTTGATGTGTATAATTTCACTACCGATTTAGCATTCAAGGTTGTTGCAAAATCACTTTTTGGTTATACAAGTGATGTGGCCACGATGAAACGGATGCAGTACATCATAGAAAAGATTCAGAGTGATTTTATGTTGGAAATGAGGCTGCCTTTCTTAAGATGGTGGAGAGAAATTAGTGGAAGAAGAAAAGAAACAAAGCAACTATCTGTAGAATTACAAGGACTCATTTATAATGTTATTGAAGCCAGAAGACACTCAGGAGAAGCACACGATGATCTTTTAGATATCCTATTACATAGTACCTACGAAGATGGAACTTCTATGACTAATGACCAATTGGTCGATGAAATTTTAATTCTATTTGTTGCTGGTCACGAGACTACTTCGAGTGCGTTGACATTTACACTAGCATTATTGGGGAAGTATAGTAAGATACAAGATAAGGTGTTTACTGAGGTCAATAATTTTTCGGATAACGCAAATCATTTGATGGGACTTTTCGAGGAAGCTACTTTTACAAAGCAATGCATAGACGAATCTATGCGTCTATTTCCTCCTGCATATTTTACGGATCGAATAGCCATAGAAGATGATGTTTATGGAAATATATCTATAAATAAGCATCAAGAATTTCTAATTTCTTTTTTTGAAATTCATAGAAATCCAAAGCTATGGGAAGATGCAAATGCATTTAAACCAGAACGTTTTAGTAAGGATAAAATAAAGAATTATTCGGGGATCTATTATCCTTTCGGAGCAGGTCCAAGAATGTGTGTAGGAAGTAATTTCGCTATTTACGAAATGTTGGTCACTATTACAGAAATTGTAAAAAAGTTTGAAATAATCAGCACAAATGATCAAATAGAATACAAGCCTCTTATTACTTTAAGACCCGTAAATGTTAATTTAAAATTTAAGTCACGTAATCATTAAAAAGATTAATTTCTTTCCCAAGCCCTTATGTCACAATCTCATCAAAATAAAACCATAAATGCTTCTAAGTGGTCAGTGATGATTAAAGAGGAAGCAAAGCGCTTAGGTTTTTTATCCTGTGGGATAAGCAAGGCAGGTTTTTTGGAGGAAGAGGCACCAAGGTTAGAAAAATGGCTAAACGAGAATCGTCACGGTCAAATGAGCTACATGGCCAATCATTTTGACAAGCGACTAGATCCCACTAAGCTCGTAGAAGGATCTAAAAGTGTAGTTTCTTTATTGTTGAATTACTTTCCAGCGGAAACCCAAAAAGATCCTAATGCTCCTAAAATTTCTAAATATGCATATGGTCAGGATTATCATCATATCATAAAAACCAAATTGAAAGAATTGCATCATTTTATAGATGCAGAAATAGGAAAAGTATCAGGGAGGGCTTTTGTAGATTCGGCTCCTGTATTGGATAAAGCTTGGGCTGCTAAAAGTGGTTTAGGATGGATTGGAAAAAATAGTAATCTTATTCAAAAGCAAGCAGGATCTTTCTTTTTTATTGCAGAATTAATCTTGGATATCGAATTAGAAACCGACCATGCTACAACAGATCATTGCGGAAGTTGCACCGCTTGTTTGGATGCCTGTCCAACAGAAGCTATAGTAGCACCTTATGTGGTAGATGGTAGTAAATGTATCTCTTATTTTACTATTGAATTGAAAGATAACCTTCCAGCCTCTATGAAAGGACAATTCGATAATTGGATGTTCGGTTGTGATGTGTGCCAGGATGTGTGTCCGTGGAACCGATTCTCAAAACCGCATAATGAACCCTTATTTAACCCTCACCCCGATTTATTAGAAATGACTTACCAAGATTGGGAAGAAATTACAGAAGATGTCTTTCGTAAAGTGTTTAAGAAATCGGCAGTAAAGCGTACTAAGTTTTCTGGGTTAAAACGTAATATTGATTTTTTGAAATAATAATGAGTATCTGTATTTTAGATAGTTAAATACCTTGTAAGTTACAATCGATTGCAATTTAAAGATGTATGTTGTTGAAAACTAGAATTTGACGTTTTTGATGAGTTTTTTTAGAGAAATACTCTTCTGAAAAAGGTTGATTTATGTTTCATTGGTGTTTCAAATAACTACAAGTCAGACAGTTGTGTCTATTTGTGCATTTCGTCGAACAGATACTGTATATAAAGGGATAGAGTATATATTTGAAAGTAATAAATAAATGCATTGTAATGAAAGCCAGTGTTTTTGCAATTTTACTAATATTTGTTTCATTAACTAGTTGCGAAACAGAAGATCTAAATAAGATTAGTTACGAAAAAGAAGTAGCTGGTAATTGGCAATTGATTACTGAAAAAATTAATGGACAGCAGCAAGTGTTAAGTTCATGTGATTTAAGACAGCGAATTACTTTTACCCTGAATGGTGATTTTTTTAATAATTCGTCAAAAGTAAATGATAGTACACTTGAATGCGAAGCAGTCCCTGAAGTTTCAGGAAACTTTTCTTTTAATACCAATAGAATAACTATTGATATCTCAGAAGAAGAAAGTCAAGAAGGCATAGTAATTAGAGATCAGAATCAATTAACGATAAGAACGACAGAAGATTCTAAAATTGTAGAAAGAGATTATAAACGTGTAGAATCACGAGTAAATAGAATCATAATAGAATAAGCATTTCTCCCCAAAATGTGAATAAAACCGGCATTTAAGTAACATTATTTGTCGGTTTTTTGTTTCCAATAATTTGAGTATTCTAGATAATACTATGTTGTGTCGTATCTCCATATAAGAGATAAGAGCGTTATTTTATGGTTTGGATATGAGTGATTTAAAAAAACAATTTTTTTAACCCCTAGTATATGTTTATTTGAGATGTATTGCATATTTTTGAATGCAAAAAAAATCTAAATAGAAATGAAAATTAATCGATTATTAGTAGCTACAGTATTTTTCGCAATAGTATCATGCGGAAGCGATGATGGAGGTGATGGTGGAAACGGAGGAGGAAATGGAGATGTAACTCCAGTTAAACCACCAGTAGAAGCTTCTTTAACTGTTGAGGAAGGAAAAGAGAAATTGGAAGATAATAGTATAGAATTGTTGAATAAGCTTGATAGTTTTTCTGATGATACAGCCCTAGAACAGATTGTAGAATTGGCAGAGTTTTTAACAGCTTCAGATGAAGCTAGTGATAATGTGGCTGTAACTACTGTTGCTAATGTAGCAAGTCTTAAAGAAAATAAGGATATTGTTTTAGTAGGCGCTAAACAATTAGCGATTGTATCTCAACCATTGAAAGAAGATTTTAATGAGGATAAAGGGGTATATGAGTGGAATGATGATAGTGATGATTTTGTAAAAGTAAGTGATAGTGATGATCTTATTTACAATATAGACTATGACGGTAATACAGCGGTATTTAGTGTAACCGATTTTAATTCTACGATTGTAGAAGATGAAGAGTTTCCTGTGTTAACAAATGCATCATTAACGATTAATGGTACTAAAGTTTTCGAGCAAACATACACAGCAACATTTACTAATGGTTTGACAGTTCCAACGAGCTTGCAGAATGAGACGTCAATAGGAGGTTTAGAGTTTTTGATTTCACATTCAAGAAGCAATGCTAAAATAACTCAATCAATTAATTTTAGTATTGATGATACAGCTGTTTTAGGATATACTACTACTGCAAATGGAGATTTTAGTGATGAAGATAATAGTGTAGAAGGCATTTTAGACAATTCAACAGTATCACTTACATTATTAGATGCAAATTTATTCATTACAGCTAATGATAATAATTTAGATTCTAATGCAGATCTTTCAATCGATGAAGAAATTGAGTTGTTAAATAATAATGTAGAAGCACAATTAAGTATCGATGGTAGTTTAGTAGCGAATAGTCAATTTTATAAAGATCAAGATACTTACACAGATTATTTCTATGATGCAGATACGGATACTTTTCAGTCCGTAGAGGTTTCTGAAGATATAGTAAACGCGAGATTTTTATTTGATGATGAATCAACTGTAGATTTCGATACGTACTTTAATGATTCATTTACAGAGGCTGAAACTAAGTTTGAATCTGTTTTTGATGCATTCGAAGATTTATTTGGGGATATAGATTTAGGAGATGATGATACTTATGAGTCTACACCAGATCAGCAGCCAATTACTGTAGTTGATGAGTTCTAGTCTTCAATATAGATATTGAAATACATTTGAAAGAGATCATTTTAGGCTAAGCCTAAAATGATCTCTTTTTTTTTGAAACACTTTCTCATACAGTTAGTAAATGAATTAGCATTGCTATCTCCTAAATTATGAATGTTTTATTGGTCTCAATAATAGTTAAAACTATGTACTTTAGTGCATCTCACTTTTAGTTTCTAAAAATTTTATCTACGGCAAGAGGCGTTAAGCTTTAAGCAGTAGGGCTTATGTATTTTAATGTAGCCTATAGCTTACAGCAATAAGTTAGAAAATAGAAAAGACTTTCAGTCATAACCGAAACTATGGATCTTCCAGTCAATAGTGGTTCATTCTAATGGGACATCAATCCTAATGGTTGTTGCATTTTCTCCAGACCAATACCCAAAAGCGCCATTGGATATGTTTGTAGGCGTATTAATGGAAAGGCTAGCGTTATCTTGAAAGCTTGTTTGGTCTCCTTTGATAGATTTCCAAAAATCAAATTGTTCTTTAGTAATGGCTATTAAAGAGATTTCAAAGGATTCGCCTGGTTTTATCTGATTAGCAGATTTTCCATCTACTTCTTTTGAATAAGAAACAAATACAGGGAAACTGTCAGTAGTCGATAGTGTTTTTGAGCTAAAGATTAAAGGTTTCGCATTACTGAATTTGATTTCATTTACATTTTTAGCGAGGATTTTAAAGTATCTGATCTCTTTGTTGTTTTCGACGGTTAATTTTAAGTCGAACACTTCTTCATTTGAGGCAATTTCGTTGATTGCATCCATGAACTCAACATCCAAAATTTTTGGCTTTTGAGGTATTGAAGAGGTAGAAGTAAACATTTCTCCACGAATAGATACTGTTAAAGAATATTCTTTCCCAGTCTCTCCTTTAATTTCATTTCCTTCATAAAAAGCAAAAGGAAAACGATTGTCGTCTCTTTTAAGTGTAAGTACCTCCGAATCCTCCCCACTAGAAAGAACCACTTTAGCTTTAGATTCTATGGATTCTAAAATAGACAATGAATCAATAGTAGATTCAAAAGTAAGGGCATTTGTTAAGTAAACTTCTGCTACTTTACCTTCTTTAATCTGTGCTTCAACAGTCAAAAGGTTAGAGTCTAATGCTTCATTAGATACTTTTTCACATGAGATCATGCATATAACAAGAAATAGTAAGAATATTCTTTTCATAATTATTAAAATGAAAATAACCAGTTTATTGTTGGAATAAAAGGAAACAAAGTTTCCCGTACTTCAGAAATTGAAAATGACTGAGAAAGATCTCCATCTATTTCATAATAAATATTAAAAGGGTTCTTTTGGCTGTAAACATTATACAAAGTTAGATTTAATTTAGAATTCCATTTCTTTTTAGGTTTAAAACTATAGGTGCAGGAAAGATCTAATCTGTGATAGTCAGGAAACCTAGACGCATTTATTCGTTCAAAACTTAGGATGGGTTCTTCATTGATAATACGAACATCTTTTGGTCTAGTAAAGGCTTGCCCGCTAGTATAGATAAAAAGAGCTCCTAACTCGATACGATCGTTCAATTGATACCTTAAAACGGTATTTAGATTAATGGGTCTGTCAAAGGTTACCGCAAAGTTTTTTCCTTGATTGATTGCATCGAAATGGGCTATAGACCTTGATAAGGTTAAGGCACTTTGCAAAGTCAAACGATTTATTTTTTTGTTTATTGAAAGCTCAATTCCATAACTGTCAAGTTCACCAACTGCTATGTCATTGTATATGTTACTATTGAATAAATTATTGAGAGCTCCGTTAACAAATTCCGTATAATTCGTCACTTTTTTATAATAGACACTAGAATTGAATTGAAAACTATTGTGTTCATGTATATAGCCAGCACTGATCTGGTTGGCGATTTGAGGTTTGATATCTTTAGTACTCGTCACAAAAAAATCAATAGGAAGACTAAGTCCAGGAACCGTTGCTTGATGTATGAACTGAGACAGGCGTTGGTAACTCAATTTAAAAGCATTTTGAGGCTTAAAGTCATATTTTAGACTTATACGAGGCTCATATTCGAAGAAGTTGTTTTTTTCGACTATAGCATTACTGTCAAGACTATAATTGATGAGTCTTAGGCCAGCTTTCAAGTGTATTTTTTTAGAAATAGGAGTTTCTAAATCTCCAAAAAGAGCCATTTCCTTAAATTGAAAACTCACCTGATTTTCAACAACGACTGGTATATTGTCTACAGTAGCACTTATTCTTTTGGGTAGGGTCGAATTGATATCAAAGTTTCCGCCAAGTTTCAGTAATTTTTCATTCCAATTCCATACTAGCGTATGTTTTACACTAAAGTTGTCAAATGTGCTGATGGTATTGTAATCAAAAGGGAAATTCTTATCGCTGAATTCAAATTTATAAAGGCTATTCGACAAGGTTGTTTTTGAGTAAAGTTTATCAGAATAGCTATGTTTAAAGTTAGCACCCACTAGAAAATTCCCCCAAGATAATTTTCTGTTTCTTTCTTTCGTCTTGTCGAAGAAACTATCTCGCGTAAGGTATGTAAATGCTTCCAACGAATTCTTAGCATTAAATTCATATCGATACTTCGTTAAGAAGTCATATAGAAAATAGTTTTTATTATCGCTTAGTATCGACTCTTCATCGTCAATAAAAGGTTTTAGCACTTCCAAATAACTTCTTCGTCCAGATACCAATAAACTACTTTTTTCATTGAGTTTAATATTCCCTGTGATTTTTGCAGCCAAAAGACCTATGCTACCATTGAAGGTAGTTTTTTGAGGCTTTTTCAATGTGTTGATTTCGGTAATTGAAGATAAGCGCCCTCCAAATCGGCTGTCAAAACCAGCTTTAGAAAAGGAAAGCGAATGCACAAAATCCGAATTAATAGCGGTGAATAAGCCTCCCAGATGTGCTATGTTATGAAGGTACACATCATCCAATAATGTTAAATTCATACTTGCATTTCCTCCGCGTACGAGTAATCCAGATTGCCCTTCACTTGCAGGCTGAATACCCGGGGTTAATTGTAACAATTTCATGACATCTTTTTCTCCTAGAATAAAAGGGAGTTTTTCGATATCCTTTTTTGAGAAATAAATTTGATCGGGAGCAATTTTTTTCAGTTGACTACTAGAGAAACCTCTGATAACGGTTTCTTTGAGGTTGTTAGTTTGTGGGGTTAAATAAATAGTGTCTCCAATAGTAGAGGAAAGCACTTTAATAGTTTCATATCCGATTTTAGAAATGACTATTGTTGCATTTTTAGAAAGATCGTGTAATTCGAAATATCCTTTGTTGTCAGTGTAGGTTCCTTTCTCAGTATTTTCTACAAGAATAGCGGCATTACTTACAGCCGTATTGTTTCCAATATCAAAAACATAAGCACTAATATGATTTTGTGCTAATAGCTTAGTTGAAAGCACTAGTAAGCAGGTGAAAAGATAAGTGAGATTTACGGTTTTTGACATAAAAGTGATAGAAATTCCAACTAAAAAATGATGTGCGAATTTATCACTTTTTAATTGGATTGAGCGAATATATCTCTCCTATTAAACATAGTAATTGAGTGTTGTTTTTGAGAGGCTTAATATCTTGATAAATGTCGGTTTTCGATATCTTAAAGTACATTTATTTCGGGATTATGTCTAACAAATCGATGTAACCCAAAAGCCTTTTTCTTTTCTGTTTTTATTAAATATTATACAACTATTAGTTGAATGAGATTATTCTATTTAATCTCCACCCTTTGCCCACTAGAATGACTGTTAAATTCAGGAGCATACATACATTGTAATGTGGTTATCCCATTAGAAAATGTTCCCGTTTGATTGGCGATTACATCATATTCCAGTACATAGTTTCCTTTCGGCATACGATCGATAAAGAAATGCGTTGCGACATCTTTTGTACTTTGGTAATACCATAAACGATCTTTGTGTTCGTAACCCGATAATACCTTTGTCGGTTCAAAACCACTAGCACGCATATCTTTTAGGTGAACATATTCCAAATGATCTTCACTTTTAATCAATAGTCTCACCGTTACTTTATCTCCGCGTTTTAGTGGGGTTTCCGTAGTGATTCGCTTAAGTTCAGTGCCTTTGTTAGTGACCGTTTTTAAATACAAATCTTTATCAATAGCCAAAGGCCCTTTGTCGTCTACTTTTATTTTGTCTAAGTTTTCAAAATATTGCCAGTAATAACCTCCGTAATTCGTGACACTTCCTGTGTTTTTTACTTCGATTGTTTTAAGGCTTTCATCAATTTCATCGGCATTCCAATGGGTTTTAAAGTAGCCTGTGCCAGCCTCTTCAGTACTCATTGCTTCTTGAATGTTTTTAAGGAAAGTAGCCGTTTTAGCATTTGGAGCTGTAATTTTTACTCCATTTTCAATAGAAAGCCAATCGTTTCCATTCAATAATAACGCATAACAAGCATCGGTAGTACTGATCGTATTATCCCAGCGGTTGGTGCGTTTATTTTTTAATAAAAACAATTTTAGCGCTTCAATGTGTTTTGAATGTTTTGAAGACTGTTGGGTTTCAGTAAAAGCTTCTATCAGTAAAGCTTGTGTCGAAATGATGGATTGATACCAATACCAGCCTGCTTTATTCTCTTTCCAATACATTCCATTTGCTTTCGACTGTACAGCCGTTTCTGTTAAGGCTGTCATGATCGTGTTCACTGTTTTTGGAGCATTATCAAAACGATGCAATGTCAAGGCTAATAATCCTTTTTCGTACAGCGATCGTTGTTGCCAATGTTGGGTTTGATAGTCTAGTGCTTTTTCTACAATATCTTTTGTGATTCCTTTTAAAGGGAAACGATTGATGTGATAACTTCTAGCATAAGCAAAATGAAGTAATCGAGTTTGTTTGTAGAAATTTTCAACGTCTTTGTTGCGGTTTTTATATTCCTCAAAATCTTTTACCCATTCGCGATCTAAGAATTGGATTGCTTTTTGAAGCATGCGATCTGTTTTAGAGCGTTGTTCTAACACTCCCAAACGTTCCAAATGCCCAAAGCCAGAAACCACATGTCGAGTGATGTATCGGTTTGCTCTACCGCCACTAAACCAAGGGAATCCTCCATTAGATTTTTGAAGTTGCTTTAGCTTATTAATAGCACGTTCATTAGCACGAGACATCTTGCGGATTTCAAATAATTCAGAAAGTCGTTTTTGCTGTTCAGTCTCTGATTGAGCGGCTCTTAACCATGGGGTTTCTGCAATTAAGACTTGCTTTAGCGCTTCATTTTTTTCTAATGGACTTTGCAGCGATCCATTCGCTTCCCAGCTTTCGAATACCTTCTTGATATTTGGTTGCGAATTGATGATGTGCGTTGCAATGGTATTGGCATACAATCTAGAAAACGTTTGTTCGCTACATTCATGCGGAAATTCCATCAAGTAAGGTAACGACTTAATCGCTAGCCAAGCAGGGTTCGAAGTGTACTCCAAGGTAATTTGATGCGGCTTTTGAGTCGTGCTATTAGGGTCAAAATTATTCAACGTATAAGTCTCTGTTTCTCCAGGACGTACCCACATCGCTATACTTTCAGTAACCAGCTTACGATTTGTTAATACAGGGATCACAGCCGTTTGTCCATCGGTAGCATTTCCTGCTTTAGCAACAATTTTATACTGAATCGCTCCTAAACCTTCTGGGATATCTAACTCCCAAGCGACTTCGGTGCTTCCATTGGCTGCAATAGCGAAGTTTTGTGTTTCATTTTCTTGTTTCAATGATGAAGTCACTACTTCACCATTAGTAGGATTTGTCCATTCTAAAAGTGCTGTACCATGTAATGGGTTGTCTGAAAGATTAGAAATCTTAGCACTAAACAATAGTTGATCTCCTTCTCTTAAAAAACGTGGAGCATTCGGAATGATATTTAGATCTTTTTGGGTCAATGCTTCAGCATTTAGTTTCCCCCAAGTAGCTTGTTTGGTATGCGCTAATAATTGCAAATTCCATTGGGTTAAGGCTTCTGGAGAAGTGAATTCAAATTCGATTTCCCCTTTTTTATTGGTTTTTAGGTTGGGTAAAAAGAAAGCCGTTTCGTTAAGGTTTTCTCTGGTTTTGATGGTTTTTAGGTCTTCGATTGGTATTTCTATTTCTTCAGGTGAAGATTGATCGATTCCATATTCAGCCTCATCTTCGACTGTATCGGATTCCAAAGCTACTCCTGCGACACGTGCTTGTAATGCGGATTTCGCAGGTACTGCTTTAGAAATGCCTTTTCTGGATAAAACTTTTGAGGATCTTTTAGAAATTGCTGCGCCAGTTAGTGCGCTTTTTTTCTGCGTTCCATATCCAATGACTACGACTTCATCTAAAGCATTAGGGTCTTCTTTAAGTTCAATGAGTAGCTTTCTATTTTTGTTATTGATAGTGATTTCCTTTGAATAAAATCCTGTGTAAGAAAATTTTAAAATATCTCCATTTGATACGGATAATTGAAAAAGGCCATCAAAATCAGTTATAGTTCCTTTTTTCGTTCCTTTTATGCTAACGGAAACTCCAGGTAATGGAATATTGTCATTAATTACTACACCTCTTACAAGTCCATTTTTTAGTAAGTCTTTTTCGTTAATCTTTGCAAAATTCACTTTAAATTCTAAACCACTCAAATACTGTCGATACTCCCACGAGTTAATTTTATTAAACGTAAACCCGTATAGATTTAATTCTTCCAAAGGAATATGGGGTAAATGAATACGATTGACAAATTCATTGTAATAAGTACTCTTCGTGCTAAGCGTATTCAATTCTTGGGTGGTCGGAGCAGGTGGAGTATAAGTGCTAAATCCAAAATTAGTATTCCATGAATGGGGCCTAAATTGGTCTAAAGAAGCATCGTACATACTCGCCAAGCCTTCTGCTTGAAAGGTTTTCTTGTCAGACGATTTTAGTTTGAAACTCCAAGTTTCTTTTCCGCCAGGGACTAATTTATCCGTAAAGTGTTTCTTCTCGATTTCTAGATGTATAGGAGTTTTAGAAAAATCTAACACTTCTTGTTGACTATAAAATCGATTAAAAATATGGTAATGTACTTTGGCGGTTATCTTATCATAATTCAGTTTTGGTAGTGAAATATTGAGGGTTTTACTTCCTTTTTTGATCGTTACCGTTTCTTCGTGAATCAATCGATTCCCATCATATACTTCTAGATAAGTATGTAGTTGCTCTACAGAAGTGCTTAACTTAAAAGTAGCCTTACTTTGATTTTTAGGATTGTAATCTACGGTGAAATCAAATAATTGCTGATCAGCAGGGATTTCCTGTTTTTTATGAGTTAGCGTTATTAACTTTTGATTTTCAGTAGAAGCTTTAGTCAACGGATCAGTAACCTTGGTTACTAGCAAATACTTTCCTGCGGGCCAATCCTTCATTTCATCTAAAAGGAAGGTAGCCTCAGCTGTATTTTCGAAAGTATGCTCGCAAAAAGAAGCACCTTTTTCCCATTGCTTCGGGTCATTTTCATTCGTATATGGAATATGCGCAAAAGTACTTTCGAAGGTAGCTAGGTCAATGTTTTGAATATCAGGAGAAGGCCAAGGACGAGCATTTAAGTAACGTTTTGGTGCCTTAAGTTTATAGGCGGTCAAACTACCTGTAGTCTTGATCGGGTTGTCATTAACGTCTTTCGTTTTAATAATGACTTCGCTTGGCGTATCACTTGACAATGTTTCGTCGACTACGATATCTGCCAATAGGTTTTTATCTGCCACTTTAATAGTCTGCGTAGCCTCTCTAGTTTCCCCATTGATATCGGTGACTTTAGCTGATATTTCGTAATTAAAGACTTTGTTTTCGATTTCAGGACTGTCCGTTTCAGCTAAGAACTTAATAGTGAAATTTCCTTGATCATCTGTAGTCAATGCTCCTTGATCAATTTGCTTACCATTTTCGTTACTTGGCATACTACGCCACCACCAATATAAAGGCCTAACCGTTCGTTTTATAGAATAAGTAACAGTAGCATCGGTTATATTCCCGCCGAAAAAGGCTTTGGCACTACCTTTTACGGTTACCGTATCATTTAGCTTAAAGATTTTGGTAGCAGGTTCGAATGTGACTTCAAAAGTGGGACGTTTATACTCTTCCACAGAAAAACTAACACCAGCATTTTGATTTCTATATCGATCTCTAGGTTTACTTATCGAAGCAGATATATGGAAATTACCTGTCAAACCACTTTTGGGTAAATCAAAATCGCCATGTACCGAACCATATTCATTAGTCGTTACTACTTTATTGAAAATAGATTGTCCATTAACATCCTGAACGTTGATGTTAATTTGCTTATCGCTTAGAATACTAGAAACTTCATTCTCTTTGGCAATAGCAATGGCTTTATAATATACTTTTTGCCCAGGCCTATAAATGGAACGATCTAAAAACAGCAACGTTTTAGATTGATACTTTTTGTTCTGGTTGGCATAGTTGTTATGATCTCGATATCGGTAGTTGCGATCTTCTATTTTTAAGCTGTCTTTATCCAATTGAACCACTAGCTGATAGCTGTTATGACGATCATTTTGAGGTTGATTAAAATACCCTTCACTATCCGTTGTTTTGGTATGAGTGCTCCAAGAGTTTTCTCGATTATAACTATCACGATGACGGATTTCTATGTTGGTATTCGAAATAGGAGCACCCGTGTAGCGATCCACAATTTGATAACGTGTTTTGCCTTTAAGTACCGTTTTGTTGAAACCAATTTCCGAAACAGATTGTTGGTGATATTTCCAACTCTTTTCGTCATCGTCGGCAATTAAGGTAAAAATGTAATGCCCTAAAGGCAATTGAGGTACAATAACTTCTGTGCTATAGGTATTATGATCCGTTTTCTTAGGAAGCGAATAAGTTGTTGAATGCACCAGTTTTCGCTTTTTTAAGTAGTCTTTAGCCAGCGAATCTTTTTGATGATATGGTTTTAATTCCTCTATATTAAATTCAAACGGAACTTGATAAATGTGTAACGTAGCTTTTTCGGTATTGGTAAAAGTCAATTTCGCCAACTGTTTTTCATTGGGTAAATACAAAGATTGCGTTTGCCAATTGAGTTTCTTTTGTAGGATTTGTGATTTTAAGTTTTTGGCTTTTGCTATAATCTTAGTGTCTTTCGATTGCTCTTCAATAGTGTTGATGAGCTGTAAGGCTTTCTTATTGTATTCGGGATGTAGATACTTGTTATCATCACCCTTTCTGAAAGCCAGTGCTCTATAAGCTTCAGCTAAAGCAATGTCAGTAGCATCGTAAGCATGGGTTTTTTGTAAATTCTGAACATGCTTTAAGTAAGTCTCATCTGTATCGCTGCCTTTCCAGTTGTTTTTAACATATTCAAATCGTTGAAGGAGGTTAAAGATGAAAGCATCTTTGTTTTTTCGTTGGCTATGAATACGTTCTAATTCCTGATAAATTTTCAAGGATTGATATTGAAAAGAAGCAGTATCTGTAGTGCTTATTGTGCTAGTGTAGAAATCTTTTTGGGGATTAAAATATGCTTCGTCATTAATTAAAAAAGCATCTTTAGGCTGTAGACTGTTTCTAGAGTTTTTATAAAAAGACAGTGCCTTATGCGCGATAATATCATAAAGCGTAGGTTTGTATTTTCGTGAAATAGGTACCGTAACCAAAAGTGCTGTAAAATCATCTACAGCAGTGCTTCCAAGTAGCGTGCTATTTTCTAGTGCTTTATTGTAAAATGACGAAATTTCGTTTGAAAAAGTCTTCACATCCCAAGTCCTATAATCTTTTAAGGCAGCAGCTTCGGTAGAGGTACGTTGGCTGATTCGCCAATAATTATCATTGTAATGGCTTTCAAGAAAAGACGCTAGGTAGGAATACAGTATATTTTTAACAGGAAATGAAGTCTGTTCGATTTCTTGATGAATAGATTCTAAAATGGCAACCTGTGATTTTTCGTCAATAATTTGCTGGAATTTCCATTGAAACAATGAAGCCTTCAAGCGTTGCTCGTCATTCTTTTTAGATACTGCTTTTTTATGAATAGCTTTTACTTTGTCTAAAGTAGTGGTTACTTTGCCTTCAATTTCTAGTTGATCGATTTCCAACCATGCTGCCTCGTAGTTTTGCTGTGCTTGTGCCATAAAAATTGATTGAAGAAAGCTGAGAACGAAAAGAATAATATACTGCTTTGCCATAAAAGCTAAATTTTAGCGTTAATTCATTGGGGCAATAGGTATACTTTTGCCAAATATGTTATCACGTAACACGAATTATGCCTAATTTATGAAAATGAAGTACTTGTTTTACTTTTTAGTTGTTCTTTTTTCAATACAAATGCAAGCACAAGATTTTTTACAGCTAGGCATCAATCAATTCAACGCAAATGATTTGGTTGCGGCTACGTCTTCATTAAAGAAAGTACTTCGGGTAACGCCTAAAAATGCTACCGCCTTGGAATACTTGGGAGACATTAAATTCAAACAAAAAGAATGGGGTGAGGCAGCGGATTATTTTAAAAAGGCATTATGCACCGATAAGAGTAATGCGGTCTATCATTTTAAATATGGAGGAGCTTTAGGAATGAAGGCAAAACAGAACAAATTGAAAGCCATATTTATACTCGATGATATCAAAGAGCATTTGCAAATTGCTGCAGATTTAGATGCAACCTACATTGACCCTCGTATGGTTATGGTCGAACTGTATATGGAATTACCAAAGTCTTTTGGTGGTGGAGTAGATAAGGCTAAAAGTTATGCCGATGAAATCGCAGCTATAGATTCACAGAAAGGTAAAGACGCTTATCAATTATTAGAGGTGCGTTGAGTGACTCAGTAAACAAAGTGAAGTGTTTGGTGTTACGATCGATTATATTGTCAATGGATCAATTGAAAATAAAGCTCAAGATGCCATCAATGGGAATCTTCTTTTAAGACAGTTTAAAGCTGTAGAAAAAATGAACCGAGAAGATAAAATATCTTTACTCGATTGATCGATGCTTTTATCATTCAAAAAATATAAGATATTTCTGCTCTAGTGTTTGTCTTGAAGTACGGCTTGTATCAAAAGGATATCGAACGACGTTCAGGAATTTTAGTCACTAAGTTGACAAGCAAATTCTAAAAAATCATGATTTCTTTTCCATAAACTTTTAAAGTTTCTTTTGCTTTTATAATGATGCAAACAGTCTTCTAATTTGATACCGAACTTCTGTCGGTCTTCTCGAAAGTTCGTTTCTGAAAAATAGCATATATCCTTGTTGCCTTGGTGTAACATGGATATAGTTTCGCTTAATTTTTATCAAATTACAGGGTGTGAAAATTGTATTCCAAAACAGCATATGTACTAATAGTTAGTATATTTATCGCTTTGTATAAGATGAGAGTTAGTTTATATAAGCGAAACTATCATCCTCTCATTATTCTATTTTATGTGTATGGAATGCTAGATCATGAACAACTAGCCTGTATTCCCAAAAACACTCGTAAGAACTGGAATAAATTCCAACACGAGGGGTATGATTGTGAAGAATGGGTACGTCCTTTTTTGAAGAACTTTGAGGATATCAAAATGATTTTTATGCGTGAGCAACTCATGAAATCAATGATGATCTTAGTAAGTATTAGCAACGGCTATCACCAAGTATTATCCTCGATTACCCAAAAGAAAAAACTTTTAAAAGAACATACGGATGCTATTGTAGCTTCAATTGATAAACTCGTAGCTATCTCTGGAATTAAAATAATACGTGCCTGCCGTTTTTATGGAGTCTCTAAAGATTGGTACTACAGGGAGAAACAACGACTAAAATGTACACTATCTCCTATACAACTTTGCTACAAACAACACCCAAACCAATTGACTTTTGAAGAGGTTAGAATAATTGAACATATCGTTACGAAACCTGAAAATTTTGGAAAAACGAAAACCACCTTATACTACAACACCCTAAAACAAGGAATTCTCTTTTGTGGAAAATCTACTTTTAACAAATATGCCAGTGCTTTGGGGTTTAAAAAAAGAAACTATAAAAAATTTACTCTTAAAAAAGGATTTCGAGCTTCTCGTGTATTTGAATGGCTTCATGTCGATATTACCTATGTCCCAACTTTAGAAGATGGCATGCAAAAAGTAGCTTTTGTAAAAGATAATTTTTCTAAAGGATTACTGCATTACAAATCCACTTCAGGTAAAGCAGGCTCTGAGTTTATAGCCATACTTTTCCAAGAAACTTTTGAAAAGCACCATTTATTTGAACAACCGAATCCTATAAACATTCTTAGAGGTCACTATTTAAATACCTATCTTTAGTATTAATAAATATGTTGAAACATGGACATTTTCAAGGGGCAAAATC
>CANMML010000007.1 GCA_947499005.1 uncultured Aquimarina sp.
TATTCTTCCTTAGAAAGCCATTTTTGAAATAGGTTTTTAGTGAATTTAATGGGTTGTGCAACGGTTACTAGTGTTGTAGGCTTTTTTAATTAGTCTCATTTTTTGATAAACATTCTGAAAGTCTATTTCTAAGTTCATTAATAGTAGCTAATAATACATTTGGATTATCCTCAGTTATAATATTTCGTTTATATTTAATTATTAATTTCCTTAAGCTATCGATCTCTTTTTTTTGTCGAATAACTTCTGCTAGATATTTCTCTTTAAGATTGTTTTTAGAGTCTTTTATAGAAGAATTATTTGTTTTTTCTTTTTCAATAAATTTAACTACGATTTTTTCTTTTTTCTTTTGCGTATTTAATAAAAGAGAATCATTAATTGAGTTTAGTAATTCAATTTTTTCTGTCATATATTTAATCCGATCCTCATGTGCAATATTATTTTGTGATATATTTTTGATTTTTTTATTTAAAGAAGAATTTACTTTATTAAGTTTTTTATTCTCTAAATAATAGTCATTACTTACCCACCAAGAAGTATTATTCCTAAATAAAAAAGAAAGAGAAAAAGAAGCTTCTGTTTGATTTTTGATTTCTTTAATCTTAGTTATTTCTTTTTTATGAAACATTAAACCAGTTTGTATTGCATTGAAACCAGATGCATTTACAAAAATAAGTATGCCATTGAAAAATGAAAAGAGCCAATTTTCAAATTTTCTATCAGAAGTTTTTAAAAGCATTGTTATCGAAATTAGAACACTAGTAGAAATAGCGATGACTCTAAAATGAGTAGGGGTTAAATAGTTTTTTTCATCAAAACCAGCAATTACTAGGCAAAGAAGCCATACGGCACCAGCGGCACCACTAAGAGTAAAGAAATTTGAAGCTTTATAAAAATCTTTCGGAATAGGATGTGTTTTGGTCATGATAAATGAATATTTAAGTATTCAAATATCTTAAAATCAATTTTCAATAAAAAGTAAGGTTGTGTATTTAATTGCCTACAACGGTTAGTATAAGAAATCGTAGGGCAGATGATCGGCACTGCATTTCGATTTGACACTAAGTCAAATATAATATTTTGCTTTTATCTTCAAGATTGAAATGCCAAATTTATATTTGGCGACATAACAAAAAAACAAAAGCTTTTGTTCAAAAACCCTTAACTCGCCCTATGTTTTTTATACCTTGTTACCAACTGGCTATTTAGAGAATTCTACTATTGGGAAATAAGGTTTCCATACTTTTCCAATATCAGCTTTACTTTTAGCAAAAAGTACATCAGATAATTTATTAGACTTTATTGTGTTAAAAAACCTTTCCGAAATATAAATTCCTGATGAATAAAGAGGAATTCTAACCATATCAATGTCTTTATCAAATATGTTTTTAAAAACTATTTTCTTTGAAACAAAAGAATAACCTTCTGGATATTTTAATTTACTATTCTTTGCTACAAAATCAAATCGTTCTTGATGAGACTCAAGTTTTTTAAAGTCTTTTTTTGATTTGGTTACCCAAATATCACTTTTGTCAAAATCAATCCACTCATAAAATCTGTTATAATCCTTTTTGTCGAATTTCAAATAGTTGTATTTGTAGGTTTTTGTGATTGGGATTATATTCAATAACTTTTCCTTTCTCTTAACTAAAGCTGATAAAATGGAATACTTTGGTAAGTTCAAGTCTTTAAAAACATTCAGAGCCTTATCATTCAACACGTATCCATTACGGTGAGTGGAAAAAAGTATATCATTTAATTTATTAAACTCATCTCCATTATACATTTCACAGATTAGGGTTTTAGAATTCCCTTTTTCAACTTCTGTTTCGTATTCTAAAGCTCCGGAATCATTAAGGTGAAAAGTATAGTAGGTCATTTTTGCTTGTTGGTAACGATTAATATAAGAAACGTAGGGCAGAAAGTATGCTCTAACTCCACGTTTATAACTAAGCCAAATATAATATTTTGCTTTTATCTTTAATATTGAAAACGCCAAATTTATATTTGGCGACCTAGCAAGAAAACAACAACCCTTTGAGAAAACACATACCCGCCCTATGTTTTTTATATAGTGTTATAGGCTTTTATTTTTTCCAAAACTGCCACTTTTTATTTTTAGTTAATTCTTTAATTGTTCTGTTATTGGTTTGTAGAGGTTTTGTTTTCTCTGATTCGAATTGTTGATTAGCAATTTGAATAATCCAAATATCAAAATCAGCAACAAATCCATTCATTGAATCATTAATATCATATTCAATTTGAACTTCGATATTGTCAACGGTCTCGATTTGATTGGCTATTTTTTTGTGTCTTATAGGAAGATACCATTTAAGCATTTCCTCGTTATCCCAATTTCCGAAGTTAATTAATAACACGCTAGTATTTTCAAAGTCCTTTTTTGTAGGCTTATCGGCTTGATTAATTCGTGTTATTGCTATTAAATTATGTCCATATTCAGTGTCTTTAATGGCTTCTAAAACAACTGCGCCACCATAATTTCCACTTTCTAGTTTAAAAGTCAAACAGTCACCTTTTTCAAAAACTGGCTGACGAATTATTTTCTTTTTTCGAGCTTTTGCTTTAGGTCTTTCAGTTTGAAGATTGATTAAAAATTTGTCAAGATTTATCTTTCGCTTTTTAATGTCTTTTTCCTTAGCGTCAAGATTTCGCCAGATTTCAAGGTCAACTCCCGTTTCAATGATTTCCTTTACTCGGTTAAATAAAGTTTCGTCTAGTTGCTTGCATTCCCATTGAGCTTTTGCTAAAGCGAACCAAAAGTTATTACAATCGTCAGTATCGTTAATTATCTCTTTGTTTTCATCAATTAATTTTTTTGAAATATCTGTTACTTCAAATCCATCATTGTACAGGTCGAAAAATTCACTATAAATATCAGCATAAGTGTCATTTGATGATATTGCTGGTCCCCAAGCTCCCATATTATTTTTGTGTCTTTATTGCCTATAACAACAGTATATACACCACTACTAGTTAAAATATACTGATAGTCAGACCATAAAAATAATAATATTATCTGATAATAAGTATTTGTAACTGTTTGTTGGCGAATATTTTTTTACTGATGGTATAAATAGTAAAATCAATATTCGATTTTAGATTATAACAAACGAGCATTTGCATTAACAAGACTTTCCTCGATTACTTTTTTAAGTAATGAAAGCTTACTCTTAGGGCCTATAGTAAGTAGTTTAGACCCAGTGATTGGTATTCCATTAAAAGGGCGTACAAAGACTTCTCCATCTGGGGTTCGTTCAAAATAAGTATAACTTTCTTCGATTCCGATTTTAGTACAGCCTTTTACGCGAAGCATACTTTTAGGGAGTGCTTGGCAGATATTATAAATACAATCTAAGTCAGGTAAATTTGGTAAATCACAGGAGCAAGAAGACCAATGCGCTTTTTGGTGGTTAAATACTTCAGCTTTATTTTTAGATGGCACCAGTTCTGAAAGCAAGTTAATGTCAATAGCACCCATTGTTATAATTTTTGCAAAAGGATTAAGTGCTTTTAGCGCTTTAATAACCAAGGCTTGTCTATTCGCTGTTGTATTTTCAATATGAGTAAGGACAATTACAGAAGATACTTGAATTTGATTTGATTCTAGCTCATTATGTTCTTCTCGTTTTTGCCAGTTTTTTACATCAACGACCGATACTTGGATAGGAGGTAAAAACCTATCATTTAGTCCAACACATAGAAACTCCATTAACGAACAAGCATCAGAAGTACCATTAGCTTCAATTAAAGTGATTCCATTAATTCTTTCAGGAATACGATTCACGTAATTTCTCAACTCATTTATGCCGCTACAACAAATACAGCTACCTGTAAGTGCTCTTATATGGTTTGGATCAATTTTATCGGTAAGCTGGAGCGCATCGAGGTTTGCGTTTTCATAATCATTCAAAACGATAAAAGGCATCCAACCATTATCGATGTAATTGGTTATTAAACGTCTTAACAGTGTCGTTTTTCCTGCTCCTAAAAAACCGACAATCGTAATGATAGATTCCATATATGTTAAATAGGCGTTGCGTGACGTATTTCTATTGCTTTACAAGATTAAGAAAACTAGGTTGAAATAGTCAACATTGTTTCCAATAGAATAACAAATTATGATCTAGGTAGTTTCTTTTTGAATTCAGAATCGCTTCTGTATCTATTGTGAATGCTAATTCTTTTTGAGAATTATCTTTTTTACAACTTATTTGAAATAAAGAAAACATCAAAAAAACTAAAAAGGCAATATGTGATTTTGAAGGGTTTATTTTATGGGAGGAATTAGGTAAGTAAATGACTTATTCGATCATAAAGATAATAAGCATACTAAATACAAACCTAGTATTCATATGAAAATAACAAAGTGAATTACAGCAAATTTTCAAGTTAACAGAGAATTTTTATGATTGGTAGAAAGTAGTGATTGAATGGCTGAATTTTATAATTAATCCCGAACTATCATTTACTTTAAATAAACATATTCATATTTTTGTACCTGCATTCAATTCATAAATGCGAAAAGTTAATTTCGTTTTCCATTTGAGCAAAAATAGTTACTGGAGAATCAAGGTTAAATCTTTTCCGAGGTCTTCGATTTAATTTTTTAGTTATTTCAACTATATAGTCTTATTTTATATTTTCGAAGTTTGTCTTCTTAGGCAGATACTATCTTAATTGACTGTTATTTTTCATGCAAGACAAATCTGATCTTTTAATCTTAAATATCAAGTGGGCTATTAGCCTACTTGATATTTAAAATCTCTCGCATTTATTTTAAAACCAGCCCCTTTTATAACTCTTCATGAATTGTATTCATTAATTCTTCTTCTTCGCTAAAGCCACCAGAAAAATTGATAGCGGTTTCTATGAGTGCTAAATGCGAATAAGCTTGAGGGAAATTACCCAATAAACGTTTCGATTTAAAATCAATATCTTCACTAAAAAGGCCTAAATGATTACTGTAACTTAGTAATTGATCAAAATATTTCTTTGCACGTTTCTGTTCTCCAATCTTAAAAAGGCTATTGATCATCCAAAAAGAACAAATGGTGAACGAAGAAGAGGGCAATCCAAAATCATCCTTGTTTTTATAGCGATACATTAATCCATTATTACACAATTCTTTTTCTGTAGCATAAACGGTAGAAACGAATCGAGAATCTTTCGCGTCTATAAAATTGTAATATTCCATAAGTAGTGTAGAAGCATCTAAATCTTTTGAACCATAAGATTGAGTGTAAGCTTGTACTTCATCGTTCCATGCATTTTTGTAAATATCATTATAGATTTCTTTTCTGAGGTTTGTCCATTGGTCATCATTGGCTTCTTTTCCGATAAGCTCAGCAATTTTAATAGCTCTATCTACAGCAACCCAACATAGTAACTTTGAAAATGTAAAGTGACGCTCTTCGGTTCTAAATTCCCAAATACCTTTGTCTGCTTTCTTCCAGTTTTGCTTTACAAGATGTACAATACTCTTACTAATTGTCCATAATTCTTCGCTATTTTCTAAGGTATTATTGAAGCTTACAAACTGCTGATAAATGACATCCATTAAAATTCCATAAATGTCATTTTGCTTTTGTTCGTATGCTGCATTTCCTATTCGAACAGGGCTCGAATTATGGTAACCCGATAAATGGGCTAGGGTTTCTTCGGTTAATTTCTTTTGCCCATCGATACCGTACATAATTTGAATTTTTTCATCTTTAATGGGGACGATATCAATAATAAATTCTAAAAAGCGTTTAGCTACACTAGGATGTCCTAAACCAGAAATTACTTTGATAACCATAGAAGCATCTCTAATCCAACAGAAACGATAATCCCAATTGCGAACTTCTCCTATAGTCTCAGGTAAAGATGTAGTAGCGGCAGCAAGTACAGCGCCCGATTTTTCATAACTAAGTAATTTAAGAGTTAAAGCACTTCTTAAAATTTCATCATTATAGTATTTGTATTCTGTAGTTTTTTCAGCCCAATTCATCCAATAAACTCGAGTACGCTGAAGTTTTAAATACTCCCGATCAATAGATTGATCTAAAAGTTTTTCGTGATAACTAATTAAAAAATAGCCATTTTCTTTAAGAACGATTTCATTTTGCTCTAAAATATCTATAGCATTAAAACTAGAATATAGAAAAATCGATTCGTAAGCGCCTGTTGTTGTTTTACTTCTAATGTAGTTTTCTTTAATTTCTGTAGCTGTGACTTCTTTAGCATAAAGTAACTGAGGATTATACTTTACTTTGAATTTAGGGACTCCTTTAACTAGTTTTATATATCGTACGATATCTGGTGGGGCATAAAAAGCAAGTTCTTTATTTTCGTACCTCGGCATAAAGTCAATTACTTCGAAAGCATTTTCTCCGTCATCAAATAAAGTAACTAAGATATTGGTCTTAAATATGTACTTCTGTGAAATTTTGTAACTATCTTCTACAATAAATTCGAAAGAACCACCTTTATCTTTATCTAATATTTTTGCAAACACAGATGCCGAATCAAAAACGGGCAAACAGCACCAATCCAATGATCCTGTGGCCGATATAAGTGCAGCACTTTGACAATTTCCAATGATTCCATAATTCAAATTTTCTGCCATATTAATTTTATCTTAAAGAGTTAACGATTAATTAATGATAAGTGTAAATTATGAATTGTTATTAGAGAAGATTTAAAAAATATCTTAAAAATGAATAAAACTATCATTGTTTCAAATAGACTACCTGTTCAATTAGAAATCAATAAAAATGAAGTGAAAGCAACCCCTAGTGTTGGAGGATTAGCAACAGGAATGAAATCTGTACATAGAGATGGCAATGGTATTTGGGTCGGTTGGAGTGGACTTACAGAGGAACAATTGACGTCTTCACTAAATGAAAAAGTGAAAAAGACCTTAAAAGAGCACCAATGTGTCCCTGTAAATCTTACAGAAAAAGATATGGAAGGCTTCTATTATGGTTTTAGTAATAAAACATTATGGCCACAATTTCACTATTTCATGGAGTATACCGAATTCATCAAAGAGGATTGGGAAACTTACAAAAAGGTGAACGAAAAATTTGCAGTAGAAATTCTAAAGCATTTAAATGATGGAGATCAAGTTTGGATACACGATTATCAATTGCTTTTATTGCCACAAATTATAAAAAGTCAAAGACCTAATACTAAAATTGGTTTTTTCCTGCATATTCCTTTTCCATCCTATGAAGTTTATAGAACATTACCTTGGAGAAAGGAAATTTTAAAAGGAATGCTTGGTGCCGACTTATTAGGTTTTCATACCTACGAATATGAAAGACATTTTTTGAGTTCGGTACAACGTCTTCTAGGTCATAATATGGAATTCAATAAAATATTACTAGATGGAAGAGAAGTACTCGTTGATTCTTTTCCTATGGGAATCGACTACGATAAGTTTGCTAATGCTGCTAAGGCACAAAATAAATTACCAAAATCTGAACGTAGTGAGCTGAGGTTAAAATTAGATGAACATATTCTTTCGGATCCTAATGCTAAATTGATTTTAAGTATTGATAGATTGGATTATACCAAAGGAATTCCTAGTCGATTACAAGCTTTCGATTATTTTTTAGAGAAATATCCAGAATACCATGAAAAGGTGCGTCTAATCATGCTAGCGGTACCATCAAGATCCAACGTGCCTCAATACCAACTTTTAAAAAATGAAGTCGATCAGTTAGTTGGACATATCAATGGAAAATATTCTAAAGTCAGTTGGACACCAATTTGGTATTTCTATCGATCGATGCCTTTTGAAAACCTTATTGATTTATATAATGCTTGTGATATCGCTTTAATAACTCCATTACGAGATGGAATGAATTTGGTTGCTAAAGAATATATAGCATGTCGTGAAGATCTATCGGGAACATTAATTCTTAGTGAAATGACGGGAGCTTCTCAAGAGTTAAGTGAGACTATTTTGATCAATCCAAATAATTATGAAGAAGTAGCGGATACACTTAAGGAGGTTATAGAAATGCCCATAGAAGAGCAGCAGACTATTAACGAAACATTGCAAAAAAGATTGAAACGTTATAATGTAGAGCGCTGGGCGAGTGATTTTTTACAAGCGTTAGGAGAAACCAATCAGAGTGAAAGTTTGGTTACCACAAAGCGCTTACATAAAAGATCTCTTGAAAAAGTATTGGATCAGTACAAAAGATCCCGTAAGAGATTATTATTTTTCGATTACGATGGTACATTGGCGCCTTTTACAAGGATTCCGAAAAATGCAAAGCCTACACCAGAAGTTTTTGATCTATTAGATCAATTAAATTCTGACGAAAAAAATGAATTAGTCCTAATCACAGGTAGAGATCGTGAAACATTTGATGAATGGTTTGGGCATAAAAACTACAATCTAGTTGTAGAGCATGGAGCTTGGTCTCGATTAAAAGCTGGAGATTGGGAGGTGTCAGAAGTATTAACTAATGAGTGGTTTGAGTCTATTTACCCTATTTTGGAAAGCTTTACCGATCGTACACCTGGTTCATTGATAGAGGAAAAAGATTATTCACTTGCATGGCATTATAGAGGATCTGATCCTGATTTAGGAAAACAGCGAGTACGTGCTTTAATTAGCACCATTAGTCAATTGATAGCCAATCATAATCTAGAGATTTTAGAAGGAGATAAAGTGGTAGAGATTAAGGTGAGTGGTGTTAATAAAGGACGATCTGCGAGTAAATTTGTGCTCAATGAAAATTACGATTTTATTTTTGCAATTGGAGACGATTGGACGGATGAGTTTATGTATAGAGATCTTCCAGAAGATACAGTAACAGTGAAAGTAGGCCCTAAAAAAACAATAGCTAAGTATAGAGTAGATAATACAGATCATGTATTTGAAATCATAAAAGCTTTAAATAAAGCTGGGGATCAAGAAATTATGCGAATTGTTGAATAGATATGCTGTCAGCAGTGTCTTAAAAACCTAAGAGATATTTTAGAAACTCTAAACATTTAATCATTAAAAAGGCATCTAGAAATTTTAATTTCTAGATGCCTTTTTAATGATTTTGGTGTAATACTATTTTTATACGATTTGCGGATAAGAATTTCGTATCAATAGATTGATTTGTTTTTCGCTAGACTAAGGCGAAAAATCAAAGAATAGCATTTGCTATTGTTTTATTTTTTAACGCAAGAATAGTAGAAAAAGAAACAAGGTATATGCGAAATTTTTGTTCGCAAATCGTATTAGTATAGAATCTATTACTTTTTGAAAGTATAACGAGTAATAAAAATGGCATTTTTATCATCTTTACCACCATAAGCTTCTACACCAGTATTCACAAATTCTAAAGTCCAACCTTGAGAAACCATGTCATTGATCATAGAAGTTACTAAAGCGTCATTCGCAGCGATATTTTGAAAACGAATCCCTCCAATGTTATAAAAGTTCAATAATTTAGTTTCATTAAATTCTTTTACACGAATATCTCCACGATCCGATTTGTTTTTTTTATTCTTCTCTTTGTCTGCACTTCTTGTCGTTGTAAATTCTTTGTAATCTCTAGAGTCATTAGCTATAATTATTCTTGATCTCCCTAATCCATTAGGTACTAAAGATTCAACTACCGTTACAATCTTGTATTCTTGAGCAGTTGCGATTACATTGATACCTAAAATAAATAATAGGCTTAATAAAATTTTTTTCATGAGTGAATTTTTATGTTATGCGTTAAATATAAAAAATCTAAATTCAAATTCTCTTATTTAAGTGTTAGGTTTTTTCAAGTACATTTGAATAACTAATTTTTTTTAAATGGAATACCCTAAATTTTTACTAGGAGATAATACAGATTATCCTGATGATATTTTTGTGATTCATACAGAATTTCCTAGGTGTATCATTAATTTAAAAGATGATCAAGTGGAATGGTTAGAAGAGTTTGATACCAATGACGAAAAAGAGTTATTACAAGAAACACAAATTATAGTAGAAGCGGCTTCCTCATTTTATGATAGAGAAATAGCACGTTACGATGATTAATTTTTGTACTTTCAAGGAAACTAAAACCATATTATTATAATGAAAACGCTATATACAACTTCGGCAATTTCAATAGGAGGTAGAACAGGAGAAACAGCGACTACCGATGGAGAATATCGTTTCGAATTATCATTAGCAAAAGAGCTTGGTGGAGAAGGAGGAGAAGGTCTAGATCCAGAAAAACTATTTGCAATGGGATATTCTGCATGTTATGGCAGCGCATTGCAGTTAGTTGCAAGTAGGCATAAGGTAGATTTAGGAGACTTCTCAGTAACAGCAGAAGTATCTCTAGGTAAAAATGATGACGATGATTTTCAATTGGCAGTAGTTTTAGATACTTACATTCCTAATGTAGCACTTGATATTGGTGAAACACTAATCAATGAAGCACATGAAGTTTGTCCATATTCTAGAGCTGTTGAAGATAATATTGATATCACGCTCAATTTATTATTGGATGAATAATATTTTGGCAAAATTCTTGTTATATTGAAAGGGTGTTGTCACACCCTTTTTTTTAATCCGTTTATTAATACAAAACACAACCATCGTGGATCATAAAGAGTTAATTGCAAGATGTAGAAAGAATGATAGGAAGGCTCAGATGGAGCTCTATAATAAGTATTCTAGAGGAATGTATTTTGTTGCCTATCGTTTTTTTAAGAATGAATTTTTAGCAGAAGAAGCTATGCAGGAGTCTTTTATAAAGGCTTTTACACGTTTAGATCAATTTACAGGAGATGTTACTTTCGGGGCTTGGTTAAAGCGTATCGTTATTAATAAAAGTATAGATATGTTAAAAGCTCGTAAGTTAGAAACTACGGCGCTTAACGAACAAGTAATGGGAACTCCAGATGAATTTGATGATTGGGAAGTTACAGAAAATACTACAGCAGAAGAGGTTAAGAAAGCAATAGATAATTTGCCAGAAAAATACCGTTATCCAATTCACTTATTTTTAATAGAAGGATTTGATCATAATGAAATCGCAGAAGTATTAAACATCACAGCGGTATCTTCCAGAACTCTAGTTCATAGAGGTAAAAAACGATTACAAGAGCAATTAAAGCATTTGAGAAATGGGACAGGATATTAGAGAATTGCTGAAAGGGGATAGATTTACTTCTACCTTAAAAAATGAAATGCCTGAAAATCACGAATTACGTTTTTTAGAGCTTTTGGATACTTCTTTGCCACAAAAAAGTAAAGTACCTACTCGTTTTCAACCTCAAAAATGGATGGTGGCAGCTTCTTTGGGTCTTGTAGTAGGTCTTGGAGGATATTTATCATACAAACAATTGCAACAAGAACAATTACCTGTCGTAATTACTAAAAAGCAGGGAAACGAACCTTCTTTAGCTAATATTTCTCCTGAGTTTAAAAAAGTTGAAAATTACTATTTAACTTCTTTAAATGTAGGGTTGTCAGAAGTAAATGTGACTACAGATAATAAAGTTATCGTAGATTCTTACTTTCAACAAATGTCTACTTTAGAGAAAGAGTATAGAGCTTTACAGAAAGAATTAGCAATAGGATCTTCGTTTCGTTCTGTAAATATGTTAATAGAAAACTTAAAGTTTCGATTAGAACTGTTAGAAGAGTTGAAAAAGAAACTTAGAAAAATTGAAGAATTTGAAAGAAAAACGACATACACCAATTTTCAAGCCTAATGCTGTAACCAACCTATTGGTCGTTTTTTTTATTCCCTTTTTATTTATTGCTCAAGTTGTAAAAACCTCTGCTCTAGAAAAAATAATCTCAACAGAAGGGATTAAAACCTTAGCAATAGAATCACTTAATACCAATTTGGTATTTTATCCTTCTGAAAGTACAAATCTTGAAATTCATGCATACTCAGAAAGCATTGCTAATAATGATTTAAATGAATGGGAGTTACAATTAAATGAAGAGTCTAACTATATTCATTTAGTATCAGCAATCCGTCCCAAACAGCAAATTACTTCTCAAATTTTCATTAATGGAAATGTTTCTAATCAGCAATTAGCAGAACTATTAAAACATCAACTTACTCCGATATTACAAAGCCTTCAGAATAATCCAATTCCAGAAGTATTACAGTCCGAATTAAATCAACTTGACTTTAATTTTGAGGCTTACAATAAAATGGGGGAAGCTTACCTGAAAATATGGGAACAAGCTTTTGTTAATCGTCTTGATGAAAGAGATAATGAAGAGGTAAAACAATGGTCTCAAGAAACACTTCCAAATCTAATTAGAGTATCAAAACAATCTGTTAATAACGATGCTGTTCAGCAGGTTAATCAAGGATCTTCTCAAAATGGAGGCTATCAAGTATTTATCTCTAAATCAATAACAAGTACTACAAATAGTTTAGCCGATAATGAGTATACCATAGAAATCGGTGTTCCAGAAAATATATCTATACGTCTTAATACACGTCATGGAAATTTTACAGCAAAAAAAGAGTTAAATCATATTAAAGGGAATTTAAAATATACTGCTTTTAAGGCAGAGAAAATAGGAGGGGAGACTGATTTGGTGATTGACTTTGCGCCTGTAGAAATAGCTATATGGAATAAAGGGAAATTGAGTGTTAATTACTGTAAAAGCGCTAAAATTCAGACGGTAAATCAAATAGATTTACAATTAAACTCTAGTAAGTTAGTTATCCAAGAATTAAAAAATATAGGGACATTTACGGGGACTTTTAGTAAGTTAAATATAGAGCAAACATCAACAGATTTCAATAACCTTACATTCTTACTTACTCAAAGTGATTTAATACTGCGATTACCAACCTCTTCATATAATTTTGCTTATACAGGGAACTTAAGCCTTATTGATTATCCTAAAGATAAAATTAAAGTTACTTCATTAGGAGATTTTCAAAGTCATATGCTTCATGGTTATTCTATAGATAGAAATACTCCAAGGCAACTTCAAATTAATGCAAAGTACTATAGTCAAGTTTTACTAAAATGAACCACTATGGGCTGGAAGATCCATAGTTTCGGTTATGACTGAAAGTCTTTTCCTATTTTCTAACTTATTACTTTAAGCAATAAGCTACATTAAAATAGATAAGGCCTACTGCTTAAAGCTTAATGCCTATAGCCGTAAACAAAATTTTTAGAAGCTAAAGCGAAATGCACTAAAGTGCATAGTTTTAACTAATCCTGGACCAATAAAAAAACCATCCTTGTGAAAGGATGGTTTAAAATAGAGGATATATAAATATGCTCTACAATTTTGCAAGCTAATGGGGGAACTAGCTTACAATTTATCATTGATTTTATAAAAAATCAATTGGTTAATGCGAGGTAAAGATATGATTTTAAGAGTATATAAGTAACTGTTCAATAGTCATCTAGTTTTTAGGTGTTGATTGTGTTTGAGTTACAAAAATACGTCTAGTTTTTGTCGATAAGAAAGCCATTGTTATTTAATAACAATGGCTTTCAATGGTACTAGTTAATATGTCTGTTACAAATAAAACTTACTGTACAATTAGTTTAAAAGTTTCATTAGTATCTATTTGAACAAAGTATACTCCAGTAGACAAGTTATCAGTACTTATTGCCTCAGAACTTCCTTTAGCATATAATTGTTTCACTTGTTGTCCAGCACTATTAAATATAGCTATAGAGTTTCCTGAAGCAAGTCCCTCTATATTGACTTCGCTTCCCGAAGAAACAGGATTAGGATAGATATTAATTGCGGTCTCTGTATTTACCAGCTCTTTATTACCCAACCTAACAAGGTTCCATACTTGGTTAGCATTAGACGTATTTGCCGCCCAAATATGAAGTTGACCATTTCTTTGTCCAGCTGCAACATCAAGAGCTCTAGATAAACAATGTGTAGGTCTTAGCATATAGTTTGAACCATTTTGCTCTACTCTCCATTTTTTATGATCACCATTTGAATTCGTCCAAGTCTTAACATTACCACCATTGAAACATTGAGCACTTTGTACTTCTAAGTAACGTCCAGTTCCATTATTCTTGATGGTATATACATTATTTCCTAAGTGAGTAAATCTCCATTGTTGATCAGGGAAATTACCTGTATCTATAACTCTTGCTTCATGATTTTCTAAAGCACGAGCCAATAAACTTTGATTTAATCTTGGATTTGTTACTCTATATAGTCCATTGGCTACAATTTGTCCTCCAGTATTACCGCCATTATTTCCTCCAGAAGAAGTTCCTCCTCCAAACACTTCTACTTTTCCTATGTGTAAGAAATTGTTTCCTCTTAATTGGACTCTAACAACACGTCCTGTAGCATTTACATTATAAGAAGTTCCTCCCGAAGATGGAGATCCGCTTACACCAACAGTCCTAACTACATTACCACCTCTACTGTTATAGATTTTTATATCAAAATTAGAAAGTCTACCAGAACAACAATCACCTCGATTAAATATTCTAACAGAGCTAATATTTTGACTAGAACCTAAATCAACTTCCCACCAAGCACCTTGTTGGCTATTGGTATGGTTGAAACTAGAATTGCTATTATCTACAACTCTTCCAGGACCAAAGCTATTCGTATTATTTTGGTAAGTACTAGATTGGAAAGCTGGTCTGCCAGCAGCTAAATTACTTCCCGATCCACCAGAGTTTCCTCCTCCACCAGTATCTCCACCTCCAGATGAACCACCACTTGATGGTCTGTATACACGTACCCAGTCAACTAACATAACATTTTTCGAATTGTCATTTAAGTTAGCAGCAGTTTCTACAGGTCTCCCTGCATGTGCTTCGGTATCAAGAATGATGTGTGTTGGATCATTAAACTGACGATTAGGATAAGCTACACCACCGCCACTTTGGCCTTGTACATTTCTTAGAAGACTTTCAGTAGCACATCTTAATACACTAGCATTTGGACATTGCATTCTTGCATCTTGGAAGCTTCCGTCAAGGTTACTAGCATTTCTGCCAGGAACGAAATGTTGTCCATTACTTCTTTCTACACCATCAATATAAAACCTTATATCGGTAGCTGTTCTCCAGTAAACACCAAATCGATGGAAACTTTCTCTCCAAAAATTAGTAGAACCTAAATTAGTACTATTAGGATTTGTGGTAAAGAAAGTTTGATACGTAAAATCGGTAATATCTAACCCACCACAATTAACTGAAGTTTGAGCTCCTTGATGTGATTGACCTCCTTGTCGATGCCAAATATGGAAATTTGTTGACATTTGTTTTGAATAAAAAGGGTCTGGATCTCCTCCATAACACTCCAATACATCAATCTCTTCATTATCACATTTGTTAAGCATCCAAAAGTTCGAAGAGTTTCTAATTGCAGAAACTTTAATTCTAGCTTCCATAAAAACAGGAAACTTCACAGTTCTTTTAGAAGTGATTATTCCACAATTCACTAAACCACCAGATCCAGGGTATGCTCTAATTTCAGCCATACCATTGTTTATCTGTACTACACCAAAATCTTCCTCTCCTTGATTTCTTACGACCCATTGTGTAGAACCTGGTCCTCTAAATCCATCATCCGGCAAATATCTTTCAGCCCAAACATCATTGTATTTGGTTCCTTTGGTGTTGTGATTAAAGTCATCTGAGAGTCCAGTTAACAAATCCCAGGATGCCTGACTTTCTAAGTTTGCGGGTAATGACGTGTTCCCAAAATTCAGCCCTCTGTCATTTCTTTGAGCAAAAAGAAATGAAATTGCTAAAAACGAAACAAAAAAACTTAATTTTCTCATATTGTTATGTTTTTAATTGTTGTTATTACAAAAATAACACTAAATATTAATGAAAACGTTGTAGTTTAGTTTTTGTCTAGTTTAAAAGCGCAGTATTCTCATAGTTTTTAAACATAAAAAAACCGCCTCATAGAATAGAGGCGGTTCAAAGTTTAAGCGATTAGTTGTTGATACTTTTATGCTATTAAAATTTACTTAACAATAAGTTTAATAGTTTGACCGTCATTTATTTGGATAAAGTATAATCCAGTACTTAGGTTGGCGCTATTTACTGTTTCAGTATTACTTGAAGCTGTAATTTCTTTAACAACTTGGCCATTGCTACTAATTACACGAATTATACTACCTTCTTTTACGCCTGATACTGTAAAATCATCTCCACTAGCTATTGGATTAGGGTATACAATTGCATTTGATGGTGCTTCAGATACATCATTGATTGATTTACTAGCTTCTTCTTTCCAGTCAAATGTTTCCCATCCAAGGTCTGCATTTCCTCTAGGGAATATAGCTGCGTTAGCTTGATTGTGTGCTGCTTGTAACCATTTTCCTGAATGCATACTTTTTAAAGCAACTTTTCCATTTCCTTTACTTTTCCACTCGAAGCGTTCCCAGTTTCCTGTAGCGTTTCCTCTAGCTCGTATAATAACATTTGCATTTGTATTACTTACTTGAATATATTTTCCTGCACTTAAAGAATATAATGCAACTCCACCATTTGGATGTCTGTCAACGCGGAATTTTTGACGATTACCTTGTACGCTGTTTTGATTTGCGTAAAGATCATTGCTCAATTCGGTAACTGCAGATACGTATTTGCGGTCTCCACCAGACTTACGTAATGAAATTACTTTACCAATAGGAGCACCATTGCTTCCCGAAGTATTAGTATTTGTATTAGAACTTCCGCTACCAGCAAGTACTTGAAGTTGATCCATGTGAAGGATTCTATTGTTTCCTCTTAATTGAACTCGAACTACGCGTCCAGTAGCATTTACATTGTATGTACTTCCATTAGTTGAAGGCTGGCCAGATACAAAAACACTTTTAATTTGGCTACCACCTCTACGATCATATACTTTGATGTCAAAGTTGTTTAAACGATTCTGGCAACAGTTTCCTCTATTCCAAATTTTAACTTGACCAATATTTTGATTAGAACCTAAGTCAACTTCCCACCAAGGGTTGTTTTGAGAGTTTGTGTGATTAAAAGTATTTCCATTTCCGTCTACCACTTTATTAGCTCCAAAACTGTTTGTGTTATTTTGGTAAGTACTAGATTGGAAAGCGCTTTTACCTCTAGCTAAATCTCCACCAGAATTTGTGTCTCCACCTGTATTCCCTCCAGTACTACCGCCTGTATTTCCTCCAGAACTTACTTCATTATAAACACGTACCCAATCTACTTTCATGATGTTGTTACCACCACCAAATTCGTAACCATTTAAATCTGGGCGGATGTTACGTCCGTCAGAGTTTCTTCCGAAAGATAACCAATCGTGTATTTCAAGATCAATAATCAATCTTATTGGTTGATCGATAGCTTTATTAGGATCTCCACCTTGAGTTCCAATTCTTCTTCCCATACTACCATCATTATTGTGGATAAAAGGATTACTATTAGCTAAGGATTGTGAACTAGATTCTACCCCATCATAGAAAAAACGTACATCTGTTGGGCTTCTCCAAAGCACACCAAATGTATGGTATTTGTCTCTCCAGCGTTCTCCATTCAATACTTTCCTTTTTTGATCGTGGAAATCTAGTGCGATACCAGCTCCACATCCGCTTCCACTTCTTGTGAAAATATGGAAATTAGAAGCAGCTCTATAAGTAAACCAGTTAATATAGTCGTCGGTTGCTTCACCACCACCATATACTTCTAATACATCAATTTCTTTTGTTTGATCATCGCTAATCCCCCAAAAGTTAGAAGAACCTAACATGTTAGCCGCTTTAATACGCGCTTCCATGTAAACAGGATATTTTACAGTTTGCTTACTACTAATGATACCTGTATTAATTGCAGGTGCTGTTACATTAGGGTTTGGACCTGCAGCATCATTTTTCATGAATCCACCATTGGTAGCTACAAGTTCTAATTTTCCACTACTAAGACGAGCATTATTGGTAGTAAAGTTGGTTTGACCTGGCCCTTTCCATGGGCTTCCACCACCACATCTAGGATACTCTCTTACCCAACCTTTGTCCATATCAGAAAAGCTAGAAAAGTCAGTGGATAAATTTCCATTCAATTCCCATCTAAATCCGTTTCTGGCATTTGGTAGACTTGGGGCATTATTAAAATTGTGTTGGGCAAATACACTTATAAATGAGCATAAAATAAGTGTAAAAAGTAAGTTAAGTTTATTCATATTGTTTAATTAATTGTTGATAGTTCAAATATATACTTATGCATGTACTAAAACGTTGTAGTCGAGTTTTTGTGTAGGTAAACTATGTGTTTTGCGTATGATTATTGCCTTTTGTCTATTTTCTGTCTATTAATTGTACGAATTTTTTCATGCTTAATAAAAAAAATGTTCAAATTGGTTTAATTGACGTAGCAATTTTGAATATTAATTAGATCATTTTTATAAAAAAGAGGCTGTTTTAAGCAATCTTTATTTCAAAAAATGATAAATAGTGTTTGTTGATTTTTTAATAATTTAACAACTTTGTTGTTGTTTGTGTTAAATATGGTTGCTGGGGTTATATAAAAAAATATTATTATCTATTACTTGCTTCTCAATGAATTTAGTAGAAGCTATGAAAAATAGGAGGGAGCATTAGATGTTGAAAGCTCTAATTGAATTTGTAGGAATATAAGGGAATAGATATGCAGATTACTGGATGTTAATTACGAAAATGTAATACTTCTCAATCCATTTTCTTCAATAGAAATATTAATTTCTAATAATTCTTCGGGAAGTAAATTAGGAATTCGTTCTCCCCATTCAATAAAAAGGTAGTCACCGTTGTATTCATATTCTTCAAAGCCTATAGCATAAGCTTCTTCCTCATCTTGAATACGGTAAAAGTCGAAATGATATATTATACTATGGTCTCCTTCATATTCATTAACGATAGAAAAGGTAGGACTAGAGACATTATCTGTTACCCCCAAATATTGACAAATAGATTTAATAAGTGTTGTTTTGCCAGCACCCATTTCTCCATTAAAAAGGATAACTTTATGTTTGGCTTTTGCAATTATCAGTTTGGCAACCTCGTCCAAGCCAGATAGATCATATGAGAGTGTCATATTTTTATTCAGAAAATAAGTAAAAGTTTACATTTCTTCGAAAGATATACTTTCATAAGCACCTATATCAGGAGCAGTTCCGCTTCGTACAGTATCTACTATATCGTTGCCATTATCTCCAACAGAGGCAGCTCCATTTGCTGCGGAATCTTCTCCAATAAATAGTTGGTTAAGGTTGGTGTTTTTAAAATCGGCATCTTCATTGAAAATACAGTTATTAAATACCTCACTGTTATTAATATTTAATAAAGGTTCGTCACTGTTAAAGCGACTTGCTTTTACTAGACAATTATCAAAAGACAAGTTAAAGCTAGCATTACTGCTATTTGTAACACGGATTTCAGTAGCTCCAGGCCCATCAATAATACAGTTGAGAAATTCGATATCCAAATTAGTATCCACTGTTGTACTTTCAGGTCTCAAAGTATTATTTAAACCAATAGCAACACCAGAAAAACCAAAATTAAAGTAATTAGCGATAGTACAATGTTTGAAGCTGTAAGTACCACCTTCTTCTATATTCAAACTATTGTTACCGCTTTGGTCGATAACAACATTAAAAGCATCTATATTAGAAGCCGTAGCTTGAATACCTGCCGCTTGAGCATTATATATTTGAACATTGTTCAGCATTAAGTTTGGACTAGTTTCATCTCCGTTTCCTTCAAGTAAAATAGGAGTAACCGCATTTTTGATGATACAGTTTCTAATATCCGCAGTAGCTCCTTTTTGTAGCCAAATAAAGTCCCACTGTCCAGGTAGTATGTCAAAATCCTCATCAATTCGAGCCCCTTCAATAACGACTAAATTTTCTTCGGGGTTTTCAGGGTTCGTATTTTGTCCTCCATTTATTTCTAGTCGACCGCCATCTTCTATAATCAAACCAGATTTTCTGTTGATTGTAGGATCTCCATTCTGATTTTCAAGAAAGTGAATTCTACTACCTGCCGCTATTGAAAGCATTTCTCCCGAGGGAACTACTGCATATCCCGAGATAACAATAGCTTTTTCATTGGTAATATTCAATTCATCACCAGTCAAATCATAAGCATCTAAAACAATAAATTCGCCTAAATCGTCACGCTGTTGTGTGGTAATTTTTTTTACATCTCTAGTTGGATTATCAGGGTCATTAAAAATAAATGTAGCATCATTTATTTTAGCGAATAGATTGATAAATTGATTGCCATTAGGAGATTCAAAAATAATTCTATCGGTGTATGCTCCATTTTCGTTTAAATCATTTTCAACTAAATCAAAGTCCAAAGTAGTTTCTACAAATCCAAAAATGCTATCCTTGGCGAAAACCTCTACATTTCTAAATACTTTCCCTGATTCGGGAGTGTTTCCAGAATCAGGTCCTGGCAAACCATTAATATTTAAAGTGTAAAATGAACTAACTCCTCTTTCTAAGGCAATACTTGGAATTACAATATCTTCATCGGAAGTATTACGAATCGTAAATGATCTAGTATTTGAGCGTACTCTAGTAAATAAGGTATCTAAATGAATAGAATCGGTAGAAAAACGTAACTCTCCATTACTGATTACAATATCATCAAAATCGTTTCTACAAGCCCCAATAGTCAGTAAAGACAGTACTGAAATTATAAAAAGAAAATACTTCATAAAAATAATTGTTATAAATCGCAATATAGGAAACATTGTTTAGTTCCTCATAAATAGATTTTAGTAATCAACAAATGAATGAATAGTAATAATAAAATCTATGTAGGGGACTATAAATAAAGAACTATTTCCTAAGTATTACTACGTAATTTTTGAAAGGATTTCGACTGTTTGCGAACAAAACATTTGTACATTTGTTTTCTGTTTGAATTTTTAAAAGAATAAACTAAAATATATTATGAGTTCATTTGATGTTGTCGTTATTGGTTCTGGTCCTGGAGGATATGTTGCAGCAATTCGTTGTGCGCAGTTAGGAATGAAAACTGCTATAATTGAAAAACGAAAAACATTGGGAGGAACTTGTCTAAATGTAGGTTGTATTCCTAGTAAAGCATTACTAGATTCATCGCATCATTATGAGCATGCAACAAAACATTTTGCAGATCATGGTATCGAAGTTTCAGGAGAAATTAAAGCAAATCTCGAAAAAATGATTGCTCGCAAACAAGCTGTGGTAGACCAAACTTGTGATGGAGTTCAATTTTTAATGAAGAAAAATAACATTGAAGTAATCAATGGGATCGGAAGCTTTAAAGACGCCACACATATTGTCGTAACAGCTGAAGATGGATCAACATCTGAGATTGAAGCGAAGCAAACCATTATCGCAACGGGTTCTAGTGCTTCGTCATTGCCATTTGCAGAGATTGATGGAACAAGAGTAATTACTTCAACCGAGGCTTTAGAATTAAAAGAAATTCCAAAACACCTTATGGTAATTGGAGGTGGAGTTATTGGTTTAGAATTAGGTCAAGTATATAGAAGATTAGGAGCTGAAGTTTCTGTAATTGAATATGCAGATCGTATTATTCCAGGAATGGATAGCGCTTGTTCTAAAGAATTAATGAAAGCAATGAAGAAACAAGGGGTGAAATTCTTCTTGAAGCATTGTGTGAAAGATGTAACCAATACAGGTGATGAAGTCGTACTAAAAGTTACTGATAAAAAAGAACAAGAAGTAGAGTTTAAAGGAGACTACTGTTTAGTAGCTATTGGAAGAAAACCTTATACAGAAGGTCTTGGATTAGAAAATGTAGGCATTACTACAAATGAAAGAGGGCAAATACCTACAAATGGACATTTGCAAACTTCGGTAAGTAATATTTATGCTATTGGTGATGTAGTTGCAGGAGCTATGTTGGCTCATAAAGCAGAAGAGGAAGGCGTATTAGTTGCTGAAACATTAGCTGGACAAAAACCACATATTGATTATAATTTAATTCCGGGTGTAGTATATACATGGCCAGAAGTTGCTGGTGTTGGTAAGACAGAAGAGCAATTAAAGGAAGATGGAGTAAAATATAAAGAAGGAAAGTTCCCATTCCGTGCTTTAGGTCGTTCTCGTGCGAGTGCAGATTTAGATGGATTTGTAAAAATCTTAGCTGATGCAGATACTGACGAGATTTTAGGAGTACATATGGTTGGTGCACGTTGTGCAGATTTAATTGCAGAAGCTGTAGTTGCTATGGAATATAGAGCGAGTGCAGAAGATATTTCACGTATGAGTCATGCGCATCCTACATTTACGGAAGCGATTAAAGAAGCTGCTTTAGCTGCTACTGAAAATAGAGCATTACATATATAGAGCTATAAGCTTTAGGCGATAGGCTTAAAGTTATAAACAAATAAGAAAAATAGAATTAAAACCTGAAGACTTTATGTTTTCAGGTTTTTTAGTTTCAGAAGCTTATCGCATAAAGTCTGCTAAGTCTTGATTTAACAAAACTTTAGTCTAAGTACACTTCATCAAATGATATAGTGGAAGAAGAATTATGTACTTTTATAAGTATGACTGGAAAAGACTACAGAAGCAGAGGGTTTGTCTTTAAAAAATACGAAGCTGATGAACAAAGTATTTTTGATAAGCTACTTGACATTTTTAAAGAATTAGTAACGCATACTTCAGGAGATGTTGAAGAGGCTTTAGATTGGTTGAGAGAGCTAGACAATGAATATGGATTGACTACATCAGAATATACTTTAGAAGATTTTGAGGACGACTTAAAAAAGAAAGGATATATACGAGAAGAGATTCAGTCTGATGGGAATGGTCAAAAATCGATTACAGCCAAAACAGAAAGAGCTATACGTCAACGAGCTTTAAATCAAATTTTCGGAAAACTTAGGAAATCAGGATCGGGGAATCATAGTACTCAAAAAACAGGAACAGGAGATGAACCTACAGGTGAGTTTAGGAATTATAGATTTGGGGATGGCGTAGAACAAGTTTCTATAACAGAAAGTCTTAGAAATGCTCAAATTAATCATGGATTACAAGATGGCTTTAAGTTGACTGAGGATGATTTGGTAGTACACGAAACCACTCACAAGTCACAGATGAGTACTGTCCTGATGATTGATATTAGTCATAGTATGATCTTGTATGGAGAAGATCGCATTACTCCCGCAAAAAAAGTAGCTATGGCCTTGGCCGAATTGATTACTACTAGATATCCAAAAGACACACTTGAGATTATTGTTTTTGGGAATGATTCATGGCGTATAGATATAGCAGATATTCCTTATCTAAATGTAGGGCCATATCATACGAATACTGTAGCTGGACTTCAATTGGCAATGGATTTGTTGAGAAGAAAGCGAAATACGAATAAACAGATTTTTATGATAACCGATGGTAAGCCAAGTTGTATGCGTTTACCAGACGGTAGGTATTATAAAAATAGTAATGGTTTGGACAAGTATATTGTCAATCGTTGTTATGCAATGGCGCAACAAGCTAGAAAATTACATATTCCAATTACAACATTTATGATTGCTCATGATAGTTATTTGATGGAATTTGTAGAAGCATTTACCAAAGCTAACCAAGGCAAAGCATTTTATACTGGATTAAAAGGTCTTGGTGAAATGATTTTTGAAGATTACGAACAAAATAGAAAGAAAAGAATTAAAGGATAATAGTACTGTATGGAGTTTACACAGTTAAAGACACTAGGCGAATTAAAGCAAGTAGGATATCAAAGCAAAAGTATTAAAGATGAATTGAGAGATAATCTCATCTTTAAACTTGAAAATAATGAGTCGTGTTTTAAAGGAATACATGGGTATGAAAATTCAGTAATCCCCGAATTACAACGAGCAATTCTATCTAAACATAATATTAATTTATTAGGGTTAAGAGGTCAAGCTAAAACGCGGATAGCTCGTCAGATGGTGTCTCTATTAGATGCATATATTCCTGTAGTTGAAGGATCTGAAATTAATGATGACCCTTTGAAACCGATTTCTAGGTATGCTAAAGAATTAATAGCAGAAAAAGGAGATGATACACCTATCACATGGCTATATAGAGAGGATCGTTTTGCAGAAAAATTAGCCACTCCAGATGTAACGGTTGCCGACATTATTGGAGATGTAGATCCAATAAAAGCGGCTAACCTAAAATTATCTTATGCAGATGATCGCGTCATTCATTATGGAATGATTCCTCGTGCTAATAGATGTATTTTCGTGATTAATGAATTACCCGATTTACAGGCTCGAATACAAGTAGCATTATTTAACATCCTGCAAGAAGGCGATGTGCAGATTCGAGGATTCAAGCTTCGTTTGAATCTAGACATGCAATTTGTCTTTACAGCCAATCCAGAAGATTATACCAATAGAGGGAGTATTATAACACCATTAAAGGATCGTATTGGGTCTCAAATTTTAACACACTATCCTGACAGTATTGAAATTGCAAAAAAAATTACTCAGCAAGAAGCAAAATTAGATCAAAGACAATCCAAAGGAGTTCATGTTCCCGAATTAGCAAAAGACCTTTTAGAGCAAATAGGATTTGAGGCAAGGCAAAGTGAATACGTAGATATAAAAAGTGGTGTAAGTGCTCGTATGAGTATTACGGCTTATGAAAATTTATTGAGTGCTGCCGAATTGAGAATGCTTAACAGTGGAGAGCAAAAGACAACAGTAAGGTTAAGCGATTTTATGTCTATCATTCCCGCAATTAATGGAAAGATTGAATTGGTGTACGAAGGAGAGCAGGAGGGCGCAGCTTCGGTAGCAATGATATTAATTCAAGAATCGATTACCAGTTTATTTGAATCCTATTTTCCTAAAATAGAAAAGTTAGAGCGCGACAATGAAAAATCGCCATATGATGAAATTATGAAATGGTTTTATGATGGGCAAGGTTTCGAATTGTCAAATGATATGGAAACAGATGCTTATGAGCAGCAGTTAGATATGGTGATCCCACTAAATAAGTTGTTACAAGAATATCAACCAGATTTAACGAAAGAAGATACTTATTTTATGAAAGAGTTTTTGCTTTGGGGGCTAGTAGAGTTTAAAAAGCTAAGTAAACAAAAATTAGATAAAGGTTTCGAATTTAGAGACGTCTTGGGAAGTTATATACGAGGTATTTAATAATAAAAAAAGGGCTTTTAAAGCCCTTTTTTGTTTCAATATATTCGTTAAAGAATGGTTTTTAATTTATTTAAGCCTTTTTCAAAATCATCTCCAATCAACTCTTCAAAATTTAGAAATAAAATTAACAAATTTGAAGGGTAATTCATTTTTCCATCATATCCCCAAGTGACTTCTGTGTTATCTGAGGTAATGGGTTTAAGAGCAAAATAGCCTGAATCATTAAGGGCTTTAAAAGGTTCATAAAATCTAAAAGCATAATCAATTCTAGTGTTAGGAGAAAGTTTCACAATTTCCATTTCTCCAACACCTACTTTTTCATGATCACTTTCCCAGTGTTGTATATAACCGACTTGCCCATCAGTTCCTTTATAAGTTTCCTTTTGATTAGGGTCGTATTGAGACCAAGCGGTAAACTTTTTATGATTCTTTGTGTACCTTAAAAAATGATAAACCTCACTTTGACTTTTATCTACAGTAACAGATCTTTCTACATGATATTCTTTTTTTAAGAACAATGCAATAATTAATGGTAATGCAATAATTGCAATTACTATGTAAATGATTTTTTTTATCATAGTTGTCACATTTTTAAATTACTTCTTTAAGTTTTTGCAGCCCCTTTTCAAAAGAAGAGCCAATCATATTGTCAAAATTCATAAATAAACTAACAATATTACCAGGGTAATCTAGCTTCCCATCAAAACCCCAAACAACTTTTGTTTTGTGTTTCTCTACTTCAGATAATTGTAGATATCCTGTATCCTTTAGTGCTTTAAAAGGTTTGTAAAATCGAAATTTATATTCGATACGATTTTCAGGGATCACATTAGCTATTTCTTGTTCTCCAACGCCTACTTGTTTATTATCGCTTTCCCAACGAACTCTAAAACCACGCTGTCCATCAGTTCCAGTAAAAGTACGCTTCATGTTAGGATCCAATTCGGACCAAGGAGAGAAAGCTTCGTGATTTTTTAGATCTTTTAAAAAATGAAACACTTCACTTTTATTTTTGTCTAATACAATTTGTCGTTGTACGTGGTATTCTTTTTTTAAGAATAATGCAATAATTAGAGGTAAAACTATTAGAGCTGCAATAATGTAAATTATAGTCATAGTGTGTTGAAGTTGATTCTGTTAAAATTACGAATTTTGTTTAACCTTTACCATTTTTAGTAAAACTTAAGCCATTATTAACATTCCTTATATTTTTAAACTTTTAAAAACCCAACATATTAATAGCAAACTATTAGGGTAAGTCTTATTTTTGTCAACTAGTATTTTTTGTAAATGAAAGTAACAGAGCACTTAGAGAAAGCCGAAGGTAAACCCTTATTTTCTTTTGAAATAGTTCCACCTAAGAAAGGAAGTAATATCAATGATTTATATGCTAATGTAGATCCTTTGATGGAATTTAACCCTCCTTTTATTGATGTGACTACTTCTCGAGAGGAGTATGTTTATATTGAAAAAGATGGACTTTTTGATAGGAAAATCACTCGTATGAGACCAGGTACAGTAGGTATTTGTGCTTCATTACAATATAAATATAATGTGGATGCTATTCCTCATGTATTATGTGGTGGTTTTACAAAAGAAGAAACAGAATACCTTCTTGTCGATTGTCATTATTTGGGTATTGATAATTTGGTTGCCTTACGTGGAGACCCTATGAAAGGGGAAAAATACTTTGTTCCTGCAGAAGGAGGACATAGTTTTGCTATTGATTTGGTAAAACAGATAAGGAATATGAATGAAGGTCAATTTCTGCATGGAAATGTCGAAATGAAACACAAACCTGACTTTTGTATTGGTGTAGCTGGGTATCCTGAAAAGCATATTGAAGCACCAAGTCTAGATGAAGATTTAAGACGTTTGAAAGAAAAAGTAGATGCAGGAGCAGATTATGTTGTCACTCAAATGTTTTTTGATAATCAACGATATTTTAGATTCGTTGAAGCAGCTAGAGAAATAGGGATTACAGTACCAATCATTCCTGGTATAAAGCCAGTTGCTGTGAAACGTCACCTACAAATATTGCCACAGGTATTTTGGTTAGATATGCCATCTTCTTTAATTAAAGACATAGAGACTGCGAAAGATAATAAAGCAGTACGTCAAATAGGAGTAGAGTTTGCTATTCAACAGTCCAAAGAACTAATAGAATTTGGAGCTCCATGTGTACATTACTATTCAATGGGGAAATCTGATAATATTAAAGCTATTGCTTCAGAAGTATTTTAAAATATAAAAGTTCTTCGTTCATAGATTTTTATACTTACAAGTAGATAAAAATCTATGAACGAAGAATCATCACTAATCCTAATTTTTAGGAATTTCAATAATATATTCTTTCCCAGACTTATTATTTAGATGTCTTTCTCTTAACCAAGGATTGTAGATCTTGAATTCTTTATAAGATAGATTATAACGTTTGGCAAAACTTACGATATCTGTGATAGGAGTATCGACAAGCATTTTGTATGTTTCTTTAAGCTGATATAAGTGCTTGTCCTGATAATTGAATCCAAACGTGTAAGCATTACTTAGAATATGTTTTACAGCAACAATACGAAACACATAGCGTCCTGTTTCTTGATTTAGTAACAGATCGTAATAGCTCGATACTTGTTGTTCTTCCATGCGTTGTGCGATACGACCATTACCTGCATTGTAAGCCGCCGCCGCTAGTGTCCAACTTCCAAACTTCTTTTTTGATTGTAATAAATATTTACACGCAGCTTCTGTAGCTTTTTCTACATGATAACGTTCATCTACATTTTCATTTACTTCAAGACCTAGTTCTTTTCCTGTATTCTTTAAAATTTGCCAAAACCCCGAAGCACCAGCTCTAGAGGTTACATTTGTAAGACCACTTTCAATAAGTGCTAGGTATTTAAAATCGTTGGGTATGCCATGCTTTTCTAGAATAGGTTCAATGATTGGGAAAAACTTATTTGACCTTTTTATCATTAATAAGCCATTGGATTGCCAATAGGTGTTTACGAGTAATTCTCGATCCAAACGCTCTTGTATATCTTGTTGGTTTAAAGGTAAAGGTTCTCCTGCAAAGTCTATGTACTCGGGGATTTCGAGTGCGTAAACATTATAGTCTGTTTTAGGTTGGACTTCTGGTTTTTCTGTAAAAGAAGAGGTGTAAACCCATACAGATAATATAGAAAAAACAACAAGAATAGGGATGTATTTCAATTTCATAGATTCAGATTCAATCATTTTCAGTCTTAACAAAAGTATTACTTAATCATTGATTTTTACTTGATATAATGAAAGACTTCTTGAAAATTTCATAACATTTCTTAAAATAAATTTTATTATTTAAAGTTATTAAGTTTTTGAAATAGAGTTGTTTGTAATTTAACAAAATATCTATAATAAAATTAAATCACTCACGATGTAATGGTTAAGGGTGTCTAACGACAAAAAATGTAAGTTAATTAAGTGTAAATATGGAATCTATATGGTATAGCGAAAAGGGAAACCTGTTTTCACTGCTTTGTCCTCATAAATTTAAAGGATATATGAAGGATGAACATAACTATGATCAATACAAGAGTAAAGACTATATCTATTTTGAAAAGGATTCTGCTCGTAAGGTGTACTTGATAGCTAATGGAAAAGTAAAAATTGGTTATTATAATGAGGAGGGAGATGAAGTTGTAAAAGCAATTTTAACCAAAGGCGAATTATTTGGAGAGAAAGCTATTTATGGGATAGATGAACGTACTGAATTTGCTCAAGTTATTGAAAATAACACTTCGGTTTGCCCTGTTGATTGTGAAACGCTTCACGATTTAATGAGAAAAAATAAAACCTTTAGCTTAAAGGTTTATAAGATATTAGGAGGCAGAATTAAAAAACTAGAGCGTCACTTAAAGGTCTTATTATTTAAAGATACTAAAACAAGATTGTTAGAATTTTTAGATGAATTGGATGAGGATTATGGATACTGTTGCCCAGAAACAGGAAATAAAATTATCAAGCATCCTTATACCCAAAAAGATATTGCTACCTTAATCGCCACTTCGAGACCTACATTGAATATTTTGATGAATGAATTGAAACAAGATAATTTCCTAGATTTCTCGAGAAAACAGATTGTAATAAAAACAAATTAATGACTACGGAAAAGTTAAAAGTAGAGATTTGGAGCGATGTTATGTGCCCATTTTGTTATATAGGGAAACGACGTTTTGAAAATGCTTTAGATCAATTCGAGAATAAAGATGCGATAGAAGTTATTTGGAAAAGTTTTGATCTTTATCCAAATCTTAAGACGAATACAGAAATAGGAATTAGGGATTTCTTAATCGAAAATAAAGGGATTACTGAGGCAGAAGCAGAAAGTCTTATGACTAGTGCTGCAGGTTTGGCTTCGGACACGGGCTTAAATTACGATTGGGAAAAGGTAATAGTAGCCAATACAAAAAAGGCTCATGAATTACTTCATCTTGCAGAAAAGAAAGGAGTGCAAAACGAGATGAAAGAACGTCTGTTTAAAGCATATTTTGAAGAAGGTAAAAATGTAGATGATTTAGCTACATTACAGCAGATAGGAGAGGAATTAGGGATTGATAAAGAAACGATAGGCGTAATATTAAATAATGAACGTTTTGTTCCTGCAGTTAATTTTGATATTCAAGAAGCAAGGCAATTAGGTGTTTCGGGAGTGCCATTTTTTGTTTTAAATAGAAAGTTTGCCGTTTCGGGAGCGCAAAGCGAAGCTTATTTTTCACAAGCATTACAAACGGCACATTTTGATTGGGAAAACCCTGAAGAGGCAGCTAAGCTAAGAGAAGAACAGCAAGCAAATAGCTGTTTACCAGGAAGTGGGTGTTGTTAGTTATTTCAGTACGAGACAATATAAACAACGAAAGGCTATTCAAATTTGAATAGCCTTTCGTTGTTTATAGAATAAATATTTTATGCCTGCCAAAGGGGATAATAGCCTGAGGAAGTTTACTTATACTCGAAAGTTCCTTTATCACTAGAGATGGTTAATTTCTTTTCTTCTAAGGCTTCTACACGACCAATAATTTGTGCATCTACATTAAATGATTTGGAAATAGAGATAATTTCTTCAGCAATTTCAGGATTAACATATAATTCCATTCTGTGCCCCATATTAAAAACTTGATACATTTCTTTCCAGTCTGTACCCGAGTTTTCTTGAATCAATTTGAATAGAGGAGGGATAGGGAATAAGTTGTCTTTGATGATATGATTTTTATCTACGAAGTGTAAAATCTTAGTTTGTGCACCTCCACTACAATGAACCATACCATGAATATCGGTACTGTTGTACTTTTCTAAAATCTTTTTGATGATAGGAGCATAAGTTCTAGTTGGAGACAATACTAATTTTCCAGCATTAATAGGAGAACCCTCTACAGCATCTGTTAATTTTGTTTTTCCAGAATACACCAAATCTTCAGGAACAGAAGGGTCGAAACTTTCGGGGAATTTATCTGCTAAATATTTATCAAACACATCATGTCTTGCAGAAGTTAATCCATTACTTCCCATTCCACCATTATATTCCGTTTCATAGGATGCTTGACCAAAAGAAGCTAGTCCTACAATAACATCACCTGCTTTAATGTTTGAATTGTCAATAACCTCAGAACGTTTCATACGAGCTGTTACTGTAGAATCTACAATAATAGTCCTTACTAGATCACCAACATCTGCGGTTTCCCCTCCAGTAGAATGAATAGTTACTCCATGAGATTTCAAATCGCTTAATAATTCTTCCGTACCATTGATTAAGGCAGCAATAACTTCTCCAGAAATTAAATTCTTATTTCTACCTATAGTAGAAGAAAGTGTGATATTATCAGTAGCTCCAACACAAAGTAAGTCATCAATATTCATGATTAATGCATCTTGTGCAATTCCTTTCCAAACAGAAATATCTCCTGTTTCTTTCCAATACATATAAGCTAAAGAAGACTTAGTACCAGCACCATCGGCATGCATCACTAAACAATGATCTTCACTACCAGTTAAATAATCTGGTACTATTTTACAAAAGGCTTTAGGGAAAAGTCCTTTATCAATATTTTTAATGGCAGCATGTACTTCACCTTTTGAGGCAGAAACCCCTCTTTGTGCATATCTTTTACTTACTTCTTGACTCATATTTTGAAAATCTAGACGACAAAGATACCAAAAACCATAGGTTTAGTAGAATCAAAATAAGTGATATTAGAATCTATTGGTGTGTAGGAAAAAACACCTTTAATGAAAGTTAACATATTTCATTGTGTATTTGAGCTTTATTATTAGTCTTTTAGCTAAAACGAGTAGTCGGGTGTATTGTTGTGTCAAATATGTTAGTTATGTTTAAATAAACAAACTAATTAATAACTTTTCTCGATTGTGAAACAACGTTTAAGACGGGTGTTTACCCTACCCCTAATATTTATATTCAGTTATTATAACGTTATAGCTCAGGCGGACTCTGATAATGATGGGATACCTGATACTATTGAATCTGGAACTTGTACTACATTTGGAATTGTTGAGTCAGAAACCGCTTCTATTTTTGATCAGGATTTTGGAGAAGTCTCTGGATCTCTCCCTGAAGCAGTAGCTATTGAAGATCCTAATATAGTAGGTCACTTATTTAGTGTTAATAACCCAGCTACACCTATAACAGTAGTGCCCATAGATGGAGAATATGCAGTAGCTACATCCACATATTTTAATCAATCAGATGGTGGTTTTCCTACTTTTTTTGTTGCAACTAATGCTAATGGTAATTTGGATGCTGATTTAAATTTAAATGGAAGATATCTAGCTATTAATATTGAAGCTAATGATGGAGATACCATTTATAGAGTTGATAATATTCCAGTAGTAGCCTCTGAAAACTATTTGTTTAGAATTGATTTGGCAGGTTTATGTGAGATGTTTGGAGTTGGTCAATGTTTTTCAGGTAATATACCAATGTTGACATTACAAATTGTTCAGGGAGCTTCAGTATTAGCATTCGAAGATTCTGTGGCTCAAGGAGTATCTAATAATGATGAATGGGAAAATATAGAATTAACCTTTAATGCAAGTACGAGTGCTTCAGTAAGTCTAGTTATTATTAATAGAAATGACCAAACCGCCTTTTCGAGTACAGGGGGGAATGATATTGGAATTGATAATATTCGTTTTTCAAACTTAGATTGTGATTTCGATAGAGATGGTATACCTAATATATTAGATATAGACAGTGACAATGATGGTATTCTAGATAGTGTAGAAGGAAATGTAAATTCTGATGGGTTAGGGGGACGTCCAAATTTTATTGATATTGATAGTGATAATGATGGTATTCCAGATAATGTAGAAGCACAACCAACATTTGGTTACATACCTCCAAGTGGGGTTGATAGTGATGGTGACGGGTTGGATGATGCTTATGAACCTTCAGGTCTTACACCGATAGTAACTAATGGTGTCCCAGATTATATTACCAATAATATTGATCAGGATTGTCTTTCTGACATGGTAGAGGTATATGATACAAATGGGGATGGTATTTCAGATACAGTACTAAGTGGAATGGATGCTGATCAAGATGGGTTGGATGATGCTTTTGATAATTTTATTTATGATGCGACTGATATTAGTAGATTACCTCCATTAGAAAGTTTTATTGCAAATTCTGCTAATGTTTCCGATCCATTAGGGACTATATCAGGTGCAGATATTTTTTTAAATAGATATGATAATGATGGAACGCCTACGGATGAGCCAGATTTTAGAGAAGCTCTGCAAACAATCGATGGTACAGTAAATATTGATATTTGTGGGGAAACCTTACCGATAGATTTATTTGATCGATTTGATACGACGACAGCTAGTAGTCCTTTTTTTATGAGTAATTTGAATGGAGGAACTTGGACAACATCGACAGGAGCTCCAAGCTTAACAAATGGACAGCTAGGTACATTTAACCCTCCTTCATCCTTTAATGCGTATCCAATAACTTATACGTATACATTGCTTCCCAACTTGCCTGCATGTACTACTATTCGAAGAGGTGTTGTTGTTATTAGTGAGTCTGTAGCCCCTTCTGTTGGAACAACTGATGTTGTAGCTAATATCTGTGCTGATAATACGACTCCGTTTACATTGATCTCTAGATTTTTGTCAAGGCCTTTAGCAGGAGGAGTTTGGATAGCGCCTGATAATTCTACTTTTAGTACCAATGAAGATGTCTTGTTTGACCCAGCCCCGACTTCTGTAACAGCAAGTGATTTTGGGGTGTATACTTACCGAGTAGGGACAGGGAATTGTACAGATGAAGCTACTGTAACAGTCAATCGAGTAAATCCAAATGCAGGTAGTGATGGTACAGCTGTACAATTTTGTATAACAGATAACACAGCTATTGTTTTATCAAGTCTTTTGATGGGGACTCCAGATAATACAGGAATTTGGACAGATGCATCTAGTATGAATTTAGGAGTAGGAGATACGGCTACCATTATACCAAGCAATAGAAGTGCAGGAACAGAGGTGTTTACTTATACAGTTAGTGAAACTATAGGTTCTTTAGTGTGTTCAAGTTCATCTACAGTGTCAATTACGATTACCAACCCGCCAACAATATCTATAGACTCCAATTCATTTGTGTGTGATGTGACTAATGGAACTTATAGTGTTAATTATATTACCTCGGGAGTTGGTACTATTACAATTTCGCCATCAACAGCAACAATCGATACTACAGCTCAATTGATATCAAATATACCAATCGATCAAGATGTTGTAGTTAGTATTGAAGATGCTGGTGGTTGTTCAGATAATGAACGATTTGTAGCGCCTTTTAGGCCGCCTACTATAGCGTTGTCGACTAATGATACTTTGTGTGTAGATAATGGTGGAAATACTATTTCGGGGAGTGATGTTGAAATTCTTTCAGGTCTGCCTGCTGCTACTTTTAATTTTAGTTGGAGTCTAGATGGTAGTGTACTGCCACTTACTACTTCCAGTATTACGGTAACCACTCCTGGGGTTTATACATTAAGTTATACTGAAATAGGAAACCCGATACAGTGCCCAAGAGAAGCTTCAATAGAAGTAGGTACCACTTTAAGTTTAGGGGATATCGATATTGATACGGGAGACCAGTTTTTAACAGATAGTTTTACAGTAACCATAAATGCAGAAGGAGAAGGGCTATTAAGTTATGAATTAACGGAAGATGCAACAGGAAGAGTATTAAACCAAATGGATAATGTTTTTCCTGATTTAAGGGCAGGGGGCTACTCAATAACGGTAACTGACAATACTTGTGGGATAGTAGAAAGCAGGAGATTTTTTTTAATAGGATTTAATCCATTTTTAACGCCTAATGGTGATGGCTTTAATGATACTTGGAATTTAATAGTAGATAATACTTCAACGCAAAATTTAGAATTAGAAGTGACTGTTTTTGATCGTTTCGGAAGAATACTTCAACAATTTGATCCTTATAGAAGTTCTGGTTTTGATGGTAATTATAGAGGAAAGCCTCTGCCAGCTAACGATTATTGGTTCTTAGTTAAGGATAAAACTAACGGTGGAGAATTTAGAAGCCATTTTACATTAAGAAGATAATTTATGACAACTATTAAAAAAATGAGATTCAGTATATTCTTCTCTTTTATCGTTTTATTATCTTTTAAAATATATAGTCAAGAGGGATTACCTATATATACAGACTATCTGACAGATAATTATTATTTAATACACCCTTCAATGGCTGGAGCCAAAGATTGTAGTCAAATACGAATTACGGGTAGACAAAATTGGGCAGGATTAGAAGATGCTCCGGGTTTATTTACGGCAGCATACAATACAAAGATAAATGTTAATTCGGCTATAGGAGCAAATGCATTTACGGATAAAAATGGATTTACATCTCAAAATGGGATTTATGTCACCTATGCACACCACATCAATTTATCTCCAGATAATAGGTTGAAGCGAATATCTTTTGGTATCAGTCCGGGGGTGTTACAATATAGTTTAGATAGAAGTGCTTTTGTGAATTCAAACGATCCTTTAATTAATAGTGGTAGTGCAAATCAAGTAGAATTTAATTTGGACTTAGGGATGTCTTATCATGTAAATGATTTTTATATGATTGGGACTTTAAAAAATGCATTAGAAAATCAAGGGTTTAACACAAGAGCAGGAGAGTCGACCAATTTAAGAAATCTGTTGTTAAGTATTGGGTATACATACAAGATTAGAAACCAACCTGTAGCTATAGAGCCTTCTGTGTTATATAGTAATCGATTAGGAATAGATCAGTCCTTTATGGATTTTAATGTAAAAGCATATTATGATTTACCATTAGGTAGGCTTTGGGGTGGGGTTTCCTATCGTTCTGATATAGATAATCAAGAGATTACTGCGAATAATGATGTAGTAAGTTTTGAAGGTCTAAAACAGTGGAGTCCGTTTCTAGGAGTTAATTTTAAGAAGTTTATGGTCGCTTATACATATACAGCTCAAAGTAATAATGAGGTTTTTGTGAATACAGGATTTCATCAAATTACTTTAGGGGCTAATTTTAATTGCGGCGTAAAAAGAAAGAAAGGAAGATTTAGCTGCTTTTGTCCATCTGTGAGATGATTTTAAGAATACAAAAAACCGAAAAAAAAACCGATTTTAGTCTTTTTTTGGTGTAAAACAGAGCAAAAGTAAAACAGGAAAAGTATAAAAAAGCAAAAGCCCTTGAGAACAAGGGCTTTTAAGGGTGGAAGATCGGTCTCGAACCGACGACCTCCTGAACCACAAGATTCTACTTGTTTATTGTTTTATAAAAACATAAACCTATTCATTTTTATTTCCTGAATAATGAAATGCCCCATCTTTAATACTCCATCCAGGAGGGAGTAAGTCTGGTGTGCCAAAAATAGCAGAAGAGCTTTTTATTTCATGTAAGTTAACATTTTTAAAAGTAGCTTTATCAAGGCCAACCACCAAAAAAGAAGAACTGGTTAAAATAGCGCCATTAAAATTGGCCGATTCTAAATTTATATTACCGATAAGGGTATTAGAAAAGTCAGTTCCTTTGAAAACCATACTATGGCTACCGTTTGAATTTTGAACACCCAAATTTGTGTCCTTTATTTTTGCTAACGAAAAATTTGCATAATTAGCAGTTATAATTCCTAAGTTTGAATTACCATTTAGAATGGCACCTACAAAATTGGCATGATCTATATAAGCCCTATTAAAATTGGCATTTTGACAATTAGTATGTTCAAAAATTGCTTTTTCAAGATTAGCTTCTTCAAATATTGTTCCGTCAAGAATACTATTAGTTAAATCAGCTTCTATGAGTATGGCTTTTTTGAGTTGCGTATTTGCTAAATTGGCATTTCTCAAATTAGCATTTCTCAAATTAGCTTCTTTAAATATTGTGCTGTCGAGAATACTATTAGTTAAATCAGCTTCTATGAGTATGGCTTTTTTAAGTTGTGTATTTGCTAAATTAGCATTCCTCAAATTAGCATTCCTCAAATTAGCTTCAGAAAGACAAATATTTGATAGATCAGCACCTTCTAGGTCTACATTTTCTAAATTGGCTCCTTTTGTCAATATATATCCATTATACAGTTTAGAAAGTGAAGGCATAGTTGTTTTCTTATTACTTATAATGCCTCCAGAAGTAATTCCTGTAATTTCAGTATTTGTAAGGTTAACATCACAGAGATTCGATTTTATTAATATGGAGTTATTTAGGTTTGCTTTGTTTAAGTCAGCATTTGTAAGCTTAGCACCATAAAGATTTGATTTTGTTAATATGGTATTATTTAAGTTCGTTTTGGTTAAATCAGCATTTTTTAAATTTGTTTCAGTTAAATCCATACCTGATAAATCAAGGTCTTTAAGATCTACATTTTCTAAATTCACTTCTTTACCAATTAGGTAGCCTTTAAGTAATTTCCAACCTGTAGGGAGCGACGGATTGCCTTTGATTTCACCAGAAATTACCCCTGTCAATACTGTATTCTTCAAATTTGCTTTGTTCAAATTTGCTTTGTTCAAGTAGGTCTTACTGAGATTAGCATCTGATAAATTAGCATTTTCAAAGCTGGCATTTTCCAAGTTGGCCTTTTCAAAATTAGCGGACTTTAAATATGTATTATTAAAATTAGCATTGTTAAGATTTTGCCAATCAGAAAAATCTTTTGATTCTAAATGCATCCCCCAATACGAACCATCGGATAATTTTGTTGTGAATACTAGTGGGGCTATAGAGGATGAGGTAATTAAGTCAAGATATACAATACATTTTGTAAGTACTTGGTAGTTCCCATTTTCTCCTATTAGGTAGTATAATGTATTTTCTTTATTCTGTAATGAGTAGCTTGTAGGGAAGTAAATAGCATCTTTTTTCCAAGAAAAACTTCCAGCTAAGGGAGGTAATTGATAGGCATTTTCCCCAATTCTTATTTTAGGGATTAAAGGTGGGTTAGTATGCTTTGGAGAAATATGATTTACTTGAAAATCGTCTTGATCTTTAGTGGTTAAGAAAGCATAATTTCTAGCCTTTTGTTGACAGGTATCTAACTCCAAAAACAAGTTATAAGGTCCGTATGCATTGAACCAAGCAGAGGTATGATAACTTTGTGTCGATTTTATCCCTGATACAGTAAAGGAAACCTCTAAAAAAGCAATATTAGTATTTGTAAGTACTAAACCTTGAATTTTTATATTTTCTAAATGATTACCATCTATAGAGATGTCTTTACTCCAGGTATGGCTTTCAGATTTATAATTCCAATTTTTTATACTTACATTTTTTAGTTCTTGATTTATAGTAATTTTTTTAAACGCTTTATTCCAGGCTATTAATTCGATAGAAAGTTGAGCAGAGGGAATAGTTTTAGCAAATCGATTTAGTAAAGTACATTCTAAAGTGTTTTTAAATGCAGTATTTTGCTCTTTTGATAGAAGTACTATATCAGGGTTTTTAGCGTAAGTTATTAATGGATTTTGGGGATGTGTTAAATTGAGTGCTAGAGATACCCGATTAGTTAATTCTCTATTATCCTGTTTCAATATTTGTACACGTATCTCTAGTTTGCTAGGAGTATTGATTGAAGGGGTAACTTCTAATTCTATGGTTAATTTTTGTTTATTACTGACTGTATAGGGGGTATGTGTTTGGAAATTAGAGAACAATGTAATAGTGGTGTTCCCTGTATATTTGAGATAGATCATCCCATTAGTCAGTGAAGATGCCCTCCAATCACTCATTCTAGAGGTAATAGACCAACCCTCAGGTAAACTTGTCAAAGCAAGTTGGTTACCTTTTTGTATTTCCAGAGGATTTTTGGGTTCGATAGAATTAATTTCCAAAGTCTTAGGGTTTTCTTCGCCCAAGACGAAATAATTTGTATTCCATTTTGCATTTATGTACAGCATAGTTATAAGAATTTAATTAGAAAATGGGTTGTTATAAGCAGATCGATTTGAAATAGTAGTAATATTTTCAGAAGTAGATAATAGCACAGATTCGGGTATAGATAAAGTGTGTTCAGGGGCTGGTTTTCCGCCATAAATTTTATATCCTGATGTAAATGATAAGGGAAGTTCATTAGGGGATTCTTTATTAGGTTTTCCCCAATGGGCAGATGCCACCTCTTTATTAATTAGTGCTACTACTATATTTGATGTAGGATCAGAATAGGCTTTATGGAGTTGTTGGTCTTCATCATGAATTGAAATGGAGATCGTACTTTGAGTATTCGAAATATTCATAGGACGAATTCCTATAGTACCATTTTTAGGAAGTAGGGAGATCGATGATGATTTAGCATTTTGGGTGAAAGGAATTACACTTTCTATATCAAAAGAAAAGTCAGTACCATTTACTACCCAAAATGGACTATCAGCATTACTATTTTCTTGTGAAAGATCCTTTATTAACCCTCTAGTTACTCGAACCGATAACAAGCTACTTTGAGATAAATCTTCAGCCTGTTTTCCTGGTAATATAGCCCGAAAGTCTTTCCAAGATAATGGGAGGGGGCGATTAACAGAAGGGCCGAAATGAATGTCAAACGATACAATACTAAGATTTATTCGTGCATTTCCATTAAATGGAGGTCCTTGAATATGTAATTGTGCTCCTATTTGAAAGGAGAAGTGTATGTGTACAAATAATACTTTCCAATCAAAGCTTACTCCTAGTGCCATTTGAAAAGTAGCTTCGTAGTAAAAAGGACGCCAGTTCATAAAAAGATCAACACCTACATGAAACCATGCAGAAAATATCCCACAATGCCATGTTGCACGCATCATTCCACCAGCTAACATTACTGCAGGGGTTATAGCACAATAGGCCGTTCCTTTAATTTGAGTTAAAGGATCGATATTCCAAAAAAACTTAAGTTGTGGTACCGATGGATAACCCAGTGATTGGTAGTGTAAATGTGGCCCATAACCACCAAAACTCAAAATAAAATTTCCTGAGTTTTTTAAAATGTAAAGAAACCCTCCTTGAACATGGCATACATTAGAAAAAATAAATGAATTATTGGTTAATATCCCAGTAACTTCAACTTCGTTTTTTGAAGGGGAGTAGTGTGCTAAAATATCTGCTTGTGCAAAAGCCAAACGTTCGACACTGTTAGGTGGTAATGAAATTTGAGACTGTCCTAATACTTCAAACTGTAGTTTTTGTCCAAAATTACCAGCAAGAAGCAATGTTGATTGTATTATTTCGTAAGAACGAAAAATGAGTCCTATAGCTAACCAATCCTCTCCAACTTTAGGTTGGACACATTGTTCTATAATAGTTGTTGGGGATGATTGTAAATTATTACCAAGTGCTGCTTGCACTAAAGCAAAGTTTTTTGCCTCAGCTGCTTTTTGTGGCATATTCAGGCTACTATTATAGCCACCACCTAATGCAAGGCCTGTAATAAAGCAATTAGCAGAGCCCCCCAAAGGAGGAGAAACTATGGCTGTAAATAATGAAAAAGAGGTATATGTTTGTTTTTCAGCAGTAGTTTTTTCGGAAAATTCACCTAGTAAAGACAAGGCGATAACCTCAGATTCCAAAATTAGTGCCCCAATATAAGTATGGTTTCCTTTATCAGTAAGTCCTCCACTAATAATTACTGGTGCATTAAAATAGCCAACACTTATACCGTCGAGGCCAGCAGAAAATGCTTGTGGTTTTTCTACAGGTACCGTAAGTGAAAAACCATTAAGTCCAAAAGAAAATGCACCAAACGCCAAGGCTGAATCTATAGATAAACCAACTGCTACCCCAAAGTCACCATTAGTAATATGGGGGCTTACTTGATTAATTTGAATAGGACCTACTTGACGCTGTGCTGTATACCACTGACTACTGGAATTATTGGTTACAGCGTTAGCATTACTACTTTCTTGCTGAGAAGGCGTTAATGGAATAGGAAATATGTTATTACCTAAAACTACATCAGAAAGAAAACTTACTCCTGTTGGAATCACCTCTCCCATATCTAAACCAGGTGGTGTTTTGTTGGTACCTGGCTCGCCCGATAAAGAAGAATTTGTACCGAGTATTCGTAGACTACTTAACCCTATACTTTTAGCGTTTGTAAGCATATTTAAAAGCGGACTATTTTGTAGTACAAGTTTATCAGAAGCAATACCAAGATCAATCAGTTTATTATCCGATTGCATATCAAAAGCAAGAGCACTTCTTTTTAAGCTAACACTAATGTCTTTGGTTAACCCATATAAAGGATATAATTCTAATAGATATATCAAACTTAATAAAGAAATATCCATAGCATTTTCGTGAGAAAAAAGTAATATTTCGCCTTGTTTAGTCAGGGAAAAGGAAATATCACCTATTTGTAAGGTAAGGGAAATGTTGTCGTTATTGGTTTTAGTAAAATGAAAGTCAAATCGTAACTTTACTCCAAGAGGGCCTAATGTTAATTTACCTCCACTATGAATATTAAAGTTGAAATTATCATCAGAAAACGATAAGTCAATTGTAAGGCCATTTAATTTAATTGCAGGTAGCTGAGGTATAGGTATTTGTATATTAAGATCGTGAATTAATTTTTCAAGAAATTTTGAAATAGTGATACCAATTGCCGGAACTGCTCCCTGAAAATGAACTTTATTCTTATTTAATTGTAGCACTCCCGAAATATCAAACCCACCTAATGTGATTTCAGCTTGTAAAGTAGGAGGGATATTATTTTCTCCTCCATGTGAAAATGCTAAGGAAGTCTTTGAAAAACTTATTCCTTTCCAACTTATGGGAGTTTCAAATCCTGCAAAACATGAAAATTGTAAAGGATCAGAAAGTTCCGCTAATACATTAAAGGATACTATTTTAGGATTCGTTGCTAAAAACTTAGAATCTATAGTATTAAATAGATTTTCAATTTCTATGGCATAATTTTTATCCAGTTTTTTTAGTAACGAATTAATAGAAAGAGAAGGTTGTTGCTCTACTAGAGATAATCGAACTGAAGGAGCGAATAATCCCATATTTAGATCACAAGTTATTCCCAAGAAATCAAGATTGGCTTTTATTATAGGATTCCAAATGGTATTTCCCAAAATTTGCATTTGATTTAGTCCCAAAGTAAAACGTACTTTCGGTAGTCCTTTCACACCTTCTATTGTTGGGGTCTGAAAAGAAAAATTAAATGCTTTTATGAAATTTTCATTGTTCGTATTTGTTTCTCCAGTTGTAATTCCAAATTCAGATACGGTCAAATCCTTTTGAAGCGTATCTGTTAATTCTTGTAATTCTTTAGGAAGGTTTTTAAAGAGATTGGTAAACGGGTTTTCAGGTAGCCAGGTTGATAAGGCAACTTCTAGTTCTTTTATTTGAAAATGATTGATATGTGTAGCAACTTTTTTAGGATCTATTATGTAGAAATAATTATTTGACTTAGGAGTTTCAGGCCAATTTTCATCACCAAATAACTTAGAAAGTGCAGATTTAAAAAGAGAATATTTCATGGGATTAAAATTTTATTGTATAGCCTAAAACTGCGTGGTCTGAAATCCCCTTAGCTATAGTACCAAACCCTATGCCTGCATTAGTTCCATGTAAAGGACCTAATTGTTCAACTGTTACATTGCAATTATATGAAAGCCCCCAATCTAGCTCAGGGTGCTGATTGCTTGTTGAACTGCGTTGTGTCCCTCTATTTGTACTGAGTAAGTTGTGTTGTCCAAAAGCATTCACTACCGCAGACTGAGCATTTTGATCTAAAAGATTGATATTCATATCACCTAATATTACAAAATGATTACATGCTTTTATTAAATCATTCCATAGCTCTACAAGCAATTTAATATTAAAATTATAATGAGCCCCTGAAGGTAAGTGTACTAAGCAAATTATAAGGTTATTATTGTAGTTGTTGTTTATTTTAGTATATAAACAAGGTCGAATTCCTTTTACTATATCGTGTGTAGAAAATTGACATATCGGTCCTCTTAATCTTTTAGTATCATAACATTGTAATCCAGCAAGAGAACATCTAAGGTTATGGTTCGTAGATCCAGGATTCCAAGCTTGCCAATAATAAATAGAATGAAGTACACCTGTATTGAAATGTCCTTTCCACGTGCCATGACTATGAGTGTCTACCCCAGGAGGTCTACCCGCTTCAACAATTAAGCCAAGAAAAATATCTGCAACGGGATCTTCAGAGTGATAAAATGGAAATAAATATTTATCAAGAAGTATTTCCCAAGTGTTACCAATGCTTGATAATACAGAATTTCCACTTACACCTGTACCTTGTGCATTCCAAGCTGCTACTAGTATCTTCAATTTGATTCATTTTTAATTTTCAAAAAACCTTCTTTCAATATTGCTGGTTTATGGCTAGGGTGTATTCGACCATCTACTTTTGTGGGTTTTATAGGAGTAGTCCAACCGTTTTTTTCGTTTTCAATCCAATACCATTGCCCAGTACTTTCTGTAGGTAAAGGCATTTCTATGTGGTCATTATCAGCAGTAAGTAATGGGGTAACTTGCATTATATATTCCATTTGTTTTACTGTATCTGTATACATGTTTGTTGGTATACTAATATCCTTTACTGGCAGTATACCAGAAGTTATATGTATGGGTGCACGTGGATCAAGTAGTAACAAAACCTGCTTAGGTAAACTTAAAGGATCTGCATTTAGTTCTAGTAAAGATGTGTTGGTATGTGAAATTTCATCTACTGTTGTGTATTGTTTTGAAATATGTTTTTTGTTTATATTCCACCATAATACAAGTCCATCGTCATCGGCACTTACATCACCAAGTCTCGTAGGTACAGTCACTTTTTCAAAAGCACATGTTTCGCGATAAAGAAAAGGTGGATATATACCTATTGCTGGAGAAAAATTTTTGATAGGAAGTGTTACTAAAGCTTCATAGCCTTGGTGGGGTGAAGGAGTTCCTAAAAGTTCAATTTTTGCACTGGCTCTTGCTATTGCAAGTGGGGGACTTTCAAGTATAGATTTACCTGTATGTTGTCTAAATGACTTTGGTTCAATGGTTAGAGTATTTGTGTTAATATCATCATACAAAGAGTTTCCTGGAACCAGTGCTTGGTTAAGTACCTGTATCATGTAAGGGTCATTTAGATTTTTTTTACTTTTTTGAGGCATATAATTAGGTGTTCCTCCGTCATCATTAACCCAACAAATAAGCTCTCCTTTTTTATTAAAGAACATGATATTTTCATCAACTCTATTTAGTGCTAACCAACCACAAATAGGAGAGGTATTTAGACTGTCATTACTTTCATCATAGTTATTTCCATTAGCAGAAAGCCATCTAAAAAGCAATCTTGAAGCTTGCGAAAATCTAGGTGGCATAAAAAAACGTGGTGCAGCATTAGCACCCGTCGCAGTTTTATTAGGAAGGCTTTGCGCTATTGCTGTATTTTTTGTTTCGTAATTCCAATTACGTATTTGTCCAAAAGCATCAATAATTGATAGTGATGTAATTTCACAAATCCCAGCTCGAATAGGGTTATAAATATCATTCTGATTGGGAGATGTTCTTTTTTGCATTCCAATAGCTTTATAAAACGATTGTAAATTAGCATCCCAAGTAATAGTACTATCTCCGTTATTTAACCAATCAGGTTGATTATTATAATTAGGAGAAAAACTACTTAGTTGAGCTATTCGATTGAGCATAAGTAATTGATCGTGAAAACCATTTAAAGATTGGGATAATGTATCGGCTTTACTATTGTAAGCGGTAGTAATCAGATGTTTTGGAAGTCCATTATCCAATAAACCTAAAAGTTTTAATCCCGAGGCTGTAGATGGGGGTGATCCAATCTGCCCAGTAAGCTTTAAAATATGATGTTTCATAGTTTCTAAAGCTTGATTTGTAAGTGGTACCCGACCATTATATATAGCTATATGTTTAGAGCTATATTTAATATTACTATTGGGTAATAAATTTATACCACTAATATCTATTGAGAAGTTTTCTTGAATAAATGAAGTAGAAAAGTCTTTTACATTAAAGGCGTCATTGCCATTAGTTGAGATTTTTTCAATATTTCCAGCCCCTTTTATAGGAGTATAATTACTTTCCCAGTGTAAGGATATTGGACGCCATGAAGTACACCCCTTAAAAGGCTTTGATTGTTGAATAATTGCTTTTATTATGGAAGAATCTGGCATCAAAGCATTTTGATTCCAAGTATTAGGAAGAAAAAAAGCTTTACTTTGTGAAGGAGTTATTGTGTTTAATTCAAGAAAATACTTTCCGTTAATGATCTTAAAAGGAAGCTTTCCGGATACCTTATGTTGAAGTTCTCCTTTCCCTTTACCAACCATCATTATTGCTGGGTCTTCAGGTTTCCAATATCGAGGTGCAGGAATTCTTTGAAGCTGAAATTCAGGGAACGAATTAAGCAGTTTAAGTACTGTAACATGTGCTAGATAAAGTACTTTTGAAGCTTGGTAAATAGGCATTATTGTATATTTTCCAGTGTTATTTTTTTGACCCAATGTAACCTCATTTAACGCTTGATTATTATTTATAATAACAGTACTGGATAAGTCGGTAATTGAAATTTGAACATGCTCGTTACTAGTTATTCCATTAGGACTTTCATTTCCTTTTGTACCAGAAACATCAGTTTCTAGATGTAATGCTCTACACCAGTCTGTAAATAGTAAATGGCGTTGCGTTTTTTGCCATTCTTGTAATTGATCAAACTTCATTTGTGCAGCATTTAAAGTATTCAATGCATTTGCTAACGATGCGGGTAACGCTATATTTTCATGTTGCTCATTTGAGAGTCCTGCGTGTTTTGGATGCTTTTCCTTAAGCTTCCATAACCAACCTCCAGGTATGGATTGAAAAGACATGGAGTGCAAACAGTTTTCGATTGTTGAAGGACCATCAGGACTAAGTGTATCTTTTAGTACACCTGCTTGAGTAGCATTTAAAATAGATTCAGCATTTAAACCTAGAGCTATTTCTTTTTTTGCTTCGGTATTTTCAAAAGTATTGAGATAAGCAGATAAGGATTCTCCTGTAGTATTCCCTACAGACACTTTTACGTCGTTAAGTTCAGTCTTGTTCTGAATTTTACAGGAATTAGATTGAACTAAAATTGATGCAGTGTAGATACTACCATCTATTTGAGACCAATCTATTTTTGAGCTTGTTAGCCACTCTAACTTTTTTAGACGTAATTTTACATTTTTCTCTTCAGACCAAGGCTTTACTTTGTAGTTATCAGAAATAGGATCATTTTCATCATTAGAAAACCATCCAGTAATCGTGTACTGATAGGTCTCTTCAGGTGAAGCTTCGGTATCATGAAAACCAAAAACACCTTGGCAATTAGGGTAGAATGAGGCGAATTCCAAAGTGCCATTTCCACCAGCGGTTAAAGGAGATAAATAGTTGCTCGAAGTATTTTCAGACCAATTTTCAGCTTTTTGTTTAAAACCTAACCACTGAAAAGTTGTATTCTTTTTTATTTTCTCCTTTTTATTTATAGTAGCTTCGTAGTATTCTCCAGGAACAGCTGCTGGTCCAGCGTTATCTGTTTGAACCAATTTGTCTGTTTGTTCATCAAATTTTGGTGGTGTTAAACGATCACTTTCAATAACCCATGATTTAAAGGTATTATTAGATGTGTTTTTTCGAACCACCAACCAGCGGTTAGGTACCGTTGGAAATTTCATTTTTGAGATGGTTTTAATAATCAAAGGAGTATAAAGTTCTAAAAATGTAACATCCCAATTAAATGAAGGTTGAAATGTTTCGATTTTAATATTTTCTTGATCTGATATAAGATTAGTGTAACTTTTAGCGGTGTTTAATAATTCAAAATCGGAAGCTGTATGAATCGGTTTGGAAGTTGGTTTAATAAGTCCTTTAAGAATTTTTTGTATTTGCTCGAGTGTGTATTCTTGGTTAAGAACGATATTGTTTTTTAACTCTAAAACTAGCGAACAAGGAATACCTTGGTATACAAGTTCATTTAATATTTCATAGTCAATTACGCATATAGTACTTCCATGTCTTAATGCTTTTGGAAGTGTCCAGTGTAAGTGAATTCCTTTTTTTAATTCATAACTATCCTGAAATGATACATGTGTTGTATCTCCTAACCATGGATTGACATTACCAAAATTTTCTGAAGGAGTAGGAATTGTACTCTTTAGCTCAGTAAAATTTACATGAGGAGGTGCAACGGAAGAGTTATCACACCACATGGCTTCAACTAGTATAGGTACATTGATAGGGTTGTTCATAATCTTAAGGAAGTTTAAAAGTTGCAGATGAAACACTTTCTATAAGTTCAAGTGCAAACTGAGCTGTTGAAAATTCAGATTTAGGTATAGTTAATTTTTTTTGAATTTCTTTAGCTAATTGGTCAAATTGTAATACTCCAGGGGTACGTTGAGGTATATTGTTAATCGTATAGTCTTCAGGTACAAGCGTACCAGGTTTGAATTTTTCTCCTTTAGGTGGTTGGGGATAATTAATTCCTTTTATTTTTAAATAACGAGGTACTTTACTTAAATTTCCTGAATCAGTTATATCAAAACCAAAGTGAATACCTTCCAGAGGTTGTTTTATGGTTAATTCTTGAATTTTTTTATCAAAAAGAAGCAATAATACATTTGGACCTAAACATTCTTCTCTAAGTATAGTTGCTTTAGGAGAACAATTAAATTGTATACCAGGCCAATAACTTGAAATTAATTGGGAGTTAATAAGTATACCACTTTTAGGCCATAAAGTTTTTCTATTATTGACCACTAGACTACCATCTAGTATTTGTTTCCAAGGTTTGTAAGCAGTGTCAAAAGCCCAGTACTTCGAAGGTTGTCTGCCTAAGCTCCATGCACCATCCAATAAGCAAGCAAGCCATCTGGGGTTTACATTGAAAAAACGAATAGATTCGGGAGGTAACATTTTCATATCAGGAACCAGATAATTGAATGGAACTTTGTTAAGTACAGCTAAGCCTCCTAGCCATTCAATAAGGCTTTCAGGGATAGTTAACATATCATTAGAACTGTTTATGGAAAGCTGTTTACCTAGTTTTTTTTTAATTTTTGATGAGCTCTTAAGTACACTACGCATATTTTCAGCAAACTGTGATCGAGAAGAATAATCTTTTGTTCTACTTTGATTCAGTAATGTGTTCAATTGTAGGCGACAATCCCTTTTCCAATCTACTTGATTTGTAGAAAAACCCTTATCAGCTAATGCAATCAATCTACCCAATTGCCATGCAGTAGCTAACGATACATCTTTAGGAGGAGATGATTTCACATTAATCACTAATCCTTGTGAATTACTTGTTGGTAACACCCCATTACTCCACGTATTGTCTGCTTTTTTAGGGGAAATCGTTGAAGGTGTTAAAGGTCCACGATACCACATATTAATATCTGCTTTAGGATGTTTATTAGCTAAAACAGTATAACCAGAGTCTATAGGTTTTTTAGGGGCTGAGGGAGCAATTTTTGGAAAATAACTCTTAGGTAATCTTAATTGTGAATCACCTATTTCTTTTTTGTTTGAAGAAAGTCCATAATTAAGAGTGTTTAAAATATGAGTAAAAGATGCCTTTAACGGTAGAGTATGAAAGTCCCAAGATTTTAATGAAACTAAGCGTATAAATTCCCAATTATTCGAATTTGTTATAACTCCTTTATCGTTGGGTAGTTGATTAATTAATCCTTCTAAAGAAACAAGGTGTGCTATATTATTTATTCCGTCTGAAGGGAGCTTATTACCAACAACAACAGCGTAATCGTGGTCTTTATTTTTTTCTTTAGAAATTGTTCTGCCATGAGCATTCCAATTCAAATCTTTAGGGGAAGGAGCTATAGCTGCAAATAAATCCTTAGGAATATCAATGTAAGAGCATGGATCAGAATTTTTCTCTCCATATTCCAAGAATTCTTTTTTAAGAGATGTTAGATTACCGTATGACCAATAGTTGTGAGGTAACAAACCTTTTGGATTATCAGATGTTGATGGATACAAATCTGATAATTTACCAGCGGTAAGTTTTGGTACATTATTAGAATTAAATAGTAGGATAGCTAACCAGGATCCATTTTTATTTGATTTTCCCAATGAGCGTTCCCAAGGTAATGTCCGTCTATTAAAAACAATATGTGGCAAACAGTTTTGGTAATTTCCTTGTGTGTTAGCCGGAGGAAATATGTTATGAATTTGTCTTGGATTTAATTTGAAACGCTCTCCTGCAACTACAAATGATAGTGTTTTATTAAAATTATGTGACTGAGAATTTTCTTCCTCATATGAAAGTTTTTGATTGATGGATAGTGTATATTTTCCATCTTTTAGAGGAGTCACATGGTTGGCTACAAAAGTAATTTCTTTAAAGACCTGATTCATTATTCTTTGTGATTTGATTGGTTACCCATGGGGGGGGTAATAAAATTACCCTGTAAAATCCATGTTTAAGTAGATTTTATAGGGTAGTTTTTCCTACTCAATTAGTAATGAGAGTGATAGTTTCTCCCCCCTTCTCTCTCTCATATAAGTATAGAACAGACTTTTTCAGGTTTACTACAGTGATTTCTTTTGGAAACATAAGTGTTTTAATTTCAAACAGTATGTGTATTTTTAGATGGAACTACGTAACCAATTTTTATACTCTATGATTAAGCAAATAATTTTCATTACCTGTTTTCTTTTTTGTTTTCTATTGCAAGCAAATTCATTTATATGTAGGGTCAGTTATGTGCGAAATGATAGTACTAAATTGAGTACTTCATCAATACTTGATTTTAAAGAAATGCCTTTATCAGAAAGTTTTGGTGCTGCTAGTGGAGACTACTGGTTTAAGGTTAGTATCGAAAGCCTACCTACAACTGCTGAAGAAAAGCTGATCTTACAGATTCCTACACATAATGCTAATGATATTATTGTTTATGAACAGATTGATGGTACTCTGATTCCAATTACTAATACCAAAACCACTACAGGGGAAAAAGCTAGTGTATACAGTCGCTTTCCAACATTTATTTTAAATGTAGAAAATGAAATTAGTCCAATTTACTATTTGAAAGTTCATTTTAATAAAGAAGCTAATTTTCCAGTTAGGATATATTCAGTAAGCGAGTATTATAAGCAAGTATATAAGCATCATATTTTTACTGGAGCCTATTATGGTTTTCTTTTAGCTATTCTGATTTGTAATTTATTTTTCTATATCAAGTTTCAAGAGAAAGTATATCTCTATTATTTGATATTCTTAGCGACATACACTTCTGCGATTCTCTTTAGAGATGGGACAATGAATTTGCTATTGCCTTCAGAAATGTTTATCGATTTAGAAGCTATTTCCCATTTGTTAACAGAGATAACAATGTTTGTTTTTGCATTTAAATTCCTAGACTTTGATACTTATGTTCCTAAATTTAGAAAGTATGCAGTTACTTTAGCCATTAGCATGGCGATTATAGAATTAAATTATTTAGTTACTAATAGTTTTATCTTTTATGTAATTGCAGACTCTATTGCAATGCTAAGTTTTCTAACAACTTGGATTGTTTGTATTGTTTTTATGCGAAAAATTAAATTTGCACGATTTTATATATTAGGGTATTCTATTTTGATAATTTTCGGTTTTCATTTCTTGTTTTCATACGACTTTGGTTTAATTCCAAATAATGCTCGAACTATTTTTCTGAAAATAGCAAGTACCACCGACATGCTTATTTTTACATATGCAATATCGTATCGTTTAGATATTTTGAATAAAGAACATAAAAGACGTATTGAAGAACTTTACTCCTTATTAAATAAAAAAGTTTCAACAGTTGATTCTTTTTATGAGCTGTTGGAAGAGAATACATTAACAAACAAAACACTTACTATTCAAGAAATAAAAGTTTTGAAATGTATTTATGATGGCTTGTCAAATCGTGATATTGCAGAAAAACTTTTTGTTTCTAATAATACTATTAAATTTCATGTACGTAATATTTACAAAAAGTTAGAAGTAAATAATAGGAAAGATGCAAAAAATAAATTGTCTCTACATAAACAAAATGTGTAGAGTTATCATAGTTAGTCACCCTTTCATTTTTGCCCGATTTTGCTCTTTTTTTGTATAAAACAGGGTAAAAGTAAAAAAAGGAAAAGTATTAAAAAAGCAAAAGCCCTTGAAAACAAGGGCTTTTAAGGGTGGAAGATCGGTCTCGAACCGACGACCTCCTGAACCACAATCAGGCGCTCTAACCAGCTGAGCTACAACCACCATTTAATTGGACGGCAAAAATACATCAATCAAGTATAATCACCAAATATAGAAGTGAAATTTTTCAATGTTTTTTTAATTTATATCCTAATAGGTTTATTTTAAATCAAATAAAGAATCTACAGCAGGGTAGCGTTCTACATTAAAACCTTCTGCATGATCTACACCAATTAGCCTTCCTAAGTCTTTAGCTCTATAGGTAACACTTTCAAGGAAATTTAAATTTGAAATAGGTGTTTTAGGTAAATCGTTTGAATCGTCTTGGTAAAATTGAGAACCGTATGCTAAAACTGCAGCTTCTTTAATTTTCATATACCCAGAAATATCTACGACAATATCGGGTTGCAAATCTTTCCATTGGATATAGTGATACACTTGTTTAGGTCTCCAATGAGATTGTTGCTTTTCATGTAAATGAGTTTCAATACGAATTAATCCACTTAAAAAACATGCGTCAGAAACGAGCTTACTACCTTTCCCATGATCAATATGTCGATCATCTACAGCATTGCAGAGTACAATTTCAGGTTGATACTGTCTTATTTTTTTTATGATTTCCAATTGATGTATTTCATCATTTATAAAAAATCCATCTCTAAATCTTAAATTTTCTCTAACAGTGACTCCTAAAATTTCTGCTGCTTTAGCGGCTTCTTTATCTCTTATTTCAGCAGATCCTCTAGAGCCTAATTCACCACGAGTTAAGTCTATAATGCCTACTTTTTTACCATTGGCAATTTCTTTAGCGAGAGTTCCTGCACAAGAAAGTTCTATATCATCGGGATGAGCCCCAAAGGCTAATATGTCAAGTTTCATGTGTTACATTCAAAGTTTAAAATTGAAAGTTTAAAGTTATGCTAAAAACCTTGAATCTTGAATATTAAATTTTGAATTGAGGATAGCGATAACTTTAACTTATCGCTAAATAATAATTAAAGATTCTAGTATTATTTATTAGCATCAAGTTCCTATTATATTTGCAGTCATATTTAACAATCTAAAATTTAAAATCATGGCATTTGTAGGAAAGAAATTCCCAAACTTAAGCGTTGATGCAATGAACGACTTAGGAGATACTTTTAAGATCAATGTATTAGAAGAAGCTCAGAAGAATAATAAGAAAGTAGTATTATTTTGGTATCCAAAGGATTTTACATTCGTATGTCCTACCGAATTACACGCATTCCAAGAAGCAGTAGCTGAATTCGAAAAAAGAAATACTATTGTAATTGGTGCATCTTGTGATACTCCAGAGGTACATTTTGCATGGTTAAGTACTTCTAAAGATAATGGAGGTATTGAAGGTGTTACTTACCCAATCTTAGCAGATAGCAACCGTAACTTATCTAGTCAATTAGGAATCTTAGATATTACTAATGAAACTTATGACGAAGCTACAGGAGCTGTATTAGTTGAAGGGGATAATGTTACTTATCGTGCAACTTACTTAATTGATGAAGAAGGTACTGTATTCCATGAAGGAATCAATCACATGCCTGTAGGTCGTAATGTAGCTGAGTATTTACGTTTAATCGATGCTTATTCGCACGTTCAAAAGCATGGTGAAGTTTGTCCTGCTAACTGGGAAGAAGGTAAAGATGCAATGTCTCCTAACGCAAAAGGAACTGCTGAATATTTATCTAAGCACTAAGAATTATCCAAACCTTATAGGTTAAAACCTTTCTCGTTTTACATTTTATGTATCGGGAAAGGTTTTTTTGTTAACATATTTTTAATGGTTATTTGCAGAAAACGTAAAATACTAACCATTTGAATAAGTTAAATTTGTGTGTAAAGTTTAGTTTATGACTGTCAAAATTCATTCTTCTTTTCGATTAAATAATAAGAGCTATACAGAAGCTGATTTGGAAAAGTATGCACACTCTTTGGTAAGATCGGGAGAAATCCATGAAGTTGAAATAGGTGATTTTTTACTGGATTGGTTGGATGAAGAAGATACCATCGAAGCAAGTACTTCAGGGTCTACAGGAGCCCCCAAAATAATGCAACTTCGAAAAGAGCATATGGTCAATAGCGCCAAGGCAACAGGAACTTTCTTTAAGTTGCCAGAAGAGACTAGTGCGCTTTTATGTCTTTCTGCAAAATACATTGCGGGGAAAATGATGTTAGTAAGAGCTATGATATTAGGATGGCGTCTTGATTTCGTTTCTCCAAAATCAAATCCTTTAGATAAAGTCTATAAGCAATATGATTTTTGTGCAATGGTTCCGTTTCAATTAGATAATTCTATTAATAGGTTACACCTAATTAAAAAATTAATAGTTGGAGGTGGACAAATTCCAGGGCATTTAGTAGCTATGGTTCAGGGTATAGATACTAAAATATACGAGACATATGGCATGACAGAAACCGTAACTCATGTAGCTGCCCGTAGAGTGAATTCTAAAAAGAAATCAGTAGATCAAACTCACTTTAAGGGGCTACCACAAGTAGTTTTGTCCTCGGATGATAGGAACTGTTTAGTAATAAAAGCTCCAATGGTTGCTGATGGAACTATTGTTACTAATGATATAGTAGACTTAATTTCTTATAAAAAGTTTAATTGGAAAGGACGTATTGATAATGTCATTAACTCTGGGGGAGTGAAAATTCACCCTGAAGCATTAGAGCGAAAATTACAACTGATCATAAGAGAACGTTTTTTTGTAGCCTCCATACCACATGAATCTTTAGGCGAACAATTAATTTTGATAGTAGAAAACTATACAGATGCTGTCAATACAGATATGTTGATGAATAAAATTAAATTACAGCAAGGGATACATAAGTACGAAGTTCCTAAACGTATTTTTTTATTAAAAACCTTTATCGAGACCCCAACAGGTAAAGTACATCGCATTAAAAACTTGGAATGGTTAAAAGAAAACACGTTAATAAATCTTTAGTGATCCTTTAAAAAACCTTTTAAGATTTACCTACCTTTGTTGTTATACGGTATTTATTCTAATATTACTATGAGTCAAAGGGTACTTCTAACTTCAAAAGAGGTTCATATTATTCTACATCGACTAGCATGTCAGCTAATTGAGAATCACGGAGATTTTGAAAATACAGTACTTATAGGTTTACAGCCTAGAGGTATTTTTGTAGCTCAGAGACTTGAAAAAATTTTAAAAGAAGACTATGGCGTTGATGGATTAAAATTGGGGCTATTAGATATTACCTTCTTTAGAGATGATTTCAGAAGAAATCCTAATCCACTTGAAGCGAATAAAACAACGATAGATTTTATAGTAGAAGATAAAAATGTTGTCTTCATCGATGATGTATTGTATACAGGAAGAAGTATTCGAGCAGCATTAACAGCGATACAGTCTTTTGGACGACCAGCTAATGTAGAATTATTGACTCTTATAGATCGAAGATTTAGTAGACATTTGCCAATTCAACCTAACTACAGAGGACGTCAGGTAGATGTCATCAATGGAGAACGAGTAGTGGTGTGTTGGAAAGAAAATGAGGAAGAAGATGTCGTGTATTTAATTAATCAATAAGTGAATAAGTCCAATGAGTGAATTAAGTGTTTCTCATCTTTTAGGAATAAAATATATAAACGAAAAAGACATTCAGTTGATCTTTGAGACTGCCGATCATTTTAAGGAAGTGATTCAAAGACCAATTAAAAAAGTGCCTTCTCTTCGAGATATTACGATAGCAAATTTATTTTTTGAAAATAGTACTCGAACAAGGCTTTCTTTTGAATTAGCAGAGAAAAGACTCTCGGCAGATGTAGTTAATTTTTCAGCTTCTTCTTCTTCAGTCAAAAAAGGAGAAACACTAATTGACACTGTTAATAATATTTTGGCAATGAAAGTGGATATGGTGGTAATGCGTCACCCTAATCCTGGAGCAGGAGTATTTTTATCAAAGCATATCAATGCCGCTATTGTAAATGCAGGAGATGGTACTCACGAGCACCCAACTCAGGCATTGTTAGACTCATACTCTATTAGAGAGCGTTTAGGTGATGTTGCTGGTAAAAAAGTAGTTATTGTAGGTGATATTTTACATTCACGTGTAGCGTTATCTAATATTTATGCATTAAAATTACAAGGGGCAGAGGTTATGGTTTGTGGACCAAAGACTTTAATCCCAAAATACATTCATGAATTAGGTGTTAAAGTATCTCATAACTTAAGAGAAGCACTTAATTGGTGTGATGTAGCAAATATGCTTAGAGTTCAAAATGAGCGTATGGATATTTCGTATTTTCCGAGTACAAGAGAATATGCACAACAATATGGTGTAACAAAAGATATTCTAGAGCGTTTAGATAAGGAAATAGTAATTATGCATCCAGGGCCAATTAACCGCGGAGTAGAAATTACAACCGAAGTAGCAGATTCTAATCAAGCTATTATTTTAGATCAAGTGGAGAATGGTGTTGCAGTGCGTATGGCAGTGATTTATTTGTTAGCTTCAAAAATTAAATAACCTATGGTCATTAATCAAGTCGGTGCTACTACAGTAGCAACTCAAGAAAAGAAAACGATTACAGAGTTCATTGAAGCTTTTAAAGCGGAGTATGCTAAATTCGAACAAAATAATATTATCGTTAATCTTTTTTCATTAGAAGATTTAAAGATTAAAGATATTTTACCTTTTCAAGGTATTTCTGATTCTCATAAAACAACGTATCATTCATTTGTGATCGTAAGTAATAAATTGAACTTTGACGATGTTCCTGCAGGTTTAGATGTAGTTCCTACGTTACAGGAGGCACACGATCTTATAGAGATGGAAGAAATAGAGCGTGATCTTGGACTTTAGTAGTTAAAGCATTAACAAAAGAATTATTGAAGTTTCTAAGTTTAGCTCGTTATTGTAAAAAATGAACCACTATGGACTGGAAGATGCATAGTTTCGGTTACGACTGAAAGTCTTTTTCTGTTTTCTAACTTATTACTGTAAGCCATAAGCTACATTAATATACATAAGGCCTACTGCTTAATGCCTATAGCCATAGATGAAATTTTTAGAAACTAAAAGTGAGATGCACTAAAGCACATAGTTTTAACTATTATTGAGACCAATAAATACTTCTTTTATTCTATAACTACTTTAATTCTTTAACTCCTAAACAAATAAATGAAGCTACATATTTTAGGATGCTATTCTGCTACGCCACGTATCTTAACAAATCCTACTTCTCAGGTTTTAGATATTAATAACCATCTTTTTTTGATTGATTGTGGGGAAGGTACTCAAGTAGAATTGAGAAGGCACAAGATTAAATTTTTTAGAATAAAACATATTTTTATTTCCCACCTTCATGGAGATCATGTTTATGGTTTGGTAGGGCTTATTTCGAGTTTTAAAATGCTAAAGCGAGAAGCGCCATTACATGTTTATGGGCCAGTTGGAATAAAAGAATTCATAACAGTTCAATTGAAATTATCTAATTCTTGGACAGATTATCCTTTGCATTTTCATGAATTAAATAGTACAGAGCCTGAGATTATTTTTGAAGATGAAAAGGTGAAAGTAACTACTATTCCGCTTCAACATCGAATTTATTGTAATGGTTTTTTATTTGAAGAAGCACCTAAAGATCGAAAATTAAATTTAGGGGTTGCATTAAACATGAATATAGAGAAGGCCTACTTCAATAGTATAAAGAAAGGGAAAGACTATAAAAACGAAGATGGAACTATCATTCCTAACGAGGTGTTAACGCTAGACCCAGAACCTTCTAAAAGTTACGCTTTTTGTAGTGATACAAAATATGATGAAGCTAAGATTTCGCAATTACATAAGGTAACTGCTTTATATCATGAGTCTACTTTTTTAGACAGTCATGAGCATTTATGCGATTATACGGGACATGCTACAGCAAAACAAGCTGCAACTATCGCTTTAAAGGCAGAAGTTAAACAATTGATTTTGGGACATTATAGTACAAGATATTCAGACCCTACAGCTTTTTTAGAAGAGGCTAAGACAATTTTCGAAAATACTTCCCTAGCTAGAGACGGAAAAATATTCGAGTTATAACTTTATGAGATAAGTAAACAAATTTAAGAGTAAGAAAACAATAATACTTTTTATTAAATCTTGTTGAAAATCTTTTAGAAAACACGTACTGAGTGTTAAGGTTTGATCTAAATTGTTTGTAATTTTAGGTAATGAAAAATAATTTAGAGGATTACAGAAAATCTTACGATAAAAATGTATTGGATGAATCTAATCTAGAGAAAAATCCGATAGATCTTTTTCAAAAATGGTTTAAGGAAGTTGAGCAATTAGGTGGAGTGGAAGAACCTAATGCTATGACCATTTCTACCGTAGGAGTAGATGGCTTTCCTAAATCGAGAGTAGTGCTTTTGAAAAAATATGATAAGGAAGGTTTCGTTTTTTATACCAATTACAATTCAGAAAAAGGAAAGGCTATAGCGATTAACCCTAATGTTTGCATATCTTTTTTTTGGCCCAACCTAGAAAGACAAGTAATCATTAAAGGAATTGTGGAAAGAGAACAAGATGAAAAGAGTACATCTTATTATCATTCGCGTCCAAGAGGTAGTCAGCTGGGAGCTTGGGCATCAGAGCAAAGTAATATAATTGAGGATAGGGCTATTCTAGAAGAACGGTTAAAAGAGTTAGAAGCTAAGTTTAAAGATCAACCTATCCCTAAACCACCACACTGGGGAGGATATATAATTAAACCAATTAGTATTGAATTTTGGCAAGGAAGACCTAATCGACTTCACGATCGTATTTTATATACGAAAGAAAGTAATAGCTGGAATTTAGATAGATTAAGTCCTTGATACAACAGTAAGACCGAACATCATTCTGATAAAAAAAGCAAATGAAAACAGTATACTTCATAAGGCATGCCAAGTCTTCATGGGATGAACCTGTAAATGATAAAGAAAGAGGTTTAAATAATCGAGGGTATTCCGATGCTAAACTTATTGCAAATGCTTTATTAAAAGAAGATTTAAGTATAGATAAAGTATTTTGTAGTACAGCAAAAAGAGCCGAAATCACATGCTCTATACTTACGTATGCTTTAGGTATTCCAGAAAACCATATTATTTATGATGATGCTTTGTATGATTTTGATGGAAGAAAAATTGTTGAATATGTAAAGGATTTGTCTGATGAGTTTAGCCGCATTATGATATTTGGTCACAACCCTGCGTTTACGGGTGTTGTAAATGTTTTCGGTGATATTTCAATACAAAATTTGCCTACTTGTGGTGTAGTTGGCATTCAATTTCAAATAGATTCTTGGTTAGACTTTGATCAAGGGAAAACCATTCTTAAATTAGTTCCAAAAGATTTTAAATAGATTCAAGAAAGTATGCCTAAAAACCCATATCAATATATCAACCGAGATTTAAGTTGGTTACAGTTTAATGCACGTGTTCTTCAAGAGGCAGCTGATGAGTCCGTCCCGTTGTTAGAAAGACTACGTTTTATTGGTATTTTTTCTAATAATTTAGATGAATTTTTTAGAGTTCGTTATGCAGCAGTACAGCGTATTGTAATTGCTGGGAAAACAGGAAAAAGAGCACTTTATGGAAAAGAAGCTCAGTTGTTATTGGAAGAAATTACAAATATTGTAATAGAGCAGCAAACGAAAAGTCTACAAATTATTCGTCACATTCAAGAGGAATTAGAAAAGCATGGAATTCATATAATAAAAGAACATCAAGTAAAATCTAGTCAGCATGAGTATCTTAAAAACTTTTTTAAAGAGAAGGTACGTCCACTATTGATGACTTTTATGCTAGATGAGTTTGATAAATTTCCTCATCTAAAAGATAAAGCAGCTTATTTGGCAGTAAAATTAACATTGAATGAGGATACTTTAGGTTTTGAGAAAGGAGATGTTAGTGATAAGATTTTCGCACTTATAGAAATCCCAACAACTATTAATCGATTTGTGGTATTGCCAAAAGAATCGGACGGGTCTCAATCAGTAATTATAATAGATGATTTGATTCGATATTGTATGGAAGAGATCTTTAATATTTTCGAATATGTCGATTGTACAGCTCACATGATTAAAATTACTAGAGATGCAGAATTAGATATTGATAATGATTTTAAGAAAAGCTTTATTGAAAAAATTTCGAAGAGTGTACATTTAAGAAGAGATGGAAATCCTGTTCGTTTTGTTTATGATCAAAATATAGACGGAGAAACATTGCAATTTCTTATGCATAAATTAGAGATTGATGAGACTGATAGTATTATACCCGGAGGGAGATATCACAATAGAAGGGATTATATGAATTTCCCAACACTAGGGCATGAAGAGCTTACGTATCCAAAATTAAAACCATTGCCGGTTAAAGGGCTAGAGACATCGGGGAGTATATTTAAAACTATCGTGAATAAGGATTATTTGCTCTATACGCCTTATCAAAGCTTTTCATATGTTATAAACTTTTTGAGAGAAGCTGCTATTGATCCTAAGGTAAAATCAATTAAGATTACAATTTATAGGCTTTCTAATATTTCTCAAGTAGCTAATGCATTAATTAATGCTGCTAAAAATGGGAAGGATGTTATGGTGCAAATTGAGTTAAGGGCTAGGTTTGATGAGGAAAATAATATCAAATATGCCGAAATTATGCAGGAAGAAGGGGTAAAACTTGTTTTTGGAGTTCCTGGTTTAAAGGTGCATTCAAAAACTTGTGTAGTTGAGAGAAATGAAAAAGGCAAAATAAAGCGTTATGGATTTATAAGTACTGGTAATTTTAATGAATCTACAGCTAAAATCTATACAGATTATACTTTGTTTACCAGTAATGCTGCTATTTTGAAAGACCTTAATAAGGTTTTTAACTTTTTTGAAATCAATTATAAAGTAAATAGATACAAACATCTTATAGTGTCACCGCATTACTCTAGAAAGGTGTTTTCAAAACTCATAGATAAAGAAATAGCTAATAAATTAGCAGGAAGAGAAGCGTATATTAGGATTAAATTGAATAGTCTTACAGATCATGATATGATAGATAAGCTATATGGAGCTAGTAATGCGGGGGTAAAGATAGATTTAATTGTAAGAGGGATGTCTTGCTTGGTTTCGGGAGTAGAAGGGATGAGTGCTAATATAAGAGTTATTAGTGTTGTGGATAAATTTTTGGAACACCCTCGATTATTTATATTTTGCAATGATGGAGATCCGAAAGTATTCATTTCTTCTGCTGATTGGATGACACGAAATTTAGATAGAAGAGTAGAAGTAGGTTGTCCTATTTTTGATAAAAATATAAAAAAGCAATTAATAGATACTTATGAAATTTGTTGGAAAGACAATGTGAAAGCTAGAATATTAGACGAGTATAAAATCAATGATTATGTTGTAAATTCAGCACCTTATAATAGGTCTCAAGTTTCATTATATGAGTATTACAAAAATTTAAGTTAGTGGTATTTTGATAGATATTAGTAAATATGGAGCCATAGATATAGGTTCTAATGCAGTTAGGTTGTTGATAGGTTCAGTAACATCGAAAAAAGGAGAAAACCCTAGATTCAAAAAGACAAGTTTGGTTCGTGTGCCTATACGATTGGGAGCTGATGTGTTTTTAGAAAATAAAGTATCTAAGCGAAATGCTAAGCGCTTAATAGATACAATGAAGTCTTATGCGCTTCTTATGAAAACTCATGGAGTAAAAAACTACCGTGCTTGTGCAACTTCGGCGATGCGTAATGCTGATAACGGAAAAGAAATAGTTGGAAAAATACTTAAGGAATCAGGTATTACTATAGAGATTATAGATGGTAGTGATGAAGCAGCTATTATAGCAATGACAGACCTTCATGAATTAACAAGTAGAGATCGGAATTATCTTTACGTAGATGTAGGTGGTGGGAGTACCGAGTTTACAGTTTATCATGAAGGGGAAAGAATTGCTTCTAAATCATTTCAGTTAGGAACAGTACGCTTGTTAAATGATTTAGTGCCTCAATCTAGATGGGATGAAGTTAAATCATGGATAAAAAAACATACAACAGATTTTGATAATATCGCTTTGATAGGTTCAGGAGGAAATATTAATAATATTTTTAAGACTAGCGGTACTTCAAATGGAAAACCTCTATCATATATGTATTTGGTCGAATATTATAAAAAATTAAAGTCCTTAAGCTATGAAGAAAGGATTTGGGAGCTAAATTTGAATTTTGATCGTGCAGATGTAATTGTACCAGCTGCCGAGATATTTCTTTTCGCAATGAAATGGAGTAAAGCGCAAAATATATATGTACCTAAGATTGGTTTGGCTGATGGAATAATAAAGTCACTTTACCGAGCAGATATTGAGGATTAGATCTATTTATCTGTTTTTTAGTATGTTATGTTATTTTTATTAACTAATTTTAACAAGAGCAATTTTGTTTTAAAGCTTTTTTGTGAGAAAAATAGTAACATTGTATAACACAAATTATTAATAATGACAAAAAAAATACTTTTTTTATTAGGTATTCTGCTTTTTGCAGCAGTATCTATAGAGGCTCAAGAAGAGCATCGATATGGGTTTAGAATAGGGGTAAATTATAGTGAATTAGACTTTGAAGATAGAACAATTGGTGTTTTTGGAGGAGATGATGGAGCTCGTATTGGAGCAGCAGTAGGTTTCTTTGCTCAATATTATTTATCTGAAAGATGGTCAATTCAACCAGAATTACAATATTCTGCACAAGGGGAACGCTCTAGAGTTTTGGGAGTTAATACTGGAGTTCAAGGAGAAGATTCTGAAGATCGTTTAAAGGTGAATTTGCTTCAATTACCCGTAGTGCTTAATTTTCATTTAAAGAAGTTGAGTCTTTCAGTAGGTCCTCAAGCAGGGGTTCGTATATGGGAGTGGGAAAGAGAAGATAATTACGAAACATTACAATTTTCTGTAATTGGAGGCGTTGGTTACGATATAACAGATAATTTAGGAGTTAACCTAAGAGCTTCTTATGGTATTTCTGATGCTTTGGATGCACAAGAAACTAGTTTTAATGATGTGACAAACAGAGAAGAAATAACTCTTTTAGCAAAAGCTGTCAATCATTATGTGCAGCTTTCATTAACGTATAGGATGTAAGTAAAGGATTTCAATTCAAAAAACAGAAAGCTATTCGTGAATCGAGTAGCTTTCTGTTTTTGAGATATTATTAAAAGCATGTAATATATCTTAGCGAATAAGTATAAAATTCAATTTTAATTGAATTTTACTAATTAAAAACAACTATACAATATATGATTTGTTGATATGATTTAAAGAGCTATATTTGGCTCCGATTATTAGTAGTATCACCAACTATTAGTTTTTAATAAGCGTATTTAAAAATGAAAATACTAGTAACAGGAGCAGCTGGATTTATAGGTTATCATTTAGTAGATAAATTACTAAAGAATGGTTTAGAAGTAGTTGGTTTAGATAATTTGAATGAATATTATGACGTAAATCTTAAGCTAGATAGGCTTAAGGAGCTTGGAGTGAGTGGTTTGTGTCAATTGGGAGGCTTGTTGGAAAGCGAAATATCTTCAAAATTTAAGTTTCAAAAATTAGATTTATTAGATTATAATAAGTTAGATAATCTTTTTCAAGATCAAAATTTTGATATAGTAGTAAATCTTGCAGCCCAATCTGGAGTTAGATACTCTCTTGAAAAACCCCATTCTTATGTACAATCAAATATTGTAGGCTTTGTTAATATATTGGAATGTTGTAAAAATCATTCAATTAGGCATTTAGTATATGCGTCTAGTTCTTCAGTTTATGGTAATAATGAAAAAATACCATTTTCTGAAAGTGATAGAGTGGATCATCCAGTAAGCATTTATGCTGCAACAAAAAAAAGTAATGAGTTAATGGCTCATACCTATAGTTATATTTATAATCTGCCTACTACAGGTCTTAGGTTTTTTACAGTTTATGGACCTTGGGGTAGACCAGATATGGCTCCGATACTTTTTGCAACTGCAATTAGCGAGGATAAACCAATTAAGGTGTATAATCATGGGGATATGCAAAGAGACTTTACTTATATAGATGATATTATTTCAGGAATAGAGATTGTCTTAAATAGTGTGCCTGTTAAAGATAATGATTCACCTCCTTTCGAAATAAATAATATAGGTAATGGTACTCCTGTGAATTTAATGGATTTTATTGCAGCAATAGAGGATACTATGGGGGTAGAGGCAAAGAAAGATTTCATTGATATCCAGCCAGGTGATGTTCCTAGAACATGGGCAGATACTTCTAGTTTAGAAAGTAAAGGGTATAAGAGCTCTACTCCAGTAAAAGCAGGGGTAGATAAATTTATAGATTGGTACAAAACATATTATGAATAGGCTTAACAAGAGAAATAGATGATAAAGAATATTTGTTGTATTGGAGCAGGTTATGTTGGTGGTCCAACAATGTCAATTATTGCTTTAAAAAGCCCTCATATAAAAGTTACTGTAGTTGATTTAAATCAAGAAAGAATTGACGCATGGAATGGTGAAGATCTTGATAAATTACCTGTATATGAACCTGGTTTGGCAGAAGTGGTAGATCAATGTAGAGGTAAGAATTTGTTTTTCTCTACAGAGGTAGACAAAGCTATCGATAAAGCAGATGCAATTTTTATATCCGTAAATACTCCAACAAAAACTTATGGGGTAGGAAAAGGAATGGCAGCAGATTTAAAATACATTGAATTATGTGCTAGGCAAATTGCCCGAGTAGCAACTTCTGATAAAATTGTAATAGAAAAGTCAACATTACCAGTTAGAACAGCGGAGGCAATCGCTAATATTTTAAAAAACACAGGTAATGGTGTAGATTTTCAAATACTTTCTAATCCAGAATTCTTAGCAGAAGGGACAGCAGTTAGTGATCTTATGAGTCCAGATAGGGTTCTTATAGGAGGAGAACAAACTGAAAAAGGTAAAAAAGCTGCTGAGAAATTGGTAGATGTATATAAAAACTGGGTTGATGAAGATAAAATTTTGACGACTAATGTTTGGTCATCAGAATTGTCTAAGTTAACAGCAAATGCTTTTTTAGCACAAAGAGTTTCATCAATAAATGCAATGTCAGAACTGTGTGAAGTTACTGGAGCTGATGTAAACGAAGTGGCTAGAGCGATTGGTACAGATTCTAGAATAGGATCAAAGTTTTTAAAAGCTTCAGTAGGGTTTGGAGGATCTTGCTTTCAAAAAGATATTTTGAATCTTGTATATATAGCAAAGTCTTATGGGCTTAACGAAGTTGCAGATTATTGGGAACAAGTTATTGTTTTAAATGATCATCAAAAAAGAAGATTCGCAGCTAATATTGTAAAAACATTATTTAATACCGTCTCAGGTAAGGATATCGCTATTCTTGGTTGGGCTTTTAAGAAAGATACTAATGATACTAGAGAGTCTGCGGCTATTTACGTAGCAGATGAATTGTTGAATGAAAGAGCTAGCTTGAAAGTTTATGATCCTAAGGTTAATGAGGAAAAAGTTTATACAGACTTAAATTACCTAGAGACGAGAACAAATAAAGAGAATGTTGAGTTAGTTGATGTTGTAGAAGATCCATATGAAGCTTGTAAAGGAGCACATGCTATAGCTATCTTAACAGAATGGGATGAATTTAAAAGTTACGATTGGAATAGAATATATGACAATATGCAGAAGCCAGCTTTTATCTTTGATGGTAGAGCTTTATTAGATTTAGAAGAGTTGTCAAGAATAGGTTTTATAACTTATAGTATAGGAAAAGGAAATTAATATGTCAAAAGTACAACACGTTATATTGACTGGAGGAGTAGGAAGCAGATTGTGGCCGCTTTCTAGAAAGAGCAATCCTAAACAATATATTAAATTATTTAAAGGAAGATCTTTGTTTGAAATGACTATCAAACGAAATTTACAAGTTACTAATGAAGTCATAGTTGTTGGTAGTGTAGATAATTATCATCTCAGTAATGAGGCTGTAAATTCAGTAGGGATCAAACCTTTAAATATTATTGAAGCCACTCCAAGAAATACCGCAGCGGCTATTGCATTTGCAGCTTTTGCAGCTAATGTTGATGATATTTTAGTAGTAACTCCTTCAGATCATATTATTCAAAATGATGAATTATATGAGCTAGCGATGAAGGATGCAATAAAACTAGCTAACGAAGGTAATATTGTAACATTTGGTATTAATCCTACTAAACCAGAAACTGGTTATGGGTATATTGAGTTTGATGGAAATGATGTATTGTCTTTTAGAGAAAAACCTAATAAAGATACTGCTGAATACTTCATAGAAAAAGGTAATTTTTTGTGGAATAGTGGCATGTTTTGTTTTAAAGCATCTGTTTTACTGGAAGAGCTAGAAGCATTTGAACCAGAAGTTTTTTCTACATCAAAGGAGGCATGGGATAATGCTATTGATGGGAAATTGAGTATTGAAGATTCAAAAAAGATTCCATCAATAAGTATTGATTATGCTGTAATGGAACGAAGTAAAAAAATCAAGGTTGTTCCTGGGGCTTTCGAGTGGTCAGATTTAGGATCCTTTGAATCTATTTATGATTATTTGAAATCTACAGGTCATGAGGTAGATGGAAATGGAAATATGGTTATAGGAAGTAATATTTATACTACTTTTTTAGGAATGAGAAATACCATATTTGTGCATACAGAAGATGCAAATCTAATATTACAAAAAGAAAAGGCACAGGATGTAAAGAAGATTTACAGTGCTTTAGATAAAGTAGGATCAAGACTGTTGGATTAATGAAAGATAAGAAAATATACATAGCAGGTCATAGAGGTATGGTAGGTGGTGCTATATGGCGCCAGTTAGAGTCTCTTGGCTATTCTAATTTAATAGGATATACAAGTTCAGAATTGGATTTGAAAAATCAACAGGCAGTTGTTGATTTTTTTGAAAAAGAAAAACCTCAAATTGTTATAGATGCAGCAGCAAGAGTTGGAGGAATTCTAGCTAACAATGATTTCCCTTATAATTTTTTAATGGAAAACATGCAAATTCAAAATAATTTAATTGATGCTTCATTAAAGGGCGGTGTCGAAAAGTTTATTTTTTTAGGTAGTTCCTGTATTTATCCAAAATTTGCTCCTCAACCTTTAAAGGAAGAGTATTTGTTAACAGATTCTCTTGAACCTACTAATGAGTGGTATGCAATAGCTAAGATTTCTGGAGTAAAGACTTGTCAAGCTGTTAGGAAACAATATAACAAGGATTTTGTGAGTTTAATGCCAACTAATCTTTATGGAACACATGATAATTTTGATTTAGAAACATCACATGTATTGCCAGCAATGATTCGAAAGTTTTATGATGCAAAACAATCAGGAAATAAAGAGGTCGTTTTATGGGGGACAGGTTCTCCTATGAGGGAGTTTTTGTTTGTTGATGATATGGCTGCTTCTGTTGTTTTCGCTTTAGAGAATAAATTACCAGAGCATTTATATAATGTTGGTACAGGGGTAGATGTGACAATTAAAGAATTAGCAGAAACGGTTAAAAGTATTGTCGGTTTTGAAGGTAATATTATATGGGATTCCAATAAGCCAGACGGTACGCCTAGGAAGTTAATGGATATTTCTAAAATGCATGAGCTTGGTTGGAAACACAAGGTCAATTTAAGAGAAGGAATAGAAAAAACTTATAACTGGTTTTTAGAAAATATTAATGAAATAAAAGAAGTTAAACTAAACTAATGGCAAATAAAGTCGCTTTAATAACAGGAGTAACAGGTCAAGACGGTTCGTATTTGGCAGAGTTATTATTAGATAAGGGATATATGGTTCATGGTATTAAAAGAAGATCTTCTTCTTTTAATACTGATCGAATCGATCATTTGTATCAAGACCCACATAATCCAGATGTAAGATTTAAGTTACACTACGGAGATTTGACAGATTCAATGAATTTGACGAGGATCATTCAGGAGGTACAGCCAGATGAAATATATAATTTAGGAGCCATGTCTCATGTAAAGGTTTCTTTTGATTCGCCTGAATATGTTGCTAATGTTGATGGTTTGGGGACACTGCGTTTGCTGGAAGCAGTACGAATTTTAGGTTTGGAAAAGAAAACTAGAATTTATCAAGCTTCTACTTCTGAACTATACGGAGGTATGGTTGAGAATAAAAATGAAAGAGGATTTTATGATGAAAACACACCATTTTACCCTCGTTCACCATATGGAGTAGCTAAGATTTATGGTTTTTGGATAACTAAGAATTATAGAGAGGCTTATGATATTTTTGCTTGTAATGGTATTTTATTTAACCATGAGTCTCCACGAAGAGGGGAGACGTTTGTTACAAGAAAAATAACTAGGGCTGTATCAAAAATAGCTTTAGGTCTTCAGGATAAAGTTTATCTAGGAAATTTAGAGGCAAAAAGAGATTGGGGTCATGCAAAAGATTATGTTCGAATGATGTGGATGATTTTGCAAGCTGATGAGGCAGAGGATTGGGTAATTGCTACAGGAGTTACTACAAAAGTTAGAGACTTCGTTAAGATGGCTTTTAGTCATGTAGGAATCACATTGGATTTTAAAGGGGAGGGAGTAAATGAAAAGGCTTATGTAATTTCTTGTTCTAAACCAGATTATCAATTAGAGATCGGTAAAGAGATATTAAGTATAGACCCTAAGTATTTTAGACCTACAGAAGTAGATTTATTAATAGGTGACCCTACTAAAGCTAAAGAGAAATTAGGATGGGTTCCTGAACATGATTTACAATCATTAGTAAATGATATGATGGCAAGTGATTTAAAATTGATGAAAAAAGATCAGTTTTTGAAAGGGGCTGGTTACGAGACATTGAATTACTTTGAATAAGTTTCATCTGAATAATTAAAACTTAAGAATCATGAAAAAGTTAGTTGCTGTTGTGCCAATGAGAGTTGGTTCTGAACGAGTGAAACATAAAAATTTTAGAGACTTTGCAGAAAAGTCTTTGTTTGAATATAAATTAGAAGTAGTAAAAAAGCTTCCTGTTGATGAAATTATTATCAATACGGATAGTGACTATGCTATTGAGAAAGCTAAAGAAATGGGATTAAGTTACCATAAAAGAGAGCCTTATTATGCCAGTTCTAAGTGTACTAATAGTGAATATCATAGTTATTTAGCAAATAAAACAGAAGCAGAGAATATTATAATAGTACAAGTTACAGCTCCTTTAATTCAAGAGGATACATATATCAGAGCAATTAATGAGTTTTATGATAATGATTGTAATAGTTTGATGTCTGTTAAAGAGGTTAAAGAGTTTATTTGGCATAATGGGGAGGCTGTTAATTATGATCCTCGAAATGCGCCAAATTCACAAAACTTACCAGATTATATAGCTCCTACTTTTGGTATTATTATAGTTAATAGACAAGCTATGATTGATTCTAGTAATTTTATTTGTTCTAATCCTAGGTTTATGAAAGTCACTCAGGCAGAAGCATTAGATATAGATACTGAAGTAGATTTTGAGTTTGCAGAATTTATGTTTAAAAAACATATTTTAGAAAAAGAGGTTATATAATCGATCAATGATGAAGAAAATTATATACTTTGATTACTGGGAAAAGGGATATAGAAATTTTTTAAGGCTAGATTCTACCTTCAAAACAAAGGGATATGATACTTTTCTATTGCATGTAAAATCTTGGTCGACTGAGATTAATGAAAAAGAAAGCTTCATAGATGGTATGTTATCGCGTGACATTTCATATTACAAAGAGAATAGGATATATAATATTCTTAAGCAAGAACAACCGGAAGCAGTAATTATGCTTAACTTGTCTTTTATGCTTGATCGAGCTATTGCTACAGCATGTAAAGATTTGGGTGTAAAAATATTTTATTTAGCACATGGTGTTGTCGTAGACGCTGAAAATACTAACTCTCATGATGTTAAAAGAAAAGATTTTTTTGGACTGTTTAATCGAGTGAGTAGAAAAAACATATTGTCATTATATAATTATTTATCAAGTCTTAAAAGTTTATCTCAATTTTTTAGTTTTGCTAACTCTATAGTTAAAGACCCTTCTAGTTATACTTTAAAACCTAGATATTCTAAAGAGTTAAAAGTTAGTAAATCTTTAGTTTATTATGAAAAAGATAAGAATACACTTGTCCATGATTTTAAATTTCCGGAAGATGAAATAAGTGTTGTAGGTAATCCAGAATTAGATGCTTTTTATCATAAAGAGCTAGAAAAAAAAGATAGCTTTTGTGAAAAAATAGAATTAACTAAAGAAAGTTATGTAGCTTATTTAGATGACGGCTTTGATAATACACATGGATGGACACTCAGTAAATGGCATGATTTTTTACAGGATTTAAATGATGTAGTTACTAGTAATAATCATTTATTAGCAGTAAAGCTTCACCCTAGAAGGGATGTTCTTTTGTCAAAAGATTTTTTTGAAGGGCAAAATATTTTTTATTACAAGGATATAGATTTTAAAAATTTTATATATCATTCTAGTTTTGTTGTTAGTCATTTTTCTTCGGTTATTGTTTATGCTTTTTTATTAAACAAAAAGGTGAAATCCCCTAGATGGGGAGAATCAAAAGGGGTTAGTAAAAAATTTGACTCTGATTTAGTACAGTATTATGATACAAAAGATAATTTTATTAAAAGTTTTCTTGATGTAAATAAAGATGATTCTCTCATAAAAACCTATGTAAAAGAGAATATGGGGATATATGATGGAAAAAGTATCAAAAGAATAGTGAATATAGTTACTAGTTAAATACTTAGTAGTGGTTTATAAATTGGGATGAATTATTTGAAAATAAAACATTTTTTTAATCGAGTTTTAGAAAAAAGGAAAAAAGGACTTTCTTTTTTATTGTATAATCTATCAGGTAATTTCTTTACATTTTCGTTAAATTTATTTCTTCCTTTCTTTATTTCAATAAATGACTATGGATACTTTGCTATAGTTTTTTCTTTGCATAACGTACTTATAAATTTATTTACATTTGGGTTTGATCTGAGTATTCTTAAGTATTCATTAGATAGCAACGATAAAAAAGAGGTTTTATATAATATTATATTAAGTTGGTTAAAAGTTACCTTGATAATAATGCCTGTAGCATTATTATCAATTTTTTTAATTGATTATTTTAAATTGACAAATTTCTCATATGTAGAAGTTTTAAATATATATGTATCAGCCCTTGTTATTTCTTTGTTCAGAATAGTCTTGATGTTTTATGTGTCTAAATCAGAAACAGGAAAATATGGACAAATTTTTGTTAGTAATAAGTTAATACAATTACTGGCTGTTTTTGGGATTATCTTACTTTTTAATGATATTAAATATATTTCATTTGCATTTTTAGTACAAGGGGGTGCAGTCTTGTTGATATTGCTTTATCATTTAAAAAAGATGTCCATTTTTGAACTGAATAGGAATAAATTATTAATTAAAAATATTGCAAAATTTACTTGGCCATTATCTATTAATACTTTTGGAAGCTTGGGATATAATTATGGGTTTAATTTATTTATTTCGCCTTTTTTAAGTCTTTCTGAAATTTCAGTTTTAAATATATTTACTCAATTTGGGACTGCTATTCGAATGATACTAAATGCACTTAATGATGGGTATTTACCAACATATTATGAAAAGTATAAGGCGAATTTCAAGGAAGGTGTACAGATGTTTTTTAAATATATATTGAATAACTCAATTATTATTTTAAGTATTTTCATAGTAGTTGGAGTTATTTATAAGTATTTAGGTTTTAAAGACTCAGTTGATTATACTATTTTGAATATAATTATCTTTATGGGGAGTGCTATTATATATAACCTTAAAGCGATAGGTACTAATTCATTGTTAATTGAAGGTAAATCAAAAACTCTTACAGCTTACACTTTAATAGCTACAGTTACAAATATTCTTATAGGTTTTATTTTGGTTAAATATTATGGGTTTATGGGATGTTTATTGTCTTTATTTATAGCGAGTTTATTACAGGCAATAATCTTTAACAAGGGAGTTTTAAATAAATTAATACTAAAAAAATAAATAGTTTTCATTCGCCTTTAATTTATGAGACAAAAAAAAATTTTAATACGTTTTTTTCTTTTGTTCGTTTTTTTGATCGTTCAATTAATTTCAGATTTTGATTTAAAAAACAAAGTGTTTGTTATTCTGTCAATGATCTTTTTGATAAGGTTGATATATATATTTAGGGATATTAGGCCCTTATTTATGTTATTCTTGTTTATGTTTTCTTATACAATGCCTTTTTATCAAGTTTTTTTTCTAGATAAAACGGTCTCATATCATGCAAGTTTCAATACCCCTTATTTTTTAAGCAGAGTACTAGAAATTTTTACATTATTTATTTTTGGAATTAATTTCTTTATAATTAAAAATTTAAAATATCAGTTTGTATCCAAGAGATTCAAAAGAAGTGAGAACAAAGTTGTTTTTTATTTACTGTCACTTATTGTATTGTTTATAGCTTTATTTGCTTTACAAGGGCAAAATTTGCTTAGTGGTGCTTCTTATGGGGATTTAGATAAGGATAGATCTCCAATGTATGAGTATAGTCTTATCTTTTTATCAATATTAATTTTTGGATTTAAAAATAATTTTAGGAATAGAGTAATTATAATAGGGCTTTCATCATTTATCATTCTTAAAGATATTCTTTATGGAGGAAGGGTAACTTCTTTTATGTTGTTAATACTTTTGTTTTATGGATATTTTGAACATAAAATTTCTACAAAACGCATTGTAATTTATAGTGTGATTTTTTATTTTATAATGGCTAGTTTGTCTGTTATAAGGGGTAATCCTGCGTTGCTCTTAGATGGGTTTAAGTTTGGTGAAATAGTAGAAGGTTTTTTTGCGAAGAATGATAATGAAATAGTTACCTCTAATCAGGGAGACATTGCACAGTCTTCAGCCAGGTTAATTGGATTTACAAAAAAAAATATTTTAAATCAGCCAAGGAGAACCAGAGCTTTGTATGAATTTGTAAGATCAGTTTTTACCCCAGGTTTTAGTCAACACGAGTTATCTAATTTATCAAAATATAAAAAAGAAGAATACTCGGCAGGAGGAGGAACTCTCCTACCTATTTATTTTTATATATGGTTATCTTATTTTGGAATTATTTTAATTAGTTGGTTTTTTTCAAAGATTGCAATAATGTTTCAATCAACAAATAAAGAGCATATATTGCTTTTTTGCATTTTGGTTATGACAACTTACCCAAGATGGATTGGTTATTCACCTAATACAATGTTTAAATTGTCCTTGTATGTTATTCCTATATTTTTGATTATTAAAAATTTTATAAAAATAAAGCAATCAAAATCTTTGATTTATTAGAAGTTAGTCTCATGAAAAAAATTATTTCGTATATAGCTTTTTGCAGGTATTTTCCACAAGTTATTATATTTCTATTCTTTAAAGAAAATCTAGTTGATGATATAAAAAGATGTGAAGAACATCATAATATTAAATTAGAAGGAATAAAGGGGGTGCTTTATTTGCTAACTTTTGACAAGGCGTTTAGGGCATTATTTTATTATAGAATTGGCAAAATAGGTCATGTTTTAAAACCTTTAGCCCCTTCTTTTGATTCACTTATGGTAAATAGTAATATGCCTATAGGTAAAGCAGCTTTGTTCGTACATTCATTTTCAACTATAATTAATGCAAAGTCTATTGGTGAAAACTTTAGGATAACACATTGTTGTACTGTTGGTAATGGAGAAAAAGGAAAGCCAGTTATTAAGGATAACGTAACCATACATGCAGGAGCTATCGTTTTTGGTGGTATTACAGTAGGTGATAATGTTATAATAGGAGCTGGTACTGTTGTAAATAAATCAATCCCAGATAATAGTACTGTAATTGGGAACCCAGCATATATAATTAAAAAAGATGGAAAAAAAGTTTCTATTAAGTTGTAATTATGAGCAATAAAGTATTGTTTTTTGGGCCTTTCCCTGAGCCAATAACTGGTCAATCTATATCTTTTAAAGAGGTCTACGATAATTATTCTGGAGGAAAAATATTATTTGATACTACGGTATTTGGTAGCAATAAATATTTAAATACAGTTTATTGTTTGATGGTATTACCATTATATTTTCTTTTTAAAAGATTTGATAAAATATATTTTACTTGTTCGAGGAGTAAGTTTGGGTTTCTTAAGGATTTAGTATTGGTTTTTTTGAGCTCTTTGTCAAAAAAGAAAATAATTAATCATTTACATGGAGCCGATTTCAAAGATTTTGTAAAAAACGCAGGTAAATTGAGGGCACTTATAGATTGGACCTATAATAAAGTTGATACTTCAATTGTTTTATTACCCTCGATGAAATCTCAGTTTGAAGATTTTCCTAATATGAATATTGAATTTGTTGAAAATAGTTTTTCATCGGATTATATTAACATTAATGTTAATATTGAAAATAAGAAAAAAGAGATAGTCTATTTGTCTAATTTAATGTATTCTAAGGGAGTTTTTGTGTTTTTAGATGCAATCGAAAAAATATTAGAGGAGAACAATGACTGGAATGTTAAACTTGCAGGTAGTATTATTGGCGATGATTATATGTCTAAAAAGGAATTAGAGTTAGAATTTAAAAAATATAGAGGTAGATTAGAAAAGCAGTTTCCTGATCAGTTTTTCTTTGTTGGTAAAGTTTATGGCGATGAAAAAATAAAACTCCTAAGTCAAAGTTCAATATTTGTTTTGCCAACTTTCTATAAAACTGAAGCGTTTCCTATTAGTATTGTCGAAGCAATGAAATTTGGTAATGCAATTATAACCACCGATCATAATTATCTTTCAGATATTATTTCTAGTTCTAATGGATATATAGTACCTGTAAAATCAGAAGAAAAAATAAAATGTAGTATAGATACTTTAATCAGTAATATGGATTTATTATCTAATATTCAAGAGAATAATATAAGAGAGGCAAACTCACAATATTCGCCAAGTATATTTAACAAGAGAATTAATAAAATTTTAGTAAACACATAGATGAAAGTATCATTAATTACTGTTTGTTATAACAGTTCGACTACACTAAAAGATACAATAGAGTCAGTAAAAAGACAAACTTATAGTGATATAGAATATATTATTGTTGATGGGAAGTCTAAAGATAAGACACTTGATATTGTTAATAGTTACCACCCAGGTGTAGTCACTAAATTTATTTCAGAATCTGACAAAGGTCTTTATGACGCTATGAATAAAGGAATAAAAATGGCAACTGGAGATATTATAGCTTTAATTAATTCCGATGATCTTTTTTGTGATGATGAAGCTTTGGAAAAGATAGTTAGGGAGTTTAAAAACTCACCAGAAGCGGATGCTGTTTATGCAGATTTATATTATGTATCTCAGAATAATACAGACAATATAGTAAGGCATTGGATTACGGGTAATCAAAAGAAGTTTAAGAAAGGATGGCATCCTGCGCATCCTACATTATACTTAAAGAAGCATGTATATGATAAGTTTGGATATTTTGATTTAGAGTATTCTTTAGCCGCTGATTTTGAAATTATGTTAAGGTTTATTGATAAGTATAAGATAAATCTTAAGTATTTTAAAGAACCTCTCGTTAAAATGAGACTAGGAGGTGAAACGAATAAGAGCATTAAAAATATTTTGAATCAAAATGTTGAATGTATAAAAGCTTTTAAAAATAATGATTTATCTGTTAATTCTATATTATACCCGTTCTATAGAATTTTACCTAAAGTTGTTCAATTCTTTAAAAAATAATTTTCATAGTGTTTGGTTTAGATTAAATGTGATGTTTTAATATAATTTGTGGATGGATAATAAAATATTAATTACTGGAGGTAGTGGCTTTTTAGGTAAAGAGGTAATACAATATTTCAAAAGTCAGAATATCCCTTTTCTAACAATAGGTAGAGGGAGGGATAATACAATAGTAGCCGATTTAAAAGAAGAAATTCCAGATTTAAAAAATTATAAAATTGATACAGTATTACATATAGCAGGAAAAGCCCATAGTATTCCTAAAACTGCAGCAGAACAGAAAGAGTTTTATGATGTAAACCTTCATGGTACCCAAAAACTTCTTAATGGATTAAAAGATAATACTCCAAGGAATTTCATTTTCATTAGCACTGTTGCTGTATACGGTTTAGAAAAAGGAATAAATATAACAGAGGATTATCCATTAGAGGGTAAAACACCATATGCAAAAAGTAAAATTGAAGCAGAAAGGGAGGTGATAAAGTTTGGTTCTGATTATGGTGTAAATGTTTCCGTTCTTAGATTGCCTCTTGTGGTAGGTAAAAATCCGATAGGTAATTTAGGAAGTATAATTAAAGGGATTAAGAAAGGTTACTATTTTAGAATAGGTAATGGTGAAGCCAAGAGGTCTTTAGTTGCAGCGTCAGATATAGGTCCTTTGGTTATTAAATTAGATGGCAAAAGCGGAATCTATAATGTTACGGATTCATCGAATTCTACGATTAAGGATATTGATATTTATATTTCAGGTATTTATAATAAAAAAATAAAAACATTACCCTTAGCATTTTTGAAATATATTTCTAAAATAGGAGATATTATTCCTTTTTTCCCTCTCAATAGTTACAAATTTGATAAGTTGACTAGTTCTTTGACTTTTTCTAATGATAAACTCTTATCAGAGTTAGATTGGGAGCCTAGTTACTCATTAGACAATTTAAAATAATTATAGCTAAATAAAATACTTATATATTAAGATATATGAACTCACTACTATTAGTCCTAATCATTCTAGTTATATTATCATACTTGTATTTTAAAATAGCAGAGAGACTAAATATAATTGATAAGCCAAACCAAAGAAGTTCACATACTGTTCCTACAATACGGGGGGGAGGAGTACTTTTTTATATTGCAGTTTTGATTTTCTTTCTTTTAAATAATTTTGAATACCCTTATCTATTTATCGGTTTAACACTTTTGTCAGTGATCAGTTTTATAGATGATATTAGATCATTATCCCCTAATTTGAGGTTGATAATTCACTTTTTATCAATAGGTCTGATAATTTATGAAAGTCATATTCATGATTTTGGAATAATTTTTTCATTTGCGGTCTTAATACCGGCAATAGCAGTATTGAATATTTACAATTTTATGGATGGGATTAATGGTATTACAGGTCTTAATGCTATTGTAGTTATTTTGAGTTTATATTTGGTGAACCATTACAATGAGTTTGAAACAGAAAAGGATTTAATGGTGTATATGTTATTGTCAATATTAGTCTTTGGTTTTTATAATTTTAGAAAGAAAGCATTATTTTTTGCAGGAGATATTGGTAGTATATCTTTAGCAGGGTTAATTATTTTTTTGCTCATTAAGTCTTTTGTGATACTAAAGGCGCCTGTTTTAATATTGTTATTAGGTGTTTACGGCGTAGATGCAACATTGACTATTGTTAGGAGGTTTAAAGATGGAGAAAAACTCTCGGAAGCACATAGAAGTCATTTGTATCAAGTAATAACAGATAATACCAATACACCACATATGGTGACAGCCTTGTGTTATGGATTAATCCAATTAATATTAGTGATTCCTATTTTACTTTTAATTAACGCCCCTGTTTATATTCAAATTATAGTTTCAATATTTGTTTATTTGTTATTGGTGGTCATACATCAAATAATACTTAAAAAAATAATTTTTAAAAAATCATGAAAGATATTGCAATCATAGGTGGTGGAGGTTTAGGAAGGGAAGTCATTGCTCTAATTAAAATTATAAATGAAACTGATAAAAAGTGGAATGTTATAGGTTTCTTTGATGATAATTCTTCTAGTGATATTATTAATGATTTTCCTGTTTTGGGACCTGTTGATATGATTAATGAACAAAAAAAGGACTTAGCAATAGTAATTGCAATAGGAAATCCTCTAGTTAAAGAATCAATTTTTAAAAAAATAAATAATGCTCATATTTATTTTCCAAATATTGTACACCCTTCATCGATTTATTTTGACCTAGATAGAGTTAAATTGGGGATTGGTTGTATCTTCTTTGCAAACACTGTTTTCACTACGGATATTGCTATTAATGATTTTGTTTTTGTTAATAATAATGTTTCTATATCACATGATGTTGTAATAGGCTCGTTTTCTACTCTTATGCCTATGGTATCTATTTCATGTAAAACTGATATTGGTAGGAGCTGCTTTATAGGTAACAACACTGTAATTTGTAAAGAAACAAATATAAATAATGGCACTAAATTAGTTGCTGGTACCATAGTGTCAAATTAATTTGAGATCTTTTGTATAGCAGAAAAGAAAACATAATGTTATCATAATAACAAAGGCATATATGTTTTAGAATAAATATTTATTATTTAATAAGTAAGTTATTTTATAGACATTTTTAATAGTTGTTTTATTTTTGAGAATTTAAAAAAAGAGTTTATAACTTTACTTAAGACACAATCTAACCTTAATATGAAAAAAGAATTACTAACAGATAGTAAATATGTCAATTTTAGGTACGTTCCTAGATGGGTAATTTTAAGTATAGATTTATTATTAATAATACTTTCTTCATGTTTTACACATTATTTGCTAATGGGGTTAAGCGTTGGAGGGAAATCATTTTTAGGAATAGAACAATTATTTTTGATTATAGGATTTCATCTTCTTGCATTTCTTTATTTTAAACCTTTTTCAGGGATTATTAGACACTCTTCTTTTTTTGATGCCGTTAAATTAGCACTAGCAATTTTTGCAGCTAATATTGCTTTAGTGGTATTTAATTATGTGTATGTTTTTAATTATAAGGAAAAGTTATTTTTAAATACAGAGCTATTAGTAAATATGTTTTTCTCGTTTACATTGCTTTTTTCTTTAAGGTTAATCGTAAAAGAGACTTATGAAATTATAAAAAGATCAATAGAAGAAAAAGAGCATTGTCAACAAACATTGATTATTGGTTTTAACGAAAATGCAGTTGCTATTGCAAATGCGATAGAAAAAGAATCGCCTAGAAGATTTATTTTAAAAGGGTTTGTTACAACAGAAATAAATTCAAAAGCATCCAACTTAAGAGTTTTAGGGAAAAAAATCACCTATTTAAATTCTTCTCAAGAAATAATAGAAGAATTGAAAGAAGCATCTGTGAATTCTATAATACTAACAGATTTAAAGTATTCTTCAGCTAAACTTTTTGATATAGTAGACTTTTGTACCCAAAATGATATTACTGTATATAAAGCCCCGTTAGTATCTAATTCAAAAGAAGATATTTCAACAAAAAGAATAGAATCGATAAGAATTGAGGATTTATTAAATAGGCCTCCAATTCAATTAAATAAAGAAAATAAGGTAAAAGAGTTTTATGATAAGGTAATTTTAGTTACAGGAGGTGCAGGCTCAATAGGAGGAGAAATAGTTAGGCAATTAGCTACCTATAAGCCAAAAAAATTAGTAGTTCTAGATCAAGCAGAAACTCCTTTACACAGTATAAGTATTGAAATAGAAAATAAATTCAAGGAACTAGATTTTGAATGTATAATATGTGATGTATACAATAAACAAAAATTAGAGAACCTCTTTGAATCATATAACTTTGATATTGTTTTTCATGCTGCAGCTTATAAGCATGTTCCGTTAATGGAAATTAACCCAACAGAAGCAATATCAGTCAATGTTTTTGGGACAAAAAATTTAGCCGATTTATCTCATAAGTTTAATGTAGCTAAGTTTGTTATGGTTTCTACAGATAAAGCTGTTAACCCTAGTAATGTTATGGGAGCTTCGAAAAGAATAGCAGAGTTATATGTTCAGTCATTTTTTAATGAACATAAAAATTCCACTAAATTCATAACAACCAGATTTGGAAATGTTTTAGGTTCAAATGGCTCTGTTGTTCCTTTATTTAAAAGACAAATTGAAAGTGGAGGTCCACTAACAATAACTCACCCCGATATAATTAGATATTTTATGACTATACCTGAAGCATGTAATTTAGTCTTGGAAGCAGGAACTATGGGTAATGGTGGAGAAATATACTTATTTGATATGGGGGATCCTGTAAAAATAATGGATTTAGCAAAAAGAATGATAAGGATGTATGGTTATGAACCAGAGCATGATATAGAAATTAAAATAACAGGCTTAAGGAAAGGCGAAAAACTTTACGAGGAACTATTGTCAGATAAATCCAAGACGCTTACAACGCATAATGACAAAATAATGATAGCTAAGGATCAAACTCAGAGTTTTTCTTTTGTGAATAAATTGATATCTGAGATAGGTGTTGAATGTTCAAAAAACAATAATAGCAATGTTGTTAAAAAGATGAAAGAATTGGTGCCCGAATTTAAAAGTCTTAATTCGGAATATGAAATCTTAGATATTTAATTTTTGTAATTAAATATAGTTAGTGGGATTTCAATAAATAAATTATTTTAGCCAACTCAAAAAAAAAAAAATGATAAAGCAAATAAAAATTCTATATCTGTTGTTTGCAGTACTATTTATTTCGTGCGCAAGTAAAAAAGACATTCTTTACCTTCAGGATATAGAAAGCATAGATTTTAATAATAAAGGAGCTAGTAATATTGTAACGATTAAGCCAAATGATCAGTTATCGATTATAATTTCATCTGTTGATAGGAAATCAGCAGCGCCATTTAATATGCCAGCTTTAGCAGATTTTAATTCAGATATAACCCAAGTTAATGCGCAACAAAGGTTACAAACTTATTTAGTTGATCAAGATGGAAATATTGAATTTCCAATACTTGGTAGTTTGAAATTATCCAATAAAACACCTCAACAAGCTACCTCACTTTTGAAAGAAGAGTTAAGAAAATATTTGAAAGCCCCGATTGTTAATTTGAGGATAAATAATTTTAAAGTATCGGTGTTAGGAGAGGTTAATAACCCCGGGATTATTGATGTAAGAGATCAACGAATTACTATTTTAGAGGCTTTAAGTAGTGCTGGAGATATGACAGTATTTGGGAAGCGTAAAGATGTAATGGTGATAAGAGAAGATGCTAGTGGAAAAAAATATTTTAAAGTAGATTTTACATCATCGGAATTTATAAAATCTCCATACTATTATTTACAACAAAATGATGTGGTAATTGTTTCTCCAAACAAAACACAAGTACAATCTTCTGCCTTTGGACGTAATACTTCGGCACTAGTTTCTATAGCAGGTGTTTTAATTTCAGTAATTACGCTTTTAACTAGATAATCAATTAGGTTTATGAATAATATAACAGACCTTAAAGAGTTTGAAGGGTTTTCTCTTCAAAACGAAATAAAAAAATACTCAAGATCTTGGAAGTGGTTTCTTGTTTCAATATTTATTTGTGCTTTACTAGCACTAATATACCTAAAGAAAACTCCTTATACATATAATGCAGTTTCGACGATATTGATCAAAGATGAAGGTGAAGGTAGAGGGTTATCTGAACTAGCTGCGTTTGAAGATTTAACAGGTATGTCAGGAGGTAGTAATGATATTGATGACGAAGTTGATATTATTCGCTCTAAAACATTGCTTGAGAGGGTGGTGAAAAAGCTTAATGTATCTATAATACAATCTAAAAAAGATGGATTGAAATATGTTGATATTTATGGATCTACTCCAATAGAAGCCTTTTTTCAATATAATGACAATTATTACAAATTCCCAGGAGAAGATGATTTTATTCCTTTTAAGATAGAGTTAAAGACAGGTAATGTATACAAATTAATTGATGAAGATTTAGGTGAATCTTACGAGGTAGAATATGATAAGTTGTTCAAGCATAAATATGGGGATCTTATCATTAAAAAAACGAGTCTTTTTAATGATAATTTCAAAAAAGAAGAGCCTTTAACAGAAGTTTATTTAAATATTGGGTCATTAGAAAAAGTAGCATTAATTTATCAAACGAGTTTGTCAGCAGCTGCGAAAAGCAAAAGAAGTAGTCTTTTAGATTTAAGCCTTAAATCATCTAATTTAACTAAAGCTTATGATTTTATAAATACATTAGTAGATATCTATAATGAAGAAGCTATTGATGATAAAAATTTAATATCTAAAAATACTATAGAGTTCGTTGATAAAAGATTAGAAGTGATTTCTAAAGAATTAAAGGATGTAGAGAATTTTAAAACAGAGTTTAAAGAGAATAAGGGGATAACTAATATTAGTACAGAAAGTCAATTGTTTGTTGAGCAGATAGGTGATTCTCAAAAGAATATACTTGAAGTAGAGACACAATTGAGTTTAGTAAATTATATGCTTGATTACTTAAGTAAACAAACAGAGGAGTTTGATTTATTACCAGCTAATATTGGCATAGAGAGCCAATCTGTAAATACAGCTATAACAACTTTTAATAAAAATATCTTAGAAAGAAAGCGTTTGTTGGAAAATTCAACAGAGTTAAATCCTATTGTTAAAGATTTAACATATAATGTGAAAATTCAAAAAGAAAATTTATTAAAAACTTTAAGTAATCAAAAAAATAATTTTGAAATAACTAAAAGACAATTCAATAAGCAAAAAGGGAAAATCAATTCTAAAATAAAAGGTATCCCTAAGATAGAACAAGACATTAGAGTTATAGCTCGTCAACAACGTATTAAAGAAAATTTGTATTTATTTCTTTTAAAGAAAAAAGAAGACCTGTCTATTTCTATTACAGTAACAGCACCACCTGCGAAAATTATAGATCGTGCCTATAGTACAGGTATACCAGTAGCACCAAGGAGAATGGTGATTTTGGCGACATCCTTAATTCTTGGTTTCTTAATTCCTTTTGTTGCCATCTATGTGAAAGATTTATTTGATACAAAAGTTAAAGATAGAATCGATGTAGAAAATGTATTAAAAAACACACCATTGCTTGTAGAAGTAGCAAGAGTTAAAAAAGGTACATCTGATGTTTTGAAAATTAATGATAGATCAGTTCTTGGGGAGTCATTCAGGATTTTAAGGACAAACCTTAACTACTTAGGTAAATCAAAGAAAAAAGAAGGAAAAGCTCTTCGGGTATTTATTACATCAACAGTTAAAGGAGAAGGAAAGACTTTTGTTTCGTTTAATACTGTATTGGCATTAGCAGATTCAAATAAGAAAATTCTAGTTATTGGAGCTGATATTAGAAACCCTCAGTTACATAGGTATTTAAAGAATGATAAAAATCAGAGAGGTTTATCAGATTATTTATATGACAATACGTTACAGTTTGAAGAAATTGTAAATAAAGTAACATTTAATAATCATAACATAGACTATGTAACTTCTGGAAGAATTCCGCCAAACCCTTCAGAGTTGTTAATGAATGGTCGTTTAGAACATTTATTAGATTATTTAGATGAAAATCATGACTATGATTATATTATTGTAGATACAGCTCCTACAATGTTAGTTACAGATACATTGATTATTTGTGAATCAGCAGATGTTACTATTTATGTTGTCAGAGCTGATTATACAGATAGAAACTTACTTACATATGCTAAACAGCTTAAAGACGATGGTAAGGTTCAAGGAATGGCAATTGTCCTTAATGATGTCAAAGAAGGCCGAATAGGTTACGGATATAGTTACGGATATGGCGAAACCAAAAAGAAATGGTACCAAAACTTTTTCAGTAAATCATAATTAAATTTTAAATACAAAATAGGGCTGGTATAGTTTCAAAGCTATACTAGCCTTTTTCTTTTTTCATATTTTAAGAATAAAGAAATCTAATAGTATCATTAATTCTAAATAATTTCAGATTTTTGCAATTCAATTAGAATGTTTTAATACATATAGCTATTCAACAAGCATAAATATATTATGAGTACAAAAATAAAAAAGGTTGAATGTAACCTGTTTAAAGTGCCATTGGCAGAAGTATTAAGTGACGCTAAACATGGTGATCACACACATTTTGAATTAATAACTACTACCATTACTCTAGAGGATGGAAGTGAAGGTACAGGATATACCTACACAGGTGGTAAAGGTGGGTGGTCTATCAAAGCTATGGTAGATCATGATTTTGCTCCAGCTCTTGTAGGTCAAGATGGTACTGATATAGATGGGCTTTATGATTTTATGGAATGGCACATCCACTATGTGGGACGTGGAGGTATTGCTTCTTTTGCTATTTCATCTATAGATATTGCTTTATGGGATATTAAATGTAAAAAAGCTGGTCAACCTCTTTGGAAATTAGCTGGAGGAGAGAATAATACTTGTAAGGCTTACTGCGGAGGGATCGATTTGCATTTCCCTATTCCTAAATTACTAGATAATATGAAAGGTTATCTAGAAAAAGGATTTAATGCAGTCAAAATCAAGATTGGTAGAGAGAATTTAGAAGAAGACTTAGAGAGAATAAAAGCAGTTCGAGAATATATTGGTCCAGATGTTACTTTTATGGTCGATGCAAATTACTCTATGGATATAGAAAAAGCAATTAAGGCTATAGAAGGTTTCAAGGATCAGAATATTACATGGTTTGAAGAGCCAATTATTCCAGATGATTATAAAGGTTTCGGTGAAATTGTAGATAGAACAGGTTTTCCTTTAGCAATGGGGGAGAATCTACATACTATTCATGAATTTGAATATGCATTTGATCAGGCTAAATTATCTTTCGTACAACCAGATGCTTCAAACTGTGGAGGAGTTACAGGTTGGTTGAAAGCAGCACGTTTAGCAAATGAGCATGGTATTCCAGCATGTTCTCATGGAATGCAAGAATTACATGTAAGTTTAGTATCTGCTCAACCAAACTCAGGGTGGTTAGAAGTACATAGTTTCCCTATTGATGAATATACCAAGAGACCATTAGTTGTAGAAAATCACAGAGCAGTTGCTCCAGATACTCCGGGAACAGGAGTCGAGTTCGATTGGGAAAAATTAGCTCCATATAAACAATAAGGATTCGTTATAATTAGTTATAAAGTGTCAGGCTAGATTATTCTAAGCCTGACTTTTTTTTTATATATTGGGTAAGAATAGCAAAAGCTATTCTTTTTTATGTTTAACTAATACAAAATGATTCATGAAACCAACAATTTCTAAGTTTGGTGAGTTAGAAGGTGCTAAAGTTGAGTTGTTTACTTTGTCAAACGCCAATGGTGTTACGGTGAAAATAACAAATTACGGAGCAACTATAACTTCAATTACATGTCCTGATAAAAATGGAACTATTTCCGAAATCGTTTGCGGGTTTAATGCCCTAGATGGTTATTTTGGAGAAGCGTATAAAGAAAATTCACCTTATTTTGGAGGAACAGTTGGTCGTTACTGTTCTCAAATTAAAGATGCCAAGTTTACATTAGATGGAGATATCTTTAATTTAGCAGAAAATTGTGGACCCAATAATTTGCATGGTGGAGTAGTTGGCTTTGACAAGCGAATTTGGAATGCCGAAGGTATTGAAAATGGAGTGCAATTTACGTTGTACAGTAAGAGTATGGAGGAAGGTTTTCCAGGAAATGTGGAAGTTACGGTTACTTACACGTTAAATGACAACAATGAATTAGGTATTCAATATAATGCGATACCAGATGAAGATACTCCTTTAGCATTAACAAATCATACGTATTTTAATCTTAATGGGTTTAATTCTACTGTAGAATGTCATACCGCAAGAGTTAATGCATCCCAAAAACAAGTTTGGGATGATACTGGCGCTGCGACAGGCGAAATAGTTAGTGTAGAAGGAAAAGCAGACGATTTAAGGAAAGCTAAAAAAATAGGAGATGTTCACGAAGCAATGGGAGATGGATTCGAACATTTTTATGTGTTTGATGATCAATCATTCCAACTTCAAGAAGTGGCAGAAGTAGCATGCCCTGTTAGTGGAAGGTCTTTAACAGTTTCTTCAACAGAACCAGGGACATTATTATACACAGGTAAATACACTTCTGATGATTTAAAAAGAGAAGATGGTTTGCAGTACGGGAAGTATAGAGGTTTCTGTATAGAAACGCATAGATACCCTAATGGTCCCAACATTGCTAATTCTCCAAAATCAATTACTAAAGGAGGAGAAATCTTTGAAAGTAAGACTATTTTTAAATTGAATTGGTAAGAGTAATTCTAACCAGAATAAATGGTCGTAGTAATTTGACCTTAAACATTTCTATAAAAACATAACAAGAACTTTAATAACTAAAAAATGATAACAGGAGTTTTATTTGCCATATTGGCCGGTTTGATGCTTGGTTTGTATGCATTGCCAGAAAAATTTACTAAAGACTATGAATTTGAGAATACCTGGAGTATGTTCTTTTTCATAAATACCTTTATTGTACCAAACATAGCTGCTTTTTTATTAATTGATGGTTTCGCGGATGTATTAGGAGCTATTCCTAGTAATGTGTTAATTGCTATGGTTATTTCAAGTGTTGCTTGGGGTATTGGAGCAATGATGTGGGGTAAGGCCATTAATTATATTGGACTATCTCTTGGTTTCTCGATTTTTATAGGTACAATTATTTTAGTAGGTTCATTAATTCCTTTCTTTGTAAATGGTTTACCTGCAAACAGTGTTTTTATTACCATTTTAGCTGGTTTGGCTGTTGTATTAGTCGGAGTAATGGCTAACGGAAAGGCAGGGATTATTCGTCAAAAAGATGAAGAAAATAATGCTGAGGAAGGTGATAAAAAAGGGGGCTCTGTAGTTACAGGTATTCTTATTGCGATTGTTGGAGGTCTTTTAGCAACAGGATTTAGCTTTGCTAACTCATATGGGGCAGAGATTATTGATAAAGCTTCTCAAGCACAAGGAAATGCATCATGGAAAAGTGCGATAGCGGTAATGTATGTTATTTATATGGCAGGAGGAGTAGCTATTGCTTTATATTTTGCACAACAATTAACAGCTAAAAAATTGTGGGGTAAGTTTAAGACACCTCATTTAGGAAAGAATTTAGCGTTAACTACTATTATGGGGGTTTTTAACTTCGCAGCTTCTGTAACTTTTGCATATGCAGCATTTAAGTTAGGTAAAGAACTAGGAGGAAGTGTTGGTTATGCAATTTTTAACACAGCATGTGTCGTTACGGCAATAGTAAGTGGATTGATTACTAAAGAGTGGGTAAAGGCATCATCAAAAGCTAAAAATTCATTATACTTGGGATTAACATGTATGGTAGTAGGTATTATTATCATTGCTTATTCTAATACATTATCTTGATTATAATTGATATAAGTGTTTTAATAAAAAGAGATTACATGCTAATGTAATCTCTTTTTATTTACATTAATTTAACATTAACTATAGATCAACTGTTATATATTCGTGAAACTAAATTATTTATCATGAAAAAATTATTATTAAGTGTAGCTGCATTATTGGCTATATCAACTGCTTTTGCTCAAGAAGACGAAATCCGTTTTGGAGCTAAGGCAGGTCTAAATTTATCAAATCTTGCAGGTGATTTTGACAGTGAAAATGATACCAAAGTTGGTTTTCATGTCGGTGGTGTTGTTGAAATTCCTATAACAGATGTATTTGCTGTACAACCAGAATTGTTATTTTCAACTCAAGGTACTAAAGGAGAATTTGAAGGGTTTGAAGCTTCTGAGGAGTTTGAGGTTAACCTTAGCTATATAAATATCCCTGTAATGGCAAAATATTATGTTTCTGAAGGGTTAAGTTTACAAGCAGGGCCTCAATTAGGTATATTAATAATTGATGAAGACAAAGAAGGAGAGAGTCTTGAAGATGTTTCTACAATTGATTTTGGACTTAATTTTGGAGCAGGTTATCAATTAGAATCTGGTTTGTTTTTTGATGCTCGTTATAATCTAGGTTTATCTAATGTTAATGATGGGGATAATTCAGATGATTTTGATCAAAAAAATAGAGTAATCCAAATATCAGTAGGGTATAAATTTTAAAAATTTAATACATTATCGAATTCAAAGTCAAGCTAATTTAGCTTGGCTTTTTATTTTTAATAATTTCATTTTGATTATAAGTATAGAGTGGTATATTCGCGACTTTTAAAAATGAATTTATTATGAAAAAATTATTACTAAGTACAATCACTTTATTTGTAACAACAATCGCTTTATCACAAACAGAACAAGGGAAAATTTCTGTAGGAGCATCAAGTGATTTGTCTTTTTCTTTCCTAAATGGAAAACAAGAGTTTAGAGGTCAAGAGAACGATTTGGATGAAAGAACTTCTTTTGCAATTGCTCCAACTGCTGGTTATTTTGTGATTGACAATTTACAAGTTGGTTTAGTACTTGCATTATCTACAGAAAAAGTGGAAGGAGAAAGACAAAATTTTAATAATTTTGGGCCCCAAACAAATTCTTTTGAATCAAAATTATCAACCTTTGCAGTTGGCCCATTTGTAAGGTATTATTTTTTAGAGAATAGCATCAAGCCATTCGTTCAAGCAAGCGTAGCTTATGTGTCTACAAAAAATGAAAGTGATGATGAGTTTAGTTCATTTGAGAGTAAGTCAAATGGTATAGGATTTGGTTTTGATGCAGGTGTTGCTTTCTTTTTAAATAACTTTATTTCTTTAGATTTAGGAGTAGGTTATAGTAGATCTATTATAACACCTAACAATGGTGATGAGGGAGAAGATGATTTTAAAACTAAATTGAATGCAATAAGAGCGAATGTCGGCTTCAACCTTTTCTTTTAAGACAATTAAATACACTAAGATTTAATTATCTTGCAGCCGTACTGAAAAGTGCGGCTTTTTTAATTGATATATTTTAAAAATGAAACTAAGTATACACGAAAACAAACAAGCAGTAGCAAAAGCTTTTTCTGAATATTTAAAACAACGCATTGAAGACGCAGAGGATAAATTGCATGTAGCATTGTCAGGAGGGAGTACTCCTAAGGCTATATTTGATTTTATGGCTGAGAATTATGGAACTTCTATCCAATGGGACAAGTTGCATTTGTATTGGGGAGACGAGCGTTGTGTCCCGCCAACTGATGCAGAGAGTAATTACAAGATGACGGTAGATCATTTACTTTCAAAAATTGATTTTCCAGAAGAAAATATCCATAGGATTTTAGGGGAGAATGATCCAGAGGAAGAAGCTAAACGATACGGAGAAGTATTGAATGAATGGTTGCCAACAGATGAAGATGGCCCTATTTTCGACATCGTAATTTTAGGAATGGGAGATGATGGTCATACGGCTTCTGTTTTTCCTTATAATATAGAATTATGGGATAAGCCAGAGAATTGTGTTACAGCCAAGCACCCAGATTCTGGTCAAGTGCGTGTTTCTTTAACCGGAAAAGTAATTAATAATGCTGAAGAAGTAGCTTTTTTAGTAACAGGTGAAGGAAAGGCAGAAAAAGTAGAGATTATCATAAATGAATTAGATGGTTTTGAAAAATATCCTGCAGCTCTAGTAGCTCCTCATACAGAGAAGTTAACTTGGTTTATGGATAAAGCAGCAGCAAGTAAATTAGAAGCATAAACGAAGAGCAAACAAATTTTGTATTTTAGAGCTTTTAGATTTAATAGTCTAGAAGCTCTTTTTAGATAAAGTTATGAAGAAGATCATCAATACTGATAAAGCGCCATCGCCAATTGGCCCATACAATCAATCTGTTTTGGTAGGGGATATGCTATTCATTTCAGGACAAATTGCTATCAACCCAAATTCTAATGAATTAGTGTTAGATTCTATTGAAGAAGAAACAAAACAAGTTTTAGATAACCTGAAAGCAATATTAGAAGCAGCAGAGTTGAGTCTAGAGCATGTAGTTAAAACATCTATTTTCATTTCTGATATGAAATTATTTGGTGAAATAAATAAGATCTACAGTCAGTATTTTAATTCAGAAACGGCACCAGCTCGAGAAACTGTTGCTGTTAAAGAATTACCCAAAAGTGTGAATATAGAAATTTCAGCTATAGCTGTAAGGTAACCTCTTTTTTTCGACCTACATATAATATAACTTTTACTTATGTTTAAATTTCTATTAATTTCTATTTTTTCAGCCCTATCTCTTACTTCGATTTTAGGCCAGAATATGAATAACAACAAACTAGAAAAGCTACTTACTAAGAAAGTAGATAGTATAAATGGTTATACAGGTTATTGGGAAATTATACATGAAGACAGACAATTACTGTGCATTACCGATGAAAAGCATAATCGAATGCGTATTATTAGTCCAATAATTAAAACAGAAGTACTTAGTAAAGAGCTATTATTAGATGCATTAACAGCTAATTTTCATGCAGCTTTAGATGTAAGATATGCAGAGTCTAATGGAGTAATTTGGTCTGCTTTTATTCATCCGTTGAAGGAGTTAAGTGATGTCGAAGTTGATAGTGCAGTAGATCAAGTGGTTAATGCTGCAAAAAACTTCGGAACTACTTTTTCTAGTACAGAAATGATTTTCGGTGGTAGTAATCAAGAAAATATAAATGAAGAAATCCAGGAGGAAGAAACTCCGAAAGAAGAGTTACCTGTTTTGGATAAAAAACTTTAGCATTAATATTAACTCATTTTTAAACAGCCTCACTTTCAAAAAAGCTAAATACAGAACCTCCGTATTTTTTGGCGTAACTAAATTTAGGGTGATCTTCTAAAGAAGTATGCTTAGAATGTTCGATAATTAAAACCCCTTCTTCTTCTAATAATTGGTTAGAAAAAACCAAATCAACAATTTTAGAAAATTCCTCTTTTTTAAAACCATAGGGAGGATCAGCAAAAATAATATCGTGAGCTTGTTTTACTTTCGCCAGATATAAGTAAGCATCACTCTTTATAGTTTCAATTGGGAAATCTAATTCTTTAGCAGTTTTTTCAATAAATTTTACGCAGCCGTAGTTGCCATCTACACTTATGATATTTTCAGTGCCTCTAGAAGCAAATTCATAACTAATATTTCCAGTTCCACTAAAAAGTTCCAATACAGAGACTTGACTAAAGTAGTAATGATTATTTAAAATATTAAATAACCCTTCTTTAGCGATATCTGTTGTAGGTCTTACAGGTAACTTTTTTGGAGCTGTAATCCTTTTCCCTTTAGATGTTCCTGAAATTATTCTCATACCTGTAAATTACGAAGATGAACAAAGTTTTTTAATGAGTTTGAAAGTACTTTAATATCATAAATAAACGGCTCAATAGTTTTGAGGGTTTCTTCATTGATATTATTTAGCAAATGTAGAGTTTCTTTAGCAGGATCTAAATTCAATTGCTCTAAAGAAAAAATTAAATAATACAAGAAATCTCCATTGCTTTGATATGGAAAAGTATTACAAAACTGTAATTCTTGTCCGTTTAAGACATATAAGTAGAAGAAATCTTGATAGGTATAAATGAATATTCTTGGTCCAATATTCTGTTTATATTCCTTTAGAATATGCTTCAATAAAATACTGCTTAAATGATTATAAGAAGTAATATTATATAACTGTTCTAATTGAGTTTTAATGAGCGTAGGAATAGTATAAATGACTGTAGTATCATGTACTTCTTGATATAATATACTATCAGATACTAAAGGTTTTACATTATATTCAAGATAATTACTAATTTGATCTTTATCAAAAATAGTGTTAGGTACTAAATTGAAAATATAATCGGTATAGGTAACAAAGACTTTAGAAAAATTTTGCTGAAGGATCTCATTTTTTAAAATAAAATCAGATAAAGCTTCAGAAACTTCCTTTTCACTAGCACGAGAATTAAGATTGAGCTGTAAAGCATCGCTATTTAGTTGTTGAGAAGAAACAAAAAAAGAAAATCCATTCAAACCTAATTGAATGGATAAACTTGATGTTGTTTTATTTAAATCTTTGAAACTATTAGTTATCATAAGATACAGGCCAGTTACCATTAGTATTGATCTCATCTAAAGATCCAACTGAAATTTCACTTCCATTGATTTCTCCAAGAGATTCTACTTTCTCCTCTTGTTCTACATAGTTAGCATCTTGATCGAAAAGAATATCTTTTTTAGCAATTTTTGCTTCAAAAACAGGGTAAAGAATTTCATTTCTTTCAATTACACTAGTTTTCATGTCAATTTTGATGTCTTTCTCATCAACTTTGATTGCATCTAGTTTTCTGTAATCGATATTTTTAAATAAAGAATCTTTAACAGATTCATAACCTAAAATATCAACAACTACAGTATCGACAGACTTGTCAATTCGTAATTCTTTATCAAATCGCGTGAAACTAGAGTCACGTTGTTGAGTAAGGGTAAATTTAGCAGTATCGATAAATTTAGCTAAGTTCTCATAAGAATTAGCAAACTTTCCAGTTACTGTTTTGTGTGCAATTTGTGCAGTTCTGATTTCTTTAAGCTTTGTAATAGCCTGTGTAAAGCGCTCTTTTTTAGTTTTTTGAAATTCTACAGAGCTATACACAGAGTTATATACTTTATATCCTAATAAAGCAATAACTACCCATAATAAAAGCTGAATTACATACCTCATTCTAGTCAGTGTTAATTTTTTTAGACGAAAACAAATCTACAATTTTTTTTTAATCGTAAAAGAGCTCAGGTATTTTTTATAAGCTGTAATATTGCTTAAAATTATTTCTCTTGAAACCAGCTGAATTCAAAGATCTTCTTGTTAAGAAATTTAAACATGCTCCTACATCGGAGCAAGGTATTTGTTTACAGGCACTTTCTCAATTTTTGTTCAGTAAAAAAGAGCATCAAATTTTCTTATTGAAAGGGTATGCGGGTACAGGAAAAACAACGTTAATAAGTGCATTTGTTTCTCAATTATGGAATATACAATTTAAATATGTGCTATTAGCTCCTACAGGAAGGGCTGCAAAAGTAATAGGTAATTATTCGGGAAAACAAGCGCAAACCATTCATCGTCATATATATTACCCTAAAAAAGTATCTGGAGGCGGGGTGTCATTTACGCTTAAAAAAAATAAATACAAAAATACTGTGTTTATTGTCGATGAAGCTTCTATGGTGCCAGATATACCAACAGACTCTAAGCTTTTTGAAAATGGATCGTTATTGAATGATTTACTTACGTATGTATATTCGGGGGCTAATTGTAAATTACTTTTTATAGGGGATACAGCCCAGTTACCTCCAGTTAAATCTAATATTAGCCCAGCTTTAGATAGCAATATATTAGAATTAGAATTTCAAAAGGAAGTTGTAGAAATACAATTGACAGAAGTTGTACGTCAAGCGAATGATAGTGGTATTTTATTTAATGCTACAGAAATTAGAGGTTTTGTGAAGGAAGAAACCTTTGGAGATTTTCAATTTGAAATAAATCAATTTTCTGATATCATAAGACTTCAAGAAGGAAATGAAATAATGGGAGCCTTACAAGACTCCTATAGTAATCATGGACATGAAGGGACTGTCATTGTAGTTCGATCGAACAAGCGTGCTAATCTTTATAACCAGCAAATACGACAACGTATATTATTTAATGAACATGAATTAAGTGTTGGGGATTATCTAATGGTGGTGAAGAATAACTATTATTGGTTAGATACCTCAAGTGAAGCAGGATTTATAGCGAATGGTGATATTGTAGAAGTACTTTCGATTTATTCTTTTATGGAACTATATACTTTTAGGTTTGCAAAAGTATCAGTAAGAATGGTCGACTACCCTGATATGAAACCTTTTGACACCGTTTTATTGTTAGATACAATTTCAATGGAAACACCTTCGCTAACTTATGAAGATAGTAATCGTTTGTATCAAGAAGTGATGAAAGATTATGCAAGTGAATCTTCTAAATATAAACGATTTACAAAAGTTAAAGAGAACGAATATTTTAATGCGTTACAAGTGAAATTTTCTTATGCGGTTACTTGTCACAAATCTCAAGGAGGACAATGGCCTCATGTATATATAGAACAACCTTATTTGCCCGATGGGACTTCTCCAGAATATTTTAGATGGTTATACACCGCATTAACAAGAGCTCAAGAAAAAGCTTACTTGATAGGTTTTGGAAAAGAATTCTTTTGTGATTGATATTTTAGAGAGTGTTTTTTTGATAATTAATCAAAAAATATTTAAATTAAATGTATTTATGTGATAAATGTGTGATTTGTCACAGTAGAATTTTAGGATTAATATATTTGCTGATATGTGAGTTTAACCTACTCATAACTAAGTGTAGTTTTAGATAAAAGTTCCCCATCTTTTATTTAAAGGCACTAGTAGCCGTAAAATGTTTGTTTTGCGGCTTTTTTTATTTAATACTTTATTACCTTCGAAATAAAACAATAAGTACCATGTCAAAAATCACATTAAAAGGAAATCCAGTAAATACTATTGCAACGCTACCAGAAGTAGGGGCACAAGCAAAAGATTTTAAATTAGTAAACTCAGATTTAGGTGTTAAAACATTAAAGGACTATTCGGGAAGTAAGGTAATACTTAATATTTTTCCTTCAATAGATACAGGGACCTGTGCTACATCTGTTCGCACATTTAATAAAAGTGCTGCTGCATTAGAGAATACAAAAGTATTGTGTATTTCAAGAGATTTACCTTTTGCTATGGGACGTTTTTGTGGAGCTGAAGGTATCGAAAATGTTGAAGTACTTTCTGATTTTAGGGATGGAAGTTTTGGTAAAGATTATGGGTTAACCATAATTGATGGGCCATTAGAAGCATTGCACTCTAGAGCTATCGTAGTTATTGATGAGTCTGGGAAAGTAATACATAATGAACAAGTTTCTGAAATAGTAGATGAACCTAATTATGAGGCTGCCTTAGCGGTACTTTAGGTTTAAATAATTATAGGGACTGTCATAAATTTTATCACGTTCAGTAAAATACTTCACTTAGTTTACGAAAAGGATAATATTTAAGACAGTCTTTTTTGTACTTGTAAATTGTATTGAATCAATGTTGGAGTTTTTAATTTAATTTTGCAAGACAAAGAAAAATCAATGAATTCTTACCTAGAACTCTTATTTTCTGATTATACGTTACAAGTAATAACACTAGGAACAGTAATTCTAGGTGCTATTTGTGGTGTTTTAGGAAGTTTTGCAGTATTACGAAAACAAAGTCTTTTAGGAGACGCAATATCTCATGCAGCATTACCAGGGATTGTATTAGCATTTCTATGGACTGGGACTAAAAATCCGTTAGTAATTTTATTGGGAGCACTAGTTAGTGGGATTATAGGCTCATTTTGGATACGAGGTATTGTAAAGAGAACTCATTTGAAATCCGATACAGCACTAGGTCTTATTTTATCTCTCTTTTTTGGTTTTGGAATGTTATTGCTAACTCATGTTCAAAAAATGCCCAATGCCAACCAAGCAGGGTTAGACAAATATCTTTTTGGACAAGCTGCTACACTATTAAAATCCGATGTGTATTTACTGATAATAGTGTTAGGACTTTCTTTACTTGTACTATTCACTTTTTGGAAAGAATTGAAAGTAATGCTTTTTGATGTAGATTTCACCAAAACATTAGGATTCAATATTCGCTTTTTAGATATATTAATCACAAGTTTTATTGTAATAGCTATTGTATTGGGATTACAAACTGTTGGGGTCGTATTGATGTCTGCTATGTTGTTGGCACCAGCTGCTGCTGCAAGGCAATGGACCAATAAATTATCCTTGATGATTACGCTAGGAGCTGTTTTTGGTGGTTTTTCTGGTTTTTTAGGAACTGCTATTAGTGCAAGTACTCACAACCTTTCTACAGGCCCAGTTATTGTTTTAGTGGCTTCTTTTTTTGTGTTAATTTCTTTTATTTTTTCGCCTACTAGAGGCATATTATTTAAAGAAGTTAGAAAGCAAAAGAATAGAAAAGCCTTAAAGTTATTTAAAACATTGGGATTGATGTTTGAAATAGCTAAAACACATGATGATATAACTCACCCTCATGCTATTAGAATATTAAATGATTTTCAAGGGTATTCTAAAAGTGCATTGCAAGAGTTAGAAGAGCAAAAATTGATAAAGGTTAAGGGACAAATGTGGAGTATGACAAGAGAAGGCTATAATAAAGCAGCTAAATTGTTTAATCAACCATTAAATAATTAAGGGATGAGCACTTCTCAAATAGAAATACAATTAATTGCTGCCATTGTAGCAGCAGCTTGTGCGATACCAGGAGTATTTTTAGTACTTCGCAAAATGTCTCTAATAAGTGATGCTATTAGTCATTCAATTTTACCAGGAATTGTATTGGGCTTTTTTATAACCCATAGTCTTACAAGTCCACTAAACATTTTATTAGCAACGTTAACAGGTATTCTAACGGTTATTATTGTAGAAATCATTCAAAAAACAGGGCTTGTAAAAGAAGATACGGCTATTGGCTTAGTATTTCCCGCTATGTTTAGTATTGGAGTCATTTTGATCGCATTAAATGCTAATGATGTACACTTAGACATAGATGCTGTATTATTAGGTGAGTTGGCTTTTGCTCCTTTTGATCGATTTATCATACGTACAACTGACTTGGGACCTAAATCATTATGGGTAATGGGTGGCATTTTGTTGATTTCGTTACTGTTATTAGTTATTTTTTTTAAAGAATTAAAGGTAAGTACTTTCGATAGTGGTTTAGCTGCGGCAATGGGGTTTGCTCCTTCAATTATGCATTATGGTTTAATGTCGGTAGCTTCCATTACTACAGTAGGAGCTTTCGATGCAGTAGGAGCTGTCTTAGTTGTTGCTTTAATGATTGCACCAGCAGCTACGATTTATTTGCTAACAGATAACTTAAAGAAGTTAATCTTTGGATCGGTTGTAGTTGGTATAATAGCTGCTATTGCTGGATATTGGTTAGCCCATTTTTTAGATGCTTCAATAGCAGGAGCAATTACGACAGTATTAGGAGTCATATTTTTAATTACATATTTATTAGCTCCTAAAAATGGATTAATTGCAACGTTCTATAAACAAAAGCAGCAAAGAAAAGAGGTAATGCTGATTACATTTCTATTGCATTTAAAGAATCATAAAGAAGAGGAGGAGCGATTGGTAAGTCACTTAAGTGATCATATTAATTGGCATGAAGTAAAAGCACTTTCTGTGTTAGAGCTAGCTTCTAAAAATAATTTTATTACGATACATAATGGGATAATAGACTTAAGTGAGAAAGGGAATGAGTTTACAAGTCTTGCTGTTCAATACATTACAGACAATGAAAAATCGCGTATAGAAACAATGAAAAAAGAATGGTTTTTATTTAGAGCCTAACTTTAATCGGTGTTTTATGTGTTTAATCGATTAAATATATGTTTTTAAGTTTTGAAATAGTTACATTGTTGGGTTTAATTTGTTGTTTTACAGTGTGTTATGGTTAGCGCGATATTTCGCCCTCAATCGATTCAAGGTTCTTGTTTTTAAATAAGAACCATTTTTTGTTAAGATTTGCTTTCTCCTTTCTAATGGCTTTGCTATTTTTGTAATACGTTATTATAGAATGATACAAAGAGTACAAAGTTTATATTTGCTATTAGCAGCAATAATATCTGGAGGATTATCGCAGATATTACCAACAGGGTTTGATGAGATAGGTGTATTTAATACTCCACTGATTTATGAAGGATTATTGTTTTCTGCTATTTTTTCTTTGTTGATCATTTTTGTTTTTAAAAATAGAAAATTACAGTTTGTTTTGGGAAGACTAAACATACTGTTGAATATTATATTGTTAGGCGTTTTAGTGTATCTGACTCTAAATTTATCTGGAGAAACTTCGGTTTCAGAGAAAGGTATTGGGCGAATCATACCTCTTATTTCTATCGTTTTACTTGTTCTAGCGAACAAGGCTATCAAAAAGGATGAGGAGCTTGTCAAATCAGTAGATAGATTACGCTAAAAACACTTTCAACTATTTGTGTGTGAAAAAAGCCATGCCTGCCAGCATGGCTTTTTTATCTTGTTAAAGTAAAATTTTAAAGACAAGTCTATTTCTTCATGAATAAGCAAGTGAAATTCGAAAATTTAGGAGTTAAAGATTACAAAGAGACTTGGGAATATCAAGAAGGGATCTTTAAAGAAACGATTGCTTTAAAACTTAAAAAATCGAGAGAAGATAATAGTATAGTTACAGAGAATCATCTTTTATTTGTAGAACATCCGCACGTATATACTTTAGGTAAAAGTGGTGATATTAATAATTTATTAGCCTCGGCAGAAGAGTTGAAATCTAAAGGTGTTGATTATTATAAAATAGATAGAGGAGGAGATATTACTTATCACGGACCAGGGCAAATCGTTGGATATCCAATTTTAGATTTAGATAATTTTTTTACAGATATTCATAAATACTTACGCTATTTAGAAGAAATGGTGATTCTTACACTAGCAGAATATGGTTTGAAAGCAACTCGAAGTGATGGAGAAACAGGAGTGTGGTTTGATGTAGGAACTCCATTTGCTAGAAAAATATGTGCCATGGGGGTAAGAGCAAGCCGTTGGGTTACAATGCATGGTTTTGCGCTAAATGTAAATACAAACCTAGGATATTTCGATCATATTGTTCCTTGTGGAATAAAGGATAAAGCAGTTACCTCGTTGGAAGCAGAGTTAAATCAAAAAATTTCTTTGGCTGAAGTAGAAGAGAAATTGTTGAAGCATTTTACTAATTTGTTTGAGGCTGAATTGGTTTAGTATTTATTATGAAAAGAAATAGAGAGTTTTTTGTTGTTTAGTTTTAAACCTTGAATTTTATTTTGATGATTGAATACTAGCTGAAACTTTAGAAAACACTCCCGATTTTACTACATGTTTTAGAGGAAATATTAGTTTTAATATCTCTTGTCTAAAACATAAAAATTCGTATTGGTTTCCATTTTTTTAGATATTTATCGACGAATATTTTTTCTCTTTCTACATCAAAAATTAAGTCAGGCATTCTTTTTTGAGCATCACGTATTAAGTTACTGAGATCTCTATTAGGAGAAAATAAAGAATGAAATATTTTACTGGCAGAAGTAATTCCATTGTCAGCATCATCTATCAATTCTTTTATGCGAGAATCATTCAACTTAGGCTTTTTAAATTTTCTATTTTTATGGGTTAAATATAAATTATACGAATTAACACCATTATTTAGTGCATCAATTCCTATGTTATATTTTCTACTCGTTATCTCATAGTGATTCTCATCTATTTGTTGCTGAATTAACTTGTTTCTGATACCGTTTTCAATAATTCGATTATTGGAATTTTCTAGCTGTATTAGTGTTTTAGATCTTTCGTGTTGGTCTATTAAATTTTTAAATGGAAAAGTCCCTTTTTTGTTAAGTTTTGAGAAGTCACTATTGGTAAAATCATTATTATTTATTGGAGTATCAATAAACTGGAAAATAGGATCAAAAGGCATATGATCTTTGATAAACTCTTTAGGTGAATTTAAGAAGTAGTGATCTCTGAATTTATGAACATATTTACCATTTAGTAAATATCCAGCAGACCAAGTTACATCAATCAAATAGTAATTAGAGTCAATTTCTATTCCATTCCATGCGTGACCTAAATCAGGAATTTTACCTAATGCATCTCGTGTGTATCCTCTTATTAAATAACTTTTTAACCCAATTGATTTGCTCATGGCATGAAAAAGTTCTGAATAATGCTGACAGATGCCTTTTCTGTCATTTATAACTTCATCTATTATTTCTTGCTGTGATTCATAGCGTTTACCTGAATTTATTTGACTCAAGTCATATTGAATATTGTGCGCTATCCAAGTATATATAGCTCGAGCTTTTTCTTTTTCCTTTTTTAAGTCATTAATTAGATACTTTGCGATTGTGTTATAATCAGTTAATGAGTCAGGAACAATTTTAGAGTTTTTGTCAATTTCTGTAAAATCTGATTGACTAAAACAGATAGTAGATGATATTAAAATTATTGAAAGAAGAAAGCTTTTTATCATTTGGTATTAAGAACTAATTAATAAGATTTATAGTGAGAAATTAGAGCTTGACTGTAGTTATCCAATCAAATCCTAAGCTTACAAAAAACCAATGAATTATTGATGTCTATGTTAACAATATCTATGTTTTTCTTAGACTTATCAATACGCATATCAATGACCTTACTACCTTTAATAGGGAATCCTTTTATAGGTTTAGCATTACTATCGAAAAGATAAGTCGTATCACTTTCTTGATTTGTTATTGAAACATAAATTTTATCTCTTAGATAAAATATTTTAGGATTCGTATAACTTCCGTATTCCAAGATTACTTTGTTATTCTTGATATATAATTCATTACCAGTAAAGCTAACCCAAGTTTTTGATGTAGCATCAATTTTGGTGAAATCGTCCGAAGGATGCTTCTTAAGTTTACCCGTTTTACCAGTAGTACTTACCTGTGTTAGCAAATGATCATTACTAAGGGTACTAAATGTGTTTTTATATTGATACCATTGGTTTTTAGAAAGAATAGGCTTGGTGAGATTAATGCGTTCTTTTCCAGTACGTCCTAAGAAATGTATACCGCCTTTTTCTTCATTAATAACAATAAAGTCTTTGTTTCCAATTTTGATATGTTTTGGAGGAGCAATAATTTCTCCTTCTTTAACATTCTTGAAATTAAACCCTACTCGTTTTCCTTTTTTATTATAGATGTTGAATACATTATTTTGAGTGATTCCAAATCTATACTTCTTGTTATTATCGTAGTCAAAAAATGATAGTGGTTGGGTTATTTCGTCTTTAAAATTTTTAGGGAAATTGCCTACATCTTTTCCATTTCGATCAAGGATATACCATTTAGAAGGGGTTACAAACGTCAATTGTAAACGGCCATTATTAAAAATATCCATTTCATGAACAGCACCCAAAATAGGTTCATTTAAAGCTTTAGTCCATAGTAATTTTCCTTCATTAGAATACAGCTGAAGTTTGTAGTTCTCTGTTTGTAAGACAGCGTTATTATGTTGTGTTAAATGATTTTTAAATAAATAAGGCCCATTAACAATAGGTTCGAAAATAGGAGTCTCAAAAACGGTATATACTTTTTTGATCACTTTCGGTTTAATAACTTTTTTAGGAATCGCTACTTGTAAATAGGTGTAATCACGTTGTTGATTAACGGAAAGCCCTGTAATAGGAAATGACGTTGTTTTTAAAGAATTTGAGAAGCCCAAATCAGCAAAAAAGCGCGAAGTCTTCTTGAAATTTTGATAAGCAGCATCTTGATTGATGTGTTTTATCAATTGTTGATACGTTAATTCCATTTCGGGTTGTATCGATGTATTTATAATTTGATATAAACTTTTTTCGCTTCCTAGCAGCATATAGTTTTTTAAAGCAAATCCATATTTCAAAGTATCAAGTTTGCTTTCAAAGGGTACTTTTAGATCGGTCGCTGTAATTGGTTTGCGAAGTTTCTTAATGCTAAGACTGTCAATGTCATTGGTTACCTCGAAAAGAGATTCTTTTTCAAAAGAATTTAATAAATGAAGTGCCAATACATTTGCAGTATCATTTTGTAATATCCCATAGGATTGAATTTGATCAATAAGAACGTTTTCTTCTTCTAAAACTTCTTTTTCAGAGCTTTGTACTTGTAGATTAAAAAAATTATTAATAACAGGTAATTCTTCTAAAAGTTGTTGTGGTCTTTGAATCTTAAAGGGAGAAGTTTTTAAACTATTGCTAAAATAGTATACAGCATTAGTGATAATATCTTGATCATTAATCACAACATCACCCGCTAACTGCCCTTTAGAAGCAAATTTTTGAGTGAATCCATCTAAAAAGGAAATAGGACTCGTCGTTTTTTCAAGATTCAAATAGAATGATGCAATCGCATTTTTGTCCCAGCTTTTAATTAGTTTCTGGTCTCCAAAATCAATTTCTTTAATATACTGTTCTATACTAGCTTTTAGGAAACTTTTATTAGAACAAATGATCGTTATCTTTCCTAAATAAGACACCCAAAAAGGAATATTTTCTAGTTCCATTTGATAAATGGATGTTCCTTTAAATTTTTCTAATGCAGTACTTTTAGAATATGCATTGAAAACAGAATCTTTTGTTATGTATGTAGTTTCATAAGAGCCTTTAGCGGTAGGGGAAAAGCAAAGACTAAATTTCTTGTTAGATTCTTTAAAACTATTAATTATTGAATTCTTACTAAAGAATTGAATTGCACTTTCTTGCTCATTTTCTTTTATTAAGGCTAAGTTTTTAAGATTAGCTTTTGCTTTTTCCAGATTATGACACTCCAAAATGAAAGCAGCATGATTTGGTAAGAAATCGGGTCTTTTTCTAGACGTTTGAATTTTATGCTCGCAAGCAGAAAACAACATTAAAGAAGCAAGAAGGGTAAGAAATGGAAGTATGCTTTTTTTAGAATACATTTCTAATGACATCATTCGCCAATAAATTTTAAGTCTAACGTATATTGATCGGGTACAAGTTTAAAACTTTTTCTATGGTATGGACTAATTCCATGTGATAAAATAGCTTCTCTATGTACTTTTGTTGGATATCCCTTGTTTTTTGTCCATTGATACATAGGGTATTCTTCTGCAATTTTTTTCATATAATCATCACGATAAGTCTTGGCTAGAATAGATGCAGCTGCAATATTCATGTATTTACCATCTCCTTTAACGATGCATTCATGAGGAATATTAGGAATAGGTTTAAATTTATTTCCATCCACTAAAATAAATTCGGGTTGAGGATTTAAAGCTAATATAGATCTTCTCATCGCAGTTATAGAAGCGTGTAGGATATTAAGCTTTTCAATTTCATCCATGAAAACATGTGTCACTTTATAGCTTATAGCTTCTTTTTCGATAAGTGTTCTTAAGAAATCTCGTTGCTTTTCAGACAGTTTTTTAGAGTCATTTAATAATTCGCAACTAAAATCATCTGGCAAAATAACAGCAGCAGCAGTTACTGGGCCAGCAAGACAGCCGCGTCCAGCTTCATCGGTTCCGCATTCAACTAAATGTATATTTTTTTTAAGTTCGAGCATAAAAAGTGCTACGTTTATCTAATAAATCAGTATTACTAAGTAATATTGTATTGAATTTCAAAAATAGGGTATTTCATACATCTTTTAAGACTGAAAAAACGTTCTAATGTTGTTTGAAAGTGATCTATATTTAAAAATAAGAAAAGATTCTGCTTATATGGTTAAGCTAGCTGAAGGTAAAAGCCTTTTAATTTGGACATTGTGTTTTTTGTGTGCCTCGACTTCAATTTTCAGTCAAGAAGAAATAAATGATAATAAAGGTACGTCTACAGAGTCAAAACGTAAATTTTCTGGAGAGAAAAAGAAAATAGAGCGTGCGCCTATAGAATGGTATAAGATTATTTCTCATGAGCGAGATACTACCTATTTAGATACCACACTACATATAAAAAAGCATTACAAGTTTAATTATTTGCGCAAGGATAATTTTGAATTACAACACTTTGTAAACACAGGGCGCCCATACTTAGAATTAGCAAAACAAAATCATCACACAGAGCCATTACCTCATTTTGGAGCAAAGGTGCGCCATTTTGGGTATTTTGATAAAGAAGATATTACCTATCATCATGTGCCAACTCCATTAACAGATCTTTATTACAGATCGGCATTCGAGCAAGGGCAAAATTTAGATGCTTTTTTTACAACCAATACTTCTCAAAATTTAAACTTCTCATTGGCATATAAAGGGGAGAGGTCTTTAGGGAAGTTTAGAAATCAGTTAAGTAGTACCAAGAGTTTTAGAGGAACGATAAGTTATCTGCATCCTAGTAAAAAATATGTAGCCAATCTGCATTATACAGATCAACGAATTCTTAATCAAGAAAATGGAGGGCTAGATGAAGTAAGTGAAGCTCAGTTTACAGGAGGAAATCAAGAGTTTAATGATAGAGGAACATTAGAAGTTAATTTTGAAAACGCAGAAAACTTACTAGATGGAAAACGCTTTTATATAGATCATCAATATCGTTTACGGGTTAAAGATACCATTAGTTCCAACCAAATAGGGATTGGTCATATTTTCACAAGAGAAACAAAAGAATTTAGTTTTGATCAAAGCTTTGCAGTAGAGACCTTTTTCGGAGAAGCGCAAAATGTAGATCAGTTTACAGATAAAAGAGAATTAAAATCATTCTCGAATAGTATTTATTTCGATGCTAGTAATAAATACTTAGGGCATTTAAAAGCTTTTGTAAAACATACAGATTTCAATTATGGTTATAATAGTATTTTTATTAGAAGCAATCAAACAGTCATACCTGCTAGAATTACTGGAGAAATAGTCTCTTTGGGAGGGAGCTATAAAAATTATTATAAAGGAATTTTGCTAAAAGGAGATTTAGAGTCAAGTATCTCTGGGGATTTCAAAAATCAAAAATTTAAAGGAACAGCAGGTTATAAAATAAATGACACCTGGAATTTTGATTTTGGGTATCAACTAACTTCAGAAGCGCCTGCGTTTAATTATCAATTACACCAAAGTAATTATAATGCTTACCTGTGGAATAATGATTTCGAAAATGAAGTTCGAAATGTTTTTTCTGTAAACCTAAGAGCAAAACGCTTTGTTAACTTGTCGTTAGATTACAATGTAATCAGTAATTATTTGTTTTTTGGAAGAAGATCAGTTACCGTAGAAACAACCAATACTACTGGCACAATAACCGATACAGAAATTGTAGATGTAACAACTCCATTGCAATTGAACGATCCTATACAAGTATTAAAAATACGAGCAAAAAATACATTTAGATTTAGAAAACTTACACTAGATAATACAATACAAGTGCAAAATGTAGGAGGAAGTAACACTTCGGCTTATAATGTGCCTAGCTTTATTACCAGAAATAGCTTGTATTTTAGTAGTAATGTATTTAAAAGAGCGATGTTTTTACAAACAGGATTCACATTTAAGTATTACAGTAAATTCAATGCCGATGGTTACGATCCTTTACTTAGTGAATTTTATGTGCAAAATGATAGTGAATTTGGAGGTACCCCGTTTTTAGATTTCTTTTTGAATGCAAAGGTTAGACAAACAAGAATTTTCTTCACATTAGAAAACATTCAACATCTTATAGGTTCGAATACAGAATTGCTAACAGCTGGATATCCAACTAGAGATTTTGTTGTGCGCTTCGGTCTTGTTTGGAATTTCTTCTTGTAAACCCTTAGTTTTTTAAGTGAATGCATATTTTGAAAAGGAATTATGCTTAAAAATGAAATAATTATTCAATTCATCAGGTCTTTTGTTGTTCAATTGAATGTTTACCACGAACTTTGGCAGCACTTTTATAAAAATATATGGATATAGATTTTGATAAAAATTCGGATGGTCTAGTACCAGTAATTATTCAAGATGCTACTACTGATAAAGTATTAATGCTTGGGTATATGAATCAAGAGGCTTATACTAAGACAATCGATACAAAAAAGGTCACTTTTTATAGCCGCTCAAAAAAGCGTTTATGGACTAAAGGGGAAGAGAGTGGTCATTTTTTAAACTTAGTTGATGTTAAAAATGACTGTGATAAAGATACGTTGTTAGTTAGAGCGAATCCTATAGGTCCAACTTGTCATACAGGTTCGGATACTTGCTGGAATGAGACGAATACAGCAAATTTTGGTTTCATTTCTACTTTAGAAGATGTTATTACAGATCGTATTGAAAATGCCGATACGGCCAAGAGTTATGTAGCTTCATTGTTAAAGAAAGGAATTAATAAAGTAGCACAGAAAGTAGGGGAGGAAGCAGTAGAGGTTGTTATCGAAGCTAAAGACGATAATGATGACTTATTTTTAAGTGAAAGTGCAGATCTTTTATTCCACTATCTAATTTTATTACAAGCTAAAGGATATAAACTCAATGATATTGTTGAAGTACTAAAAAAGAGACATAAATAATGTCTCTTTTTTTTGTTTTCATTTCTACTATCGGTAATCTTTAGTTTTTAAGTTAAAATCAATTCTTAATTAGTTTAGGTTGTTTTAGAGGCTTAATTATGATGAAGTTGAATAAGATTCTATATGTTTTGAATATGTTTACCCATGTTTGATTTGGTTTAAATGATAGATCGTTTATATGCTGTTATTTACTATTTAAAAAATATTGTATATTTGCAGTCAGAATTTAAACCCTACTAACCCGATAGGAATTAAATAAGTTAACGACAAAGGGAATATGATAACAGAAAAAGTAGCAGGAGCGAATACCACATATGAGCAAGATGCCCAGACGGAAAAACCGATTCGAAGCATTGCAAAAGCGATTAGTTGGAGAGTGGTAGGGACCATTGATACTTTTGTAGTCTCTTATTTGGTTTTAGGTGAAGGAAGTTTAGGAGATGCGTCGATCATTACAGCGATAGATTTCGTAACAAAAATGATTTTATACTTTTTTCACGAAAGAGTATGGAATAAAATCAGATGGGGTAGGTAAATTAAAAGTTCAATATTAAAGATTGGACTTGATTATAAAAATGTAAAGGCAGAACGGAGTGATGCCATTAACCTAGCTGGTAGCCGATAGCTGACAGCTGATAGCTAAAAAAATGAGTTTTACAGCAGAACAAGTAGCAAAGTACAATGAAGAGCTTAAAGGGAAGTCCCCTTTAGAGATTGTGCAATGGGCAGTAAGTGTTGCCAAAAAGCCAGTAGTAACTACCAATTTTAGACCTTACGAAGCGTCTATTTTAGAAGTATGTGTAGCTGCACAAGCAGATATGCCTGTAATTTGGTGTGATTCGGGGTATAATACACCTAACACATATCGCCATGCCGAAGCTGTTATTGCTCAATTAGATTTGAATGTAAAATTATATGTGCCACAACAAACAGTAGCACATAGAGATGTGGTTCTAGGAGTTCCTGGGATAGATGATCCTAAGCATGCTGAGTTTACAAAGCAAGTGAAGTTAGAGCCTTTCGGTCGTGCTATGGCAGAACACAAACCAGATGTTTGGTTTACAAACTTAAGAAAAGGACAAACGGCATTACGAGACTCTTTAGATATTCTGAGTTTAGGAAAAGATGGAGTGCTTAAAGTGAGTCCTTTTTATAGCTATTCTGATGAGGATTTAGATGTCTATTTAGAAGAAAAAGGATTACCAAATGAGCATAAGTATTTCGACCCAACCAAAGTGTTAGGGAATAGAGAGTGTGGATTACATACATAGTAAAAGCAAACCTAAAATAGGTAGCTGAAATAAAATTGAATCAAAAACATCCAAGCCTTATCTTTGCAAACCGAAAATAAGGGGGAGAAGTAAGAATGTAAATCTTGTCTGTCTAAGCGCAGTCGAAGACAAGAGATTTAAAGAAAATACAATGAGTGATATTTTAAACATAAATCCATTAGAAGCAGAAGCAATTCACATTTTTCGTGAAGTAGCTTCTCAATTCGAAAAACCTGTATTATTATTTTCAGGAGGTAAGGATTCGATTACGTTAGTACGTTTAGCACAAAAGGCTTTTTGGCCAGCTAAAATTCCTTTCCCTTTGTTACATGTAGATACGGGGCATAACTTTCCAGAAACAATTGAGTTTCGTGATCGATTAGCAGAAGAATTAGGTGTCGAATTGATTGTACGTTATGTACAAGATGATATCGATAAAGGTCTTGTTAAAGAAGAATCAGGGAAATATGCAAGTCGTAATTCATTACAAACGACAACACTTTTAAATGCATTAGAAGAATTTAAATTCGATGCAGCGATTGGTGGAGCACGTCGTGATGAGGAAAAAGCAAGAGCGAAAGAACGTATTTTTTCAGTTCGTGATGATTTTGGTCAATGGGATGAAAAAAACCAACGTCCAGAGTTATTCGATATGTTAAACGGAAAGATCGATTTAGGTCAAAATGTGCGTGTATTCCCAATTAGTAACTGGACAGAGTTAGATGTTTGGAGTTATATCGAGCAAGAAGAAATAGAAATTCCTTCAATTTACTTTGCGCATAAGCGTAAAACATTTGTACGTGATGGAATGATTTGGTCTGCTGAAGATGATGTGGTTTACAGAGAAGAAGACGAAGTTGTAGAAGAGCGCTTAGTGCGTTTCCGTACCGTAGGAGATATGTCTTGTACAGCCGCAGTACTTTCTGACGCTATTACTATTGATAAAGTGGTAGAAGAAATTAAAGAAAGTACCATTTCTGAAAGAGGAGCACGTATCGATGATAAACGTTCCGAAGCAGCAATGGAAGTACGTAAGCAACAAGGATATTTTTAGTCGATAGTTGTTAGTTCATAGTTGTTAGTATTTAGAAAACAACTTTACTCTATATTAATTCAATAAAATTAGGTTGAGCATAGCGAAACCTTCATAGCTGATAGCCGATAGCTGACAGCTGATAGCCAAAATAGGATGGAAGTATTAAAAATAGCAACAGCAGGAAGTGTAGATGACGGAAAAAGTACGTTAATTGGACGTATTCTTTACGATACAAAATCCCTGACTACCGATAAATTAGAAGCTATAGAAAAGCGTAGTAAAGCTAATGGATTCGATTATTTGGATTTTTCATTAGCTACTGACGGTTTAGTAGCAGAACGCGAGCAAGGAATTACTATTGATGTAGCGCATATCTATTTTTCTACAAGAAAGAAGAGTTATATCATTGCCGATACCCCTGGTCACGTAGAGTATACGCGTAACATGGTTACGGGAGCTTCGACTTCTCAAGCATCAATTATTTTAGTAGATGCTCGTAACGGAGTAATCGAGCAAACGTATCGTCACTTTTTTATCAATAATTTATTGAGAATTAAAGATGTGATCGTTGCCGTAAATAAAATGGACTTGGTAGATTACTCGGAAGAGAAATTTAATAATATCAAAGCGGAGTTCGAAAGACTTAAAGAGAAAGCAGATTATAAAGGTCAAAATATTACGTTTATTCCTATCAGTGCATTAAAAGGGGATAACGTAGTTGGCGGTTCAGAGAATACTCCTTGGTATAATGGGCAATCGATTCTTCAGCATTTAGAAGACTTAAAGGCTCAGGATGTATTTGAAGCAGGTAAAGCACGCTTACCAATTCAAACCGTAATTCGTCCTAAGAAAGATGAATTCCATGATTTCCGTGGATATGCAGGGAAACTGTATGGAGGGGACTTAGCTGTTGGAGATGAAATTACAGTACTTCCGTCATTGACAAAATCAAAGATCAAAGAGATTTATTTCTTCGAGAAGAAGTTTGATAAGGCCGGAAGAGGTAGTTCTATTAATGTGACTTTAGAAGATAATATCAATATTTCACGTGGAGATATGATTGTAAAATCAGGAGAAGAGCCTTCTTCTGAAAGACAACTAAAAGCTAAAGTATGTTGGATGGATAGTAACAATTTAGTGCCGCGTACTAAATATTTACTACAACATGGGGTAAACCGTGTACAAGCAATGATTCAATCTGTAGATAATGTATTAGCAACAGATTTTTCTGGTTCAGAAAGTGCAGATGCATTAACATTGAATCAAATAGGAGAGGTTGAAATAAAATTAGCTAAACCTGTGTTTTTTGATAAATACACTGAAAATAAACAAAACGGTGCCTTTATCTTAATCGACCCACAAACAAATCATACAGCTGGAGTAGGGTTTATAGAATAGATATTAGATATGAGTATTGAGAATTGAGAAACTCTATACTCTTGAAAAAAATAAAAGCATTACAGTGAAAAATAGAGTATATCTCACTACTCAAATCTCACTACTCAATACTGAAAAAGATGCAAAGTTTTAGATCAGAAATAGAAAATCCAATTGTAGAAAAGGACATCGTCGAATTAGCGAATAAAATCGAGATGTTTCACAATGGAAAAATTGATGAAGAAAAATTTCGTAGTCTACGTTTAGCACGTGGAGTTTATGGACAACGTCAAGAAGGCGTACAAATGATTCGTATTAAGTTACCATATGGTAAGGTAGCTTCTAATCAGTTACGTCGTATTTCAGATGTTTCTGACGAATATTCTCGTGGACGTTTACATATTACGACACGTCAAGATATTCAAATTCACTATGTGGATTTAAATAGAACTCCTGAATTGTGGGCAGAATTAGAAAAAGATAATGTAACACTTCGTGAAGCTTGTGGAAATGTGGTACGTAATGTAACTGCTTCTGAAACTGCTGGTTTTGATGTGAATGAGCCATTCGATATTCAACCATACGCACATGCTATTTTTGAAGAGTTTTTACGTAACCCAATTTGTCAAGAAATGGGACGTAAATTCAAAGTTTCTTTTTCTTCTACAGAAGAAGATACGGGACTTTCTTATATGCATGATATCGGTTTTATCGCTAAAGAAGAAAATGGTGTTCGTGGATTCAAAATAATGGTTGCTGGTGGATTAGGTTCTCAACCTCGTGCTGCTGAGGCATTATATGAATTCTTGCCTTCTGATGAAATCATTCCATTAATGAATGCTATTTTACGTGTATTCGATCGTCATGGAGAACGTAAAAGTCGTGCTAAAGCACGTATGAAGTTCTTAATGGCTAAAATCGGTTTAGACGGATTTAAAGCATTGGTAGAAGAGCAACGTATTGCAGTACCTTATAAAAAAGTAGCAATTGATGCTGAGGCATATCCCCAACCTGTAATTGCAGAAGTTAAGGATATTCCACAAGTAGCAATTAAAGATCAAGCGGCTTACGAAAATTGGAAAAAGGCGAATTTAATTCCGCAAAAACAAGAAGGTTACGTAGCTGTAGGGATCAAAGTATTGTTAGGAGATTTTTATACTAAAGAAGCTCGTTTGTTAGCCGATTTAGTAGATAAATATGCTGCAGGAGAAGTACGTTTAACATTGCGTCAAAATATTGTAATTCCTTTTGTAAAAGAAGAGTTACTTCCTGTAGTCTATACAGAATTAGAGAAACTTGGTTTTGTAGAGGCCGGATATAACAAAGCGGTTGATATTACAGCTTGTCCAGGTACAGATACATGTAATTTAGGTATTGCAAGCAGTACAGGTATTGCAGAAGAGTTAGAGCGTGTTATTAAAGAAGAATATCCTTCTTACGTAAACAATACTGACCTTGTAATTAAGATCAGTGGATGTATGAATGCGTGTGGTCAACACAATATGGCAAACATTGGTTTCCAAGGAATGACTATTCGTACAAAAGATAAGAAAGTAGCTCCAGCACTTCAAGTGTTATTAGGTGGAGGAAACTTAGGAAATGGAGATGCGCGTTTTGCAGATAAAGTAGTGAAAATTCCAGCTAAGCGTGGTCCAGAAGCACTTCGTAGAATTTTTAACGATTACGAAGCGAATGCAAACGGATTACCTTTTGTTGAGTATTATATAGAAAAAGGAGAACGTTATTTCTATGACTTCTTAACGGATCTTTCAGAAGCAGATGAGTTACCAGCAGATTTCTTTGTAGACTGGGGTAATAAAGAAGAATATGTTAAAGCGATTGGTGTAGGAGAATGTGCTGGTGTAGTAATTGATTTAATTGAGACGTTGTTTTTGGAAAGCGATGAGAAAATAGCAAATGCTAAAGAAGCTTTCGAAGAAGGTAAATGGAGTGATGCGATTTACTTTGCATATACCTCTCAAATAAATTCTGCAAAAGCAATTTTATTAGCAGAAAAGAAAAAGACAAATACGCAAGCAGATATCGTTAAGAATTTCGATAACGAGTTTGTTGGAAATGGTCAAATTGCTATTGAAGCAGGTTCATTTACTCAACAAGTATTTGCAATCAACCAAAGCGAACCAACTAAGGATTTTGCTACCGATTACATTGCTGTAGCTGAAAAATTCTTAGCTAGTGTTAGAGCTTTTAGAGCTGCTAGTGTGTAAATGATAGATAAGTGACGTCACCCTGAACTTGTTTCAGGGTCCCTCACATTTATAATTTTTTTTATGAGATGCTGAAATAAATTCAGCATGACGAAATAGGTAAGTTCTTTTAAATATTTGAACTAAAGTGAGTAACGGGAAAGGAAAATTAACAGTAGTAGGTGCAGGGCCAGGTGATGTAGAGTTAATTACCCTTAAAGCCATTAAAGCTTTGGAAAATGCCGATGCAGTTTTGTACGATGCTTTAGTGAATCCTGAGTTGCTGGATTATTGTAAGAATGCAGAATTGCTATATGTAGGTAAGCGTAAAGGTTGTTATGCTTATCAACAAGAACAAATTAATGATTTAATTGTTCAGTATGGTAAATCTCATGGTCATGTGATTCGATTAAAAGGAGGCGATCCTTTTATTTTCGGACGTGGTGCAGAAGAAATGGATTATGCAGCAAAGCATGGTATGGAAGTTGCAATGGTGCCAGGATTGTCATCATCAGTATCTGTGCCAGCAATGCAAAATATCCCTGTTACGAAACGTGGGTATTCAGAAAGTTTCTGGGTGATTACAGCAACCACGAAAGAGCATAAGCTATCCAATGATATATTGGTGGCTGCTAAGAGTGATGCGACAGTAGTTATTTTAATGGGAATGCATAAGCTTGCTAAAATAGTAGAAGCTTTTAAAGCAGAAAATAAAGCTAGTTTGCCGATTGCAATCATTCAAAATGGGACTCGTGCCGAAGAAAATGTAGGTATAGGGACTATTGAGACTATAGAAGCTATTGTTGCGGAAAAAGGATTAGGAGCTCCAGCAATTATTGTTGTGGGGCATGTAGTAAAGCATAAAATTCAGCTTGCTGAATTGCAACAAAAGTTAAGTGAAATATAATATATAGATATCAGGTCTCGGATCTCAGCAGCCAATTGTATTTTTGAAAAGTATAATGTGCTGATAGCCGATAGCTGACAGCTGATAGCTAATAAATGGAAAGAAACAATTTATATCCGATATTTCTAAAGGTCAAGAACCTTAATGTATTGATTGTAGGAGGAGGAAATGTAGCGGAAGAAAAATTACACTTTCTAACAAAATCAAGTCCCGATGCAAAGGTGACTATGGTTTCGCCGATGTTTCGAGAAGGAACTATTGAATTGGCAAAAAAATATTGTGTAACTCTAGTTACGGATATTTATGATAAAAAATATTTAGAAGGTCGGCATATAGTGGTGGCTACAACAGATATTCCAGAAGTGAATGTTCAGGTTTGGAAAGATTGTAGAGCTGAAGCAAAATTGGTAAATGTAGCTGATAACCCACCTTATTGTGATTTCTATATGGGGGGAATTGTAACTAAAGGAAATGTAAAAGTAGCAATTTCGACCAATGGGAAATCACCAACAACAGCCAAAAGATTACGTCAATTTTTTGAGGAAGTAATTCCTGAAAATATCGATGATTTAGTGAAAAACTTAAACGAGTTTAGAAAAACAATAAAAGGTGATTTTGAAGAAAAAGTGGAAACACTGAATGAATTCACCAAGGGATTAATAGAAAAAAAGTAGCATAATGATAAAGACGGATATTCTTATTATTGGAGCGGGTCCTACAGGATTATTCACTGTTTTTGAAGCAGGTTTATTAAAATTGAAGTGTCACTTAATCGATGCTTTACCACAACCAGGAGGACAATGTTCTGAAATTTATCCTAAGAAACCTATTTATGATATACCAGCGTATCCAGAAATTTTAGCTGGTGATCTTACTGATAACCTAATGGAACAAATTAAACAATTTGAACCAGGATTTACTTTAGGTGAGCGTGCTGAAACGATTGATAAGCAAGAGGATGGAACTTTTATTGTAACAACAAATAAAGGGACTCAACATCAAGCCCCAGTAGTAGCAATTGCAGGAGGTTTAGGTTCTTTCGAACCAAGAAAGCCACCTATTCCAAATATTTTGAATTTCGAAGATAAAGGAGTAGAGTATATGATTAGAGAACCAGAGCTTTATCGTGATAAAGATGTGGTGATTGCAGGAGGAGGAGATTCTGCTTTAGATTGGTCTATCTTCTTAACTGATGTTGCGAAATCTGTTACTTTAGTACACAGACGTAATGAATTTAGAGGAGCTTTAGATTCTGTAGAGAAAGTACAAGAGTTAAAGGATGCAGGAAAAATCAACTTAATTACTCCATCAGAAGTTAAGGGTATCGAAGGAGATGATCATGTTACGGGAGTAGAGATTGTTACAAAAGGTGAAGATCCATATATTCTAAAAACAGATCACTTTATTCCATTATTTGGATTATCGCCAAAATTAGGGCCTATCGCAAACTGGGGATTAGAGATTGAGAAAAATGCGATCAAAGTAAATAATGCTTTGGATTACCAAACAAATATCCCAGGAATTTATGCGATCGGTGATGTCAATACATATCCAGGGAAATTAAAGTTAATCTTATGTGGTTTCCATGAAGCAACTTTAATGTGTCAAAGTGCTTTTCAACGTATTTTTCCAGATAAAAAATACGTGATGAAGTATACTACAGTAGGTGGAGTTGAAGGTTTCGATGGAACTAAAAAAGAAGCTCCAAAAGCAGTAGTAAAATCAATAGATTAATTTTAGGCTATCAGGTATCAGGTGTCAGGTGTCAGTTTTTGCTGATTGCTGATTGCTGATTGCTGAAAGCCATTGAGCGATAGCGAAATATGGACGTTACTATAAAAATTACAGATAGAGAAGGAGTAGTACATGAGGTACAAGCCCCAACGGATATGGCAATGAACCTAATGGAGGTTTGTAAAGCTTATGAATTACCTGTCGAAGGTACTTGCGGAGGAATGGCTATGTGTGCTTCTTGTCAGTGTTATGTTACTTCTGAAACAACCTTACCAGAAATGGGAACTGATGAAGATTTAATGTTAGCTGAAGCCTTTCACGTAGAAGATAATTCGCGTTTAGGATGTCAAATTCCAATCACTCCAGAATTGGATGGTTTAGAAGTTACATTGGCACCAGAATAATATGATTTCTTTTTATATATTTTACGACCACACTTTTTTAAAGTGTGGTTTTTTTATGGTTAGAACTAACTAATTTTCCTTGTTAGTAGATTTTATTGAATTTTTTAGAAGAAAAAATCAATATAAAATTTGTTTTTTCAAAAGATTAATTTCATACATTTGAAATATAATGAGTCCAAAGAGACGCATTGCCTATTTACTGATGAAAACGAATTTCATGTTCGGGCTTAGGAGCATAAAGAAGTCTGCTCCAAAAGCTGCTTTAGGGATAAAGAACCGAATCAACAGGCTGACTTTTGAAATTAGAACTACACTACAATTATTGAAGTCTCTTCAATTTTCACCGTCCACGGTATTTATTTTTCGTATTTGAGTTGAACTTATATAGGAAGAGCATATAGCAAGCTTTTTTACTAAGCTTTATTGTCTCACCTTTTTGGGTTACAGATTGTATCTATTTATAGTCTGCTAGGGATTCTTACCCTTATTTTAATCTGAATCAACTTAAAATTTACGAAAATGAAAACTCGATATATCGATCTAATCGATCAAACTCATGTTTTCCCACAACAAGAATTTCAGTTGGAAAACAATCAGTTACACTTTCATGGTATAGATATCATGAAATTAGTAAATCGCTATGGAGCACCATTGAAGCTTACGTATCTGCCAAAAATATCAGAAAATATTCGGAGGGCTAAAGATTGGTTTAAAAACGCTTTAGAAGCACACAGTTATAAAGGGACTTATAACTATTGCTATTGCACAAAAAGCGCTCACTTTCAGCATGTGCTACAAGAGGCATTAAAAAATGATATTCATATCGAAACTTCTTCAGCCTTTGATATAGATATCGTTGAAAACCTTAAAGCACAGGGGAAAGTAAATGATAATACCTATATCGTTTGTAACGGTTTTAAGCGAGATCAATACATAGAAAATATAGCCCGTCTAATTAATAGTGGACACAAAAAATGTATTCCTATAATTGATAATTATGAGGAACTTTCTTTATTAGAAGAGAGAATAGATGGTCAGTTTAATATCGGAATTCGCATTGCATCTGAAGAAGAACCAAAGTTTGAATTTTATACATCCCGCTTGGGAATTGGTTATAAAAACATCGTTTCATTTTATGAAGCTCAAATAAAGGGAAACCCCAAAGTGCAATTAAAGATGTTACATTTCTTTATAAATACAGGGATCAGAGATACAGCTTATTATTGGAATGAATTAGGGAAATGCATGAAGGTGTACATCGCCCTTAAAAAAATATGTCCTAGTCTAGATAGTTTAAATATCGGAGGAGGATTCCCTATTAAAAACTCACTCTCTTTTGAATATGACTATCAATACATGGTGTACGAAATTGTAAATCAAATACAGTTAGCTTGTGATGAAGAAGGAGTCGAAGTACCACATTTATTTACTGAATTTGGAAGTTTTACAGTTGGAGAAAGTGGAGCAGCGATCTACAAAGTATTGTATCAAAAACAGCAAAACGATCGTGAAAAATGGAACATGATAGATTCTTCTTTTATAACTACGCTTCCCGATTCATGGGCAATTAATAAGCGCTTTTTAATGTTGGCTGTCAATCGTTGGAATGATGAATATGAACGTGTATTATTAGGCGGGTTGACTTGCGATAGTGATGATTATTACAACTCGGAGCAGCACGTAAACGGAATTTACTTGCCTAAATACGATACTGATAAGCCGCTATATATCGGTTTTTTTAATACTGGTGCATATCAGGAAACGATAGGTGGTTTTGGTGGGTTGAATCATTGTTTGATACCACAGCCCAAACACTTATTAATTGACCGAGATCCACTTACTAACGAATTGACAGTCGAGGTATTTAAAGGGCAACAAAAAGCAGAAGAATTGTTAGAGATATTAGGGTATAATTACCTCCTAAATAAGTATAACCCAAGGGCAAATAAAGCGAAAAACCAACATATTAACACTTAAAATTAAAGAGAATGAATAATCAAGGAACCTATGCCGGTATTCCTAACAAATATGGAGTAAAAGAAACTGCGAAGATCGTTTTAATTCCAGTGCCTTATGATGAAACAAGCACTTGGGGAAAGGGAGCGGATAGAGGACCGGAAGCTTTTTTAGAGGCATCAGAAAACATGGAATTATACGATATCGAAACCGATACAGAAGTCTATAAACAAGGAGTGTATTTAACACAACCATTGGAAGAATTCTTAACTCCAGAAGATATGGTAGTTAATGTACATGATGTAGTGAAAACACACTTGAAACGAGGCAAGTTTACTACTATGATTGGTGGTGAACATTCTGTTTCTATAGGTGCTATTCGTGCTTTTAATGAGGAATATAAAAATCTATCTGTATTACAAATCGATGCCCATGCAGATTTGCGTGCAGCATACGAGGGCTCTCCATATAACCATGCGTGTGCGATGTATGAAGCCAATGAAACAACCAATTTGGTACAAGTGGGTATTAGGAGTATGGATTATAGTGAAAGACTTGTTATGAATGAAGATAATGTGTTTTTTGCTCATGAAATGGCAAGTGATGAGTATTGGATGGATAATGCAATTGATGCTTTAACAGAGAATGTATACATCACTTTCGATCTAGATGCTTTTGACCCTTCAGTACTACCCGCAACAGGAACTCCCGAGCCAGGAGGACTAATGTGGTATGAGACCTTAGATTTTTTACGACGTGTATTCTCAGAGAAAAACGTAGTTGGTTTTGACATAGTAGAATTGTGTCCTCATGCCCGTAGCCAAGCGTCTAATTTTACTGCTGCGAAATTATACTACAAAATGCTGAGCTATAAATTTCTAGATGATGATACGAATATTGATGATGAAACCATTATTAAAGAAGACAAACAACCCATAAGAAAGCTTAAAGAAGAAACTTACGTAAACAATGAAAACTAAAGGAACAGTTACCGATTTTATAGAGAAATATTATTTACACTTTAATGCAGCTACTGTTGTAGATGCCGCAAAGGGGTATGAAGCACAATTAGCTGCTGATGGTAAAATGCTAATTTCTTTAGCGGGAGCGATGAGTACCGCCGAGTTAGGGAAAATTCTTTCAGAGGTAATTCGCCAAAAAAAAGTGCACATTATTTCATGTACAGGTGCAAATTTAGAAGAAGATATTATGAATCTGGTGGCGCATAGTCATTACAAGCGTATTCCTAATTATCGAGATTTAACGCCTAAACAGGAGTGGGAATTATTAGAAAAAGGATTGAATCGTGTAACGGATACTTGTATTCCTGAAGAAGAGGCTTTTCGACGTTTGCAAGAACATATTTTTAAGATATGGAAAGAAGCTGATGACAAAGGGGAACGTTATTTTCCACATGAATTTATGTACAAACTTTTATTATCGGGAGTTTTAGAACAGTACTATGAAATCGATCTTAAAGATTCATGGATGTATGCTGCTGCCGAAGCAAATCTACCGATTGTAGTACCAGGATGGGAAGATAGTACTATGGGGAACATTTTTGCAAGTTATGTCATGAAAGGGCAATTAAAAGCTTCCACTATGAAATCAGGAATTGAATACATGACCTTTTTGGCTGATTGGTATACCGAAAACAGTGAAAATGGTATTGGATTTTTTCAAATCGGAGGAGGTATTGCTGGTGATTTTCCAATCTGTGTAGTTCCTATGTTATATCAAGATTTAGAAAGAACAGACACCCCTTTCTGGAATTACTTCTGTCAAATAAGTGACTCCACTACTAGTTATGGTTCTTATTCAGGGGCTGTTCCGAATGAAAAGATTACTTGGGGGAAGTTAGATATAGATACACCCAAATTCATTATTGAAAGTGATGCGACTATCGTAGCGCCTTTAGTCTTTGCTTATCTATTAGGTATGTAATGTGTAGATCGTTATCAAATGGAAAGAAGAAACAACAATAAAAAACGAGTAATTGTAGATTACAACAAACTCAATAAGAAGATTCTTGATTTGTTGATAGAAAAATATCCAGATGGGTATAATGACGGTGATATCATTGCTTTTAAAAACATACAAAACGAATATATCGAGTGTGTTCAAATTGAGACAGAAGATACCATTTACCTTGTAAAAGTGAGCAAGCGTTTAGATCAAGCCATAGAAGATCACTTTGAAGAGGACGATTTGGGAAGTGATGATTTGGGAAGTGATGATTTAACGATTAACGAAACGTAATAGTTGTAAGTATGAGCAGAAAAAAGTCTATTTCTAAAGTGCGCTTAGTAGCTACTTTAGGAGATCATATTTTGACATTAGAGAAACAAGATGGAACATTTTCGCTGCCAGGGGGAAGAGTGAAAACTAAAGAAACTGGATTGAAAGCATTGATTCGTGAAGTTAAAGAAGAGGTAGGGTTAATTCTTGATAAAAAAGATTTAAAATATTTAGGGACAGAGATTAAAAGTAAATCAGATTGCACAATACACAAGTCTTATTATTCATATCATCAGAAAGTAGGGACTGCAAAGAATTTAGAATCTGAAAAATTTAAAGCAGTAAAATGGTGTTTGTGGTTCGAGGTCTCTGATTATTTAGACAAACAAGATCGTAAAGCAATTCTCTCTTTTTTCTCGAAAAAACAACTAGTAAATTAAAATGTATTGTAATGGGACAAAGTTTTCATTTAGCGCTTCAATGTAGAAATAAGCGTGAAACAAAGTTGTTTTATAAAAACATCTTGGGCTTCAATATTGGTAGAGAAGGAGAAAAATGGATAGATGTAAATATGCATGGAAACCAATTGACTTTTACAGAGATTTCAAATTTCACCCCTTTATTTCAATTATATACATTAGAAAGTCACGATTTACCTGTTTTTCATTTCGGGATTATTTTGAATTTTAGAACATGGAATCATGTCTATAATAACTTATATGATAAAGGGATTGAAGTCGGGGTAGAAAAAGAGTTTTTTGTGAATAATGTTGGGGAGCATACTTCTTTCTTTATAAAAGATCCCAATGGATATAATATAGAATTTAAATGCTTTAAAGATGAAAATGAAGTGTTTAGGTCATTAAGAAGAAGCTAAACCTGATTTTGTGTTTAAAAAAAAGAAAATGAACAATTTAAAAATAATAGGAAGTGAAGAGTGGTGTGATTTTCCATTACTCGGAATCCCAGCAATTAAAGCTCGTATTGATTCGGGAGCGCAGACGTCATCTATTCAGGCTAGCAAGGTTAAGGTGTTTTATAAAGATATGGAAGAATGGGTGCGTTTTGAAGTAAATCCTTTAAAAGAAAATAGAAGTATTAGTATTAAGTGCGAGTCCAAAATCTTTGATAGAAGAAACGTAAAGAGTTCGACAGGGATATCTGAAGAGCGGTTGGTTATAAAATCTAATGTTTCTATTGGAGAAGATAATTTTGAAATAGAACTCACCTTAGCCAATCGAGATTCCATGGAGTTTAAAATGCTATTAGGGCGAGAAGCTTTAAACAACAGGTATTTAGTGAATTCTTCGGATAAATTTATACAGTCACCTTTATCTTTAGAGGCACTAGGTGAAAAGTATGCTGTTTTTAAAAAAGAAAGTACTGGACTAAAGATCGCCTTATTGGCAAGTAATACCGAATTGTATAGCAATAAAAGGATTATGGAAGCAGGAAAAGCGAGAGGTCATGAAATGGTGTTTTTAGATGTTAAGCAAGCTTACATGAAATTCGATGCCAAAGAACCTCAAATAAGGTATAGAGGAGGGAATGTTATTGATGAGTTCGATGCCATTATTCCACGAATTAAACCCTCAGCGACATTTTATGCTTGTGCGCTTATTAGACAATTTGATTCTATGGGAACTTATTGTTTGAATTCGGCTTCGGCTATTACACAGTCACGAGATAAATTATTAGCTACACAGATTTTTGCCAAGAATGATATTCAGATACCAATTACTGGGTTTGCAAATTCTCCTTTAGATACGAAAGATTTAATAAAAATGGTAAATGGAGCACCTCTTATAGTAAAGCTTTTAGAGAGCACTCAAGGACAAGGAGTCATTTTAGCAGAAACAAATAAAGCTGCGGAAAGTGTAATAAATGCTTTTAAGAGTGTTAAAACCAATATTCTTGTGCAAGAATTTATAAAAGAAGCCAATGGGCAAGATATTCGTTGTTTTGTTATTAATGGAAAAGTAGTGGCTTCCATGCAACGACAAGCAGAGAAAGGAGAGTTTCGAGCAAACATTCATCAAGGAGGAACGGCTTCTAAGATTAAGATTACACCCGAAGAAAGAAAACTAGCCATTAAAGCTGCTAAGATTTTAGATTTGCCTGTGGCTGGAGTCGATATTATTCGATCAAATAAAGGGGCTTTATTGTTAGAGGTAAATTCTTCTCCTGGGTTACAAGGAATAGAATCTGCTACAGGTTTGGATGTAGCGAATATGATGATTGAAGCTATTGAAAAGAAGTTGAAATATAATTCTGATAATAATTATGTATAGTTAAGAATATAGAGGCTCATAATATAAATAACTAGAACTGATGAAGATTTAATGTTAGCTGAAGCCTTTCACGTAGAAGATAATTCTCGTTTAGGATGTCAAATTCCTATTACTCCAGAATTGGATGGTTTAGAAGTTACATTGGCTCCTGAGTAATAAATTTTCTTTTTATATTTTTACAACCACACTTAGTTTAAGTGTGGTTTTTTTATGTTTACTCAAAACAAACACAGTTTTATGAAATTAAAAACATCATTGTTATTTGTCCTACTAGGGATAGATTCAATTTTTAGTCAAATTTCAATTCCCTATAGTCATACAAGAAATGGGGATATCATTTTGAATCAATTCAACACTTTTTTTAATGATGAATATGGAGGAACCACTATTTATTTGGAGTCTGAATATGATAAGTTTGAAAAAGGCTTTCTAAAGTTGAAGTTTGAAGACATGTCGAAACCAGCATATATTAAATTTTTAACTAATAAAGTAAATGCTAAGTTCTCGGCAAGCGAAGAATTTTCAACTAAAATAAAAGCAGAAGACTTGGAATATTTTACTACAAAAGTAGACTCATTTTTTGTGGCTAAAAATATTCAAATAAAAGATAAAGTTATATCTGAACCATCTATAGTTCAACATATAGCGACATTTGAAAATAGTGCTTTTGCTTTATACTATGATATAGGCTTTAATGGAATAGTAAAAAAGAAGTTTTTTATTAGAAAGACCAAAGATAAGGGAATATGGGAGAAAATTGATCTTAAGAACGACCCAGAACGCACCTTTTTTATAGGGTTTAGAGCAAAAGAAAAATACATTGATAAAAAAGAATTATCCATTGAGGATTTTTTAAATACTATAAAAATTGAGAAATACTCTAACAATATTGAAGTAGGCAAATCTATTTTCTTTGATAAGCAATGGCGAGAATTAGAAAATAGAAAAAAAGCTTTTTATTATGCTTCAGTTAATAAGGATGAAAATGATTTATTTAGACTTGAAGTCAAAAGAATTTCTGATAATAGAAAACAATTAGATTTTAAGCTATCATCACTTAACCCATTCAAGAAATCTGGAGAAATGATAGAATATGATGGGGAAGGAAAAGTTTTCTCTAAAAGGTTTTATGAAGATGATAAATTGAAGTCGTATAAAGTTTTAGGAAATAATGGGTATATTTTATCAGCTATTAAGGCCTATGATGATGATGATGAGTTATCGTCTACTACATTTAATAAAATTGGTGAAAATGAGATAAATTTAACTTCTACGGATACATTTAATTGGAAAGTTGATTCGTTAGAATTAGAATTCAAGCAAAATGTAAAGCAACTAAATCAAGTTAGACTATTAACTGATGACGCAGCAATGATTCTATATAATATCAAGAATGATGTATCTCAAAACTTTAACAGTGGTAACCTTGATAGTGCTTTGAAAAATTATATCAGGGAACAACCAAATTTTAAGAAAGAACGATTTAATAATGATTTGGAAGGTACTATTTTGTTACAACTAGACACAGATTACAAAGGTAGGGTAGTAAACTATGAGATTTTAAATAAGTTAGGTAGTGAAATGGATGAGTGGGTGAATAGTTTTTGTAATAAAAGAATGACTCCTAAAAGTTCTTCCAAGATAAAATTTAAAGGTATTAAATTAGAAGATAAGCAAGCAAGATGTCGTTTTTTATTACCAGTCAATTTTCAGCATAGGCAGTTTTATAAAACATTTTCTAGGCCGAATTATAATTTCCACCATTTTATGTTTCAACAGCAATGGCAACAACAATGGCAAATGCAGCAAATGAATATTCCTAATATTCCATCGGTAAGATTTTAAAGGGCTCAACAAAACCATTCTATATAGGATGGTTTTTTTGCTATCTTTAAGCTTATCATAATAAAAAACATACAGACATGTCTGATTTTAAATTCGAAACACTACAGCTTCATGCTGGGCAAGAAATAGATCCAACAACAAATTCTAGAGCAGTACCTATTTATCAAACGACTTCGTATGCGTTTAATAATACAGAACATGCTGCAAATTTATTTGGGTTGAAAGAATTTGGGAATATCTATACCCGAATTATGAATCCGACTACTGATGTATTTGAAAAACGTATGGCAGCTTTAGAGGGCGGTACTATGGCTTTAGCTACTGCATCTGGAATGTCTGCTCAGTTTTTGGCGATTACCAATATTTTAGAATCAGGAGACAATTTTGTGTCTTCAGCATATTTGTATGGAGGTACATTTAATCAATTCAAAGTACAGTTTAAGAAGCTAGGCATTACAGCCAAATTTGCAGAAGGAAAACAACCAGCAGACTTTGAAGCTCAAATTGATGATAAGACAAGAGCTATTTATATCGAAACTATTGGAAATCCAGAATTGAGTATCCTCGATTTTGAAGAGATTGCTAAGGTTGCTCAGAAATATAAAATACCATTGATTGTTGATAATACATTTGGTGCAGGAGGTTATTTATTTCAACCGATAAAACATGGAGCCAATATTGTAACGGCTTCAGCAACGAAATGGATTGGTGGTCACGGTACTTCCATTGGAGGAATTATCGTTGATGGAGGTAATTTTGATTGGTCAAGTGGTAAATTCCCACAATTTACAGAACCAAGTGAAGGCTATCACGGATTAAAATTCTGGGACGTTTTTGGAGAAGGAAACCCATTAGGGCTTCCCAATGTAGCTTTTGCTTTAAAAGCACGAGTAGAAGGCTTACGAGATTTTGGACCTTGTTTAAGTCCAATGAATGCATTTATGTTATTGCAAGGAGTAGAAACCTTATCGCTTCGAATGGAGCGAACCGTAGATAATGCTCAAGTTCTTGCTGAGTATCTAGAAAAACATCCAAGCATTAGTAAAGTAAATTATCCAGGCTTAAAATCTAGCCCTTATTACAATTTAGCTCAAAAATATTTATCAAAAGGAAGTGGAGGAGTGATCACATTTGAGATCAAAGAAGGAGCAGAAGCAGGGAAATCATTTATTAATAATTTAGATTTAGTTTCACATTTAGCCAATGTAGGAGATGCTAAAACCTTAGCTATTCATCCAGCTTCAACTACACATGATCAACTAACAGGGGAAGAACAACTAAAAAGTGGTGTTACTCCGGGTATGATTCGTATTTCGGTAGGTATTGAGCATATAGATGACATTATTGGAGATATTTCTAAGTCTTTGGAAGCTATTGATTATTAATATATAGTTTTCTGTTCTTGTATAAAAGTTCAGTTATATATAATATAACTCTATGCTTAAAATTTTTATCAAAAAAATAACTGTTTGTATGTGTTTTTAATTAGATTTGACATCTATTAAATTAATTACATGAAAATGAGAATAAAAACAGTTATTTATTTATTAGCTACATATTCAACACTTTATTTATTAAGTTGTGAAACAGAAGACGGAGCGATAGGTGAAAAAGGAGAAGTTGGTGAACAAGGAATAAATGGAACTAATGGGATCAATGGTGAAGATGGGATCAATGGTGAAGATGGGAAGAATATAGTTTCTTTAACATCAGTAGAGTTAGCAGGAGTAAATTGTTCTGCAGGTGGTTTGAGAATTGACCTAGGATTAGATTTAAATGAAAATAATGTGTTAGATACTGAGGAAATAACTAATACAGATTATGTGTGTAACGGTATTGATGGAGTTAATGGAAGATCTGTTTTGTTTTCTAGTGAAGATGAAATAAATGGTGATAATTGCGAATTCGGAGGAATAAAAATCAATATTGGAATTGATATTAATGCTAACAGTATTTTAGATGATTCTGAAATTACAGTAGTCGATTATGTTTGTAATGGAGGCGAAAGTACGAATGGAGGGGTCACCTTTATAAGTATAACAGGAGACATATCTGATGAAGAGGCCCAACAAATGATTTCTAGAGCAGGTGAAAACACGCAATTTATTGATGTTCAAAATACTACAAATCTGACATCATTAAACCTAGAAGGGCTAAGCGAAGTTTTAGAAGTCAGTATTGCCCGTAATAAATCGTTAGTAAATATTTCTCTTCCCGAGTTAAAAGATGTAACAAGGTCTATAACTATAGTAGATAATGAATTGTTGTCTTCTGTAAATATGCCTTTATTAGAAAATTGTGAAAATATAAATGTATTTAATAACGAAAAATTGAGTGAACTAGAATTTCCTTTATTAAGTAGAACTTCATTAATAAGAGTAGAGTCAAATACAAACCTAAATAGTATTTCATTTCCAGAATTGGTAGATACCTTATCAGATAATAGTTCGATAGATATTTTGAAAAATCCAGCTCTTGAAAGTATTCAAATAAATAAGTTGGTTAATTACGGAAGTATAACTTTAGAAGAAAACGATGACTTAAACTTAATTTCATTTTCTATTTTAGAAACCCTAGAGTCTCTTAAAATAATTGCACCTCGTGAAGGAGGGAATGAAAGTTTAGTAGAAATTTCAATTCCATCATTAATTAATGTAGGTTTATTGCAATTATTTAATAATCAATCGTTAAATACAATTAATCTTGATAACTTAGAAACAGCAGAGATAATTACAATTGATAATTGCAATTCATTAAAAAACTTTAATGTCCCAAGTCTTATTGATATTGAATCTTTTGGTTGTTTTTCAAATGGAAATTTAGAAGTACTTAATGTTGATGCATTAGAAAGGGCATCTGTAGTTATTATATTAGCAAATGATTCGCTTCAAGAATTGACTTTCGATTTGTTAGGAGAAGTAGAAAGTTTACAAGTTTCTAACAATAACAGTTTGTTAAATTTTGATTTCCCAAGTATGTTGTCTACAGGTAATTTAAGTATTTTTAATAATGAAGTTCTTAGCTTAATTAATTTTCAATCTTTGACAGATATTGGTTTTAATACTTCACGTTCTGATAGCAGACTCAGTATTATAGGAAATCAATCCATTTCAAATATTTCCTTTCCTAGCCTTAATAGGTTAAGGGGATCTTTTGAAATTTCAAATAATTTAGAACTAGCGTCTATTAATTTTTCTAATCTAGAATCTATAGTAGAAAATGATTCTGAAAATAAGATATTGATATCTTCAAACAATATACAAGTATCACAAATCGATTTATTTTTAGAAACACTAGCTTCTTTTGATCCTCCTATGGAAGGGTACATATTTGATATATCAGGAATAAATTTTGAAGACTTAAATTCAGATAATATTGACATTCTATCAATCAATAATACATTCAATTAGTAAGAAACAAAGTCCTTGTTTTTTAGAGAACCTTCGTTTATGGAGGTTCTTTTTTTTAATAATTGTAGCATATCTATTTCATATAGGTGTGCTATTTGTTTTATATACGTCTAAATACGTTTTTGTAAGATATAATGCTTTTTGAATGTAGGTGTTGATTTTTTTTATCAGACAAAACCTACATTTTTTTGTAATTTGCAGGGTATAACTAATCATAGATCATCATTTTAAATCCTCAAAAATTTAATCATTCATTATGAAAAAAATTATTTGTTTGTTGCCATTGTTGGCAAGTATGTATTCCTACGCTCAAAGAGATGACATGGGATTCGATTTTGATAACACGGCACTACCTACTGAAGTTCAAAGTTTAAGTGATTGGAGTGCTGTACCAAGTGCTTCAGATGATTTTGATTATACAGATAAAACAGATTCTAAATTTACTTCTACATGGGATGAGGCTTATAACCCTGACCCAGGTTTTGTAGGCCCTGGTCAAACACGCTGGGTGACAACAGATCCTAATACTCCTAATGATGCTAATGCTATTTTAGTAAATAATGGAAATCTGGAGATTCGCGCTTTTCCAGGGGGGAGTAACACAGATCCAGATGGGACGATTACTAATTTTACAGATCGTTTTGTTAATTGTGGAATAGTAAGTTCTAAAAATACAGTTACCTATCCATTGTATATGGAAGCGAAAATTAAAATCGCTAACATAGAGAACTCCTCTAACTTTTGGATGCTTAATGAATGTGATAATGAAGAAATAGATGTGTTAGAGTGTTATGGAGGAGCAAAAAATAGAGATGCTTCTGGAAATGTAACTTCGGGTGATGCTACATTCTACACTCGACAAATGTCTACCAATTTTCATATTTGGCATAGAGTAGGAGGGCAGGATCATGGAGCCCCTAGTGGAACGGATAATTGTGGAGGTAAAGATTTGACAGATTTTACCTACCAAACTTTCTTTACAACAAATCCTAGTGACGCTAACTTCAATTCTAATGCAACAGATAATTGGAGAGATGCTTTCCATACTTTCGGAGTATTGTGGTTAAGTCCTACAGACATTAGATATTATATTGATGGAATTCCTAGAAATAATGGAAGTCATTTTGTTCCTTTACGAGAAGCTTCAAATCTTACAGGATCATTGGCAACAGCTAGATTGCAATGTCCAAATGCAGCGGTTTTAAATTGTGCTACTACGGATCTTTTGGCGGACGTTCAAGGACAATCAGGTGGAGGTGTACCTTATCCAAATCGTCAATTTGATGATCCTTCATTTATTATACTAGATACAGAATCACATGCGGGGAGACCTTTAGAATCTATTACAAACCTTAATGATAATTCATTAAATGTAACATTAGTTGATTGGGTAAGAGTATATACTCCAGATACGCCAATTAATGTACAAAATAGAACTAGATCAATTTCATTTGACAATAGAGCAGACTTTATTCCGAATGGAGGAACTACTCCTCAATTTGAAATAGGAGAAACTGTAGGGTTAGATATAACCTATCAAACAGGTATTAATGATGGTGTAGAAGAAGACTTAGATTTTGTTGCTGTACAGATTTTAGAAACCGATGAAAATGGAGATAGAGTTGCTTTAGGTCCTTTTGTAACCGTTGTTCCGGGTAGTGGAGATAATATGGGGCAAGTTCAAAACTTTCAAATAACCATTCCTTCAAATTATGCTAGAACAGGGGATAACTCAGCAGCTTTTACAGGCCCAATTCCTACAATGACAGAGCTTGATGCAGGTCATAATCTAGAGTTGTTAGTTTTTGTTTCTGTAGATAGTTTTGCAGGATTTGCAAATGCAGATACTGATATTATATTAACATCAAATACATTATCTACTGCAAATCCTCTAAGTACTACTGAAGTGATATTATCTCCAAACCCTTTTTCTTCGGAATTTGAAATTAATTCTGAAATTAATGAAGCATGGAAATTATACGATCTGAATGGTAAGATAGTAGCTACAGGAACAGGTAATATTGTTAATGGAGATGCGCTAACTTCTGGAATATACTTATTATCAGTTAATGGAAGTACGATCAAAGTAATTAAAGAATAAGTATTAAAATTCAATAATTTTTAAAAAGCCGAATCCTAATGATTCGGCTTTTTCATTTCCTGTTAACAAAATTTAATTTAGGTGTTACCTAATTGTTGGAATAGCCGTAATTTTGCATTTTTATTGAACGTTTCAATTCCATACGTATGATTCACTTTTTTGGAAGCGAACAGTCAAAAATTTTTGCTGTTCAGACCGAGGGAAATTTAGACAAAGTTGATATTCAAAAACTAACTTGGTTATTTGGAGATCAACCTAAAGTTGAAAAAGAAAATTTAGTAGCGACTTTTGTGGGGCCTAGAGCAGCTATGATTACTCCTTGGAGTACGAATGCTGTGGAAATTACTCAGAATATGGGAGTTTCAGGAATCATTCGTATCGAAGAATTCAAAAGCGTTGCAAAAGATTTTAACGATTTTGATCCAATGCTTTCGGCTAAGTTTGAAGGCTTACATCAAGATACGTTTACTATTGATATTGAACCAGAAGCTATTCTTTCTATAGAAGATATTGCCGCTTATAATATTCAAGAAGGACTTTCATTAAGTGACGAAGAAGTGACTTATTTGGAAGGCGTAGCTGAAAAAATCGGAAGAAAATTAACAGATTCTGAAGTATTTGGATTCTCACAAGTAAATTCGGAACACTGTCGTCACAAGATTTTTAATGGAACTTTTGTGATTGACGGAGAAGAGAAAGAAACTTCTTTGTTTAAATTAATTAAGAAGACTTCTCAAGAAAATCATAATGGAATTGTTTCTGCATATAAAGACAATGTAGCTTTTGTAAAAGGACCAAAAGTAACTCAGTTTGCACCGAAATCTCCAAACAAACCAGATTACTACGAAGAGAAGGAATTTGAAAGTGTAATTTCTATAAAAGCAGAAACACATAATTTTCCAACAACGGTAGAGCCATTTAATGGAGCGGCAACAGGAGCTGGAGGAGAAATTCGTGACCGTTTAGCTGGGGGTAAAGGATCTTTGCCATTAGCAGGTACAGCAGTATATATGACTTCTTATTCTCGTTTAGAGGAGAACAGACCTTGGGAGCAAAAGGTGGAAGAACGCCAGTGGTTATATCAAACACCAATGGATATCTTAATCAAAGCTTCTAATGGAGCTTCAGATTTTGGAAATAAATTTGGGCAGCCTCTAATTACAGGTTCTGTTTTGACGTTCGAGCACGCCTCGACTCCGCTCGGCGCAGGTGAGGAAGAGCGCATTATTGGATACGATAAAGTAATCATGCAAGCTGGTGGTATTGGATATGGAAAAGCAGAACAAGCGATAAAGGATAAACCAAATACAGATGACGAGATTGTTATCTTAGGAGGAGAAAATTACCGTATCGGTATGGGAGGAGCAGCAGTTTCTTCAGCAGATACTGGAGGAAATAATTCAGGGATTGAGTTAAATGCGATTCAGCGTTCTAACCCTGAAATGCAAAAGCGAGCTGCTAATGCCATTCGTGGTATGGTTGAAAGTGATCAAAACCCAATAGTTTCTATTCATGACCATGGAGCAGGAGGACACTTAAATTGTCTTTCTGAATTAGTAGAAGAAACAGGAGGGAAGATCGATTTGGATAAACTTCCAGTAGGTGATCCAACACTTTCAGCAAAAGAGATCATTGGAAACGAGTCTCAGGAACGTATGGGGCTTGTAATCGATTCTAAAAGTTTAGAAACGCTTACCGAAATTGCAGAGCGTGAAAGAGCTCCAATTTATGCAGTTGGAAAAGTAACAGGAGATGACCGTTTTACATTTGAATCTGCTACCAATGGTGATAAACCAATGGATTTAGCTATGGACGATATGTTCGGTAGTTCTCCTAAAACAATTATGAAGGATGAAACTGTAGTGTATAACTACGATGGTGTTTCTTATGATAGTTCAAAAATTCAGGATTACGTTAGTCAAGTATTACAATTAGAGGCGGTAGCTTGTAAAGACTGGTTAACAAATAAAGTAGATCGTTGTGTTGGTGGTCGTGTGGCAAAGCAACAATGTGCTGGGCCTTTACAATTACCATTGAATAATGTTGGGGTAATGGCATTAGATTATGCTTCGACACATGGAGTTGCTAATTCTATTGGGCATTCACCTTTAACAGGATTAATTGATCCTAAGGCAGGGAGTAAAAATGCCATTGCTGAATCCTTAACGAATATTGTTTGGGCTCCTTTAGATGAAGGCTTAAAGTCTATTTCGTTATCAGCAAACTGGATGTGGCCTTGTAATAATAAAGGAGAAGATGCTCGTTTGTATAGCGCTGTAGAAGCCGTTTCAGAGTTTGCTATCAACTTAGGAATCAATGTGCCGACAGGTAAAGATTCGTTGTCAATGAAGCAAAAATATGCGGACAAAGATGTTATTGCTCCAGGTACAGTTATCATTTCTGCAGCAGGACATTGTTCTGATATTAATAAGGTTGTAGAACCCGTATTACAAAAAGGAGCGGGAAGTATTTACTACATCAACGTTTCTGGAGATGACTTTAAATTAGGAGGTTCTTCTTTTGCTCAAATTTTGAATAAAATAGGAACTGAAGCACCAACGATTGTAAATGATAATAACGTTGCTACAATTTTCAATACGTTACAGCATTTAATAAAAGAGGATCAAATTGTTGCTGGGCATGATATAGGTTCTGGTGGTTTAATTACGACCTTGTTAGAATTGTGTTTTGCAGATAATGATCTTGGTGCTACTATTGATTTGTCAGGATTAGGAGAAGCAGATACTACTAAAGTATTATTTGCAGAAAATATAGGTTTAGTATTTCAAGCGAATGATAATGCGACTGTAGAGTCAACATTATCTGCTGCAGGTATCTCTTTTAATAAAATAGGAGAAGTAGTTGTAGGGAGTACTTTAGAAGTTAATAATGCAGGAAGTACTGTAAGTTTTAATATTCCAGAATTAAGAGATACTTGGTTTAAGACTTCTTATTTATTAGATACAAAGCAAAGTGGAGCAGTAAAAGCGAAAGAACGTTTTGATAACTATAAAAACCAAGCATTAGACTTTGTATTCCCAGAAGGTTTTACAGGTAAAAAGCCAGTCTTCGGTTCCGCTCAGGCTTCTGGCTCATCAAGTGAAGTCGATAAGGATGTCATCTTGAGCGTAGCCGAAAGACCAAAAGCAGCCATCATCCGTGAAAAAGGAAGTAACTCTGAGCGTGAGATGGCAAATTCACTATACTTAGCAGGGTTTGATGTGAAGGATGTGCATATGACAGATTTAATTTCGGGTCGTGAAACTTTAGAGGATATTCAGTTTATCGGTGCCGTAGGAGGATTTTCAAATTCGGATGTATTAGGTTCAGCAAAAGGTTGGGCTGGTGCATTTAAATATAATGAAAAAGCTAAAACGGCATTAGAGAATTTCTTTAAAAGAGAAGATACCCTTTCTGTTGGAATCTGTAATGGATGTCAATTATGGGTAGAGCTTGGCTTGATGGATGAAGAGCATACCGAAAAAGCAAAAATGCTTCACAATGATTCTCATAAGCATGAGAGTAATTTTACTTCTGTAGAAATCCAGAAGAATAATTCAGTAATGCTTTCTAATTTAGAAGGAACAAAACTAGGAGTTTGGATTTCTCATGGAGAAGGGAAGTTTAATTTACCCTTAAGTGAAGAGCAATATAATATTGTAGCAAAGTATGGGTATGAAGGATACCCTGCAAACCCAAACGGATCGAGCTATAATACAGCAATGTTAGCGACGAAAGATGGTCGCCATTTAGCGACGATGCCACATATCGAACGATCTATTTTCCAATGGAACTGGGCAAACTACCCGCAAGGACGTAAAGATGAAGTATCTCCATGGTTACAAGCATTTGTGAATGCAAAAGAATGGATTGAGAATAAGAAGTAGTTTTTTAATTATAAAGTAAAAAAATAGCTCACCTTAATTGGTTGAGCTATTTTTTTGATCTAAAATTGAGTTATAAATCTTATACGATTAAAACCATAAAATGCGGCATAAATATTTAGATATTAACTTTCGCTTTTTCAAAGCGCAAAATTAAAGCATAGCAGTGGCTAAGGTTTCATTTTACAACGAAGAAAAAGTAGAAAAGTAAGCTAAAAATATGTTACATTTTATGGTTTTAATCGTATTAACTGTTTAAATTTTTGATGCTGTCATAAATTGCTTTTACTAATCGTGGAGTTCTTGCATCACCAACCGTATCTGGTCCCATTTGATTACATACATAACCAATAGCAACTCTATTTTCCCTATCAGCACACCCAAAAGAGCCTCCCCAACCACTATGTCCAAAAGCTTTTTTATTTTCACCGTATAGTTTTAGGTCAAGAGTATTTAAAATTACTCCATGAGCCCAATCTACAGGCATTCCAATCATAGCATCTAAGCGAGTGCTAGCGACTTCGGTCATTTTATTGATAGTATCTTCAGAAAGATAATTCAAGCTATTTGAAGCGCCATTTTCTGCTAATGGATGATAAAGTTTTGCAATACCCTCAGCTGATGCATGACCATTAAGCGCAGGCATTTCAGCTTCTCTCCATTCGGGTCTATTAGGGCTTTCTGCATCTAGAATCGGATTCCCTACCGCAGAAGCTAAAAAATCGGGTAATGTATTTAAATCAGGTAGCGTATGCTGGGTTATTGGCTTGTATAATGTAGCAACCTCATTGTGTTTGTCTTTGGGGAGACCAATATGTATGTCTGCCTCTAAAGGTGCTGCTATTTCTGTTTTTAGAAATTCACCAATTGATTTACCTGATACACGTCTAATAATTTCACCGGCAAGATAGCCTACAGTCCAGCCATGATAAGAAGTAAATTCTCCAGGCGTCCAATAGGGAGCTTGTCTGGCAAGACGATCACAAATTAAATCCCAATTCATTAATTCATCTAAAAGCGTAAACTCTCGAAGCCCAGGATTTCCAGATTGATGTGAAAGTATTTGAGAAATAGTGGTATTTTGTTTTCCGTTTTGCCCAAATTCAGGCCAATGCTTAGAAACTAAATCTGAATATTGCACTAAGCCCTTTTCTACCAGTAGAGCCATACATAAACCAGTAATTCCTTTGGTAGTGGAGTATAAAGCTATTTTTGTGTTTTTATTCCATAGCTCTTTTTGTTCACGATCTTTATATCCAGCCCATAGGTCGACTACCATTTCTCCTTTATGGTATACACATAAAGATGAACCTAATTCTTTATAAATATCATCACGATAGAAATTCGATTCATATGCTTCTTTTACTTCTTCGAATCCTTTTGCTGTGGTTCCGTGAATTTTTATTTTATTCATATTAATAATTAATTTTGTCTTCTGTTGATACCATTGATTAATAGTTTTAATGAGATTTTAAGATACGTTTTATGAATTAACATCAAACGACGTATCTAGTATATACTAAGCTGAGTATATGACAGTTTTTTTATAAGTAGGTTAGATAAACAATTATCAGTAGCTATTGTTTATAGCTATAATTTTTTATTCTAAATTTAATTGCCAAGAAACTTCAAATGGGTCAATTGCCTAGCCAAATTTTCGACTAAATCCGTAATTGGCTAAATTCATTGTTATATTAACGTTTTTGGATAGTATTGAAAAAGTCTATCTATTTCTTTATAAAGTCATGGATTCTAATGTGTTTAGCATTTGTTTTTACAATTTAAAATAATCAAAGACTATTATAAAAATGTTAATGAATATTTAAGATAAAAAGTTTAGTGAAATCTATATATGTTATCATTTGTTCGATAATAAACCTATTATACACGTACCTTTGCAAAAAAAAACAGGATGTCGTTTACGCAATTAGGAATATCGGAAGATCTTAATAAAGGATTAAAAGAATTAGGAATTAAAACTCCAACAGAAATTCAAGAACAAGCCATTCCTATTTTGCTAGAAGGTGAAAATGATTTTATAGGCCATGCGCAAACGGGTACTGGTAAAACTGCAGCTTTTGGATTGCCACTTTTAATGCAAACAGACGCTAATAAAAAATTGACTCAATCTATTGTTTTAGCGCCTACACGAGAGTTAGCCCAGCAAATTCAAAAACAGTTATTTAGATTTACGAAGTATACGGATAAGATTTTTTCTGAGGCCGTGTATGGTGGAGAAAAAATTGATATTCAAATAAAAAAATTACAACGAACTACCCATATTATTGTAGCTACTCCAGGTCGTTTAGTTGATCTTATAAAGCGTAGGGCTGTAGATATTCGGTACATCAATACGGTAATTTTAGATGAAGCCGATGAAATGTTAAGCATGGGGTTTAAAAAAGAACTCGACTTTATTTTAAATACTGTTAGTGGCAAGAGTAACATTTGGTTGTTTTCAGCAACGATGCCAGAAGCTTTAAAAGGTATTGTTTCTAAATATGTATCTCCAAATGCTTACAAAGTTTCGGTAAGTAAAAATGATTCGGTAAATACTAAGATCCAACATCAGTTTGTGGTTACAGAAGAAGATAATAAGATCGATACAATGGCTTATTTCTTAAAAGGAAATAAAACACAACGCGGTATTATTTTTACAAGAACCAAATTAGCAGCACGTACTTTAAATGAACAATTGAAACAGCGCAATTTCGATGTAGATGTGTTGGAAGGGGATATGCAACAAAAGGAACGCGATAAAGTAATGCGTGCCTTCAAAAATAAAAAACTGAATCTATTAGTTGCTACAGATGTAGCTGCTAGAGGTATTGATGTAGCTAATTTAGAATTTGTGCTACATTATCAATTGCCAGATCAATCGGAATATTATGTACACCGAAGTGGAAGAACGGCAAGAGGTGGAGCTTCAGGAATTTCATTGGCTTTTGTTAATCATAAAGAAGTGAAGTTTTTAAGAGGCTTAGAAACTGAGTTGAAAATTAATTTTTTACAAGTCAGGTGATAGTTGATTTATTTTATTGAAAATTATCAAAACTTTAAGATATTTGTATTAGAGCTTTCTTTGAAAAAAGGAAGCTTTTTGTTTGTAAAAAAATCAAATTTTAAAAGAAATATTAAGAATACTACATGTAATTGTGTTATTTTCTTTGAATCTTTTATTAAAAGTTTTAAATTGTACTAATTAGTACTAATAGTTAGACGACATACATGAATACAATAAAACGACTTTTCGATTTCCCATATTACCAATTAGAAAAAGGTGGATTGGAAGATGCTCTTGTAACAAAACAGAATGGAATTTGGGAGAAAACTTCTACCCAAGAATATATCAATAAAGCCAATCAGATCAGTCGTGGATTACTTCGTATGGGAGTTAATCCAAATGATAAAATTGCTATCATTTCTACGAATAATAGAACGGAATGGAATATCGTTGATATTGGAGTGCTTCAAATAGGAGCTCAGGACGTGCCTGTGTATCCAACGATATCTAAAGAAGATTATGCGTATGTTTTGAATCATTCAGAATCAAAATATGTATTTGTGTCTGATCAAGAAGTTTATGATAAGGTCATGGCTATTAAAGACCAAGTACCGTCGATTATAGATGTGTATTCTTTTGAAGCTATTGAAGATTGCAAAAGTTGGAATGCTGTTTTAAAGGAAGGAGAGAACGAAGATAATCAAGCAGACGTTGAGCGTTTAAAAGATAGCATAGATGAAAATGATTTAGCTACTTTAATTTATACTTCAGGGACAACAGGTAGGCCCAAAGGGGTGATGTTAAGTCACAAGAATATTGTAAGAAATGCTATTAATAGTTCTACACGATTCCCAATTAATGATGGTAATGCCAAAGCGTTAAGCTTTTTGCCGATATGTCATGTGTATGAGCGTATGTTATTGTATTTATATCAATATAGATCGGTAAGTATCTATTTTGCAGAATCTATAGAGACTATTAGTGATAATCTAAAAGAGATTAAGCCGCATGTGATGACTGCTGTGCCGCGTTTATTAGAAAAAGTTTATGATAAAATTTATGCAAAAGGAGCAGATTTATCAGGCATTAAAAAGAAATTATTCTTTTGGGCTATCGATTTAGGATTAAAATATGAGCCTTATGGAGCTAATGGTGCTTGTTATGAATTTCAGCTAAAGATTGCACGAAAACTTATTTTTAGTAAATGGCAAGCAGGTCTAGGAGGGAATCTTGAAATTATAGCTTCGGGTAGTGCCGCTTTACAACCACGTTTGGCTAGAGTTTTTAATGCAGCCGGAATGAATGTAATGGAAGGTTATGGCCTTACAGAAACTTCTCCAGTAATTTCTGTAAATGACATACGAAATGGTGGTTTTAAAGTAGGTAGTGTAGGAAGAGTTTTACCAGAGACTAAAGTAATTATCGCTGAAGATGGAGAGATTTTAGTGGAAGGCGCTAGTGTAATGATGGGGTATTATAAAAATCCAGAAAAGACTGCTGAAGTTCTTAAGGACGGAAGATTTCATACAGGAGATATCGGAGAAGTAGATAGTGATGGCTTTTTGAAGATTACCGATCGTAAAAAGGAAATGTTTAAAACCTCAGGAGGTAAGTATGTGGCTCCTCAATTGATCGAGAACGCGATGAAACAATCTCGTTTTATAGAGCAGATCATGGTTATTGGAGAAGGGGAAAAAATGCCAGCAGCTTTTGTTCAGCCAAATTTTGCATTTGTCAAAGATTGGGCTAAAATTAAAGGAATTGAGCTAGGAGATTCTCATAAAGAAATCGCAGAACATCCAGATGTAATTGCTCGTATAAAAGAGGATATTGATTTGCATAACGGAAGTTTCGGGAAATGGGAGCAAGTAAAACTTTTTGAATTAACCCCAGAGGAATGGACAATTGATGCAGGTCACCTAACACCTACAATGAAGCTTCGTCGTAAAATAATCAAAGAAAAATATAAGAATTTATATGATGCGATTTATAATCGTTAATAGCGTTTTTGTAAACAGACTTTGTGTATATTGGTTGAAATAATGCTATTATACGGATACTAGTTCAATAATATTTCAAGTATAGAAATTAATAATATAGGAGTCAAAGTAGTGGTAATTTTAACCTAACTACATTGACTCCTGCTTTTTTGTATTGTTGATACATCTTGGATCAACTCGAAAATTTGTGGACAAACACTGTTACCGTCATTTCCGCGGAGGTGGAAATCTCCTCAGCTAAATATAATATTTTCAATTTAAAATAATGATTTACAATTCCTAGTGAAGGAGACTCCACTACAATTTTTTCAATCCCGATAGCAATCGGGGCGTGGAGTGACATACAAAGTGAACACAATATCTTACAAGTTTTCAGTTTGATCCTACATCTTCTTAAAAGAAAATTTAATCTTTAGTCAAATATTATATACAGGTTCAGTAGCTAATTAACTTCACCTCTGGTTTCAGAAAGGTGCATTGTCATCGATATAGCTTCAGTAGTAACCCAGGTTTCATATTCTAGAGCAGCATCTAGTCTTTTTGAATTAGAAATATAACCCTCATTTGAAATTTGTTCGAGACCTGCGACTTTACTCCAAATGCCAACTTTAGAGATAAAATCTTTACGATCTTTAGTATAATACTCATTGGAGTCTATTTGTTGGATATTACTAATTCCAATTTCTTCAAAAATAGAAGGGAGGAAGTCTGCAATTTCGTTGTTCATTCCAGCATTCTCTCTCCATGCAAGAAAAGCACCATAAAACTCGATCATGCTTTGCGGAGGCTGTGGAGTCCATTCAATTTTTTTGTGATTATAGTCTAGGATAGAGATGATACCGCCTTTTTTAAGTAACGACTTCATTTTTATTAGAGCTTCTTTAGGGTTTGATAACCACTGAAGCATCCTAGCAGATATGATTAAATCGAATTTTTCATCCGTTTGAAAATTAGAAATATCTGAAGCAAGTAATTCTAAGTTTTTAACATTGCCGTAATTTTCTATACCATTCTCGATAAAATTAGGGTCTTTATCAATGCCAATTACTTTTCCTTCTAATCCCACTATTTTAGCGACATCTTTAGAAATAGCCCCTGTTCCGCACCCAACGTCTAACACTTTCATCCCTTTTGCTAAAATAGATTTTAATGTTCTATAATCAGTTTCAAGAGTTCTATTGTTATATACTTTAGATCCTTCTTTAGCGTCTCGCTTAACAGTTTTGTTTTGTGCCATTATTAGATTTTTTAACTTTTAAAAGAAACAAAAAACACAAGACTCTCCTAGAAAGTAAAGTTTTAGGACAAGGCTTTTTGGTTGTAATTCTAATGTAGTTTAAAATCTAATAGATTGAATTAGGGTGTATTGAATTTTTACAATACCCATCCTATACCTTTTTAGGATATAGCGAGTAATTAATGTGGGATTTAGGCTTTGAGTATTTTATCCTTGATGCACAATAAAAATACAAGGTCGCTTTTGAATGTCTACTGTAGTTTTATTCCATTCAGCTATAGTTTTTGTTTTAATGTACTCTGTTTTAAGAGTAATGTCTACAGCTATACATAATCTAGTATCCTTGTGTAAAAAGGCTTTAAAGTCTTCTAAAAGCTTTTGATTACGGTAAGGGGTTTCAATAAAAATTTGAGATTGATTTTTATCTAAGGATAATCGTTCTAATTGTTTAATAGCTTGTTTGCGTTCTTGTTTGTCAATAGGGAGATATCCGTTAAAAGTAAATCCTTGTCCATTCATACCGCTGGCCATCATGGCTAGTAAAATAGATGAAGGACCAATTAATGGAACTACAGGGATATTTTTTTGATGCGCCAATCGAACAACTTCTGCTCCAGGGTCAGCAATACCAGGACATCCAGCTTCTGAGAGTACGCCTATATTTTCACCCTTAAAACAAGGGTCTAAAAAACTAGGGATATCAGAAATATCCGTAAACTTATTTATGGTTTCAAACTTTAAGCTTGGTTGAGATTTACTTGGACTTACTTTCTTTATGAAACGTCTAGCAGTTTTTTCATTTTCAGCAATATAGTAATCCGTAAGCTCGATTACTTTTTTTATAGAAATAGGAAGAACTTCTAGTTTTATATCATCTCCGAGACGTGTAGGTATAAGATATACTTTACCGATTTCTTGTTCCATAAATAGAAGGTATTAGCGTTGCTAAAATAATAAGTTTTAAGGGAGTTCTAGTATTTTATGAAACACAAATGAAACTTACAGGTTTTAAAAAGCCTATAAATTCTGTATATCAAATTCGCTTAGAAATTTTATCGCATGCTTCTTCAAGCATTTGATATACATTTTCAAAGCCTTGGTCGCCTCCATAGTATGGGTCTGGTACTTCACTATCCATGCCAGGAGTTAACTCATTCAATATTAAATTTACTTTTTGATGTTCTTCATCATTTGATGCTAATTCAATGACATTGTAATAATTACTGGCATCCATGACAAAGATATGGTCAAATTCATCAAAATGCCTTGCTTTAAATTGTTGGGCCCTTTGATTCGTGATATCCAATCCATATTTCCTAGCTACTGCTATTGATCTAAGGTCGGGTTGTTTTCCTATGTGGTAAGCCCCTGTTCCGGCAGAATCAACAGTATACTTGCTAGGGTCTAATTTATTTTCTAAAATCCCATGTGCCAAAGGGGATCGACAAATATTTCCTAAGCATACCATGAGCACTTTTACCTTTTCAGACATTACATACTCAATTTTTTGGTAAGATCTTCTACATATTTCTTAAACTGCTTATCAGTCATTGTAAGGTTGTCTACTGTTTTACATGCATGTAATACTGTAGCATGATCTCTTTTACCAATTTGATTACCAATGCTAGCTAAGGAAGCCTTTGTTAGTTTCTTAGCAAAATACATCGCTAATTGTCGAGCTTGTACAATATGACGTTTCCTAGTTTTGGATTGTAATGTAGCCACATCCATTTGAAAGTAATCGCTTACTACCTTTTGAATATATTCTATAGATACTTCTTTTTTAGTATTCTTAACGTAGTTTTCTACTATCGTTTTCGCTAAATCTAAAGTAATTTCTTTCTTATTGAATGAAGAATGTGCTATTAATGAAATGATAGCTCCTTCAAGCTCACGAATATTTGTTTTGATATTATGAGCTAAAAACTCAATAATTTCATCAGGCATTTCTACACCATCTCTGTATAATTTGTTTTTGATGATAGAAATGCGAGTCTCAAAATCAGGTTGATTTAATTCTGCAGACAATCCCCATTTGAAACGAGATAATAAGCGCTGTTCAATATCTTGCATATCAACAGGAGCCTTGTCACTTGTCAAAATTACCTGTTTTCCATTTTGATGTAAATGGTTAAAAATGTGGAAAAATACATCCTGTGTTCCTGCTTTTCCAGATAATAACTGAATGTCATCAACAATTAAAACATCGATGATTTGATAGAAATGGATAAAGTCATTTCTATTATTATTTTTTACAGATTCTATGTATTGCTGAGTAAATTTTTCAGCAGAAATATACAATACTGTTTTGTCAGGAAATTTGTCTTTAATTTCTACACCAATAGCATGGCCTAAATGCGTTTTACCAAGTCCTACTCCTCCAAAAATTAATAAAGGATTGAATGATGTTCCTCCTGGCTTATTTGCTACAGCATAACCTGCTGATCTAGCTAATCTATTTGAATCTCCCTCTAGGAAATTTTCAAAATTATAATTCGCATTTAATTGAGAATCTATTTTCACATCTCGTATTCCAGGGATGATGAAAGGGTTTCTCAATTCGGGACTTTTAGTCTTAACAGGAACATTTACCTTTTGTGTACCTACGGCAGACCTGTTGGTACTCGGAATCCTTTCGGTAAAGGCTTCAGAATTGTCAGAGCTGTTTTCCATGCGAATTACATAAAGTAATTTTGCACTTTCTCCCAACTGACGCATCAGAGCAATTTTTAATAAATCTACATAATGTTCCTCTAGCCATTCGTAAAAGAATTTGCTAGGCACTTGTATGCTCAATGCAGCATCAGCTAACTTAACTGGCTGGATAGGTTCGAACCAGGTTTTGTATGCTTGTGGTGAAATATTATCCTTTATGAAAGAGAGACAATTATTCCAAGCCGCTTGAGCAGTTATATTCATTGTAATAGAGCGCATTTATGATTTAAAAAATATTATATTTCAGGGCGATAAGGTGTGGAAATCCTCATCATTATCAGCAACACAAATATGTGAACAAAAAAGGCAATAAAAAAAAAGAATTCATATTGCTTTCTATTTTTTTTTTACCTAATTAAGAAATAATAGTTATCAACAAAATTTAAAATCTTAAAATCGATAAGATGTCAAAAATTCCTTTTAAAAGTGAGGTAAGAGTAAGGTATGCAGAAACAGATCAAATGGGGGTAGTTCATCATGGGAATTATGCACAATATCTCGAAATGGCTCGAATAGAGTGGCTTGACGAATTAGGGGTTACTTACAAAAGTATGGAAGAAAGTGGTGTAATGCTTCCTGTAGTATCGTTACTTACAAACTTTAAAAGACCAGCATACTTTGATGACCTATTAACAATCACAACGTCTCTGAAAGAATTGCCAGAAGTAAAGATAACTTTTGAATATAAAATCCATAATCAAAAAGGAGAATTGTTAACAACAGGGGAAACAACCTTGGTATTTGTTGATATGAAAACAAAAAGACCTATGCGTTGTCCTGAATATTTAATGAATAGAATAAAAAGTAAGAATTAATGATTTAATAGTTAAAGCTTAGAATCACTAATGAAACAATAGTAAAACACCTTTGTTTTCTAAACCTTTTTATAAAGATAATGGTTTAGTTTTTAGTTATTTGAATTGAGAAGGAGAGGGGCTGATTAAAAATATTAAACAAATTTCAGAATATGGACTGGGTATTAGTTCTTTAATACAGGAAAGAAATCTTTCATCTTTGGGGTGAAGATTTCGGTTAGTACTGTTTTTCGTTTATCACAAATTAGTTTAAATGTAAATGTGATAATTGAAAACCCTAATACAATTGTATATAGAAATAGTTTAGCTTTAAACAACCGTTGAGTTTAAATTAAAGCTAAAGCTCCATCCACGACCTTCAATCTACTTGTTGTTACTTGTAATTATCTTCTGTAAGCAGGTGATGAGGGATTAAATAACTGCCAATCGATTATGATTGAAAAAATATTAGAAGCTAAAGCAATACTTTGGTCTCCAATATCAGTTAAGGCATAATCAATAGTGATACCTCTATAAGAAAATCCTAATCCAAAACTTGGTTGAAAAGCAGTACGTTCGCTATCATCAAATTGTACCTCTTTTTGAAAATTATTTACACCGCCTCTCAAATAAGCTGTTTTTTGATAATTCAATTCGAACCCAAGAGAAGGGGAAATACTAAAGTTATTATTACTAATGATATCATTCGTTTGAGCAAAACGAACATTGATGTCTGTTTCGACATTCATGTTAAAATCTCTGGTAATTTCTATTTCTCTTGCCAATCCAATTTGTAAGCTAGGTAAGGTGATTTCAGTATCTTCTATAGCTTCTTGTTCTGCAAGTAGATTGTCTCCTTCTATATTATTAGCATCATCTGGATTAAAAATATTATCCTCTACTTGCCAAGAATTATATGTAGTTGTTATATCTCTAGCTACAGCACCGTACTTCCATTTTCCGTCTTTGGATTGGCCTTGAAAACCAACATCTAACCCAAACCCCCAAGAGGAAGCAAAGTCTCCAATAACACGCCTAATTACTTTAGCAGAAACTCCATAAGAGAAATTTGTGTTTTTAAAAGCCTTTCTAGAATAAGAAACGAGAAATGCGTAGTCAGCAGTAGAAAATCTTTTAAGATCGTCAAAAGGAGTTAAGTTTTGGTCATCAATTACTAGATTACGAGTATCAAGGATATCATCGATTCCTAATCTTACGGCACCAATCCCGATACTACTATAGTCATCAAGAGGTGAAGCAAAAGCTGCATAATCGAAGTTTGCGATATTTCCAAAGTAAGAAGCATGCATTAATGCTGCCTGTTTGTTCTCAATACTACTTAATCCAGCAGGATTCCAATAAATGGAATTGATATTATTTGATGAAGCTACTACTGAATTCCCTTTTCCAAAAGCTGCAGCATCTACACCGATGGCTAAAAATTCATTAGAATAATTTCGAACTTGTGCTATAAGTTGCCCTAGACTAAAAAAAGTAATTAAGAAAATAAATGGTGCTCTCAAGTTTTTCTATTTTATAAAAAATTACAACTTTGCTAAAATATAATTTTAATTGGTGTTGGTATATGTTATCACACATTAAATAAACGAAATCTACATAAAAACATGTCAATAAAACGTCATATACCTAACATTATTACTTTGGGAAACCTTTTTTGCGGTTGCATTGCTGTTTTTTTTGTGCTTCAGGAGCATGTTTACATCGGATGCATCTTTGCAATTTTCGGAATTGTTTTAGATTTCTTTGATGGTTTTGCAGCTAGGTTATTAAAAGTTCAAAGTGAATTGGGGCTGCAATTAGATTCAATGGCAGATCTTATTACCAGCGGAATGTTCCCAGGAGCATTAATGTTTCATTTAATTAAGTATTCAGCAGAGGTTTCTCCATTTTTACCATCGACACTACCAACTTATGATCTTATCGATTGGCTGCCATTATTAGGTTTTTTAATTACTTTAGGAGCTGGATATCGTTTGGCTGTATTTAATTTAGATACACGTCAAACCACTTCATTTATTGGATTGCCAACTCCTGCAAATGCATTATTAATTATCAGTTTAATATTTATTAATCAAGAAAGTGAAGCTATTTGGTTGGTAAATTTAACCAAGAGCATCTGGTTTCTAATTCCCTTTACATTGTTTAGTGTCTTTCTAATGAATATGAATTTGCCCTTAATGGGGTTGAAATTCAAAACCTTTAAAGTAAAGGAAAACAAACTCAAGTATCTTTTTTTTATATTGAGTATTCTTTTGTTAACTATTTTTAAATATGAGGGATTACTATATACCATATTACTGTATATAATGCTTTCATTGTTGGATTCTAGAAAGACTTCTGTTTAAAAACACCCTCCTTAATCCTCCCTCAAGGGAGGAAACAATAGTCTAGTGTTACTAAGAGTAGATTTTAAAGAATTAACTCAGAACTAAAACTCTAACTTCTTTTTACGAAGTTCAAAGTTTTGCCCTAAATATACTTTTCGTACCATTTCATCTTCCGCTAAGTCTTCAGGAATTCCATGTTTTAGAATATTTCCTTCAAACATTAAGTATGTTTTATCGGTAATGGCTAAAGTTTCTTGGACATTGTGATCTGTAATTAGAATTCCGATATTTTTTTGCTTTAACCGAGCAATAATGCGCTGGATGTCTTCAACAGCAACAGGGTCTACACCTGCAAAAGGTTCATCTAGTAAAATGAAATTAGGGTTAGTTGCCAATGCACGGGCAATCTCAGTTCTTCTGCGTTCCCCACCACTTAATAGATCTCCTTTACGGTTTCTTCGTTCTTCTAAACCGAATTCTTCGATTAAGGATTCTAATTTTTCTTTCTGTTCCTTTTTGCTCAGTTTTGTTAATTGAAGTACGCTTAATATATTTTCTTCAACGGTTAGTTTTCTGAAAATAGATTGCTCTTGCGCTAAATACCCAATTCCATTTTGAGCCCTTTTGTACATAGGGTATTTGGTGATCTCTGTATCATCAAGGAAAATAGCTCCTTCGGTAGGTTTTACAAACCCTACAATCATATAAAATGATGTAGTTTTCCCTGCACCATTAGGCCCTAAAAGCCCAACGATTTCGCCCTGATTTACTTCTATAGAAATTCCTTTAACAGCTTGTTTCCCTTTATAGGTTTTAACTAATTTTTCGGCTCTTAATTTCATAAAATCAAATGTACAATATGGTTTACTTAAGCTAACGGGTAATTGGTACTGTTTGTTGCAGGTCGCTTTTGAACCATTTTAGCAATAACGATACTAACTTCATAAAGAATAAGTACTGGAATACTAACAATAATTTGACTAGTAATATCAGGAGGAGTTATTACAGCAGAAAGAATTAGTACACCAACAAGTGCAAACTTGCGATATTTTTTTAAGATTTCTGGAGTAACAATACCAACTTTGGCTAAGAAATAGATAATTATAGGTAATTCAAATATAAGACCACATGCTAATACAGATGATCTTATAAGCCCGATGTAGTTAGATAAATCAAATTCATTTAAAACTTCTTTACTAATGTTATAATTTGCTAAAAAATTAATAGAGAATGGTGATATGATATAATATCCAAACAATACTCCTAAGAAAAACAATAAAGAAGCTGTTATGATAAAGCCCTTAGCATTTTTTCTTTCATTTTCATACATCGCAGGCTTTATAAAAACCCAAAATTGATATAATATGTATGGGAATGCAATAATGAAACCAGCAGTAATTGCAGTCCAAATATGAGCAGAAAACTGTCCTGCCATTGTCCTACTTTGAATTATAAAAGGTATTTCGTCAAAACAAAAGCTTTTGTCGAAACCGAGCTTCTTTGAGAAATCACAAAGTACCCTGTAAGTAAAAAAGTCTTTTTTCTTTGGCCCAAAAATTATGGTGTCAAAAATAAATCCTTTAGACATAAAGGCAATAATACCTCCAATAACAACCGCTAGAGTAGAACGGATAAGATGCCATCTTAATTCTTCAAGATGATCTAGAAATGACATTTGCCCTTGTTTTTTTTTAGTCTTATTCATTAAAAGTGGATGTGAATGCTTTTATTTACAGTTTTTTACGCTTTATTATCGAGACAATAGTGAATCATTTGTGAAACCATAAAAAAGTGTTAATTTTACATAACTTTCAAAACACAAATCTATTGGTTAAAATTGGGTTAACCATATTTTTAAAGTATATTTTTAAGTGTTAAAATATACTTTGTCATGAGGGATTATGATAAATTTATTAGGAGAATAGATTCATAAATCTTAACTTCAAGAATATAATTTTTTGCAAGTGAACGAGAAAGAGTTACAAGGTGCGCTAAAAAAGTATTTTGGTTTTAGCCAGTTTAGAGGTTTGCAAGAGCAAGTCGTGAAGAGTATTTTACACAAGGATGATACTTTTGTAATCATGCCTACGGGAGGAGGGAAATCACTTTGCTACCAATTACCTGCATTAATGCAGGAAGGTACTGCCATTGTAGTTTCTCCATTGATTGCATTAATGAAAAATCAGGTAGATGCTATTAGAAGTATTTCTTCGGAAGAAGGAGTGGCTCATGTATTAAATTCTTCACTCAATAAAACAGAAATTAACCGTGTTAAAGAAGATATTGTTAATGGAGTAACTAAGTTACTTTATGTAGCGCCAGAATCTTTAGCAAAAGAAGAATACGCACAGTTTCTTTCTGGAAATAAAATTTCCTTTTTGGCGGTAGATGAAGCCCATTGTATTAGTGAATGGGGACATGATTTTAGGCCAGATTATAGAAATCTTAGGAAAATAGTATCTACGATTGGCGATAAAATTCCAATTATAGCACTTACCGCTACAGCAACGCCTAAAGTCCAGGAAGATATTATTAAGAATTTAGGGATTACCGGAGCCCGAACTTTTAAGGCTTCATTTAATAGACCTAACCTTTTTTATGAAGTACGTCCTAAAACGGCTAATGTTGATACTGATATTATTCGTTTTGTAAAACAAAATGATAATAAGAGTGGTATCATTTATTGTTTAAGTCGTAAACGTGTAGAAGAATTATCTCAAACACTACAAGTTAATGGAATAAAAGCGGTGCCTTACCATGCTGGCTTAGATGCCAAAAAGAGAGCTTTGCATCAAGATATGTTTTTGATGGAAGAAATCGATGTGGTAGTAGCAACGATTGCTTTTGGTATGGGAATTGACAAACCAGATGTGCGTTTTGTAATCCATTACGATATTCCTAAGAGTATTGAAAGCTATTATCAAGAAACAGGTCGTGCTGGTAGAGATGGAGGAGAAGGACATTGTTTAGCATATTACTCTTATAAAGATATCGAGAAGCTCGAGAAGTTTATGAGTGGTAAACCAGTTGCAGAGCAAGAAATAGGTATGGCGTTATTGCAAGAGGTAGTTGCTTTTGCAGAGACTTCTATTTCTAGAAGAAAATTTATTCTACATTATTTTGGAGAAGAATTTTGCGAATCGACAGGAGAAGGAGCAGACATGGATGATAATGTCAGAAACCCTAAATCTCTAGTTGAAGCTCAAGACCAATTGATAATGCTATTAGATGTAGTAAAGAAAACGGCAGGAGTTTATAAATCTAAAGAGGTGGTTAATACCTTAATAGGTAAAGAGAATGCGTTAATTATATCTCATAAAACCCAAGCACAACCATTCTTTGGATCGGGTAAAGAGAAAGACGAAAAATTTTGGATGGCATTGATTCGACAAGTATTGGTAAAAGGATACTTGAAGAAGGATATTGAAACTTATGGAATTCTTAGATTATCTCCAGAGGGATTGGAGTATTTAAAAAATCCTATAAGTTTTATGATGACTGAAGATCATAGCTATGAAGAAACTGGAGGGACAGCTGTTGTAAAAGCAGGGGCAGGAACTACAGATGAAAAATTGCTGAATCTTTTAAAGGGCTTAAGAAAAAAAGTAGGAAAGAAACTTTCTGTACCTCCATTCATCGTTTTTCAAGATCCTTCGTTAGAGGATATGACATTAAAATATCCAATAAGTTTAGAAGAACTTTCTAATGTACATGGTGTTGGAGAAGGAAAAGCAAAAAAATACGGGAAAGAATTTGTTGCACTAATCAAGCAATATGTTGAAGAAAATGATATTGTGCGTCCAGATGATTTTGTTGTAAAAACAACAGGAGCTAATAGTGCTATCAAATTATATATTATTCAAAGTATAGATCGAAAGTTACCATTGATTGATATTGCAGAAGCTAAAGGAAAGTCTATGGATGACTTTATTTCTGAAATGGAAGCAATAGTCTATAGTGGTACAAGATTGAATATAGATTATTGGTTAGAAGATCATTTAGATGAAGATCAACAAGAAGAGATTCACGATTATTTCTTGGAAGCAGAATCGGATAGTATAAATGATGCCATGGAAGAATTTGATGGGGATTACGAAGAAGAAGAGTTACGCTTATATCGTATTAAATTTATTTCGGAATTGGCGAATTAACCGAAAATAAGTACACTTTTCAGTATAATCTAGTAGTAAAAGAAGAGGATGAGGCCGTCTAAAAAGTATTTAGGCGGTCTTTTTATTTTTATAAGGGGATTTTATTTTTTACATATTAAAATTTTGCTACAAAACACATAGCTAAAGTTTGCTTATTGGGCTAAACTCATCTTTTTAAGGTTATGTGCCATTGCTATTAATCCAAATTCAGTTTCTACTTTCTCAATTCCTCTCAACATAAAGCGTTTGAAGTTCATATTTTGTTTAATATTCCCAAATATGGCTTCAATATCCCAACACCTTTGCTTGCGGTGTGCTATTCCTTGTTCAGACATTAACTTTTCTTTGGCTTTTGCCTTGAGGCGAGCTAAATTATGATTCCGCTCTACGATTCTGTTCCCTTTTGCTTTATGACATAGGCTACGAAGTGGACAACCTCTACAGTTTTTAGCTTGGTATTTTGTTATGGTTTGCACATAGCCATTAGCGGTTTTCTTTTGATAATTACCTATACTTTCCATGGCTTGACCCATAGGGCAATAATGGGTGTCAGTTTGCTCATTATAATAGAGTTTGTTTGCTGTAAAAGGCTTTTTATCGGTTTTAGATTTTGCTTCTTTTTGTTCTTTATGGAAGTAGTTATATTTTACAAAAGCCTCTATATTTTGATCTTCTAATTCTTGGTAATTTTCTTCACTTCCGTAACCTGCATCAGCAGTAAGGGTATTGGGTAGCTGGTCAAAACTATCGGTATGTTCCTGTAAATGTCTTTTTAAGGTTGTCGTATCAGCAGGAGTTTGTTCTAAGGTATAGTTGACAATGAATTGATTATTAGAAGAGCCTTGAATATTGTAACCTGCCTTAAGTTGCCCGTTTTGCATATGATCATCTTTCATGCGCATAAAAGTAGCATCAGGGTCTGTTTTACTATAGCTGCCGCGTTTACCCAAAATGGCTTCTTGTTTGTTGTATTTCTCTATAGTATCAGGCCAGTTCCTTTTAGCATAATTTAGTTTTTGCTTTACTTTCTTATCTATAGGTTTATCTGCTAAAGCTGCATTGATTTGATCAATGGTTTGAGAGACCTTTTCTGGATCTATAGCTTCGAAATTTGGAGTATTAGGCACTTGCTCTTCATCGGCATATACTTTTTCAACGTAAGTCCAAAGTTCCTTAAGTTGTTTGGTGATTTTACCTCGATTGGTTTTTATACTCTTTGCCCATACAAAGGTGTATTTATTAGCATTAGCTTCTAATTTAGTGCCATCAACATAAATTTCTTTTAGACTTAAGTACCCTTGATCATTTAATAATAGTACAACTTGATTGAAGATTTTTTTAAATTGACCTTTTAAGCGCTTACCTCTAAAATCATTAATAGTGTTGTGATCTGGTTTGCTTTGACCACTAAGCCACATAAAGTGGATATTTTCACAAAGAGCTTGTTCTATTTTTCGAGAAGAATACAAATTACGTAAATAAGCGTAGATGATTACTTTTAGTAACATTCTAGGATGATAGCTTGAAGTACCTCCTCCTTTATAGCTCTTTTCTAAATTAGAAATATCTAGATGATCAACTATCGTATTTATGATACGAACGGGATGATTTTTAGGAACTAAATCATCATAACTAGGTGGTAATAGACTTAACTGATCTTGATTGTAAGTCTTAAATATAACACTGCGATTCATACATTAATTTAAGGAAAATCTAGATCTTTTGCAAAAAAAAGAGGCTACCTTTTCAGACAGCCTCATCCTCTTTTTATTAATAATTGTCCCGTTCTAAAATTATCTTACATCTAGAGAGATCGGTAGTACATATGACATCGTCACATTTTTACCGTTCTTCATCGCTGGAGACATTTTAGGAAGCAATTTAGCGACTCTTCTCGCTTCTTTTTCAAGAGATTTGTGCTTTCCACGAGCTTTAATATTGGTAATATTTCCTTGTTTATCGATTTCAAAGTAAACATTAATTCTTTGAATTCCATCTAGACCAAGATCAGCACCAATGCTATTGTTAAATCTTCGTTTTACCAACCTTTGAATTTTAGATTCAAAACATTTCATAATGTCTTTGTTGTTACTGAATTTTGAACAACCTGGATATACAGGAGACATATCAACAGCATTAGATAGTAAAGGTTTCGAATTATTTGAAGTGCCTGAAACATTTGCAGTGGGGCTACTTTTTGTATCCCCTTTGCTAACGTTATCCTTTGTAGGAGTATTGTTATCAGTAGATTCAACATTGTCGACAACAAGTTCTTTTTTGTTATCCTTTTCAATTTTTTCAGGAACCTCTTTAGTATCATCAATGATAGGCTCAATTATTTCTGTGGGTTGAATTTTTGGAGCACTCTTAGCTGCAGATGCTGTAGGTTCTACTTCAAAAGGACCAAAAGGATCTTCGACACCATCATTTGTTGTATAAATGGTATCGGTTTCAGGTTTGATATCTTTATGAATTGGTACAGCATATACTTCATACATCCAGTACCCAAAGCATAGTATTGCAATCAAAGAAATTTGCACATTGATTAGTCGGCTTTTTTTAATGTTTACATCTTGTTTTTTCATGATAATAATAGGTTTTAGTTAATATTATTAGAATCATTTAGTGTTATGTTTTAGTTGTTGTGAGATCTCATGAAAAGTATATCAAAATGCATTCCAACGTTTTCGCTTAACGATTTCTTAATCTTAAGTTAAAGAAGTCCTTTGTCGAGTAAATCAGGACTTATTCGAAGAATATTCCGAAAAACAAGGGAGTTCTTTTATTGCTAGGATAAAAATTCGGATATTTATAAATCTAATAATCAATCAATTACGTAAAAATGGAAAAAATTATTACATCAATTAAAGATGTTTTTCAACTCATCGGTTTAGATGGAAAATTATCTACTCTTTTAGCTGCTATCGGAATTTTAATTATCGGTAGTTTAATTGCTAAAGGAATAAAAAAGCTAGTAAGAAAAGCTTTAAAGAAAACAGATATAGATAATAAGCTTTTTGGAGGAGAAGCATCTGGTGTAAAACCAGAAGGCTTTATTTCAAGTTTTGTATACTTTATTATCATGCTTTTTGTCTTGTTATTGGTATTGAGTACACTGGGAATGGAAAGTGTATTGGATCCAGTAAAGAATATGCTTAATGAATTCTTAGGGTTCTTGCCAAACCTTATTGCAGCAGGGCTTATTGGTTTTGTAGGGTATATTTTAGCGAAAGTAGTTTCTAATTTAATTGGATTAGGATCAACGTTTGTAGAAAATGTTGCTAGCAAATTGAAAGTTGAAGACACAGGGAAATTTGTTGCTATTATTCAAAAAATAGTTTTTGCAGTAATATTCATTCCATTTATTATTCAAGCTTTAAACGCACTACACATTAACGCAATAAGTGAACCAGCCAATGGTGTTTTAAGTACAGTAATGGCAATGATTCCTAAAGTATTAGCAGCAGGAGCGATCATTGCTATTTTTGTAATAGGAGGGAAGTACTTAACTAATTTCTTAGCCGATTTATTAAAAAGTGTTGGTACAGACGAGTTAGCTAACAAGTTACAACTAGATTCAATGATTGGAGAAAACCAATCTTTATCTAAAATCTTAAGTGGTTTAGCATATTTTTTCTTAGCATTCACTGGGATCACTATTGGAGTTGGTAAATTAGATTTACCACAATTAAATGATATTTTAAAAACGATCTTAGATCTTTCAGGGCAAATTTTCTTTGGATTGATCCTTTTAGTGATGGGTAATTTTATTGCTAATATTGTAGGGACTATGTTATCAAAATCAGACGATAATAAGTTTATTGCATCTATTGCTAAAGGAGCTATTATAGCATTGTTTTTAGCAATTTCTCTAAGAACTATGGGTATTGCAAATAGTATTGTTGAAATTGCTTTTACAGCTATTATTGGAGCAATTGCGGTAACTATTGCTCTTGCATATGGACTTGGAGGACGAGAAGCAGCAGGAGAACACATGAAAGATATTCTGAATAAATTCAGAAAAAAATAATGAGATTACCCTTTTTTTAGGGGAGTAAAAACATTATAAGTAATAAATAAGGAGCTTATCATTTAATGATGGGCTCCTTATATTTTTATCAATACAGTATTAAGTACAATACTTTTCTACTAATTGTTTTTCTAGCCCTATGATTTTGCCAAGTGTAGCTAAGGTTGATATCCCGACCTTTTGAATAAAGTATGGAACTTTAGGGGAAAAAGCATCCATCATTTTTAACCCGATCGCTGTATGCAATATATTGTTGGGTAACCCTTTTTTATTGGTTTTAACATCATTAGTAAGTCCATACATGATTTGCAATGCATTCATCATTTTTTGAGGATTTACGACTTCTACATCGAAAACAACTTGTTCACCAGAACGATTATAAAACATATGACTAGTAAAAGGGGGAATAGTTTGTTCATCTCCTGCATTTAAAACCATTTTACGATCTCCAATCATAATATTTAATGTTCCTTTTATCACCTTAAATTTTTCGTCTAGTCTAGTGTGGTAATGTAGTTCGTGTTGACCTCCATTTGGTTTTAGAAATGTTCGGAATATCAGAAGACTTGTTGAATTTTTTAAAACCTCTATACGGTCTTTGATGATTGGATTAGAAAACTCAAGCTTTTTATGTTGTATATCAGTCAATGTATATGTCTTTATTCGGGTTTAGTTAAAATTATGCATTTTCCTTTTAAAACATTTATACTTAAAGCTAGAAACAAGTTTTAAAAAAGACCTAGCTTTTTCTTATTGTGTGATATTGAAATAAATTCAGCATGAAGTCCTAAAACTATATGATTTCTTCCACAAAAATTAAATGAAATTACCCTGCATATCTAAAGATAATTTTGAATAGATTCAAAAAAATAATATGTTTGCTTTATGCAAATGATAATAAACAATAAGAAGACAAAGAAATCAACGTTCCTCGAATGAGTTACGCCTTCTTGTTGTCCCTAATAATAAGAAAACCTCGTAGCTCGGCTGTGAGGTTTTTTTGTGCTTAAAAATTAAAATAGAAAACCAATTACTAGAGTTATGATTTTAGAAAATCGAAGAGCAAGATTACTGCCTTTTACAGCAGAAGGAGCAGAAGGGTTAAGAGAAATTATTTTTGATGATACTATTTGGAAATATATGGGACACTATATAAGAACAGAAGAAGATTTAAATGATTATATATCCGCTACATTAAAAGCAGCTAACAACCAGACGACAATCCCTTTTTTAGTGATAGATAAAGACTATGGGACATTAGCTGGTTGTACACGTTTAGGAAAGTTAGATATAAATAACAAAAGAGCCGAAATAGGTTGGACTTGGTACGGGACACAATTTCAAGGTACAGGTCTAAATGCAGCTGTAAAAGAGCTAGTATTGGCTTATGGGTTTGAAGTATTGAAACTAAATCGTATTCAATTTGGAGCAGATATACGAAACATTCGCTCTCAAAGAGCCATAGAAAAATTAGGAGCAGTAAAAGAAGGAATTCGTTATGCACACTATGTTGATAGTGAAGGAGAGGTACAAGATGATGTATACTATAGCATTGTTAGAAACCAATGGGAAGAAATAAATGCAACATCTAGTAGGATAAACGTTTTATAAATACATTTGTGTTTTAATTACCATAATATTCGGCATGATTTATTGCATGTCGAATATTATGTCAGCACCTCATTAATATATGAAGTATACTAGCATTAATGCTGTTTTATATAAAGTATTCAATATGTTGTTTTTTATCATCGTATCGAATGCTGTACATGCTCAAGAAGGAAAAGTAATCGACGTAATTTCTGATCGTTTGGAGATTGACGAGGAAAATTTTCCTGGCGCTACATTGTTGAGCAAAGTAGATAAACAAGTCTATTTGAAACATCAAGGAATTGAAATTTGGTGTGATCAAGCAGTACATTATGGTAATGAACGCTTTGTAAAAGCCTTTGGTAATGTAAAGATGAATCAAGGTGACAGCATTATCATGAAAAGCAACTATGCAGAGTATAATGGAAATACCGAGTTTGCTTTCGCGAGTACCAATGTTTTTTTAGAAACTCCCGAAAATACATTAACGACAGATACGCTTTTCTATGATAAGCTACGCCAGCAAGCTTATTATCGTAGTGGGGGAACCGTTAAAGATTCTACCAATACCTTAAAAAGTAAAATTGGTCGGTATTATATTAATTTGAAGAAATATATCTTTTCAAAAGATGTAAGTATCGTTAACCCAGAAAATACAGTAGATTCAGAACGTTTAGATTATTATACAGAATCTGGTCAAGCCTATTTGTATGGGGAATCAACAATCAAGAGCCCTGGGAGCACGATGTATTGCGAACGTGGATATTATGATACCAAGACGGCCATAGGTTATGCTATTAAAAATGCGAGGATCGATTATGATAATCGTCAAGTATTTGGAGATAGTATTTACTATGATAGTAATAATAGTTTTGCTTCAGCAACCAATAATATTAGAGTATTAGATACGGCCAATCAAAGTTTGATTAAAGGACATTATGCTGAAGTATTTAAAGCAAAGGACTCTGTATTTATTACGAAACATGCCTTAGCAATTTCAAAGCAACAAAAAGATTCGATATTTATACATAGTGATACAATCATGGTTACAGGAAAGCCTCAAGATCGACTATTGAGAGGGTTTTATGATGTACGTATGTACAAAACTGATATGAGTGGGAAGTGTGATTCTATTAGTGTGGTACAAAAAACGGGTTATACCAAAATGTTCAAAAAACCTATTTTATGGTCTGGAGCAAATCAAATGACAGGTGATACGATCCAGTTGATATCTAATATGAAGACCAATAAATTGGATTCTCTAAAGGTCTTTAATAATAGTTTCTTAGTACAGCAAGACACCTTAAAGAAAGGCTTTAACCAAGTGAAAGGGGCTATTTTATATGGATTGTTCGAAAATGACGAATTACGACAGGTTGATATTGATAAAAATACCGAGACGATCTATTTCCAAAGGGATGAATCTACTTTAGACTTAATAGGAATTAATAAAGTGATTTGTAGTAAGATTAAAATTCTGTTTGAAGAACAAGATATTACCGATATCTATTATTATAAAGATGTAGAAGGGACACTTCACAGAGAAGGAAGTTTGCCTGAAAATGCGCAGCGTTTAAAAGGGCTTCATTGGAGAGGAGAGGAACGAATTAAATCCAAAAAGGATTTATTTAAAGGAGAAAAACCTTTTGAATTAGTGAAAATAAAAGGCTTACCATTGCCAGAAGAGGAAGAAGACTTTTTTGATGAAGAAACCTTAAAACGTATTGAAGCTTATCGATCTGATAACTCTAGATATAAAGATGTCAAGCTGCAACCTACAGAAACAGAAGAAGGAGAGGAAGACTAATGATGAAGGAAGACTTTTTTAAATATCAAGCTCAGACGACTCCTTTTCCTTTAGCTATGGAGGTTAAGAAAGCTAAAGGCAGTTATATTTATGATACCAACGGAAAAAAGTATTTAGATTTTGTTGCAGGTGTTTCTGCTTGTAGTTTAGGGCATAGGCACCCATCAGTTGTTAAAGCAATAAAAAAGCAGTTAGATAGGTATTTACATGTCATGGTGTATGGAGAATATATCCAGAAACCAGCGATTAAACTTACCAAACTTATTTCGGATCTTTTGCCAGATCCGCTAGAGAAAACCTACTTAACAAATTCGGGAACCGAAGCCATTGAGGGAAGCTTAAAATTGGCACGTCGAGTAACGGGGCGTAGTGAAATTATAGCAGCAAAATATGCTTATCATGGCAATACCATGGGGTCGTTAAGTGTTATGGGGTACGAAGAACGAAAACAAGCATTTCGTCCATTAATTCCAGATGTTCGTTTTATCAATTTTAATGAAGAACAAAATTTAGTACAAATAACCTCGAAGACGGCAGGAGTCATATTAGAGACCATACAAGGAGGAGCAGGGTTCATTCAACCAGTGAATGATTATTTAGCTAAAGTTAAAAGGCGCTGTGAAGAAGTAGGTGCTCTACTGATTTTAGATGAAATTCAACCAGGCATTGGTCGAACAGGAAAGATGTTTGGTTTTGAAAATTATAATGTAGTTCCAGATATTGTAGTGATAGGGAAAGGCCTTGGAGGCGGTTTGCCAGTAGGCGCTTTTACGGCTTCTGCAGCCCATATGGATTTATTGAAAGAAAACCCAATGCTTGGGCATATTACCACTTTTGGAGGAAACCCAGTAATAGCGGCTTCTTGTCATGCTACTTTGAAGACGATACTAAAAGAAAATCTAATGCAAAAAGCATTAGAGAAAGAAAAATTATTCCGTCAAAGATTAGTACATCCTAAAATCAAAGAGATTCGAGGTATTGGGCTGATGTTAATTATCATGCTAGAAACTCCAGAAGAAGCTACAGATTTAGTATTAAAATGTCAGGAAAAAGGATTAATTCTCTTCTTTCTATTATTCGAAAAACGTGCGGTACGTATTACTCCTCCATTAACGATTTCTAAGAAAGAGATTAAAGAAGGCTGTGATATTATTTTGGAGGTGTTGGGTCAATAATAAAGACATCATTGATGACTTAAATAAAGGCTTTTTAGGCCTTATAAATATTTCAACAACTTACTCAACTCGAAAATACTTTTGGCTCAGAATAGGACAACTAAACACTGTAGGTGAGACTTTTTAAGTTATCACATTTTTTAGCAAGTTGCCTTGTTGGCCAATCATAATCATAGAGATGCTGGTGGATCCATAAGAGGATACCACATATAAGATGAGGAGTTATTTATAGGCTGAGTATTGAAATATTGACAACGCTTTAATGGCGTTGCCCACATTCCAACACTCCAAAATTATTATTATGAAATAAAAAAATAAAAAATATCGTATTTTTATAACCTAGGATTTAACGAAAAGGCTTTACATAGGATATAGTGTTGTAACATGTTGTTAATTAATTGGTCTATAACCTTTTTGGTTAGGGAAAGTAATATTAGTAATTTCTTTTGAGTCAATATTTATTTTTGTGAGTCCTTGAGAATAAATAGGTGTAGAAGTTTCATAATTAGCTATGATTTCATTTGTTTTTTCTAGATATATAAAATCAAAATATATGTTATTAGTAGGTAGCACAGCTAATTCAGAGATTATATCTCCATTCGCCTCATTTAGTTCTATTATTCTTTTAGGGGAAGACCCACTATCAAAACCAAATAGCTTTGTATTTGTACTTATTGGTCTATAACCTTTTTGGTTAGGAAAAGTAATATTAGTAATCTCTTTTGAGTCAATATTTATTTTTGTGAGTCCTTGAGAATAAATAGGTATGGAAGTTTCATAATTAGCTATGATTTCATTTGTTTTTTCTAGATATATAAAATCAAAATATATGTTATTAGTAGGTAGCACAGCTAATTCAGAGATTATATCCCCATTCGCCTCATTTAGTTCTATTATTCTTTTAGGAGAAGACCCACTATCAAAACCAAATAGCTTTGTATTTGTACTTATTGGTCTATAACCTTTTTGGTTAGGAAAAGCAATATTAGTAATCTCTTTTGAGTCAATATTTATTTTTGTGAGTCCTTGAGAATAAATAGGTATGGAAGTTTCATAATTAGCTATGATTTCATTTGTTTTTTCTAGATATATAAAATCAAAGTATAGAGGTCGGTATTTAGTTACCTATCAATTTTGACTGATTTATGTTATCGGCTTCAACCATTCTAGATATTAGATTATTGAAAATGGT
>CANMML010000008.1 GCA_947499005.1 uncultured Aquimarina sp.
GCTTATAATTTGATGAGTTTATTCAGATATTTTGCACTTAATGATAATAAAACAGCAACGTTAAGAACCTTAAAAGTCTATTGCTTTGCATTAGGAGCATGGCAGGTAAAACATGCTAATAGAAAGGTCTTGAAGATTGCTTTGCCTGTGGAAAAAAGAGAGTGGATGGATGGACTTTTCTCTCAAATCAAAAATTTAAGCCCTCCTTTTACATATTCTAATGCATAATTCGGGTTAAACGATACCCGCAGGTACTTCACAAGCCTATATTGACGCAGGTTGGACGGGGTTTAAATCTGTTACTGAAGCTAGTGACCCTACCCTTAGTCTTTCTGATAATACACTACAAGAAAGCGCTATTAAATGGTCTTTATCATATACTCAGCTTGTTGTTGAAAATAGTAAATCTAATTTGATCGCCTTAGAGTTGTATGACCTTAGTGGGGCTTTGGTTTTTGGTACCACAAAAAATGTTGTGGATACTGCTGACTTTTCAAAGGGGGTTTATATTTTGAGGATGACTTTTACGGAGGGGACTGTTGTTAGGAAAATTATTTTATAGAAATATCATAAAATCACCAGCACGAAAGATATGTACTATTCATTTTTACAATATGCAATCTATGTAGCTGATGTGACGAAAATGGTCAAACGCAGAACAGTGATATCAATATACTTTCTGGAGACCTCCGTTCTAGTGGATACCAAGCAGGTGATGCCGATATGAATGGACAAATTCAAAATACGGATATCAATAGTATTGTGATTCCTTATATTGGGAAGGCGGAGCAGTTTTAGCAGGCTTTGCCTGCTGCTTCGAGCAGCGAGCTACCAGCTACTGGCTGTCACCCCGTGCTCTGACACGGGGTCTCATTCACTAAAATTTTATTCCTTTCAAAGGGAAGTAAACTTAATATTTTTATGAATATCCGTGTAATTGATAATATTTCATACGGTTTCGTCATTCCTTACTTGACAAGGAATCTCATTCTACTTGTTTTTATAAACTTAATGAGATCCTGATCTTCATCAGGATGACGTAATACTTAGTATTAGAGATTACGGTTATTCGGAATATTTTTTAATAAGGAGTTTACCGCCTTCGCTGTAATAACGGTAACTGTGCTTGTCCACAATTTTTTCTTTAGCTCTTTTTTTTTAATCCGCACGCAACTATTCATATATTCATACGTTAATTATCTATATACAAACATTTAGTTACATTATGACAAATAACAATTTAATTTCAATCACATTTACAGAAGAAGAAGTTCAACAAATTGAAACGGCTTTAACCAGTATTGAACAAATTATTTCGGACAAAGTAATCAACCTTACCCCCGAAGAGCGACAATTGTATGGAAAGCTTGGTAACAGGACTGAAAACTGGGTAAAACGCATATCGGAATACATGGATCAAAAGCCCGAATTAGTGCCGATATATTTGGATAAAGACGAGTTTGACCGAGATATGAAGACACGTGAAACGATCATGCCGATGCTTCGCCGTATTACTGGAATCCATGAAAGTCTAGATGACACCACAAAGTTATTGAGTACCGATATCTATAATGCTTCATTAGGGTACTATAACAATATCAAGTTAATCAGTCGTCAAAATATTCCAGGTACCACAAATATTGCTAAAGATCTAGCCGCACAATTTCCACGAAGAAGCAAACAGGCTACTATTAGTGATGACACCAATGCTATTATGGATACAACAGTTGACGTAGATAGCGACATATAACCAAATACATTACTCAACAATCCATGTTCGGGACTCCTTGTTTGAAGTTCCGAACAAAACTTCCCTCCTTCCTTGCTACAAATTGCTACTCTTAAACGCCACTTGTCTTGTCCTAAAGACCAACGTTCGCCTATTGAACGCCAAGCTTCCCCTTTCGAACACCTCACATACTACTATCTAACTATAACTTCCTTGTTCTTTAGCAGGAATTACTCGCTAAATACAAGCCCATCGTAATTAAAAGCAAGGAATTTGTCGTTACAAAGCAGGTGCATCGACGTTTAAAACGAGGAAATTTTTCTTAAAAACCAGGCTGTTGATGCTTTAGACGACGAAGCCTGCTTCATTTAATCCTATCAATGTAGTGGTACACTTCCCTCTTTTTTTAGAAGGAGAGCATTATCGCCTCCGTGGTAATAACACTTTGACTAAAAAATGATAATAACTAAACATCAAACAGAGGGTACAAATGAGGGGACTCCCCTTAAAAATCACTAAATAAGAGCTATTTACACCTATAACAAAACACAAATTTAACACACTTCATTTTCTCATTCTTTAACTTTGTAAAACTTGTACAAGCCCAACCAAAACCTATGAAACAATTTTACACGCTCTTATTTTTTATGGCTTCTTTATGTGCTACCCTTCAAGCTCAGTTTGAGTTTAAAGTTAGAACCACTACAGCCAATGAAAGTTTTACCATTCCGACCAAAGCTGGAGAAACCTATGATTATAGTGTTAGCTATTTCAAAAGCGCTGGTCAACTATTTACTAATATCAGAAGTGGTACAGGAAATATTACCATTACCTTCGATGATCCAGGTATACATGATGTTTCTATTCAAGGAGCTTTAAGTACTACACCTATTGGGGGTACTCCTACAAACGAATCTTTTCCTGCAATATATTTCAACAATTCTGGGGATAAAGATAAAATGGTTTCGATCGAAAAATGGGGAACCAACTCATGGCTCACTATGGAAAATGCATTCTATGGCTGTTCTAATTTGGTAGTCAATGCTACCGATATTCCTGACTTATCATTAGCAACCTCTTTAGAAAATATGTTTCGTGATTGCCCTTCGGTAGACTTTAACCTTGGGAATTGGGATATCACTACCATTACCCAAATGAATGGAATGTTTAGAGGAGGTAAACTTTCTGCTAATAATTACGATACTACGCTAAACGGTTGGTATAGTCAAGACCCTCAATTCAATGTCACCTTTGATGCAGGGGTAAGTACTTATTGTACAGCTGCGACTGCTCATTCTGAACTTGCTGACCCTATAGCGAGTATTTATGATTGGAATATTGTCGATGGCGGGCAAGCCTGTGAAGAAGAAAAATTTATCACTACATGGACGGTAACAGGAAGTGATTTAACCATTCCTATCTATATGTTAGGAGCCTCCAATAACTACACCGTAGATTGGGGAGACTTCACTTTAAGCAAAGGAATTACAGGTGACACTACACATACATACACCTCAGCAGGAACCTATACCGTAAAGATATATGGAGACTTTTCTCAGATGTATTTCTTGGATAGAACCGGAAAAGAAAAAATTCGTACCATCGAACAATGGAGCACTCACCAATGGACAAATATGGAAAATGCTTTTCAAGGTTGTACTAACTTAGTATTAAATGCTAATGACACTCCTGATTTGAGTTTAGTCACGAATATGACTTCTATGTTTGAAGGAACCACCCAGTTAGAAGACTTAAAAAACAACATAGGTAATTGGAATGTAAACAACGTAGAAAACCTCACGGCTACTTTTAAAAATTCTGGATTCAACCAAAACATCAATACATGGAACGTAAGTAATGTACGTTTCATGGACTCTTTATTTGAAGGAGCTTCTGATTTTAACCAACCCTTAAACAACTGGAATACCAATAGTTTAGCATTTTCAAATGCTGTTTTTAAAAGAGCGATCAAATTTAATCAAGAATTAAGTGATTGGAATATGAGTTCTGTACAAGAAGCTGGACAAATGTTTTTAGAAGCCGAGGCTTTTGACCAAAGTTTGGGAGCTTGGGATATTAGTAGTATGACCAGCATGGAGCAAATGATCCGATCTGCAAGAATATCTACAGCAAATTACGATACTACTTTATTTGGCTGGGCTACTTTAGATGTTGGAGAAACCCAAATACCCTCTGATATCAGTTTTCATGGAGGTGTAAGCAGCTATTGTATTAGTGCTGCTGTGCGTCAAAGCCTAATAAATAATTATAAATGGGCTATTACTGATGGAAGCTTAATTTGTGAAGAAGAAGATAAATTTATTTCTACTTGGGAAACCACAGGGACTAATGAAGAAATTCAAATACGCACTACTGATGGAGGCTCTCGATTTAGTATAGAATGGGGAGATGGAACTACTACTGCTGAAGGAGGAAGTGATCGACATAGATATACCACCCCAGGAACTTATACTGTAAAAATATCAGGAGCATTAGGAAACCTATATGCCAACAACCAAAATGTAAGCAGAAAAATGCTATCGATAGAGCAATGGGGAGCCGCTAAATTCACTTCGTTTCGAAATGCTTTTTTAGGCGTTAATAAGTTAGTGATTAATGCTACAGATACCCCTGACCTATCGAATGTAACTACTATGATTGAAGCCTTTAAAAATTGTAGTGTATTAGTTGATAATGGAGGACAAATGAAACATTGGGATGTAAGTAATGTTCAAGATTTTACAGAAACTTTTAGAGGCAGCCCCCTTTTCGATGAAAATCTAGGAAATTGGGATTTAAGTAGTGCCACTACCCTATTAAGAATGTTAAATGGTGCTGGGTTAAGTGCTACTAATTATGATGCTACACTAGAAGGTTGGGCTACAAACCCTAGTACACCTAATGGCTTAACTTTTAATGCTAGTGGAGTGCAGTACTGTACGGCAGAAGCAGCACGAACTACACTCGACATCACCAAAACATGGAATTTAAGTGATGGAGGTCTAGGCTGTAATGATGATAGTACTGCTTTTATAACTACTTGGCGAATTGCTTCGGATGACGAAACCATCACCATACCTACTACGGGTTCAGGTTACGACTATATTGTAGACTGGGGAGATGGTTCTTCGAATACTACTGAAACAGGAAACGCTACGCATCAATACACGGCAGGGGCAGCAGATTACCAAATTAAAATTTGGGGTGATTTTCCTAGAATTTATTTTAACGACACTGGAGATAAGGACAAAATTATTTCGATCGACCAATGGGGTACACAGCAATGGACTAGTATGCATAAAGCCTTTCAGGGGTGTACGAACTTAGTGTTAAACGCAGACGATACTCCTGATTTTAGTGCTCCAACCTTGTTTAATATGCACCAAATGTTTCAAGGAGCCATAAATTTTGTGGATTCTAAAGATAAAATAGGAGATTGGAATGTAAGCAATGTCCAAAATATGTATGCCACTTTTGCCCAGTGTTCGGAATTCAATGAAGATATCTCTTCTTGGCAAGTAGGGAACGTAAGAACTTTTCTTCAAATGTTTTTAGGGAACACCAAATTCAACCAAAATATCAGTGGATGGAATACCGAAAGTGCTACCGTTATGGGAACTATGTTTGCTGGTGCAACTACGTTTAATCAAGATATTAGTGGGTGGAATACAAGCAACGTCACTCAAATGCATTTCATGTTTAGTAGTGCCTCTAATTTCAACCAAGATATCAGTGGATGGGATGTTTCTAAAGTCCAAAGAATGGATAATATGTTCAATGGCGCTACAGAATTCAATCAAGACCTAAGCACTTGGGATATTAGTAGTCTGGGAACACATCCTACGAGAACTGAAACTGCTGAAAACATGTTTACAGGAGCTACCAAATTTAGTAGTGAAAATTATGACAAATTACTATCGGGTTGGTCTACTTTAAATACTGGAGAAACTCTAATACCTACAGATGTAATATTAGGTGCAAATTCGACTACTTACTGTTTAGGAGAAACGGCAAGAAATACATTGACTACTTCCCCTTTCAACTGGACGATTACAGATGCAGGATTAGGCTGTGCTGCGACAGATTTCTTTGTAACGACCTGGGAAACGACCTCAGCTAATGAATCAATTACGATTCCTACCTCAGGTAATGGCTATAATTTCGATATAGATTGGGGAGATGGAAGTTTTGAATACAATATAACTACAGGTAATCCTTCACATACTTATGAAAGTACAGGGACTTACACCGTGAAAATTTCTAGAGATTTCCCTAGAATTTATTTTAATAATACTGGAGATCTAACAAAGATTAAAACCATTGAGCAATGGGGTACGATCTCTTGGCTAAATATGAACGAAGCCTTTTCAGGTTGTACTGCTCTAGTGTTAAATGCCAATGATACGCCTGACTTATCCTCTGTAGAAGATTTATCTTCTATGTTTAAAGGAGCTACTAATTTAGTAGACAACAAAGACCAAATTGAAACTTGGGATGTAGGTAACATCTCCAACTTCTCTTCTATGTTTCAATCTGCTTCTAAATTCAATGAAAACATTAATAGCTGGAATATAGGGGAACAGGTTACTGGGGAAATTAGCATGGGAATCATGTTTGATTCTGCTACGGCATTCAACCAACCAATTAATAATTGGGACATGAGTAAAGTAACCGCAACTCAAAGCATGTTCAGTTTTGCTACTTCTTTTAATCAGCCACTAGATAATTGGAACACCAGTAATATCGAAAACATGGGAGGCATGTTCTTTGGAGCTACCGACTTCGATCAAAATGTTGGTAACTGGAACCTTTCAAGTGTCACCAACATGTCCAGTATGTTTCAACAAGCTGGCCTTTCTACAGGAAATTATGATGCTACACTTATCGGTTGGGCAAAACAGGATAATGGAGAAACGATACCTTCTAATATTAATATCAGTTTTGAAGGAAGTACCTATTGTTTTGGTACTGAAGCCAGAAATACCCTTACCGATAACACAGGTCTAAATTGGAATATTTCGGATGATGGTGCTGCTTGTGATTTAGCGGATGCTTTTATAACTACTTGGAATATTGCTACTGATAACGAAGCAATTTCGATTCCTGTAGTGGGTTCTAATCTTGATTTCTCTATAGATTGGGGTGATGGCACCATTACCTCTGGAGAAACACAAGAAGCCTATCATACGTATGCTTCGGCAGGAACCTATACGATTAAAATGATTGGTGATTTTAGACATATTGCCTTCAATGATAATGTAGACCGAGATAAAATTAGGACTATAGAGCAATGGGGAAGCCAGCAATGGACTTCGATGGAAAATGCTTTCAAGGGTTGTGGTTTCTTAGTTATTAATGCTACGGATACACCTGATCTTAGTAATGCTACTAGCTTGGTTAGTATGTTCGAAAATGGGACTTGCATTGATAATGGTGGAAATATTGGAAATTGGAATGTCAGCAACATTGTATCAATGAACGGAATGTTTGCTAATGCTACGATGAATGAAAATATCAATGCTTGGAACGTTGGTAGCGTAAAAACTATCGATTATATGTTTTCGGGTTGTGAAGACTTTAATTACCCCTTAGATCAGTGGAATACAGATAACCTAGAGTCTGCATCTGAAACTTTTCTAAATACTAAGTCTTTTAACCAAAGTTTAGGTTCTTGGAATATTAGTAATGTATCTGACTTCACAGATATCTTTAAAGGTACTTCTCGCTTTTCAGATGAAAATTATGATGCTACATTAATTGGTTGGGCAACTTTAGAAAGTGGTGAATCTTTAAGAAACAATGTCAGTTTAGGCGCAGGAGATCTTAAATATTGTATTAGTACTTCCGCTAGAGATATATTGACCTCACCACCTAATAATTGGATCATTACTGATGGAGGAGCTAGCTGTGCGCCTACAGATTTCTTTATCACTACTTGGCAAACCACAGCAGCGAATCAATCTATTGAAATTCCGACTTTAAGTAGTCAAACTTATGATTACGATGTTGACTGGGGGGATGGCACTTTTTCTTTTAATCAAACAGATGATGTTACTCACGAATATGCTACAGTAGGCATTTACACGGTAAAAATTAGTGGAGTCTACCCTCATCTTATTTTTGGTAATTCATCCAATGGAAACAAAGAAAAAATCTTAACCATAGAGCAATGGGGTACGCAACAATGGGGTTCTATGGAATCTACTTTTACAGGATGTACTCATCTTAAATTAAATGCAGACGACATTCCTAACCTTTCAAATGTAGAAAAAACGCAATCGATGTTTCGCCGTTGCAGCAATTTCGAAGATTTAAAAGACAACATAGGCAGCTGGAATGTAAGTAATATCAAAGAAATGGACGCCATGTTTCATGAGTGTACCATCTTTAACGAAAATATTTCAAACTGGAATACTAGTAGTATGATCGGTGCCAATTTAATGTTTTCGGAAACCAATGCTTTTAACCAACCTATCGGAAATTGGAATACACAGAATATGGAACGTTCTGTGGGGATGTTTGAAGACGCAATTGCCTTTAATCAACCTATTGGTGATTGGGATGTTAGCAACATTACAAGTTGCTTTAGTATGTTTAATGGAGCTTCTTCTTTTAATCAGAATTTAGGAAATTGGGATATCAGTAGTATCCCCGTATATGTAGGAGGTAGTCAGTTAGAAGATTTTTTCACAGGATCGGCACTTTCTCAAGAAAACTACGATAACACCTTAATCGGTTGGTCTATTATAGATAATGTGAATGGCGAAACAACCATACCTATAAATCAAATACTGGATGCAGATGCTACCTACTGTTTGGGAGAAGCTGCACGAAACAAATTAATCAATGATTTCGGATGGACTATTAATGATGGTGGATTAAGCTGTATAACTACAGATTTCTTTATTACCACTTGGCAAACTACTTTAGATAACGAAGTCATCACCATCCCTACTACGGGTAATGGATATAGTTACAGTATAGCATGGGGTGATGGAGCATTTGATTTTGGAAAAACAGGAAATGCTTCCCATACTTATGCGATCGCTGGAACATACACTGTAAAAATAATTGGTGATTTCCCGCGAATTCATTTTGATAATAGTGCCTCTACAGATTACGTAAAATCCATTGAACAATGGGGAACTATTTCTTGGACTTCTATGGAAGATGCTTTTAGAGGGTGTTCGGATCTTGTAATCAATGCTACTGATAGCCCAGACTTATCAAACGTGACCAACATGAGTTTCATGTTCAGTGGTTGTACCAATATTGGAAGTCCCGATATATCTGGTTGGGATACTTCGAACATTACCAATATGCGTAGTCTATTTGCTTTTTCTAGATTCAATGGAAATATAAGTAGTTGGAATGTAGGTAAAGTAACCTCATTCAATAGTACGTTTAGAGATGCTACCCAATTCAATCAGGATATCAGTGGGTGGAATATTGGTGAATTTGTTACCGGTACTATTGACATGACTGAAATGTTTAGGGTAGCGAATCAATTTCAGCAATCTATAAATGCTTGGGATGTCAGCAAAGTGAATAATATGGACGGAATGTTTCGTAGTGCTAGTAGATATAATCAACCCTTGGACAATTGGGATGTGTCCAATGTACAATTTATGGAAGATGTCTTTTTCGGTGCTCGACGTTTTGATCAAAACTTAGCTTCTTGGGATATTAGTAGTGCTACCAAGTTGAATGATTTTTTTACAGGTTCGGCGCTTTCTCTGGAAAATTATGACAACACCTTAATCGGTTGGTCAACTTTAGAAACGGGAGAAACACAAATTCCTACCAACTTAACCTTAAATGCAGATGCTACTTATTGCTTGGCTACAACTGCTAGAAATATATTAACAGCTGATCCCTACAGCTGGAATATTACGGATGGGGGACAAAGTTGCGATTTTACAAATGCTTTTATTACTACTTGGGAAACTATGTCTGACAATGAAAATATCACTATACCTACTACAGGTATCGGTTATGATTACTTTGTAGATTGGGGAGATGGTGTAGTAGAAGTTGACGTCACTGGAAATGCTACCCATGAATATGCTACTGCAGGGACATATACTGTGAAAATTATAGGTGATTTCCCTAGAATATACTTTAATAATAGTGGTGATAAAGACAACATCTTAACCATAGAACAATGGGGAATCAACGAATGGTTTTCTTTCGAAAAAGCGTTCTATGGTTGTAGCAACCTAGTATTGAATGCCAATGATATTTTTGCTTACAATGACGTTGGTAGCCTAAGTATGAAACAGATGTTTGAAGGAGCCACCAACTTAGAGGATTTAAAAGATAAGATTGGAGATTGGGATGTTAGTAATGTAGGTGATATGTCAAGAGCTTTTGCATATTGCTCTAAGTTCAATGAAGACATTAAAGATTGGGAAGTAACCAGTGTAGAAAATTTTAACCATCTATTTTTCCAAGCTACAGCATTTAATCAGTCTATTGGAGGTTGGATTACAAGCAATGTTCGTAGAATGGCAAGTGTTTTTTCTGGAGCTACAAGTTTCAATCAACCATTAAATACTTGGGATACATCACGAGTACAAGAAATGGAAGCAATGTTTAAAGACGCTACTACTTTCAATCAAGATATCAGTAATTGGGACGTAGCCGATGTAAAAAGCATGAATGAAATGTTTTCTGGCGCGACTGCTTTCAATCAAAATTTAGCGAGTTGGGATATTAGTAGTCTTGGCATCCTCAGATTCCCTGGAGATACCAACAAAGGACTCGAAAATATGCTGGTAAACTCAGGCATATCGGCAGCCAATTACGATGCTACCTTAATCGGTTGGGCTACGTTATCAACTGAAGAAACACAAATTCCAACCAATATCTCTTTAGATGCTGATGCTACTTATTGTTTGGGAGAAATTGCTAGGAATACATTGACTTCACTTACTTATAACTGGACTATTAATGATGGAGGACAAAATTGTGTGGCTAAGACTGCAATCAATGTATACTTATTAGGAGCTGCCTTAAACCCGAAAACAGGGGAGGAAAATCTAATGCGTGATGATCTTCGTAGTACAGCGGTGATGCCTTCCACTTCTCCTTATGCCGATGCTATTCGAACTACAGAATCCGTTTTAACGAATACTAGCAGTGCTGCTGATACGGTGGTGGATTGGATTTGGGTTGAGTTACGAGACCAAAATAATGGAACAACCGTTATAGAAGGACGTTCTGCCCTATTACAACGTGATGGGGATGTGGTAGATATCGATGGAACTTCTCCTGTAGAATTTACGGTTGACCCTGATGCCTATTATGTAGTTATCAATCATAGAAACCACTTGGCTATCCGTTCTAAAGATGTGGTTACTTTCAACGGATCAACAGTAACTATTGACTTCTCTTCTACTCCTTCAACTATTGAAGGAGGATTGAATGCAGTAACTCAATTGCCAAACGGAAAATATGCCATCTATGCAGGTGATGTCGACGGAAATGGTCAAACACAAAACAGTGATATCAATATACTATCGGGTAGTCTAGGTTCGAGCGGTTATCAAGCTGGTGACGCAGATATGAATGGACAAATCCAAAATACGGATATCAATAGTATTGTGGTTCCTTGTATTGGGAAAGCGGAGCAGTTTTAATATTAGATCGCTACGCTATTAGATATTAGAAGTTAGACCGCTTCGCTTTTAGAGAAAAGCCCTCGTAAAAATTTACGAGGTGTTTTATTTTAAGGTTAACTAAGGTACACTAAAGCTGATATGAATCTGAACGGGCAGGCACAAAATATTGATATTAATCCCTTTATCAGACCCAATGTTGGTAGAGCAAAACAATTAAAACTACATGTAATTATTTGATTTTAGGGGTACAAATGGGGGTACATCCGTTTACTACTTACTTATTAGTTGATTGAAAAAGGAGTTTTGAAGTACAATGAATTATTTTTGCTAAAAACTTTTATGCCCATACTTATTTGTTAACCTTTAAGTAATATACAACAAAGGATTTGAATTTACATTTGCATGATAACACACTTTATATCAAATAATTAATATTCTTTTTTTCTTAAAAAAGGACAACAACAACAAAAAAAATAGGGTAAAAGCCAACTTAGTTGTATTACTACTAAACAACCTATATAAAAATCATTAAAATGAAGAAAAAATACACTTTAAAAAGATTATGTCTAGCTACAGTATTAGGATTAAGTACTTGTTTTGCAATGATCGGACAGAACCTCAATTTTACTTTCGAAAATGTCAATAATACATTTGATGGGACTGATTGGTGGTACAATGCCGATATTTACATCGCTACCACGGGAGGTTTAGCTGATTTTAGATTAGGCTCTGGACAAATTTATTTTAATTATAATACCGCTGCTTTTGGCACCAATGTGTATGATGTAAATAATCAAGCAACTGATAATTTCGACTTTTTACAACCTGTAGGGTCTATTTTAGGATCAGGGTTTTATAATCCTTTTATAACAAACAACAATACACCTTCTCGTGTTTCTACAGCTTTTCAACAAGCTATAGCTAGAGGAGAAATGACAACAGATCAAGAAGTAACTAGTACCCCTAAACATATATATAGCATTCGTTTTAGATATATTGATATTACTGAATCTCCAGATGTTGAAATTGAAGATATTGAAACTAATATCCCTCAAGTAGCAGATCAATTTTTTACAGCCTGTGGACCTGACACACAATCTTCTGGTCCCATTCCAACATTTGCTAATTGTACCAATTTTCCTGGTAATCAATTATTAGGGTCTACTTTCGATTCTACTGCTGCAACTGACACAATGGTTCCTGTTATTTCTTTAATTGGTGCAGATCCTCAAGAAATAAACTTAAATGATCCTTATGTTGAATTAGGTGCTACATCTGATGACGGAGGAACAGTGACTATCAACTCTAGCGCTGTAAACACTAATTCTGCTGGGGACTACGACGTTTTTTACAACTATACAGATATTGCTGGTAATGTGGCAACTGAGCTTGTAAGAACTGTCTCTGTTATTGATCAAACATTAAGTATTGAAGGTCAATTTGACTCTGAACTTTCTGTTGCTGTGTACCCTAACCCTGTTGTAAATATCTTAAATATCGATGCTGACTTTGATACAGCTGAGTTATATGATATTACGGGAACACTTGTAGCAACTACAAATTCTAAAGAAATGAATGTTTCTAAAATCGCAGGAGGAGTTTATCTTTTAAAAGTAACTGCTGCAAATGGAGCGAAAATGGTAAAAGTAATTAAGAAGTAAACTAAAACTTTTAACCAACATAATATTAAAAGGGTTTAACTTTATATAAGTTAAGCCCTTTTGAAGTATAAAATAATAGCCGTTCACTTAAAAAAAGAATACGTTCAATGAAAGTTGATCATTAAGCTATAATTAAAAAGTAAATCGATTTATTTTTGTCATTTAGTTTGCCACATTCACTACAATACTTAACCTCCTGAGAATAAAACAATAAAACTATGAAAAAATCACTACTAAAACTTTTTGTTGCTAGTTGCTTTACGACTGGAGTGTTTGCACAATGCCCCGCTGGTGATGTTACATTAAGTACTCAGACAGAGGTTGACAATTATTCAGCAAACTTTGGATGTACAGAAGTAGACACTCTATACATTGGTTCTCCAGATTCAGCTACCAATATTAATGACTTATCCGCACTAAGTATTATTGAAGGAGTAAGTAGCTTAAGAATCTATAATACTGATTTAGTATCATTAAATGGACTTGATAATTTAATATCGATTACTGAGGACCTAGAGATTAACAGTAATGAGTTACTTCAAAACCTTAGTGGGTTAGAAAATCTACTAAGTGTAGGTGATGATTTTGAAATTAAAAATAACCCTGCATTAACTACAATTGCTGATTTAACTTCACTTACTCAAATTGTAGATGATCTTGAAATCGAAGAAAATGATGAATTAACTTCTATTAGTGTTTTATCTAGTATTTCGGGTACCATTGATGATTTAAAAATCGTGGGGCTTCCTAAACTAAATAACCTAGTTGGTTTAGAAGGCTTTAATACTATTACTGATGATATTCAATTGATAGATTTGCCTCTAGTACCTAATTTGAATCCACTTTCTAATATTACTTCTGTTACTGATAAGATAGAAATCATTCGTTTAAATATTACTAGCCTATCTCCTCTTTCAAATATAGAAGGTACTGTAGAAGGAATTGAAATTGAATTCAACCCTGAAATTATCTCATTAGATGGATTGCAAAATATTGAAGAAATTACGGATGATTTGATTTTAGAAGGTAATGACAAGTTATCCGATATTTCTCAGATTTCATTTATATCTGGAGACATAAATGACCTAATAATTATTGACAATAATCTATCTTCCTTGTCCGACTTATCTGGAGTAACTGGTACTGATAATCTTTTTATCACCGAAAGTGGCATTACCTCTTTAAATGGATTACAAAATATAGTATATGTTTCTGAAGATTTAGTCATAGAGGCTAATCCAGGTATTACCTCCTTAACAGGTTTAGAAGGTTTAGAGTCTGCTAATAATTTTGTGATTATCGAGAATAATGGTCTTACTTCTTTTAATGGTTTGAACACACTTGAAGACCCTATACTAGAAGATTTAGTTATTGGAGGAAATCCATTGTTGACTTCCATTCATGGGTTTGATAATATTAAAAGTGTTTCTGTATTGATTATTGCTGACAATGCTATTGAAAACGTAGATACTTTATCTTCGCTTACCTCTATAACTTCTTCGACAGATGGAAGCTTTATCGATGAACTTTCACTAGAAAGCACTAATCTGTTTTCACTTAGACAAGTTGGGGTGATTTTACAAATCTTTGCTGACAATTTAGTAGATGCTTGTGGATTAAATAGCTACATAAGGTTTGGTGATGCATTTACAACACTAGAATTTGATGGAGGGATTACGTGGCCAGATGTTCAATCTATTATTGATAATTGCGATTATTGCCCCACTGGTAATTTCGAATTTTCTACTCAACTAGAGCTTGTGAGTTTCGTAGCAGGTCTAGACTGTACTGATCTTAGCGCAGCCAATCTTACATTAACCTCTATTGATATTACTTCATTATCACCACTAAGTACTGTAACTGCTCTAGGAAACTTAACTATTAACGACACAAGCCTAACCGACTTTACTGGAACAGAAAACGTAGGAAGCATTGTTAATGATTTAAGAATCGAAAACAATGGCGAATTATTACAAATTAATGCATTAAGCAATTTAATAAGCTTGGGTAAAGAGCTAATTTTCATCAATAATCCAAAATTGAACTCGATCGGCGGATTAGCTAATTTAGCAGGCACTATTTACGAATTAAATGTTGAAGATAATGCTGTATTACCTAATCTTAATGGGTTAGAAAAAATTACTACAATCGATAATGACTTGGAAATCATTAACAATGCGATGCTAAGTACACTAGGAGGTTTAACTGGATTAACTACTGTCAATGACGATGTAGAGATTTATGAAAATAATGCGTTGATAAATTTAAATGGACTCGATGAATTAACCACTGTTGGTGATGATCTTGAAATCTATGAAAATCCTGTTTTATCAGATATTACAGCACTTTCAAAAGTAACTGGCGATATTGGCAGTCTTGCCATTTACGAGAATAACCTAATGTCCTTAAACGGTTTACAATCTATCACAAGAACTGATGATGTAGAAATAGCCGAAATCTCATTAACAAATCTTTCTGGAATTTCTGGACTTGTAGAAACTGATGAATTTTCTATGGAATTAACCCCAATTGTTAATTTCACTGGAGTAAATGCTAACTTGCAAATTACAGCTGAAATAAATATTTCTGATAACCCTGAGCTCACTTCATTAAACGGATTACCACAGCAAACTACTCCTGATGTTGGTTTTTATGATAATCCAAAACTAGCATCCATAAATGCTTTTGATAATATTACTGAGATGAGATCACTCCAAATTTCTGGTAATGCCATTATTGATCTAGATACCTTTTCTAACTTAGAATTAGTTAGCACTAATATCGAAACACCATTCCTGCCCCCTACAATTATTGAAGAAGCCAATTTAGAGACTGTAAACCTTACTTCTCTAGTAACTATTGAAGAAGTATTACGTCTTGAAACGCCTGCTCTATTAGATGCTTGTGGTTTATTCAATTTTGTTGAAAATGGTAATGGTCTTGATAAATTAGATATTATAGATGGAGGCTTCTCTGGAGCTTTCATTCCTCAAGATATTATTGATATTTGTGGGCCAACTTTAGATTCGGATGATTTTGATATTACTAATATTCAATTCTTTCCTAACCCTACTAAGGATTACTTGACTATTTCTGGTCTAAAACAAGAGATTAAATACAACTTAGTAAGTGTGTCTGGAAACCTATTAGAAACTGCAACTACGAGTAATCTGATTGATCTATCGAAATACAGTAACGGTATTTATTTTATAGAAATTGAAGGAAACGTTATTAAGGTGATTAAAGAATAAACTACCTCGGGGCAAGCTCACGGAGGCATTTATATGAAATAAAATTTTAATTTCAAGGCAAGCCTTGGGGTATTATACCCTTTGGCGGTACCAATAAATCAAGCCTTATAAAAATTAAATAAAGAGGTCTAAAAAGTCATTAAGCTGTCATTCTAAATTTAGTTCAGAATCTCCTCACAGCTATTAATAATTTTGAGGAGACATCGATCTTCATCGACGTGACGCAAATAAATTTCTAGACCTCTTTTTTATCCTCCTCTACATCAAAGTTGTTACAACTCTTGTATCCGTTGTTAGTGTTTTATGCACAGGGCATTTATCTGCAATCTGCATAATTCTACTGATTTGCTTTTCAGATAAATCGGTGGCTTCAATCTTTATGGATCGGTTGAAAACATCTATTTTCTTTATAGACTCTTCGCAAGTCTCACAATCTTTCACATACTCTTTCCCATAATCGGTATGCACTTCTACATTATCTATTTTCCACCCCTTTCTACGAGCATACATTTGGATAGTAATCGCAGTACAAGCAGACAAGCCCGCAGAAACTAATTCGTAAGGAGTTGGCCCAAAATCATGACCTCCTACACTTTCTGGTTCATCTGCTTTTAAATAATGCTTCCCTAGTTTCATTTCGGTAGTATAAACATCTTCATCATGAAGACTTGCTACTACTTGATGTACTGTCTTAATTTCTTCTTCTATTGGCATTGAAATATATCTTGCTGCCCAACCAGCAATCACTTGTCCAACATATGCAGCATTTTTCTTATCGATCAGTAAATGTTCGGAACCATCTAATGTCACGAAACTTTTGGGGTGATGAGCCGATAAATAAATTTCTTCTGCATTTTTAATATTCACAGTAGCATCTTGAGGGGAATGAAAAATCAATAAGGCTTTGCCTCGAAGTTCCTTAGCGGCATTGACACAAGACATCGATGCTAAGTCATCAATAAACTGCTTCTTGAAAGTAAATGGTCGGTTTGCTAAGGTAACTTTCGCTTCTCCTTCTTGTTTTATAACATCAATAGCACCACCGAGCTGTTTTTGTACATGTGCTGGATTGCTTGGGGCTCCTATTGTAGTTACCGCCTTTACACTATCAATTTGAGACCCTGCAAAAAGTACAGCTGCACCTCCTAAAGAATGCCCTGCTAACAAGGAAGGAGCTTTATAATTCTCTTTCAAATATTTAGCTGCCGCACTAATATCTTCTACATTAGTGGTGAAATTGGTGTTTGAAAAATCTCCTTCACTTTTATTTAAGCCTGTAAAGTCAAAACGTAATACTCCAAAACCTTCCGATGCTAATGATCTACTAATGTTTCTAGCTGCACTAAAATCTTTTCCACAAGTAAAACAATGTGCAAAAATGGCATAATTATGAGGAAGTCGATCTGCAGGGAAATCTAACCTACCTTCCAGTAACTGTCCTTTTCCATTATCAAAAGTGACTTTTTGTGATCTCATAACCTAATGTTTCTAATTGATTAATGACTAAGTCGATATCATATTCTTTAAGTTACAAAAGTATTCGAAATACCTACGTTTCATTTTTCTTAAAAAATACTGTAATCTATAGCTGTTCTAACAGACTATACAAGTAGGGAAAAACATGAACAAAATATGAATACATTACATCTGTACAAAGACAAAGAAATCCAAGGGAATTTTGAGCAAAAAAAACTCAATCTATTACTTAGCTTTCAAGTAAATTGTCCGGGGTGTTTTTTGTATGCCTTACCTCTTTTTAATCAGTTATACAAAAAATACAGTGAAGACTTAGGATTTCTAGCACTGTCTACTGCTTTTGAAAACTTTGACTTGAATACATCAGAAAATACGATTGACCTTGTTCATCATGGAACTTTAGTTGGCCATACAAAACATACATTAGCAGAACATGGTTTCGATACATTACCTATTGATCCATTATTTCCTATTGCTATGGATCAGAAGATGCAGGATCACCAAAAAGAGGAAATAGTTTCTCAAATCTGTCTTTTGAACCCTAATTATACTAGTTGGAGTGCGTATGATCAAGAATTATTTCAATCGAGAGTTTCAGCCTATGTTGATGCACAGCCAGAAGTATCTATGACATTTACTGCAAATCAATTTAGAGGCACTCCAACCATTGTATTATTTAATGATAAGAATGAAGTTTTGCAATCTTGGTTTGGTCACACTTTAAGATTTACTATTGAAGAGGAAATAGAAAAGTTTCTTTAAGTAAACTCGGGGCAAGCCCACGAGGCATTTATATGAAATAAAATTTTAATTTCAAGGCAAGTCTTGGGGTATTATACCCTTTGGTGGTGCCAATAAAAAATCCCATTTCTGGTAGAAATGGGATTTACTTATATTCAATTTAGAATTTTATTCTTCATCAAAATCTTTCAAAACATCAGATATCATCATCGCTTCTTTAGATACCGCAATACGTCCTGAACGTGTAAATTGCAATAAACCAAAAGGCTTTAGTGCTGAATGTAATGCTTCTGTTTCTATACGTCTTCCTGTTTTACTAATCACAAAAAACTTTTTGTTTACAGTAACGATAGAAGCACCACTTTTCTTAATTATATTTTGAATCTGAGGCTCATCGAATAACAATTCAGACTTTACTTTATACAAAGCGGTTTCTTGAGAAATAGTCTCATTATCTGTATGATAATAAGCCTTAATCACTTCAATTTGTTTTTCAATTTGACCAACGATCTTCTTCACCTTTTCTTCTGTCATTTTCACTAAAATCGTAAAACGATACACGTCTTCAATTTCAGATTCTGACGCTGTCATACTTAATAGATTTACATGACGCTTTAAAAAGATAGTTGAAATACGGTTTACTAACCCAACGTTATTTTCGGTGTAAACAGATATGGTATAATACTTTTTCTCTTCCATGGCTGAATTAACTTAATCTAATATCAGAAACCGAAGCTCCTGTCGGAATCATTGGGAATACGTTATTTTCTTTCTCTACACGAACTTCTAAGAAGTATGGCCCTGGAGTCTCTAGCATCGTCTTAACAGCATCCGCTAAATGCTCTCGATCTGTTACACGATTTGCAGGAATGTTATATCCTTCTGCGATCTTAACAAAATCTGGATTCACCATTTCAGTAGAAGCATAACGATTATCAAAGAATAGCTCTTGCCATTGGCGTACCATTCCTAAAAACTCGTTATTTAGTACTAATACTTTTACTCCTATATTATATTGGAAGATCGTTCCTAATTCTTGAATAGTCATTTGATAACCTCCATCACCAATAACAGCAACTACTTGGCGATCTGGCGCCCCTTGTTTTGCTCCCATCGCAGCTGGTAACGCAAATCCCATAGTCCCTAGACCACCAGAAGTTACATTACTTTTAGATTTCACAAACTCTGCATAACGAATTGCCATCATTTGGTGTTGCCCTACGTCTGTAACAATGATAGCATCACCACCTGTTACTTCATTGACATTACGGATAACTTCTCCCATGCTTAATCCATCTTTAGACGGATATAATTCTTCTTGGATTACTTTTTCTTGCTCGATTTTATCAAAAGCCTTGAATTCAGCTAACCAAGAAGCATGTGTTTTCTCTTCTACTAATGGTAAAATATTTGCTATTGTATTCTTCACGTTACCCATAACAGCAACAGTACTTATTACATTTTTATTTACCTCAGCTGGATCAATTTCAAAGTGAATTACTTTAGCTTGTGTCGCATATGTAGATAAATTTCCTGTAACACGATCATCGAAACGCATTCCAATAGCGATTAACAAATCACATTCATTGGTTAATTTGTTAGGACCATAATTACCATGCATTCCTACCATTCCAACATTTAGATCATGAGAAGTCTCTAATGCCGAAACTCCTAATATCGTCCATGCTGAAGGGATCCCCGTTTTTTCAACAAAAGCCTTAAATTCTGCTTCAGCTTCTCCTAAAATTACTCCTTGTCCCCAAACGATCATTGGCTTTTCTGCTTCATTAATTAAAGCAGCAGCATCTTTCAACGATTGTGGGTCAGTTGGTGGAATTGCCTTATAACTACGAACTCCTTTACAAGGCTCATAACTAAAATCGAACTGTGCAAACTGTGCATCTTTAGTAATATCCACTAAAACAGGACCTGGACGGCCCGAACGAGCAATATAAAATGCTTTAGCCATCATCACAGGAATATCCTCCGCTTTAGTAATCTGAATATTCCACTTAGTAACTGGAGTTGAAATACCAACGATATCAGTTTCTTGGAAGGCATCAGACCCTAATAAATGAGATGCTACCTGACCTGTAATACATACTAATGGTGTAGAATCAATTTGAGCATCTGCGATCCCAGTGACTAAATTCGTAGCTCCTGGTCCAGAAGTTGCCATAGCGACTCCTACTCTACCACTTGTACGTGCATATCCTTGCGCTGCATGAATCGCACCTTGTTCGTGACGTGCCAAGACATGTGTTAACTTGTCTTGGTACTTATATAATTCATCATACACAGGCATAATGGCTCCACCTGGATAACCATAAAGAAGATCTACTCCTTCTGCTAGCAGACAGCGAATTACTGCCTCTGCTCCTGATATACGTTCCGTATTTTTACTCATTTTTTTTAGCTTTAGGCTATAAGCTTTAAGCTTTAAGCATTTGACTTCAACTACTCTTAATCAGACGACTGATAATTTGCAGTCAAAAAACTAATTTTTCAATTTAACTATAATAGATCTTAATACTAACTACTTAGCACTAGTAAAGACTAAAACTCATCCGTTACACACCCTTGAGATGCTGAAGAAACTGAACGTGCATACTTATACAACACCCCTTTCTTCACCTTCAATTCTGGTGCAACCCATGATTTTCTTCTTTCTGCCAATACTTCATCAGAAACTTCTACATTAATAGTATTGGTTTCTGCATCAATAGTAATCGTATCTCCATCTTCTACTAAACCAATTACTCCACCTACTTGTGCTTCAGGAGTAATATGACCTACTACAAATCCGTGCGTACCACCAGAGAAACGACCATCAGTAATAAGTGCCACTTCTTTACCTAATCCCACTCCCATAATAGCAGCTGTCGGCTTTAACATTTCTGGCATACCTGGCCCTCCTTTTGGTCCTTCGTAACGAATTACAACTACATCTCCTTTTTTCACTAACCCATCACGGATTCCGTCATTCGCATCATACTCACTATCGAATACTTTTGCTGTACCAGAAAAACGTAATCCTTCTTTTCCTGTAATCTTAGCAACCGAACCTTCTGTAGCTAAGTTTCCATATAACATACGTAAGTGACCTGTAGCTTTAATTGGCTTATCTAAAGGCATAATTACTTCTTGTCCTTCATGTAAATCTGGAACATCAGCTAAATTTTCTGCTAATGTCTTTCCTGTTACCGTCAAACAATCACCGTGTAATAATCCTTCTTTTAATAAATATTTACAAACCGCTGGAATTCCTCCTACTGCATGTAAATCTTCCATTGCATATTTCCCTGATGGTTTCAAGTCTGCAATAAATGGAGTCGTATCACTAATTTTTTGGAAGTCCTCTAAAGTAAAATCAATATCTGCTGCTCTAGCGATTGCTAAAAAGTGTAATACAGCATTCGTAGAACCTCCTAAAATCGTAATCAAACGAATTGCATTTTCTAATGACTTACGTGTTACGATATCCGATGGCTTAATATCCTGCTCTAATAAATAACGCATTTGCTTACCTGCTGCTACACATTCTGTTTGCTTCGCTTCGCTTATTGCAGGGTTAGATGAATTATAAGGTAATGACATCCCTAATACTTCGATAGCAGAAGCCATCGTATTCGCTGTATACATTCCTCCACAAGCTCCTGCTCCTGGAATTGCTTTACGAATTACTTGACGATATTCACCTTCTTCCATTGTTCCTGCTACTTTTTCTCCCCAAGCTTCAAAAGCAGATACAATGTCTAGCTTTTTATCTTCGTGACATCCCGAAGCAATGGTTCCTCCATAAATTAAAATAGAAGGACGATTCAAACGAATCATTGCCATTAAAGCTCCTGGCATATTTTTATCACATCCTACAACAGTAACTACACCATCATACGATAATCCTTGTACTACAGTTTCCATAGAATCTGCAATTACATCACGAGAAGGTAATGAATAACGCATTCCAGGAGTACCCATAGAAATCCCATCACTAACGCCAATAGTATTGAAAATTAATCCAAAAGTTTCTTCAGAATTGACGCCTTCCTTGACTTGTTTTGCCAAGTCATTCAAGTGCATGTTACAAGGATTCCCTTCATAACCTGTACTTGCAATACCGACTAAAGGCTTTTTAAAGTCTTCATCTTTTAACCCAACCGCGTATAGCATCGCTTGTGCTGCTGGCTGTGTATCATCTTGCGTTACTCGTTTACTAAACTTGTTAATTTCCATTTGGTGATATAATACTATTAATCTAATTCAATATAAATGTAGGCACTCTATTTTAAAACAATTTTAAAAGCTGAAATTGGTTACAATGTTCAAGCGTCGTTTTAGAATAAAAACACCTCTTTTCAATAAGGGCACAAAGATAGCTATATCTTTAAAATGACAACGAATCACACAAAGTTTTGAAATAATTTAAAAGAATTCTTGTTTTAACTAAAAATAATCAAACAAAACACTATAAACCTTTGTTTTTAATAGCATTAATTGAAATTATAATCTTATCATTTCGTTATAACGCTTAAAAGCAAATGTATCTCAACTTGAAAGGCTTCCTATGAAATGCTTATTTTTCAAATAGGATATGCTTACTTTTGAATTTCATCTAATACAACTTAGAACACTGCTATCTATTATATGAAAGCCATTTTTTTTAAAGAATTACGCCATTTTTTTGCAACTACCATAGGATATGTCTTTCTATGTATTTTTTTATTAGTAACAGGAATAGCTCTTTGGTGGCTTCACGGCAATCAAAATATTATTGATAGTGGTTTTGCTAGTCTAGATACCTTCTTCGAAATAGCTCCGTGGTTGTTGTTAATTCTAATTCCTGCAGTATGCATGCAGTCTTTTGCAGAAGAAAAAAAACTCGGAACCCTCGAATTATTATTAACAAAACCTATTTCTGCAAATAAGCTTGTGTGGGGGAAATTTTTAGGAGTATGGGCAATTCTATTCCTAGCCTTACTACCTACACTTGTATATGTCATGGGTATTAATGCCTTAGTTAATGAAAATCAATCTATAGATTTTGGAGCTATTAGTAGTTCATATATCGCTTTATTGCTATTGGGTGCAACCTATACCGCTGTAGGAATATTTACTTCTACCCTATCTTCTAATCAAACCATCGCACTTATTTTAGGAGTGATCGCTTGTTTTACTGCCTATTATGGATTCTCTTTTTTCAATGAATTAAATACTGGAGTTGCTTTAAATCAATTCGGGCTAGATTACCATTATCAGCGAATTAACCAAGGGGTTTTAGATACTCGAGATCTCATTTTTTTTGCAGTAATCACATTTATTTTATTAAGAATCACCAGTCTTTTAATCTCTAAGAACAAGGATCAAAGTATCATCAAGAGTACAGTAATTCAAATAGTATTAGCCAGCTTGATATTACTCATTGGGAATTGGAAATACCAAAGATTTGATCTTACAAAAGATAAACGATTTAGCCTTTCTGAAACCACTAAAGAAAGCCTCCTAAAGGTTACGAAACCCATTGCTATTGATATTTTACTTGAAGGAAATTTACCTCCAGAGTTTAAACAACTACAACGCGAAACTAAGCAGTTATTGGAAACTTATGCTGCTTATAATCCTAACATCAAGTTTTCATTTGTAAATCCTTTAGAGCCTGTAGAGATTAGAGAACAAAATTTAAAAGAATTACAGCGTCTAGGTTTAACACCCGCAGAGGTCAGCACTCAATTTGAAGGGGTACTAAAAAAAGAAGTAGTTGTCCCATGGGCAATGGCTTACCTTAAAAATAAAACAGTTAAAATCCCTTTACTTCAAAATGGATTGGGTGCTACAACGAATGACCGTATCAATGCTTCGGTAACTAAGTTAGAATATGCGTTTACCGACGCTATAAAACAACTTACTGAAAGTAAAACCAAAAAAGTAGCCATTCTAAAAGGGAATGGCCAATTAGATGATATTCACATCGCAGACTACATCAAGACGATTCAAAAACACTACCGCGTTGCTCCTTTCTCATTAGATTCGGCTAAAATAGACCCTATAAAAACGCTGGATCAATTAAAAGAATTTGATTTGGTCATTAATGCTAAACCTACACAGTCTTTTTCTGAAAATGAAAAGCAAGTATTAGATCAACATTTACTCTCGGGAAAACGTCAAATGCATTTGATTGATATGGTCATCGCTGAAAAGGATAGCATATTTAACACCTCCAAGCAAAAAAGCTTGGCTTGGTATCGCGATTTAAAACTCAACGATTTCTTCTTTGCTTATGGTGCTCGTATTGAACCTCAACTTATCGATGATTTATATGGAGCTCCTTTAATTTTGGCTAAAGGAAATGATAGTAATACACAATATATTCCTTACCCATGGGGATATGCTCCATTGACTAGCCATCCTAGCAAACATGAGATAACTAATAATTTGTTACCTATAAAATGTGATTTTGCCAATCCTATTGACACCTTAAAGAATGGTATTCAAAAAACTATTTTGTTACAAAGTTCCCGATTTACAAAAACACAAGGAGTTCCTTTTGAAATGAATATTGCCAATAGCTTGACTCCAAAACCTGAAACGTACTACACTAATGGCGCTCAAAATATCGCTGTATTATTGGAAGGCAATTTTAAAAGTTGTTACAGTCAACGTATCCTTCCTTTCAACATGCCTCAATACCGTGAAAAAGGAACTACTTCTAAACTTTTAGTTATTGCAGATGGTGATATCATTAAAAATGGAGTACAGCAACAAACTCCTTTAGAATTAGGTTTTGACCCTATTAGTAGAAAGACTTATGGCAATAAAGATTTCCTAAGCAATGCTACCCATTATTTATTAGGGAATGAAGGCTTAGTTTCTTTAAAATCCAAACAGTTAATCATTCCTTCTTTAGATCTAGAGAAAGTTAGCACTCAAAAAAATAAGTGGCAATGGGTCTGTCTATTATTCCCATTGGTATTGGTCAATCTTGGGTATTTAAGTTTTGTTTTATGGAGAAAACGTAAGTTTTGTTAGTAATTCAATAGTAAACTACGGGGCAAGCCCGCGAGGCATTTATATGAAACAAAAATTTAATTTCAAGGTAAACCTTGGGGTATTATAGCCTTTGGCGGTGCCAATAAACATTAAGATAACTTTCACAAAACACATCACTTAATAACTATATATTAGATACTTAAACAAGTATCAAAATGAGTGTAAAGGTAGAGCTACACCTTGAAGGTGATATATACCCCATAAAGTTTTTTAGAACAGGTTTTCAACAAGGCATGAATATGGATGGGTTTCCGTCTAGTAAAATACGACAAAAAGGGATTCAACTCTCTTTGGATATGGTAAGGGCAGAAATTTTTGAAGAATGGGCATATCATAATCATCGAAAACTAGATTTCGAAATACACCTTATACCTAATATTCTAGGATCTGGCAGAACTCGAGTGTTTAAATGCTACGAAGGTTTTTTGCACGAATTTACAACAGATTATAGTGCACATAGTAAGGAGCAAACCACCTACCATCTAAATATTATGTGTGGCCGCATGGAATTTTCGTGGTCTACCTGCGTTTATAAAGAAAATTGGGCACAAGAACCCGTAGAGGCTGCCGTGCCTACAATCATAGAAGAGCCCGAAAAGAAAACAACTAGTTATTATTTAACAGACACAGACGGAAATCAAATAGATGATTATGATGTAAATGACATCATAATATTAAATATTGAAAGTCAAAATCGTATTGGAGATAGTGTAACCATAAATTTAGATGATGCTGAGTATGATTTCGAATATCAAGGGAATGTGCTCCCTAATGACACTATACAAAACTATATCATCGGTAATGATTTAGAACAGATAACATTGAAAGTTGTCAAACAAAAAAATACCTCAGCATGAAGAAAACAGGATTTAGAATAACTTTTGAAGATGGCGAAACACTTACAAGACATTTAAGACCTTCTGGCCCAAGAGAATATATTGCTACAGTTAGCCCCAATCTAACAACTTTTACAGGGAAATTTGGTATTGACTGGGTTACCATGGATGCTCGTTTTTCATCAATAGATACATTTCAGGAAATAAAAGTGGCAGATATTAGTCATATTGTTGATGGGCCTTCAAGTAGTTTTGTAACAACAGGTACTGCTGCTCAAAAACAAGCGCTGGTAAAAGAAATTTATAAAATAGAACAGTATCATACTACTCCTTATGAATATCCTGTTACGTGGATAAATTTAGCCAATGGTGAAACCGCTGATTTACAAATTAACACCTTCCTGTTAAGTGGAAGAAATAGAAATACTGATTTTTTAACCATAGTAAAAAATCCTAATTTTGAAATAGAATATAATGGCGCTACCGATGCAGGCGGTACCCCTATAAAAATACCACTACCTAGAGGTACTACCAATGCTAATAACGCTTACAATATAAAAATTACTGCTAAAGCAACTTTTGCTACAGCAGAGTATATCATTATAACCGATTATTTAGGTGCTGAAGTAGGGAGAATAGAAATGGCTCCTAATGACACCGTAGATTTAGATGTTAGAATAATACCTGTCGTTTTTAAATCCAATACAGCACAGGAAGTAAGAGAAGCAATAGCATTACATACGAGAGCTTTAAATGGAGGTTTATTAGATACCACTTTAAATGAAAAATCATTGAATCAAGCAGGTATTAAATCGGTAATAGAACCCGTAAATATAACAGCTACGAAAAAGGAATACGTAGCTATAGATTTAAGCAGCGCTACGGATAACTGGAATGAATATTACCGTACGAGCGATTCTAGGTTTCAAGATTGGAACTTTGCAACTAGTGCCAATAAACCCGCGAAATCTATTGATGAAGACGGAACTTCTTTTGACCCTAACAGACCTGTAACACCCCCCACTAGAAAGTTTTTTTTAGATAAATTAGAAGAGGCTTATGCGAATTACAAAACCTTTAAAGGCGCTATCATTTTTGTAACAGATAAAGAGTTCTTTAATCCTTCTTTAAGTCCTACAGATTTACAAGAAGCCTATTCTCAAAACGACCCACTAAGAAATAAGGGTGTAATTGTTTTTAATGCAGGAATGGATAAACCCGATGTGTATGCCCATGAAATTGCACATATGTTAGGGGCTGAACACACCTTTTTTGAAAGTCAAAACAATACAAATTTAGCTGACGCAACGCGATATACGGCTACAAACACTATTGCTGATCGTAAAAAAGAAGTTAAAGTCAAAATTGCTACAGCAATAAAAGAAATGAATGATGCGCAACATAGAATTGACAATGATTTATCAACTGGGTACCAGATTCAAGATGATCCATATATAGTTCAAGATACTCCTGCTGAGATTAAAACTCTTGAAGATAGACTACAAAGAATAGATGTTTTTTCTACTATTACCAACTTTAAAGTACCACAAACAAAAACGAAGAACTATATGGATTACATTCCAAATAGAACTTATTTTAATAAAAATCAAGCAAACATTTTAAAAGACGAGCTTAAAAAATATTACAAATAATTTTATATGAAAAAAACAAATGTATTTTACTACACACAAAAAATCTTATTATTAGTATTTATGCTAAAAGTAGTTTCATGCGTTGCTCAAAAAAAAATTACTGCGAATGATTTATTAAATGTTACCTATGAAAATTTAGCAAGAATTGATTCTTTAAATAAAATTCATATTTATTATGATGATAGCGTAAATACCCCTGAAGTTAAAAGTCTAAAAGAATTTGGAAAGTTTATTTGGTATCGAAAAAAAAATGGTCAAATAGGTTTTCATAAAAAGAATTTAAAGATAATACTTAGAGACTATGTAAAAGGTAATGATAAATATTTCTCATCCTTAGAGTTATACAAAACATACATAATAGCTACTTATGATAATAATCATCAGAATTATTTATCTTTTTCGGAAAGGGCATTTATAGGGGGGTATATTACTGATTATTTATATCGTTGCCAACACAAAGCAAGGGTTTCAATGAATACTGATCTTGTGGGTGTATTTACTCGTCGTCGCCAAAATCAAAGAAAAAGATTTAACAGGGAGTTTGAAAATTATAATTATTATGGTTTAAAATTCTTAAAAAAATATTACTTGCAAGAATACACCCCGAATACAAGTGATTTATATTATGAAAAATACATAAAGCGTGAAGAATTAACAAAGAATCCTATTATGGTTCGTTAATTTTTTATAAAAAACACATTTAAACTTGAATCTACAGACAAACACTTATTAATAGTTTTCCTATTACTGATGTTTTTATGCGTTGCTCAAAAAAATTATTGCGAATGATTTATTAAATGTTACCTATGAAAATCTAGCAAGAATTGATTCTTTAAATAAAATTCATATTTATTGCTATGTGTTAATAAATAACACACTATGTGTGAATTAAACATTTGTAGAGAAATGATATACATATTATTATTAATATTAACAGGTTGCAGTCCCAAGATTAGTATATCTCATAGTGATATTAAGTACCCACATCAAAATCATTATAAACGCACAACTACTTCAATTAATTTAAAAGAATTTGAAAAAGAATATAGCATAGAAAACAGTAAAGAGTTATCCATTGCGTTTAACAATTACCCTGTTCATCCTGATTGTGACAATGAAACTCCTAAAAAATGTTTTGTACAATTATTAAATAATAAAATTCAAAAAAAGTTTACGGATGAACTTGCTAATAAATTAGACTTAAATGAAGGAAAGACAAGAATCTATATCTATTTCGAATTAGATGAAACAGGAAGTATAAAGAATATAGATACTAGGTCTCCTCATGAAAAATTAGATGAGATAGGAGTTTCAATTATTGAAACCATTCCTAGAATGAAACCCTATTTGAAAAATAATAAACCTTCTAATCTTAAATTTTATCTTTCTATTTTATACTTAATTGAGTAAATTATAAGAAGGACTATATATCACAATTTTAACATTTTCTAAAAAATTAATATTTATGTTTTGGAAAGGTATTATTGTAAGATATATAGCTACTAATTTTAGTAACACTTATATTTTATAGATACATCTTTTGAAGAAAAACACATTTAAACTTGAATCTACAGATAAACACTTATTAATAGTTTTCCTATTACTTATGTTTTCATGCGTTGCCCAAAAAAAAATTACCACTAATGATTTATTAAGTATTACCGAAAAGGATTTAATGGAAATTGACTCTTTAAATAAAATTAACGTTTATTATTACGATAAAGTAAATACGACAAATGTAAAAAGTATTACAACTTTTGGAAAGTTGATTTGGTCTCGCAAAAAAAATGGTGAAATTAATTTTAATAAAAAAAACTTAAAAACAATAGCTAGGGAATATGTAAAAGGAAATGACAAGTTTTTTTCATCATTAGAATTGTATCTAATTTATTTAATATATGTTTATAATAGTAATCATCAAAATTACTTGTCTTTTGCAGAGAGAGCATATATAGGGGGACATATTACCGAAAACTTATACAATTGCAAGCATAAAGCAAATGAGCCTTTAAATAGTAGTATTGCAAGTAGATTTATACATAATTTAAAAAATCACAAGAATAGGTTCAATAGAGAGTTTGAAAACTATAATTATTATGGTTTAAAATTTTTAAAAAAATATTATTTACAAGAATATAGTCCTAATGACAATGATTTTTATTACAAAAAACATATAAAGCGAGAAGGAAGACCAAGTAAACCTAACAGGGTTTTCTGAAACTTAATGATTTATGAAAACCACATTTAAACTTGAATCTACAGACAAACACTTATTAATAGTTTTCCTATTACTGATGTTTTCATGCGTTGCTCAAAAAAAAATTACTAATAATGATTTATTAAGCGTTACTCAACAAAATTTAGTTGAAATAGACTCCTTAAATAAAATTTATATTTACACATATGATAAAGTAAATACGCCTGAAGTTATAAGTTTAAAAGAATTTGGAAAGTTAATTTGGAATCGAAAAAAAAATGGAGAAATAACCTTTAATAAAAAAAACTTTAACACAATAACCAAAGAATACATAAAAGGTAATGATAAATATTTCTCTTCATTAGAGATTTATCAAGCTTACATAATTCTTATCTATGACAATAATCATCAAAACTACTTGTCTTTTGCAGAAAGAGCCTATATAGCAGGTCATATTACAGACTTCTTATACCAATGCCAAAACAAAGCTAATATTCCTGTAAACACAACTTTTGCACGTCGATTTACATATAGTCGCAAAAACCAAAGAAATAGATATAATAGAGAGTTTAAGAATTATAACTTTTATGATTTAAAATTCTTAAAAAAATATTATTTACAAGAATATTCAAGAGATTCTGAGGATAGATTTTATCAAAAATATATAAAGCGAGAAGAATTAACAAAAAATCCTACCGCAACCTTTTAACCAATAGTGATACTGATATTTTGAGAATATAATTAAGGTTTTATAGATATATCTTTTGAAGAAAAACACATTTAAAACTTTGTGTGCAGACCAACACTATTAGTAGTCATTTTTCTCTAATTGCAGTTAACAATGTAATATCATTTCAAAAAACGATTGCCTGTAAAGTTTCTAAACCTAACAGGCAAAGTTTTATATACATTGTATTTCGCTTCATAAAACACTGGCATACTAATACAATTTAAACCATAAAATGCAACATATCACTTCCCTCCAGCCCCTTTAAAGTTGTGATCGCTATTTTTGAAAAGCACATTAAATGTGGTTAGACTTCCATAAATACGAGTAATGTATTGCTGTAAGTCTATTTTATCTTGATCCTCCAATGTCTTTGAACTATTGATCTTTTGTTCCATTACACGAATACGATCCCGCACCATTACTATTTTATGAAAGAAACTATCAATAGGGATTTCTTTAGACTTTAAATTATCATCACCTGGAATCAATGACAATGTTCCTCCTTTCCATTTATCAGCAATAGGCACAATTTCTGATATATCTGAATACTTCTTTAGTAACTTTTTAAAAATCGTTTCCACCTCATAGAAGCTTACCGAATCAACCTCATCCTCTACTGCTTCTATCACTTCAAAATCTGCACCAACTTCAATCGTTTCTAACCCATTCTCTATAAAAGTTACCCAATACATTTTTGAAGTTACATTAGTTACAACCCCTAACCCAAATTCAGGATGCTTGATCCTTGAACCTATTCCTAAAATCATATATTTAAATTTTATATCTTAATATTTTCTAAAATAGATAATTTTATGAAATTCAAGACTTACCTACTTAAAAAACTCCATTAAAATGATGTCATATTTCAAAATACTTCTTCTTATATCTTTCTGTTTTTCATTAAGTTGGTCTCAAGATGCAAACTCAACCTTAGGAATTCCAGAGGCAACTACTACCCAGATATTAGCCATTACAGGTGCCAATGAGGGATCTATGATGTATAGTAATACCGAAAATGTTTTATATTTTTTTAACGGAACCAGTTGGGAAACGCTTGAGGCTGATAATCTTGGTAATCACTTTGCTACTCAAAATATCCGAACGAATGGTTTTTGGTTAAGTGGTGATAGTGACAACGAAGGTTTTTTCATTGATAATGCCGGTAATGTTGGTGTTGGAACTGGGACTTTTACTCCTGAAAGACAATTTCATGTTGCTGGAACCAATGGAGGGATCAGACTTGATCGATTTGGCAACGATGCCTTTTTCTTTTTTGTAAACAAAGATGCTACAGGCGCCAATGTAATTTATAATTGGGCATTTATTAATGACGATGCTGACAATAGTTTTCAAATTAGAAATTATGGTACTGACGTAGGTGGCCCTGGGTTATCAAATACTATGGTATTTAAAACTACTGATCAAATCCAAATTCCAGCCTATGGTACAGCGACTACTTTTGATGATAATAATCCATCCAAAATTTTAGGTGTTACCGATGACGGGAGCATTGTCCAAAGTAATGTCCCTTATGAGAAAATAGTCATCTGGGCAGAAGAAGGAGCTGAAATAGGTAATGGCGCTGGAAACGAATGGTCTTTTGGAAATAGTGCCACAGGAACCATAGGTATTCCTTTACCTGAAGATTGGGAAGCATATGCTGTCAGTTTAAACTCTGATATCAATCCAGCCAATGCTAGTGCAGAAATTGCCATCACAAATTCAGCCACAGGCACTGATTTATTTACATTTACCGCAACTGCTGGTGGTAACACAGACAATATGGTCTATACCGAAATTTTAGGCACCCCTACTGCTATTGCTGCGGGCACAAGTCTAGGTGTTCGAACGGTTAGCGTTACTAATGGTCCTATTAGTGATGTGCGTGTAGCTGTTTTTCTTAGAAGAAGGCCATAATCTCTAAGTATAATAATTTGCAACAAGGCTATTGATTTTTCACCAAGCGATAAAATTATTTCCATTGTTCTTACATTCTTCCCCTTCTTTAATTCTAGAAAAGGTTTTAACGAAACATTAATGATCGAATAGGTAAATTGAAGATGGGCGTTGCCCATGAATTTTCTATTTTAGCAGCTATGCAGAATGACAACCACATTGTAGTTCAAGGAGCACGTGCTCACAACCTAAAAAATATAGATGTTACCATTCCTAGAGACCAACTTGTAGTCATTACAGGGCTTTCTGGATCAGGGAAATCATCATTGGCTTTCGATACCATTTATGCTGAAGGACAACGCCGTTATATTGAAACTTTTTCGGCTTATGCACGCCAGTTTTTAGGAGGTCTTGAACGCCCAGATGTAGATAAAATTGATGGATTGTCGCCTGTAATTGCTATTGAACAAAAAACCACTAGTAAAAGCCCAAGAAGTACCGTTGGTACGATTACTGAAATTTATGACTTCTTACGCTTACTTTTTGCCAGAGCAAGTGATGCCTATAGTTACGAAACTGGTGAGAAAATGGTCAGCTATTCTGATGATCAAATCCAAGAACTAATCAAAAAGCATTTTGATGGAAAACGCATCAATATTGTCGCTCCAGTAATTCGATCTAGAAAAGGGCACTATCGAGAACTTTTCGAACAAATTGCAAAACAAGGCTTTGTAAAAGTTCGTGTGGATGGAGAGATCGTAGATATCGAGAAAGGCATGAAACTCGATCGCTACAAAACTCATGATATCGAAATTGTTATCGATCGTTTAGCTATAAATGATGAGGAGGACACCCAAAAACGTTTAGCTGAAAGCATTAAAACAGCCATGTATCACGGAGATAATGTGCTTATGGTTATCGAACATGGTGAAACTAAAGGACGCTTTTTTAGCAGGGACTTAATGTGTCCTACCTCAGGAATTTCATACCCGAACCCCGAACCGAACAATTTTTCTTTCAATTCACCTAAAGGAGCTTGTCCTAAATGTAATGGTATTGGAAATGTTTATGAAGTAAATCCTGATAAAATCATTCCAGACGATAGTATTTCTATCAAGAAAGGCGGAATGGCTCCGCTAGGCCCTCAAAAAAGCAGTTGGATTTTTAAACAATTAGAGCTGATTGCTTTAAAATATGAATTTGCCTTGATGGATCCTATAAATAAGATCCCCAAAGCTGCTCTTGAAATGATTTTACATGGAGGCAAAGAAAAATTCACCATTACGAGCAAAGAACTTGGAGTAGCAAGAAATTATAGCATTGATTTCGAAGGAGTCATTTCTTTTATAGAAAGCACTTATAACAATAGTGATTCCACTTCTTTAAAAAGATGGGCACTAGAATATATGGATAACAATAATTGTTCTCAATGCCATGGAAGTCGATTGCAGAAAGAGGCCTTAAACTTCAAAATAAATGATAAGAATATTGCCGAACTAGCACAAATGGATATCCTTGATCTCCAGCAATGGTTTCTAGATTTACCACAACATCTTAGTAACACGCAAACTAAAATTGCTTCGGAAGTTGTCAAGGAAATTTCTACGCGCATTCAATTTTTAGTTGATGTGGGATTGACTTATTTATCCTTGAATCGAAGCAGTAAATCCTTATCTGGAGGAGAAGCACAGCGTATTCGATTAGCGACTCAAATTGGCTCTCAATTAGTTGGAGTATTGTATATTTTGGATGAGCCTTCTATTGGCTTACACCAACGAGATAATGAAAAACTGATCAATTCTTTAATACAACTTCGAGATATCGGAAATTCTATTATCGTAGTAGAACATGATAAAGACATGATTCTTAGTGCCGATCACGTCATTGATATAGGCCCTAAAGCAGGTCGCTTTGGTGGAGAAATCATCAGTCAAGGAACTCCTAAAAACTTATATAAAGAAAAAACATTAACCGCCGATTATATTTCTGGTAAAAAAGAAATAGCGGTTCCTGCTAAAAGACGAGAAGGAAATGGAAAAACATTAAGTCTTAAAGGCTGTACCGGAAATAATTTACAAAATGTAAGTATAGTCATTCCCTTAGGGAAATTGATTGTAGTTACAGGAGTCTCTGGAAGTGGTAAATCTACACTAATCAACGAAACACTTTACCCTATTCTAAATGCACATTACTTTAATGGCGTAAAAGTTCCTATGCCCTATAAAAGTGTAAAAGGATTAGACCACTTAGATAAGGTTATTGATATCAATCAATCTCCTATAGGCCGAACCCCTAGATCGAACCCTGCAACTTATACAGGAGTCTTTTCCGAAATAAGAAGTCTATTTACACAAACTCCAGAAGCTCAAATACGAGGGTACAAACCAGGAAGGTTTAGTTTTAATGTAAAAGGAGGACGCTGTGAAACTTGTTCTGGTGGTGGTTTACGTGTCATAGAAATGAACTTTTTGCCTGATGTTCATGTAGAATGCGAAACCTGTCAAGGAAAACGTTTCAATCGCGAAACATTAGAGATTCGATACAAAGGAAAATCTATTTCGGATGTATTGAACATGACCATCAATGAGGCTTGTGATTTTTTTGAACCTATCCCTAAGATTTTTAGAAAATTAAAAACGATTAGAGATGTTGGCCTAGGCTATATTACACTTGGACAACAATCAACTACACTTTCTGGTGGAGAAGCCCAACGTATTAAATTGGCAAGTGAATTATCAAAAAGAGACACCGGAAACACCATTTATATTTTAGATGAACCTACTACAGGCTTACATTTTGAAGATGTTCGTGTTCTAATGGAAGTCATTCATAATTTAGTCAACAAAGGAAATACAGTGTTAATTATAGAACATAATATGGATGTGATCAAGTTAGCAGATTATATCTTCGATATAGGCCCTGAAGGAGGGAAAGGAGGTGGAACTCTAGTTGCAAAAGGAACTCCTGAACAGGTAGCCAAATCGAGAAAAAGTCATACTGCTCGTTTCTTGAAAGAAGAACTGAAGTAGCTTCGGGCTTCGGGCTTCGGGCTTCGGGCTTCGGGCTTCGGGCTTCGGGCTTCGGGCTTCGGGCTAAAAAACTTATTCTAAAACCTAATAGAAGAGTTTGACTGTTATTTTTATATCAATTTTTCTAAAATCTCGTATATCATAATCTACCTCAAATATTTTTTCTCCATCCAAAAGGTTGCAAATGGAAGAATAGAACACACCAAAACTATAGCTAAATCCTTTAGGTTCCATTTTCTTTCATCTTTTAAAAGAATGGCATAAAACACATAAGCTACAAACAAGAATCCATGTATAATACCTATCACTTTATTGGGCCAACCTATACCTGCTATATATTTTAAAGGCATAGAAATCGCAAATATTGCTAAATAACTAATCCCCTCTCCAATGGCTACTTTTCTAAATGTTTCAAGCATTTGTTTTTTTTAATAGTTAAGCTAAAATAACAATTAGGGTCAGATTGAGCGCAGTCGAAATCTAGTTTTAGTTCTTCTTTAGAATTCGACTGTGCTCAACCAAACATGATAATACTTTTATAATGTATTAAAAACCTTTACAAACTCATGAATATTAACCTTTGCTTTCAGGTCATGAAGTAGATTATAAATTCCGAAGAAAGTTCTGTTGATGTAAAGAAAATGTTTGCTTCCACGACTTCCATTCATTTTACGCAATTCTTTATCATTGGAATATTTATCACTTAGTTCGGTAATCTTACCCCAGAAATTTTCATCTGAAAAATCGAATGTATCATTGTGAAATGGTGACGTAAATAGAGACAACATTTCATGAAATAAAGCAGAAAAGAATACCTTCTCTTTTTCTGTGTCGTTAGGTAATAAAATTTCTAATTCGTATAATTTCTGTTCGAATATTTCGGGATTATTGATGTTTTCTAATACTGCCAATTCAAAGTAAGGAACATAGAACTCTTCAGGAACACGCTTAATACACCCAAAATCTATCGCTATTAAATTTCGGTCTTGATCTATTAAAAAATTCCCAGGATGCGGATCTGCATGAATTGCTTTTAACTCATGCATTTGAAACATATAAAAGTTCCAAAGTGTTTGTCCTAATTTATCTCCTTCTTCTTGGGTAAAAGGTTTACTGGTAAATTCACTCAAGTGCTCTCCCGTCATCCAATCCATGGTGATGATGCGTTCACTTGAATACTCTTCGTAATAATTAGGGAATTTCAAATTAGGAATATGAGCACACGCCTCGGTGATTTCCTTACTTTGCGAAACCTCTAAGATATAGTCTGTTTCTTCTAGTAGTTTCCCCTCTATCTCTTTAAAATACTTCTCTGTTTCTTTCCCTTGAAGATTAAACATTCTTGTTGCTATTGGCTTTACCATTGCCAAATCGGAACTTATACTCGCAGCAACTCCAGGGTATTGAATTTTAACAGCCAATTGTTTGCCTTCTTTCATTGCTTTGTGTACCTGTCCTATACTTGCAGCATTTATCGAATTAGATTCAAATGTATCGAAAAGCTCTTCCGGATACTTTCCAAAATAATTTTTAAATGTTTTTCTTACTAACGGTGCAGATAAAGGCGGTACACTAAACTGTGCTAAAGAAAATCGCTCGACATAGGCTTTTGGAAGTAAGTTCTTTTCCATAGAAAGCATTTGAGCTACTTTTAGAGCGCTACCCTTTAAGTTTTTAAGCCCATCATAGATGTCCGATGCATTATCTTCATTTAACTCTTCTTTTGATAAGCTCGGATTTACAGCTTTTTTACTATAATATTTTAAATAATTTCCACCAATCTTCGCTCCCGTTTTAACCATTTCTGCGGTTCTCCCTAGTTTGGAAGTAGGGATTTTATCAATCGTCTTCATATGTCAAATTATTTGGTCTTAACCAGCAACTTTTTCTTTCCAAAGGAATTTCCCAAAGTCAAGGATATTTTCGAGTGGGGTATTGTCAAATACATCAAAAACTGTATTGACCGATTTTTCTATAGCTACATCTGTTTTTTCAAAACCTGCAGACTCGTCGTCCATCCAAAATTTTAATAAGAACATGAATTGTAACCAAACAGCTTCAGCTACAATTTTCACAGGTTTCTTCAATACTTTTAAATTTGCTGATTCATTATCGGTTTCAACTAATTCAGTTCCGAAATCAACAACTTTATCTTTTAACTTTTTAAGCTGCTTCAAGTTTTTCCATTTGTGCTCTTTTTCTTCATCTAAAGCAAATAACACATAACTTCTATTGGCAGTAAATAATTCAAAAATGGTATAATAAAATGTTAGTAATTTTTCTCTACTAGAATAATTCTGATAGTCTTCGTTCTTTAATAACAGTCCTTCTACTTGTAAATAAAATTCTGCCCAAATCGTTTTTTTTAATCCATCTAGGCTTCCAAAATGCTTATAAAAGTCTTCTTCATTGATTTTGTTTGCTTTGCAGAATGCAAAAACATTACTGGGTACCTCATTCAATAAAACATATTCCATATAAGCAGCAATAATTGCTTCTTTAGAATTTTTCTTCGCTGTTGCCATATTCTAGAACTTTGGTATAAAGATAGTCACTGTTTAACGTTTAGCAGAATTACTAAAACAAAACATTTGTTAAAGTTTTAAATGAAATGTTACTTGTTATTTTATATTTAAAATGTAACCCTAAAACTTAAATTTGGTGTTATTCCTAATGAAGTGTAATCAAATACAAATAAGTCATTATCTACCCCAGGAGAGACTCTAAATTCTCTATTAATAGTTGCCTTAAAATTGTAGAGATTTTTAACTGAAAAGCCCAATTGATATTCAGGAGATGTAGTCGATTTTTTCTTGAAATTGTACTTAGCAGAAGCATCTAAACGATGAAAAACAGGCAACGTCCCAGATTGTAAATCCGAAAAATCTATTTGCACAGGCTCTCCAATAGTCTTTTCTGTCCTCCCTTGGGTTGTCGTTTTCCCACTATGCAACAGCCATGAAGTAGAAAAATGCCATTGTTTCCACTGAAAAAGATTCACCCATTTTAGGGTGTGTTCAATATTAATATTACTTCGAAAGAAACGCCCGCTATTTAGACTTTCAAATCGGTTTTTTTGATTTACATAAGTATAGCTCAACCAACTTTCAAATCGATTAAATTCATGCTTTATAAATAACTCACCCCCGAAAGTTTGACTTTCTCCTATAGAACGATTATTATCTAAAATATTTAAAAAACCCGAAGAAAATGTAGCGATATTATCTACTTCCTTGAAATATGCATCTCCCTCAATCAGCCATTTTCTAAATTTCAAAGCTCCTCCAATGTTATAGTGATTAGATATAATAACTTCCAAATCATCGTCTGTTGCCCTCCATACTAAGTTCTCTAATGCTATTGAACTAAATTCGGACTCTCTAATTTGAGTAACCGATTGTGTTTGTCTATTATACGCTAAATTGATTGATAAATGTTTACCAAAATTCTTTCCCAAATACACTCGCGGTTCTAAAAATGTTTTAGAACTAATCGAATAATTGGTGCTGCGTAACCCCATGCTAAATTTAAATTTCTTTGGCTTCTGGAAAGTATAATCGATAAACCCATTAGTTGTTTCCAAAATATTTCTATCCTGATCTAATAAAATTTCTACTCCCCCCTCCTGAGTACTGAAAGCATAACGCACTAAATTTCTAGAATAGCTTCCGCCAGCTGAAATATTAGTATTAGAATTTAATTGGTATTCAAAATTTCCTTCGGCACCAATATCATTGACAAAGTTAGTTCTCGTATTCGCGTTATTATCATTAGCATCTTGTAATAAGAAAGAATAATCTAAGGTATATGCCGAATTATAGATATTAAGATTTGAATTTACTTTTTCGTTAAAAGTATGATCCCATTGTAAGCTATACCCTAAGTTCTGAGTTATTAGGTCATCATTTTGAGTACTTTGACTGTTAGCATTTGTAAAATTAAGGTCATTTTTACTTAATAAGATATTTGCTTGAATATTATCTTTTGAGGATATTTTTCCGTGTATAGATAACGTAGTGTCAAAAAAGTAAAAATCGTCTTCCCCCTCTTCTACATCTTCAATTCTTGTATTTTGAAAAATTCGTTCGGATAATTGCAAATATGTAGGAGAGGCCCAAACATCCGTAAATGAACGTCTACCCGATAAGGTCATCGATAAATGGTCTTTTATCAATGGAATCTTCGCAAAAAAATCGGCATGTATTAAATCACTTCCTATACCTCCCGAAAAAGTATTACTTACTTTATTATCGGTATACATATCTATTAATCCTCCTACTCGACCACCATAACTAGATTTAATTGATTTCTTATAAAAATCTACTTGATCAATAACATTAGGATTGAAAGCAGATAGTAACCCAAATAAATGACTTTGGTTGTAGGTAGTAATTCCATTCCAGCGCACCAAGTTTTGATCTGGTGTACCTCCACGTATAAAAATTCTAGAAGCAGATTCAAAAGGGCTAATAACTCCAGGAATCTGTTGAACAGCTTGCATAATATCTGGAGTCGACAAACCTGCTAACACTTCGAATTCTGAAGGGGTAAAAACAACTTGCTCTTCTTTATGTTCAAAACCAGGAGATAAGTAATCGTCTAGTACAACTTCTTTTAACTTTATTTCTTTATTAAACACTGTAATATCAACACAATCTGGTTGAAAAAGCTCTTTCACTTTTATTGTACGAAGCGAAAAGCTTTCCCCTTTGATTGTTATTTCATCTCCAAACTCGATTGATGTAATTAAAAAGCTTCCGTCATTATTTACTTTGGTTAACTGCTCTCCGTTAGCGTTTACAATAAAGATTTCTTGTTCCAAGCCTTTGTAGTTGAATTGGTCTTCAACAAAACCACAAATAGATACTAAATCTTCATTGGTAAGATTACGAATACTTATAAATTTTTTTGAAACTGAATCAAAACGCAATTTTGTTTGCTTTTCTAGCTGATCAATTACATCCAACAAAGAATGCCCTTGAAGGTTCAAAGGCATAATCTCTCTCTTGGCATTTTGTTCTAAAAAAGAAACTGTAATGTCAAAATGCTTTTCGAGTATTGGTATGTAATCTTTTAATATTACTTTTTCCTGAGCTTCTACACTAACTATAACTAAAACTGAGCAAAGAGTAATACATAACTTTTTATAGAAATGCATTAACGTATATCCGTGTTACTTCTTTAAAATTACAATTTTAGATTTATCATCCAAAGTATATTGAACATCCATTGTTCCAAAAATAACTTTCAATGCTTTTTCTAAGTTATCATTCGGGAAACTACCTGTAAATAATGAGGTATTATTTAATACATCTAAACCTTGTATATCTACATTGTATTGACGCTGTAGTGCAATTAGGACATCTGATACTGCTATTTTTCTAAAACTAGAAATATTAGAAATTACCCAACTAGGCGTCTTGTCTTCAAAGTTCCATGCATTAATTTCTTTTTCATCTATTTGTACAGCCATACCTTTAGTAATTTCCTTGTATACATCTCCAGATGTTACTCCTACTTTTCCTTCAAAACATTTCACGATAAAAGTGTCTCCCAATGTATTCACTGTAAATTGCGTCCCTAAAACCTGTACTTTTCCTAAATCTGTATGAACCGTAAATTGTTTTCCTTTCGCTACCTTAAAATATCCCTCTCCTTCTAATTCAACATCTCTATCGGTACTCCAATGCTTCGCATTAAAACTTAAATGTGATGCTCCATGTAATAATACTTCCGAATTATCTGGTAACTGAATTGCTAATTGCTCTCCATGACCAATATTATAAGTGGTATCTCTAGAAGAGAAGAAAACACCAAATAGTAATAAAATAGCTGCCGCTACACCACTAACAACAAATTTCCAAATAGAGTTTGCTTTTTTAGGGTGTAATTCTATTGTCTTACTACTTGTTTCTACCGACAAGCGATCAAATGCTTTCTCTTTATCAAAATCTAAAAATGATAATTGATTTGAAGCCTGCTTCATCTTTTTATAAACAGAGTATTCAGGGTGTTCTTCAAACGCCTTCATTTCCTCTGTATTCAATTCATTGCTCATCCATCTAGCAATGAAACCTTCATCATATATGTTGTAATTATTACTCATAAACAACTCCTGCTTTTATATTTAACGTTTTTTGATACAATCTCCCTACCGTTATATATTATTTCCTAATTGATCTTTCATTTTTTTCAAGGCTTTTCCCATCAACTTTTCTATTGCCTTAACCGAAACCCCAGATAATTCTGCTATTTCTCTATATGTTTTCTTTTCAATACGACTAAGTAAAAAAACTTCTCTTTGACGTTCTGGTAAACTAGCGATCGAACTTTTAAATTTTTCCATGAACTCATTAGATTCCATTTCAAACTCAGGGGTTTCATTAGTATACCCCTTAGTATAACTTGCTATTATACCATGATGCTTAAACTTTACTTGATCATGCCTTCTTAAACTTATTCCTAAATTGACAGCTACCGTAAAAACGTAACTTTTTGCTTTCCCTAAAGCAACTTTCTCACAGTTATTCCATAGCTTAATGAAAGCATCTTGCACGAGATCTTCTGCTTCTGCAGGATCGCCAAATTTAGCAATTAAAAAATTCCGTAAACCTGTAGATTGCTCCATAAAAAAATGTTTAAACATTTTTTCTTCACAAATAGTTCTACCTTTTATTACTTCCATAATATCAAAAATAAATTTTAATACTTTATTAAGTATTTAGCACCCAAATGTAGAACAAACAATCTTAGAAAAAAACGGTAGGGTTTTTAGACATTCATTCGTTATTACATAGTTAAAGCAAATTTTTATTGCTTAAATTTACACTAGATGGATTTCTTAAAATTACAAGACATAGTTAAGTTAAGAATTATTACTTTATTATTCTGTGCTATTACACTAAATAGTTGTTTAGAGGAAGGAGATGCTTTCCCTAATACTTTTCCGGAAGAACAACTTATGTTAGGTACCACAGCACTTCCTGCGTTATTAAATGAATCTCAAACGTGTTTTGATTTTGTTTTCCCTATAAGACTACAGACGAATCAAAATAATTTTGTTACTATTTCAAATGAAAATGACTTAAACTCATTTATCAATTCACAGAGCAATTCGTTTCATACTACTGCAATAGTTATCCCTTTTGAAATAGCTATAAATAATGAAGTAAAAACAGTCAACATCTCAAGTGAATACGACAATCTTGTTTCAGACTGTTCTTTACAAACTATATCTGATATTTCTCGAAAATTTAATGATGATTGTATTACGATTACTTTCCCTATAGAGCTCACAAACAATAATGAAACTTTTATCATTAATTCAGATACCGAACTCGTTGATCATTTAACTTCTTTTCAAAATTCGCAGATAAATTATCCTATCACTGTAAAAGAAAAACTTGAATTATCTCCGATTGAGGTTAATAATGATTTCGAATTATTTCAGTCACTTAATAATTGTATTGTCAATAAAGAGTGCTCTAATTATATTGTCGAACTTACCCCATTAACAGAAAATATTCAAAGTGACTCATACATTGTCGCTACTAGAATTATAAATGATGAATTATTTATAGATGTTGACCTAAGAGAGCAATTAAGATATAGGTGGTCTGTAGATGGTATGGAAAGACCAAATCTTACAGGTCCAAACGCAGTAATTACAGTTACAGAAAATGGCATCTATGAGGTTTGTGTAATAACACGCTTAGATGATTGTCCTGAAGTTAAAGAATGTACTACTTTAGTTGTTAATACTACTTTATTTTCTGACGAGTGTGACGATTTACAAATAGATACTCTAAATTTAGGAGATAATGAGTACCTTTTTACTATTCCAGAAGCTTTTCAAGAACGCTATAGTTCATTTGCATGGGAAGTAAATGATTCTCTACAAAACCAAAACACTAATAATTTTAGTTTTGATGGTTTCGCTCCTGGTTTTTACTTTATTTGTGTAACTGGTGTAGGTGATGAATGTCAACAAAACAATGATTTAGCTTGTGTAGAAATTGAGATACAATGAGCCACTATGGACTGGAAGATCCTTAGTTTCGGTTACGACTGAAAGTCTTTTTCTATTTGCTAGCTTATTGCTGTAAGCTACATTAATATACATAAGACCTACTACTGCTTAATGCCTATAACCGTAGATAAAATTTTCAGAAACTAAAAGTGAGATGTACTAAAGTACATAGTTTTAACTATTATTGAGACCAATAAAATCACAAGAAACCTTTTACAATTCACAAATAATTAATTGCACTACTAAGCTTCTATTTTTTTTATTAAAAAAGAGTACCTAATAAAAAGAAGCAAACAGGAAACCGTTAACCCTGTAAATAAAGCGATCCAGATACCAAAAGCCCCTAAACCTAGTACTTTACTTAAATAGTACATACAAGGAAAACCGATTATCCAATAAGAAATAAATAAGATTAAGGTTGGCATTTTTACATCCAACAAACCTCTAAGCGATCCTAACAAAGTTACCTGTAGCCCATCACTTAATTGAAATAATGCTACTATTAACAATAGTTGAGATGCAATGACTATTACTTCTATTTCTTCTACATAAAGTGTCGGAATCCAGTGACGTATAAAGATAAAAATCACCCCGAAGACCAATTGAATCATTGCTGTCAATATCAATACAGATCTTGAAATACGAATCATATTAGGAATATCCTTTTTCCCTAATTGATTACCAACTCTTACCGTTGCAGCAACACCATAACCAACAGCTACCATAAAAGTTAATGCGGCAACATTTAAAGCTATTTGATTGGCTGCTTGTGCACTTACACTTAAACTCCCTGCCATAAAAATAGACATCGTAAAAAAGCCGAATTCAAATAGTAATTGTAATGCTATAGGAAACCCTAATTTTAAAAGCTTAGTTATTTGCCCCCAGTCAAACTGAGAAGCCCTAGGCCACTTTAGAAAAGACTTTAGTTCTTCCTTTTTTACTATCAATACATATAGTGCTAAGAACATCACTATCCGAGAAATTAAAGTCCCTATCCCTGCTCCTGTTACTCCTAATCTAGGGCATCCCCACTTTCCGAAAATAAGTACATAGTTTAGAACAATGTTCAATACATTTCCAATCATTGTAGCAATCATAGATAGCTTAGTCAACGACATTCCATCTGAAAATTGCTTTGCTCCTTGATACAAAGCATATGGAATCATCGAAACTGCAATCACATTAAGATAAGGCATAGCAATTTCAACGACTTCTTCTGCTTGATTAAAATAGCCTATAAATTGTTGAATGATCTTAATTACAGCAAAAAGAATAACGCCGAGAATACCACAAAGTAATAATCCATAACTAGCAACTTTGCTACTGTCTTTTCTATTTTGTTCTCCATGAAATTGTGCTGTAAGTGGAGTGATACTCATAGAAAAACCTAACACAACAGACATTACTACAAAGAAAATTCCATTTCCTAAAGAGACTGCCGCTAATGAAGTTGCTCCTAATTTCCCTACCATTAAATTATCAACAATACCTACAGCAACTTGCCCTACTTGGCCAATAATTACAGGAACAGCTAGTTTTGTATTCGTTGAAAATTCTTTAGTGTATTGACGCACTTTTTTTGAAGCGAAGGTAATTTTATTCTTCGTTCAATTCTTTCAAATAATGCAAAAGATTATCCTTGGTTTTGGGATCTAATTCGGGTTCGTCAATATCTGTAAAGGTTTCTAATTTTTCAAGAATCGTATTAGCAACTAAATAACGTGCAACAGGTTTAGAATCTGCAGGAATTACATACCAAGGAGCATTAGCTGTAGAAGTCTCTTGAAGAGCTTGCTCGTAACATTCTTGATACTGACCCCATAACTTACGTTCTTTTAAATCACTAGCAGAAAACTTCCAATTTTTCTCTTCTTTTTCTATGCGTCTAATCAAACGGCTTTTCTGTTCAGCTTTAGACAAATTCAAGAAGAATTTAAAAATCACGGTACCATTATCTGTTAAGTGTTTTTCAAAATTTCGAATCTGCTCATACCTACCGTCCCAAAAAGTTTCATCTATATCTTCAACCGATTGAATATGTGGAATATTTTCACCTAATATATATTCTGGGTGCACTTTCGTCACGAGTACATTTTCATAATGCGTTCTATTGAAAATACCGAATTTTCCTCGTGGAGGAAGCGCTATATAATGCCTCCATAAAAAATCGTGTTTTAATTCTAACTCTGTAGGAACTTTAAAACTGTGTACTTCAATTCCACTAGTATTAAACTCTTTAAATACTTCTCTAACAAGACTGTCTTTCCCTGAAGTATCCATTCCTTGTAAACAAATTAAAACAGAATACTTTCCATGTGCATATAAGGTCTCTTGAAGTTTACTTAACTTTTTCCTAACCTTTTTCAAGGCGTCTTTTGCTTCGTCATCAGATATTTCTGATAAGTGAGTTACTGACTTTGATATATTAAAATTTTTATCTGCTATTAAATGACTCATACAATGATTTTTAAATTCTTATGGTAGATATCCCCAAAAACTCAACTCTTCTCTATTACTAATGTTTTTATAATGCCCCTCATGTATCAACACTGTTTTTGTTGCCACATCCAAGATATTATTATAATCATGATCTGTTACAATAATTCCTTTCTCTATTGATAAATTTCTAATAGTACTTTTTATCTCTTCTTTATAAAGAGGAGCAACGCCATTAAAAGGCTCATCCAAAAGTATAATTTCAGCAGAAGAATATAGTATCAAAAAGATCTCTATCAATCTTAACTCTCCTCCTGATAGTTCCCTTGCTTTTTTACTTAAATTTGGTGCTACAAATTGATGTCTTTTAACAATTTCTACACATTTATCATCACAAAGCATATCTACCATTTTTTCTACTACTAGATGGGATGGTAAAAAATGATCTTGATATAAGTAACTAATATACTTCCTCCTCTTGATGACACTTTTTACGACTTTATCATTTATGGAAACAAAACTAAAATCGGCTTTTACTGCTCCAAAAATAACTTTTAATAATGTAGACTTTCCCGATCCATTTCTTCCTAAAAGACCAACGATTTCACCTTTTTCACAAGAAATAAAAATATCTTGAAGGATTTTTTTTCCTTCATACGTCATTTCGACACTATCGACATGTAATTTACACATTATCAACAAGTATTTTCAAACTCAACAAAACAAAACTAACCAATAGACTCAATAGAAATGTCGCTAACCAAAGTATCGGTTTGCTAAAGCCTAAATTAAAATAGAAATAATATTCATCTTTATTCCTTCTTTCATAAATGATAAAATGCATAAAGAGTGAAAAAATAAAGTATACAAATGCTAAACTTCGATAGAAGCCTAAACCTGAGATAAAAGCGCTACCTAAAATTGCCAACGGCAATGTTGGTAGCATCAATTTTTTATAAAAAAGGAATAGAGTTTGTAGTTTTTTTACCATAACTAAAAAACTACGTTATTATCAGAGTATTACAATTATCTACTCCTTGCCTTTAACTGAGGTAATTCATAATTAATCCCTGTAGAAAAAGTTACAAAATCATCTCCTAGCGTATTTACATTTATTTCTGTGGTCCAAAAAGTCCACTTATTAAATTGTAACATGCCCCGTAATTTGAAAACTGCTGACAAATGATAATCTCCTTGTGAGAAGGAAAAAAACGCATCATCTAACGCTTCTTTCCCTAACTCTCCATTCGTTAAACTAAGGCCAATCCCTCCTACTAAAAAGAAATTTTGCCTCTTGAAATTGTTTATAATCAAATTGACACTAGAAGCTCCTTGATAGAAAGGTTGATCCCCTGTCAAATTATAAACGGATAACTCATTTACAAAAGTAGTATAACAGTTAGAAGCATAATTTAATTGTACCGTTGCTCCTCCAAATTCAATATCTGAGAATGGAGCTGTAAGCTCTGCACCGATAACAAAATTCTTTGGATTATGTTGCCCTACCATATTTACATAACATAGTAAGGCTATTAATATAATTAGTAATTTTCTCATTGTTTAGAAGCAAATAACTTCACATCTTTTTCGGAAACCTCAGCCTCCCCTAAAATTAATAGACGCTCTACCACATTTCTCAATTCGCGAATATTCCCTGTCCAATCATATTTTTGAAGCAACTCAATCGCTTTTTCAGAAAACTTCTTAAGACTTGTACCTTGGGCAGTGGCAATCTTCTGCGCAAAATGCTCTATCAATAAAGGAATATCCTCTCTCCTATCATTAAGAGCAGGCACTTTTATTAAAATAACGGCTAATCTATGATATAAGTCTTCTCTAAATTTTTTATCATCAATTTCCTTTTTCAAATTCTTATTAGTAGCTGCTACTACACGTACATTCACTTTGATATCTTTATCACTACCCACTCGCTGCACTTTACTTTCTTGCAAAGCACGAAGCACTTTAGCTTGTGCAGAAAGACTCATATCTCCAATTTCATCTAGAAAAATAGTTCCCCCATTAGCTGCTTCGAATTTACCTGCACGATCTTTATTCGCTGAAGTAAAAGCTCCTTTCACATGACCGAACAATTCACTCTCAATCAATTCTGATGGAATTGCTGCACAATTTACTTCTATAAATGGCCCTTTCGAACGCTCACTTTTTTCGTGTATCCAATGCGCAACTAATTCTTTACCTGTACCATTAGAACCCGTTATAAGAACCCTTGCTTCTGTTGGAGCCACTTTTTCGATCATTTCTTTAATATCCGAAATGGCTTGAGACTCCCCTACTATTTCATAATTCTTGGAAACTTTCTTTTTAAGACGCTTATTTTCTACAACTAAATTCTTTCTATCTAGAGCATTTCGTACCGTATTTAAAAGACGGTTCAAATCTGGCGGTTTAGAAATATAATCAAATGCTCCTAACCTCATAGTTTGTACAGCCGTTTCTAATTCTCCGTGGCCAGAAATCATAATCACAGGAATTTCGGGTTTTATCTTTCTAACGGCTTCCAAAACTTCTACTCCATCCATTTTGGGCATTTTGATATCAGAAATGATCAAATCAAAATCCTCTTTTTTGACAAGTTCAGCTCCTTCCAAACCATCTTCTGCTTCAAAAACTTCGTAAGAATCACTTTCTTCTGAAAGAATTTTTTTCAATACTCTTCTGATAGCAGATTCATCTTCTATTATTAAAATTCTAGCCATAACTATGCTTCACTATTTATATGATGAACCACTCTCTGTGGGAATGGGACTTCTATATTATGTTCTCTAAATAAACGATCTATTTCAAAACGAATGTCACTTTTATAAAAATGCGCTTCGATACTTTTTTTAACTCCAAAAACTACATTAAACTCTAAAGCACTATCTCCAAAGTTTTCGAAAAACACGATAGGTTCTGGTTTAGTTAACACTTTAGAATGTGCGCTTACTGCCTTCAAAAGTAATTCTTTAACTAATTTTGTGTCACTTCCATAAGCAACACCTACTTTTATAGACTCCTTAACGACTTTGTTATTCTGAGTCCAATTATAAAGATTATTAGTTAAATACTTATGATTAGGTATAATTAAGACTTTGTTTTCTATTGTAATAGCTCTAGTGGATCGCAATTTAATTTCTTCCACTTGTGCTATTTGATCTTCTATTTCTATTATATCTCCTACTTTTAGTGTCTTATCAACAATAATAAAGATTCCTGATAAAATATCCTGAAATAATGTTTGCAACGCCAAACCTACTCCGACCAATAAGGCAGCAGAAGCTGTAAGCAAAGGGGTTATATTAATCCCTACACTTTCACAAACTTCAATAAAAACAAAAGCGTAAATAACATACTTCCCAAATACGAAAAGCGAACTAAACTTTAACTTATGCTCATCCGATAACCTTGATGATATTGTTTTTGTAGCAAACCCTAATATACGTTTCGTTACATAAAACGTTAAAATTATAGCTAAAATACCTGCAAGGCTAATACTAAATTGACTTCCTATTTTTATCTTATAAATAAAAACATCAACTATTCTATGTAAAAAAGAATTATCCAACTCCTCAACTACTTTCCTTACACTCAGATTGGTATCTTGAATCATTAACAATGATAGCATAAATAGCCTTTTAATACGTTATTAGAGCTAAGATATCTAAAAAACTAAATGATAAAGTCTTATTAAAAAGAATTTAGCCTTATCTTATAATTGTAATTTTAACAAAAAAGAATGACCTATTTAATTACTGGTGCAACTGGGCTTGTAGGAAATGTAATCAAAGCGTTATGCCTTGCTAAAGGAATAAAAGTCCATTATCTTACCACTAGTAGAAATAAAATAGAGATTTCTGATAATCTTCATGGGTTTTATTGGAATCCTAAAAATGGAGAAATAGACTTAACTGCATTCGAAGGGGTTTATAAAATCATCCATTTAGCGGGTGCGACCGTAGCCAAAAAATGGACAAAGAGTTACAAAGAAGAAATTTTAGAAAGTAGAACTTTAGGTTCTCGTTTATTATTAGATACATTATCAAAGATTTCACACAAGGTTTCGCAAGTTGTTTCTGCTAGCGCTATTGGTATCTACCCAAATTCAATGACCAATTATTATATGGAAACCTCTCTTGAAGAAGGTGATGATTTTCTGGCTCAAGTAGTTCGTCAATGGGAAAATGAAATTGATATTTTTTCTTCGTTAGATATTAAAGTCTGTAAAATTCGTGTTGGCCTAGTACTATCTACCCAAGGAGGTGCTTTACCTAAAATGGCACAACCTGTAAAGATGTGTGTGGGCAGCGCATTTGGTAACGGAAAACAATGGCAAAGTTGGATTCACGTAGAAGATCTAGCCAATATATTTTTATTTGCAGCTAAACATAATTTAGAAGGCATTTTTAATGGAGTTGCTCCGAATGCTGTTTCTCAAAAAAAATTAATTCAACTAATCGGAAGAACCGTTAAGAGACCTGTATTTATGCCCAATATCCCAGCTCCTGTAATCAAGTTACTTCTTGGGGAAATGAGTACATTATTATTGACAAGTCAACGAGTTTGTTCTGGAAAAATAATACAACATGGATTTGAATTCAAATTTCCTAATCTTGAAGGAGCCCTTATAAACTTACTATAAAAAAAGCCCGCAAATTACGGGCTCTAAATTCTATGTATATGTAAGTAAGCTATTATTTATTTGCTACTACATGTACTTTAATACCAACGTTATCTTTGATTAAGTAGTCTCCTAACTTAGCTGCATCTGCAAACTTACCAGAGTTATATTTGATATTGAATTCTGTACGGTCAATAATAATTTCTTCAGAATTAATAGTCGCTACTCCATTCGCTACCGTGATTGTCGCAGGAAATTCAATGTTTTTCTTAACATCTTTTATTGTTAAATTACCAGCTATCAAAGACTTCCCGGCAACTTCCTTAACACTTGTAATTTGGAATCCAGCATTAGGATATTTTGCAACATCAAAAAAGTCTTCGTTCTTCAAGTGAGTATTTAGCTTCTCTAATCCTTTAGAAGCATCGATATCTGTTGCTGTTATCGAGGCGATATCAAATAAGAAAGTACCTCCAACTACTTTACCTCCTTCAACGTTAAGAGCTCCGTTAGAAGCATTGATTGTTCCTTGATGTCCTCCTACTAATTTCTTAGCATCCCAAGTAATCAAGGTTTTTGCAGTATCCGCAGTATATGTTTCCGAAACAACTGGTGGTGCCGCTACCTCTTTAGCCTCTGATGTTTCAGCTTTTTTTGAATTTTTACATGCTACTAATGATAACGCTACAGCTGCAACGGTAAATGATTTTAAAATAAGTTTTTTCATGAGTTCTTGTTTAAGTTTTGAATTTCGACCAAAATTATAAGTTTTAACTTATGTTTCTCTTAAATTATTATTAAAGTGCCATTTTTGAATTGAAAAACAACTTCAAAATTTAAGAATAATAAATTATTTTTCTAGAAATTGAGAATATATTATTTATCTCTACAGCTAACACTTCACTCTAGCTTTACAAACTATTCTGCCATCTTGACACAAATATCCTTTTGGCAGTACTTTTGCAACTTTCAAAATGTTTTTTAATCAAAGAAATACATGAGCACTAAAGAACAACAAGAAGAGATTATCAAAGATCAGCATACCGAAGAGACTACGAACGCAGAAGAAACTACTGCTAAGGAAAACAAAGAAGATGTTGCTGAGGAAAAAGATGAATTAACTATGGCTCAAGAAGCTTTACAAAATGAAAAAGATAAATTTTTAAGGCTTTTTGCAGAGTTTGAAAACTATAAAAAACGTACTTCGAAAGAACGTATCGAATTATTTAAAACCGCAGGTCAAGAGGTACTACAAGCTATACTTCCTGTGCTAGATGATTTTGACAGAGCTCAAAAAGAGATTCAAAAATCTGAGGATGAAGCTTTAAAACAAGGGGTTGATTTAATTCACAATAAATTAAAAGAGACGCTAAAGGCTAAAGGTTTAGAATTAATTACTGTTGAAGCTGGTGATGTATTTGATGCTGATAAACATGAAGCTATCACTCAAATCCCTGCTCCTTCTGAAGATATGAAAGGAAAGATTATTGATGTTATCGAAAAAGGGTACAAACTAGGAGAAAAAACGATTCGTTACCCTAAAGTAGTTACTGGTAATTAATTGAATAATTTTCGTTATTCTGATTCTGGTTGTTATCAGAATCTTTTAGTTTCTCAATATCAGTAATGTGCTGAAAGAGATCTAAAAAAGAATGACGATGCTACAATTAAAGCAAAATGAAAGAAGATTTTTACGACATATTAGGTGTAAGCAAAAGTGCTTCGGCTGCAGAGATTAAAAAAGCATACCGAAAAAAGGCAGTACAGTTTCACCCCGATAAAAACCCAGGTGACAAAACGGCTGAAGAGAAATTTAAAAAAGCTGCAGAGGCTTATGAGATTCTTAGTGACCCTGACAAAAAAGCACGTTACGATCAATATGGTCATCAAGCTTTTGAAAATGGTGGTGCCGGAGGTGGTTTTGGCGGAATGAATATGGATGACATCTTTAGCCAATTTGGAGACATTTTTGGCGGAGGTGGTTTTGGTGGCTTCGGCGGTGGTAGTCGTGGAGGCGCTAGACGTGTAAAAGGGAGTAACCTTCGTATTCGTGTAAAATTGACTTTAGAAGAAATTGCTAATGGAGTTGAAAAGAAGGTTAAAGTAAAACGTAAAAAACAAGCAAAGGGTACTACCTATAAAACCTGTTCTACTTGTAATGGTTCTGGACAAGTTGTTAAAATAACTAATACGATTTTAGGTCGTATGCAAACCGCTGCCCCTTGTAATACTTGTGGTGGAGCTGGTCAACAAATAGATAATCGACCATCGGGGGCTGACGCTCAAGGGTTAATAACTGACGAGGAAACAGTAAGCATCCAAATTCCTGCTGGAGTACAAGATGGCATGCAATTAAAAGTTTCTGGGAAAGGAAACGAAGCTCCTGGTAATGGAATTGCTGGAGACCTATTAGTTGCTATTGAGGAACTCGACCATGAAAACTTACAACGCGAAGGAGATAATCTTCACTATGACCTTTATATTAGTATTTCTGAAGCTGTCTTAGGTGCTTCTAAAGAAATTGATACGGTATCTGGAAAAGTGCGCATTAAAGTAGATGAAGGAGTTCAAAGTGGTAAAATTCTTCGTTTAAGAGGAAAAGGAATTCCTAGCATTAATGGATATGGAACTGGAGATTTACTAGTTCATGTAAATGTTTGGACACCTCAGGCGCTTACTAAAGAACAAAAGCACTTCTTCGAAAGCATGAAAGAAGATTCGCATTTTACTCCAAGCCCAGAAAAGTCCGACAAATCCTTTTTTGAAAAAGTAAAAGATATGTTTAGTTAAAAGTATTTCGACTTTTGACTACGAGTTATCGGCTGTCAGCTATCAGCTTTTCATAAATTTATTTTTATGATAAAGTTTGAAAGCTGACAGCCTTTTTTATTATTAAATCTAGTATTTTAGAATATTAATTATTCAAATAATTCTAATGTCCATTTTCCCTTTTCAGCCTTATCAGTTACCTAACTTCACTGAATATCTAGTTGCTCAAATGACTTTTTTACCTCATGAAGTAGATCAAATAAAAGCATTGTGGGATGGAAAAAATAGCGAACAAGCTGCTCTTGAAGGTGATATTCAATATAAAGACGAGCTAAGAAAATCTAAGGTTTCCCCAGTACTTTCTAACGATCAAAACAATTGGATTTTTGAAAGAATTACCAGTAAAGTAATTGAAGCCAATAGTTATTATGCTTTTGATTTTAGTGGTTTTTTCGAACCTTTACAATTGGCAGCATACACTATAGATGATCATTTCGATTGGCATTTAGACTTTGGCATCGGAGCTGCTTCAAACAGAAAATTAAGTATCGTCATTCAACTTTCCGATCCCGATGATTATGAGGGTGGCGATTTAGAATTTCGCATTAATAACACTACAGTAAAAGCCCCTAGAGATAAAGGAACAGCCATCATCTTCCCTTCATTTATAATGCATAGAGTTACTAAAATTACTAAAGGGACACGTTATTCTATGGTAGGTTGGGTCTCAGGCACTCCGTTTCGTTAAAACATTCATTAAATGATTCTTAAATATATAAATATAAAAGATGAATTTTACAAAAAGGCTGTTGCTATTCGTATCGATTCGTTTTTTAAGGATATGCCTAATGTAAATGAATTAATTAACGACGCTGATGAAAAGAATAGTATTCATATCGTTCGTTTTCATAAAAATACAGTTTTAGGAACGGGTCGTTTGACTTTAAATTCTGATATAGCCATTATTTCACAAATGGCTATTCATCAAACTTACAGAAACCAAGGAATTGGTAGCGAAATATTAAAGGCTCTTATTGATAAATCTAAATTATTAAAAGCTGTTAGCATCGAACTCTCTGCAAGAGAAACCGCTATTTCATTCTATCGTAAACATGGATTCGAACCTTTTGGAGAATTGTATCCTTCTAAGAAAACGGGTATTATCCATCAAAAGATGAGTCTTGCTCTGTAGCCTTCTATTTAGTAAACTTCTTTATAAGGAGAGAATCGATCTTAAAAAACAGCGAGTCTATAAGCTGGATTCTGTATTTTGGCCTTAGCCAAAACCCTTATCATTTATCTACGAAATACATTACTATATTCCTGTAACCGCCTACCCTCCGACTTGGGCGCAATACCCTCAAATGCCGGTTTACATGACGTTGCACCGTATAGAGTTTACCTGGTTTCACTACAGCATTACCTGTACATACTTTCTGCTGCACTTGTCCTCTCCCAAATTAAATTTGGGACGACGGGCGTTACCCGCTATACTTTGCTATGGTGTCCAGACTTTCCTTCTCAAAACTAGTTTGCGACGATAAGGCGACTCGCTGAAAAAAGAAACAAAGATAGAATAGTTGATAGTTTTTGGTTAATAGTTTATAGTAAAAAAACTTTGAACTATAAACTTTGAACTTTGAACTACTAGGAGTACTTTAGCATCTGCACTATGGAACAGTTTATTGTATCGGCACGAAAATATAGACCTCAAACTTTTGAAGAAGTTGTGGGGCAACAAGCGATTACCAATACGCTATTAAATGCTATCAATAACAACCATTTAGCACAAGCACTTCTTTTTACAGGTCCACGTGGAGTTGGAAAAACTAGCTGTGCTCGTATTCTTGCTAAAAAAATTAATAGTCTTGACGGTGTAAATCCCGACGAAGATTTTGCATTTAATATCTTCGAACTAGATGCTGCTTCTAATAATTCTGTTGAAGATATTAGGGCTTTGGTGGATCAAGTTCGCTTTCCTCCACAGGTCGGAGAATATAAAGTCTTTATTATTGATGAGGTGCATATGTTATCCACAAGTGCATTCAATGCTTTTTTAAAGACCCTTGAAGAGCCTCCTAAACATGCTATTTTTATTTTAGCAACTACGGAAAAACATAAGATAATCCCGACAATACTCTCTCGTTGTCAAATTTTTGATTTCAAAAGAATTACAGTTGCTGATGTACGAGAACATTTAAAGTTTATTTGTGAAAAAGAAGGCATCACTTACGAAGAAGATGCCTTGCAAATGATTGCTCAAAAGTCCGATGGTGCTATGCGTGATGGGCTTTCGACATTTGATCGTGTTGTCAGTTATTGCGGAAACAACCTAACACGTCAAGCTGTAGCTGAAAATTTAAATATTCTTGACTACGAAACTTATTTTAAAGCTACTGACTTTATAATGGATTGTAATATTCCTGAGCTATTGCTTCTTTTAAATGAGATTATAGCTAAAGGATTTGATATGCATCATTTTATTGCAGGATTGGCTTCACATTTTAGAGATTTATTAGTTTGTCAAACTTCTCAAACCGTAGATCTACTAGAAGTAAGTCAAGAAATTAAACAACAATATGCTACGCAAGCAGGAAAAGCGAATCAAGCTTTTTTGATTACAGCTATAGAACTTGCCAATACTTGTGATCTACAATATCGTGCTAGTAAAAACCAGCGCTTATTGGTCGAATTATGCTTAATGCAATTAGCTTCGGTTTTAGCTCCCGAAGAAAAAAAAAAGGCTCAGCTAAAATTGTAAGCGCCGATTTTTATAAAACGGCTGCACCTACAACACCTACAGTTGATCCTAACGAGAATACCCCTAAGGAGGAGAAGCCAATCGCTACACCTGTAGAAAATCCTCAAGCACCAGCTACTCAAGAGCCTCCCAAACCAACGGCTATAAAGCTCAATATCAATACCCCTAAAAACTCTGCTTTATCTTTAAAAAGCATTCAGGATAAAAAACGTTTAGAAGCCAAAAAAGTAGTTCGAAAAGAAATTATTGACCCTTCTAAAATGCCAAAAGAAGCATTTACCGAAGAACAATTATTAGAACTTTGGAATACCTATGGGCAACGAATGGAACGAAAAGGAGAACGCATTATTGCTTCACTTTTTTCTATGAATAAACCTTCTTTAAAAGATAATTTCACTATTCATATCGAACTACCTAACAAAACTATGGTAGATGATATAGAGGCGATAGAAAAACCTTTATTAAGATTTCTTGGAGAAGAATTAAATAACTACAGCCTATCTTTGCACAAGGAAGTAAATGAAACTGTAGCAAAAAAACATGCATTTACTCCACAAGATAAATATGATAAATTAAAGGAAGCCAATCCGCTTATTGATTTATTGAGAGCCAAATTGGATTTAGACTTTTAGTTCATAATATGAACCCATATTATATAACGATACTTTAGAGCACTATTTATGATGTTAGGATTAAAATTACCAACAGACCCAAGATGGGTTAATATTGTAGAAAAAAATCTCCAAGAAATATTAGTGGATCATGCTTTTTGCGAATTAAAGGCTGCTGCCACTGCCATGTCATTAATTAGTAATTTCCCCGAACACACCGAACTTGTAGAAGAAATGCAAGCCTTGATTAAAGAGGAAATGGCACATTTTAAAATGGTTCATGATAAAATTCAAAGTAAAGGGCTTGAAATGGGAGCCAACCGTAAAGACGCTTACGTTTCAGAATTAATGAAGTTTTTTCCAAAAGGAGGAAGTAGAAATACGCAATTGGTACACCGATTATTATATGCTGCGCTTATCGAAGCAAGAAGTTGTGAGCGTTTCAAATTATTATCAGAACAATTAGAAGATCAAGAATTAGCCAAATTCTATAGAGATCTTATGGTTAGTGAAGCCAACCATTATACGATGTTCTTAAATTTTGCTCGTAAATATGAAGATCGTGCTCTAGTCGATCAAAAATGGCAAGACTTATTAGCTTATGAAGCTACTATTATGAAAAGCTTCAGTAAAGATGCTACAATGCATGGGTAAACTAAATTTCACCAAATATTAAACATCTCATTTTAAAACATATAACCAAACGTCTTGAAACTTAAACCTCAAGACGTTTTTTGGGATCAAGCTAAAAACTTGTGGGGTATTGTTTTCTCTTTGTACGACACTCCACGTCCCAATGGCTATCTGGGTTGAAAAAGAATATAGTAGAGTCTCCTTCACTAGGAATTGTAAATCATTATTTTAAATTGAAAACACCATATTTAACTGAGGTGATTTCCACCTCCGTGGAAATGACGGTAACTGTGCTTGTCCACAACTTTTCCTTTAGATTTATACTATAATGTATTTATCCGTTTTTTTGTTTCTTGAAATCAACATAATAATCTATTAAATCATATTTTAATTTAAAAAAACACAAAACAAAACATAATACATTATTTTTAAAGCAAAATAAGGTATGTAAATCCTGTATTTTGTTCTGACCTTTGTAAAAGATACAAGAAACCTTATCGATATTTAAAACACATTAAGGTTATTATTTCAACTATAAAGGTTTTATTATAAATGAACAAAAGTGCACTACCCGACCCATTTGAACAAGCTCGATTAGAAAAAGGGTTTGGTGAAATGAATGATCAAAATGATCCTGTAACGATGCTATTAAGATTAAAAGATGTACGAAAAGCTGCAAAAAACTGGCGTACATTTCAATCTGGTGGTGATGAAGTAGGCCGTATAGTGGTGCCTTCTGAAGTTCATATTCGTGAAACTCGTCAGATTCCTTTCGAAGTAGATCCTCCACAACATGCGGACTATAGAAGTATTGTCGAACCATGGTTCAAACGTCCTTTAGAAGAAGCATATCAAGTAAAGCTAGAAGCAATAGTCGAAAAGGTAATTGACGAAGCACTTACTAAAGATACTATTGAAATTGTTGAAGAATTTGCCTTAGTAATTCAATCAAGAGCTCTTACCATTTTATTAAATACTCCTTTTGAAGAAGCTAAAACTTGGATCGATTGGGGAACTCATGTATTTAGAAGTGATGAAAGTGCTCTAGACAGTGATAAAGCTAACATCCTATACGATTATATAGACAAAGAAATTGATAGAGCTATATTAAGTCCTGCTGATGATTTGTACTCGAAACTATTAGCCTCTGAAATAAATGGTAAAAAACTTACTAAAGAAGAAGTTAAAGGAGTAATGATCTTAACTTTTGCTGGGGGTCGAGATACTGTAATTAATACCATTACTAATTCTATTGCTTATTTCGCAGAGCACCCAGAATCTTTAGAGCGTATCAAAAATGAACCTGAAATTACCGGTCGTGCTATCGAAGAACTTATACGCTATTTTGCTCCATTAACACATATGGGACGTGTAGTGACTCAAGATACAAGTGTTTGCGAACATGCTGTAAAAGCACAATCTAGAGTTTCGCTATGTTGGGCTTCAGCAAATAGGGATGCTAAAACATTTGAAAACCCTAATGAAATAGTCATTGATCGCAGACTAAATCCACATGTTAGTTTTGGTTTTAGCACCCACAATTGTTTGGGAGCAACACATGCTAGAACACTCATGAAAATTATTCTAACCACCTTGGTTAATAAAGTCACCACTATTGAAATTCTAGATCATCAAGATAATATTGAAGACTTAGATCAATTTAAACGTAAAGTTGGATTTCATGAATTAAAAGTCAAATTCAACGCTTAAAAACAATACAAATTCCCTTAAAAATATACTTATGGCAAAAGTCACATTCATAACAACTGATAATGAAAAAATTACACTAGAAGCTTCTTCTGGCTCTATAATGGAACTCGCTGTACAAAACGGAGTAAAAGGTATCGATGGAGACTGTGGTGGTGTATGCTCTTGTGCTACATGTCATGTACATGTAAATGAAAATGATTTTGAAAAAGTTGGCGAACCAAGTGAAATTGAAGCTGACATGCTAGAATTAGAAGATGAAGTAAGTGAATATAGTCGTCTATGCTGCCAAATAAAAGTAAGCGATGCTATAGATGGTATTACTCTAAAAGTTGTTGAAGAGTAAATTTTAGTACAAAGTAATCAGTAATCAGTATTAAGATTTTTTAAATCAATAATAAGAGGACAGAAATAATTTCTTCTAAACATTAAGAATTTATACTTAATACTTTGTACTCAATACTAATAAAAATGAAAGATAAAATTTGTGTAATTATCGGCGCGAGTCATGCTGGGGTAAACCTTGCATTTTCACTACGCAAAGAAGGCTGGGAAGGTGAAATTCATCTTTTTGATGGAGATCCTGTTTTACCCTATCATCGTCCTCCCCTATCAAAGGCGTATTTAACAAGTGATGACGCGATCGAGCAAAATGCACTGAAAGCTAAATCTACATATGAAAATGAGCGTATTAACTTGCACCTAGGTGTAATAGTGACAGCGATCGATAAAAACCAAAAAGTAGTTTCTTTAGAAAATGGGGAAAGTCAAAAATATGACAGCTTAGTCATCGCCACAGGTGCAAGCCCAATCATTCCTTCTATTCCAGGGATTGATACCGCTACAAACCTATATCCGCTTCGCACTGCCAAAGATGTATTGAATATAAAAAAAGCAATCCATAATAGTACAACAAAGCGTGCAGTAGTAATTGGTGCTGGCTATATTGGTTTGGAAACTGCTGCTTCTTTAAAGAAACTTGGTGCTACGGTTACTGTTTTAGAACGTGAAGAACGCATTCTACAAAGAGTTACATCGCCCGTAATGTCAGATTTTTTTCAAAAATTACATACTGAACATGATGTAGCTATTTTTACCTCTAAAAATGTGGTTGAAATAAAGGCAACAGCTAATACAAATACGGTTATTTGTTCTGACAACACTTCATATGAAGCTGATCTTATTATTATTGGTGTTGGCGTTAGGGTAAATAGTCAATTAGCATCATCTATAGGTGCTGAAATTGAAAATGGTATAAAAGTAGATCAAACAACAGCTACTTCCATTAAAGATGTATATGCTATTGGCGATTGTTCATTTCACCATAATCCAAGATATGATCGATATATTCGACTTGAATCAGTTCAAAATGCTGTAGATCAAGCTAAGGTTACTGCCCGTACAATTTGTGGAAAAGATACAATATACGATACCATTCCATGGTTTTGGTCTGATCAATATGATATAAAATTACAAATGGTAGGACTATCTCAAGGTCATGATGAAATTATCGTAAGACATGAAGAAGGAGAAGCTACTAAATTTTCAGTATGGTATTTCAAAGGAGATGAATTATTAGCTGTTGATGGTATAAATAACGCTAAAGCATATGTTATTGGAACTAAATTTATAAAAAGCAAGTCTTTAGTTGACAAATCAAAGCTTCGCAATAGTACTGAAGTATTAAAGCCCGCAAACTTATTAATCAAATAAGGATGTAAGGCATTTACAAAGGTCAGTTAATGCCCCCCATTTTCTGGCCTTTTAATTAAAACCCCATTTTTAACATGAAAGCAGTTTTTGAAAAAGTTGATGCTCAAGACGAATCTTCAATCGTTGCATTTCAGTATTCACAAGAAAACTTCGATGCTCCTTGGCATTTTCACCCCGAATACGAACTTACTTACATCTTAGAAAGTTCGGGAACTCGATATGTAGGAAATAATATTTCATCTTACGAAAAAGGAGATTTAGTACTGCTTGGGCCTAATTTACCTCATTGCTGGAAAAACGACCCTAATCTTGAAGATGCAGCCAAAAGCTTTGTAATTCAATGGCCTAAAGAACTTCTTAATCAAATTCCTTCATTTAGAAAAATAGAACAACTATTAAAAACTGCTCAAAGAGGAATTTTATTTGAAGGTGTGTCTAAATCAATAATTGCTGAAATCCAAAAAGTAATAAATGCTACTGGGGTTCATCGATTTGTACACTTGCTCGAATTATTAGACTTGCTAGGAAAAATAGAAAAAACAGAAGTTTTAGCTGGAACTTCCTATAAGTTTGACCTTTCCAATGACACCAATAGTCGTATTCAGAAAGTACAGCACTATGTTAATGAGCATTATCAGTCTAAAATTAGATTAAAAGAAGTTGCCGAAGAGTTACACATGACCGAACAATCTTTTTCTCGTTTTTTTAGTCGTGTCATGAAACGCCCTTTTTTCATTTTCCTAAATGAATATCGTGTAAACCGAGCAAGCCGACTTTTAGTAGAAACCGAATTACAAGTCAATGAAATTGGATATCAGTGCGGGTACGATAGCTTGCCGTTTTTCTATCAGCAATTCAAAAAGTTCAAAGGATATTCTCCTCTCGCTTTTAGAAAAATGTATCGTAAAGTAAATAATTAATATAATTGATCCGTTACCAAAATAAAAAAGCTTTAAATTTCGTTTGTAAACTGGTCTAAATAATTACTTATGAAAAATTTAAAGTTTGTTATCATACTATTACTAATTGTAGGTTGTTCGAAAAGTTCTAAAAAAGAACTACCAACAAATAATAGTCATACTGTAGAAGAAATAACTACACAAGAAGATATCTCTAACAAAACTCCAGAAGCAACTTCCGAGACCCTTACAACTAAAGAAGTTTCTAAAAAGACAAAAGTTACCGATGCCGAATTACAAAATACTATTGATACGTTTATAAACTGCAAGGCCAATAGCAGTAGCCGTAAAGAATGTAGAAACGCAATTACAGCTTTTATAAGTACTACTTATGGATTAAATGAGTTTAAAGACAAACTAGGTAACTATGAAATTTACGATAGTATACAACCTATCATTAAAAGAACAAAAGCTTGGAAGTCACTTGGGTCAGCTATAAATCAACGACATATTGACAAGGCTGTTTCTCTTGTTCAAAACGGAGGTCTAGCCTTGGTTATTGATACCTCTGAAAGTTATGGACATGTAACGGTTATTCGTCCTAGTGAAACAAAAAAATCTGGATCTTGGAATTTAGAACTTCCTAAAGTACTATCTCTTTTTAACAATAAACCAGAGAAGTCTTTTTATAATAAAAGTCTTGCATATGCTTTCAAGAAAAGTGACGCTTTAAAGATTTTTATTCGAGAATAATTTTTATCGTAGTTTTTATGTAGAGCAATTTTATTTACTTTTTCTAGAAGAAATCATATCTTTTTAGGGCGTCATGCTGAATTTATTTCAGCATCTCACTAGCTTTTTCTTATTATGGGATGCTGAAATAAATTCAGCATGACGAAACTTCAAGGAAATTTCTTTAATAAAAGTAGTTTAAATAAAATTACCCTGATTTTTATGTAATGATATGCTTAAAAATCGTACTTATTGAATAGATACGATTTAAGACTATGAAATTATTCCTTATAACACTTCTTACTGCTTTTTTATCAAGCACTACCAATTCTTGTTCTAATAATGGCAAGCCTACTACAGTAAATAAAGATACTGTAGCCGAACCAATACAAACCGAGCGAAAAGATGGATTAAAGAATGCTTACTTTGCTAGTGGCTGTTTTTGGTGTGTAGAAGGCATTTATGAAAGTGTAAAAGGAGTTGAAGAGGTTATTTCTGGTTATGCTGGAGGTCATGTCAAAAACCCTACTTATCGACAAGTTAGTTATGGAAAAACAGGACATGCAGAAACGGTCGAAGTGCAATATGATCCTAATATTATTTCTTTTAAAGAATTAGTTACGGTGTATTATGCTTCGCAAGATCCTACGACATTCGGACAAAAACCCGATTTTGGATCGGCATATCGTTCGGTTGTCTTTTATCAAAATGCTCAAGAAAAAGAAATTATTGAGTTTACTAAAAATGAAATTCAAAAAGAATTAGCCAATAAAAAAGTGGTTACAGAAGTATTGCCTTTTCAAAAATTTTGGCCTGCTGAGGCTTATCATCAAGATTTCGAGAAGAGAAATCCTACTTACCCTTACATCGTTCGAATTTCTATTCCTAGATTAAATAGATTTAAAGCCAAGCATCCTGAATTACTCAAACCATAAAAGAGGAAGCGTAATTTCATTTAACTTTTCCTTGAAGAAATTCTATTTTTGGGTGACATGCTGAATTTATTTCAGCATCTCACTAGCCTTTTCTTATTATGGGATGCTGAAATAAATTCAGCATGACGAAATTTCAAAGAAAACATCCTGTGAAAAAGAACTATTCTTAGGTTCTTATGCCAATTAAGCATTAATTTTCTAGAGATTTTTTTGCTTTATCGTAAATGTATAATGATAATTCTACTGTAGCTATAAAGATCATCAAATAGCCTAGTAGTTCAATACTTTCTTCACTTGCATCCTTTATAGATCTTCTATAATCAGTTTCCCCTAAAAGACTTTTCCAAATAACTTTTCGCCCATAAAGTCGAGAAAACACATGCAATACTAGACCTCCAAGAATCAACATTTTAAAATATGCAGTCGCACTTATTTCTGTAAAATGTTTTACAAAACTCTTTCTGTTTTTAATTAACGTATAGATCGTTGGTATAAGAATACACAATGCGATGATTTGCCATCCTTTATCATGAAGATGTCCTTCTAACCATGCATCCATTTCTCTCACAAAAGATACTGCAGCAAACGAACCCAAACCTATAAAAAAGTAGCGTACAGATTTAAACTTATAAGCGATGAAATAAGAAATTAAAGCTACCGCTAAGATTAATAATTCTTGAAAATATTCGGTACCCGAGCTTTCTTTAAAAGACTGCTTTGCCATATCTATTTCAATAGTTTTCGCTATTAAAAAGAATAATAAAGCGTACACAAATATTCTAACAATATTAGCCGTTAAAGAATTTACATTGATCTTCATAGAAATAATGGGTTTACGAATCACGAAACTAGTGCAAATTTTATATTTGCGAAATGTAAATTTAATTGTTTTTAAATTTCTTTCACTTAATAATCGTTATACAATCCTTTTAAAAATGACAAATCTTCTGTTTGTTTATGGCACATTAATGCACAATGAAAAAAACGAATATTCGCAATTATTAAAACAACATACTCAATTTATAAGTACTGGATTTATATACGCTAAGAAAATTGATCTTGGGCCTTATCCTGGAATAAAGATTGACCCTACGAAGACTCACAAAACGCAAGGTGAGTTATATCGAATTACAAAGAACTCAAATATATTACTAGAATCTCTGGACGACTATGAAGGTTTTCTAATTAATGACCCTGAAAATAGTTTATTTATTCGAAAAGAAATTGCTGTAACCACATCTACTACTGAATACAAAGCTTGGGTGTATGAATACGCAAAACCTCTTTAAATTAAAGCACTTTCTCCTTAGAAAAGTCTCCAAGTAATTCGGCTTCTTCTTTTATAGCACTCATGACTACTTCTTTATCCCAATTTTCATGAATCCCTTCCATTTCCATAATCTTATCCATAATAGCAGCCTGCTGATCACCTCTTAAAAGCGCTTCTGCATAGGGCTTATTTGAAAAAGTTACCCTAGAATATAGGGGCATCCATAAACTTGGATATTTTTCAGCAAATTTATTTTCTATTTTTTTACGAAGAATAAAATTTGGATCTGCAGTTTTCGAACTCATTTCCATGAAATTACGATACGAAAGTTCTGCTATAGCATCGGCATTAGGTTTTCGTTGTTCTTGATATTTTTCGAAAATAGGTTGCCAGTCTTCCCCTCCTACTTCATCAATAATTCTATTTAACTGAAAAACATCTTCAAAACCAGCATTCATACCTTGTCCATAAAAAGGCACTATAGCATGAGCCGAGTCTCCGATTAAGGCTACTTTATTCCAGTACGTCCAAGGATAACACTTCATCGTAACCAAGGCACTAGTCGGATTCTCAAAAAAGTCTTCCAAAAGTGTTGGCATAATCGTTAACGTATCGGGAAAATGTATTGCCCAAAAAGCAGAAACTTTTTCCTTAGTATCTAATGCTTCAAAAGCATTTTCTTTACCATCATGAGGCATAAATAAGGTACAAGTAAAGCTTCCATCTAGATTTGGTAGCGCAATCAACATAAATTTCCCTCTAGGCCAAATATGCAATGCATTTTTTTCTAGTACATGATTACCATTTTCATCTGCAGGGATTGTTAATTCTTTATATCCCGTATCTAGAAAATCTTGAGAATAATTAAATCGGCTACGACGTTGCATTTTGTGCCTTACTCTAGAGAATGCACCATCGCACCCAAAAACCACATCGAACTGATGTCCTTCCCAATCTTCTTTTTCCGAATCTCCTGTAAATAATTTAGCTTCTGATAATTCTACATCCCAAACCTTTTCTTCGAATCTAAATTCCGAGCCAAATTTCTCGGCGATGTCAATCATACGACGGTTAAGAATACCTCGCGAAATACTATAGATTGCTTCTTCCTCTTTTCCGTAAGGCTGTATATAATCATCTTTTCCAACAATATGGATATGGCGATGATACATAGGAATACCTAGCTCCTCTACTCCTTCTTTGATTCCTGCTCCTTCCAAAGCATTCCATCCACGAACAGACATAGCCAAATTTATCGAGCGACCACTAAATTTAATATTCCGAATATCTGGCCTTCTATCAAAAACAGTGACTTTATGCCCTCTTTTATTCAAATAAATAGCCCATAGCGAGCCGACTAAACCACTACCAACAATTGCTATATTCTGTTGTTTCATGCGATGATATTAATATTTTAATATACGGAAAAAGGATGAAGATCGCCGAAATTAAGTATAATTTGGAGTAAAGCACTTAACAATATCATAATATTTAATCAAAAAAGACCCTTGATAGGATCAAAGGTCTTTTATTTAAATTGTGCAACAGAAAGTTAAGCCCTCTTAGTTAATCGGCTTACAATCCTGCATATTTCCCTGTAATTTCATTATACAAAAAAGTCAATGAATTACTAAACTCAGAAATCTTGTTAATCGATAGACTATTAGAAAAAAACTTTTCTTTCTCTGTTCCCATATAATCGATCTTAGATTTTACATCTGAAAATTTAGCATTAATACCCGCAGTATTCAAACCACTAGTCGATAGTTTTTGGTAAGAAGTATTTACTTCCTCAAAAACTTTTTTCAATTCGCTTTCCAAACCAGTAGTATCTCCTCCCTGACTTTTTACTAAACGAATAGCAGCATAGTACTCACCTAATCGCTGAGACAACATACGTTGTTTACCTGATACATTTACAGTGTTTATTTTTTCAGAATTACCTCCATCCTTGCTTCCTTGACTTTCTATTGCAAGCACAAGAGCATGACACTTTTTCAACAAATTATTTGATGCTGCCAAAATTGTATTTACATTCTTTTCTTTCTTGAAAATTACTACTTGCATGTATTCTTGCCAAGCAGCTTCTTCTGCCTTTATTGCAGCCTTTACATTTTCTGATGATTCTTTAGAGTTTTCAGATAGTTTTATAAAGTTCTTATTGAATAACTCTAGACTAGATTTATATTCTTTTTCAAAAGAAGCTCCCGAAGCTCCATTTAATTTTAACAAATATACTTTTGTTATTCGCTGAGAAAGCATACGTTGCATTCCCGAAATGTTAGTCGCTTCTCCATATGTTATGCTACCAAAATTTTCTAATTCGCCAAGTGCATACGTTGAAATTGAGAGAGCAAGCGTTAAAAATGTTACAATTAATCGTTTCATAGTTATTTTAAATGTAATTTTTGGGTTGATAAAAATACTATCAAACACATTATTTATCGAATAAAAACAAGTATTTAACAAAAAAATGAAATTTTATCAGATTTTTCTTTCAAAAAATATTAAATGAGTAACAAAAAACACTTATCATTAAAAAACCTTGAAAACCTCGAACGTTTTACTAAAATAAATTTAATAAATAGTTTAACTGGCTATAAACCCGCAAACCTTTTAGCTACAAAAAACGAAAGTGAACAAACTAATTTGGCCGTTTTTAATTCTGTTTGTCATTTAGGGAGTGATCCTGCTATGATTCATTTTACATTAAGACCTCATACTGTTGCTAGACATACTTATGAAAATATTTTAAGTACATCCTATTTTAGCATCAATGCTATCACCTCAAGTATAATAAAACAAGCTCACCAAACTTCCGCAAAATACTCTGCTAATATTTCAGAATTTGACACCACAGGGTTGAATGAAGTTTACAAAAACAACTTCTTTGCTCCTTTTGTTGAGGAAAGTCCCATTCAAATAGGTTGCAAGTATTTAAACACTTACGAAATAACAGAAAATGGTTGTTTATTAATAGTTGCTGCTATCGAAGAAGTGCATATAAATGAAGAATTAATTGAAGAAGATGGGTTTTTAAATCTAGAAAAAGCCGATATCGCTAGTATTGTCGGTCTAGATGGATATTATAAGCCTAAAAAATTAGCTAGGTTTGATTATGCTAGACCATAATCTCAAACAACACCACACAACCCTAAATATCTAATTATTAATACTTAGTAAATTTAATTGTAAAAAAATAGTTACTTCTTGCCTCTATTTATCCTTTATAAGACTGTATTATAACATTTACGTGAAACTAAAAAACTAAAAACTTAAGACTATTGATTTTAATGTTGTACTTTTGCGGCTTATTTATTTGACATTATGAGTACATTCCAAACGTTAGGGTTAGGAGAAGCCGTGTTGCAGGCAGTGGATGCCATGGGCTTTGTAACCCCTAGTGAAGTCCAAGAAAAAGCAATCCCAATCCTACTAGAAAACGATACCGATATCGTGGCCCTAGCGCAAACTGGAACTGGTAAAACTGCCGCTTTTGGGTTTCCGCTGATCGAAAAAATCGATCCAACAAACAAAAAAACACAAGGATTAATCCTTTCTCCTACAAGAGAACTGTGTTTACAGATTGCCACTGAAATTAAAAATTACAGCAAATTCATTCCAAACTTAAATTCTGTTGCCGTTTATGGTGGTGCTAGTATTAGCGACCAAGCGAGACTGATAAAAAGAGGAGCGCAAATTATTGTCGCTACTCCTGGTCGTATGCAAGATATGATCAACAGAGGAATGGTTGATATTTCACAAATTAACTATTGTATATTAGATGAAGCTGATGAGATGCTAAATATGGGATTCTTTGAGGATATCAAAGCGATCCTTTCGCATACTCCTGATGAAAAATCTACTTGGTTATTTTCGGCTACCATGCCTAAAGAAGTATCGATTATTGCTAAAAAGTTTATGAGTAACCCTGTAGAAATTACAGTGGGAACTAAAAACTCTTCTAATAAAAATGTGAAGCATGAGTATTATACGGTTACAGCACGTGATCGTTACCCTGCTTTAAAGCGTTTAGCTGATGCTAATCCGAATATTTTTTCTGTGATTTTCTGTAGAACTAAACGTGATACACAATCTGTTGCCGAAAAATTAATTGAAGACGGTTACAACGCCGCTGCAATACATGGAGATTTAAGTCAAAATCAACGTGATTTGGTAATGAAGAGTTTCCGTAATCGTCAAATCCAAATGTTAGTAGCTACAGATGTAGCCGCTCGTGGAATTGATGTAAACGATATTACTCACGTAATCAACTATCAATTACCTGACGATATTGAAACTTACAACCACCGTAGTGGTCGTACAGGTCGTGCAGGTAAGGATGGAACTTCGGTTGTAATTACTACTAAAAGTGATGCTCGAAGAATTAAAAGCATCGAGCGTATTTTAAAGACTACTTTCGAGAAGAAAAATGTTCCTACTGGAAAAGAAATCTGTAAAATTCAGTTATTTAACCTAGCGGAGAAAATTGAAAAAACAGAAATCAATGAAGAAGTTGATCAATACTTACCTGAAATTAATTCTCATTTAGAGCACTTAACTAAGGAAGAATTGATTAAGAAACTAGTTACTGTCGAATTTACACGTTTTCATAATTACTATAAGAAAATGCGTGACATCCAACCAATGGATGATAATGGGCGTGGTGATCGTGAACCTGATAGTAATGATGGTAGCACTCGTTACTTCATTAATGTTGGGGAAAAGGACGGGTTCGATTGGATGTCGTTAAAAGACTTACTTAAGGATACTCTTAACCTTGGATCTGACGTTGTTAATAGAGTTGATGTAAAAGAGAGATTTTCTTTCTTCAACACTCCATCAGAACACGCTGAAGCTGTATTAGCTGCCTTTGAAGATGTTTTCTTAGAAGAGCGCAAAGTAAATATTGAAGTTTCTGAAAACCGTGGTGGTCGAGACAGAAAACGTCGTAGTGGCGGTGGTGGAGACAGAGACAGAAGCCGTTTTTCTAGAGGAGGCGGAAATAATTCTAGAGGAAATTACAGAGGTGGTGACCGTTCTAGAAATAGTAATGATAATGGCGGAGGACGTGATCGCAGAAAACGTCGCGACCGTTATTAGTCTATGACTATTCTCTCTAAGATAATTTTTACGATATTTATTGTAAGATGATCTATAAATAAAGGACAAAAATGTAACGATTCTTATACTTTAGAGTCGTTACATTTGATACCTTTAGCGCATGAAGCAAATTCTTTCTATTTTATTTTTTTTAAGCCTTCATTTTTCATTTGCACAAAATGTTACCATTAAAGGTATCGTTCAAAATGCGGCTGATGATACTCCTTTAGAAAATGTAAACATTTTCAACATTGGAAGTATCAAGGGAAGTATTTCTAAAAAAGATGGAAAGTTTGAAATTGACGCCGCAGTCAATGACAGTCTTTACTTTTCTTACCTAGGATTCAAGCCTTTTAAAACCCGAGTTACTAATGACTGGGTTAAATACGGAAATATTGTCATCAAACTTACAGAGCTAGGAATAGCTCTTGAAGAAGTTGTTGTCTCTTCTCACGGACTAACCGGTTTTATTGAAATTGACGCAAAAAACATCCCTGTATACACTAATGCAAATGCCTATGCCATAACAGGTCTTAATAAAAGATATGAAGGGGGCAGTAGAGAGGCTAGTGGATTTACCAAAACTGTAAATGCTATTTTTAACCCAATCACTTCGATTTACAATTTATTCAACAAAAAATCGAAAGAACTAAGGCGTTTAAGAAAAATAAAAGAAGATGAACAAATCCGTAATCTTTTATTAACTAAAGTAAACCGAGAGACCTTAGTAGCATTAACAGGAATAGAAAAAATAGATATTGATGAAATTCTATTGAATTGCAATTATTCTAAAAATTATATAGAAACAGCCAACGATCTACAAATACTTGATGCGATTAGTAATTGTTATGAAGAATACAAGGTCTTAAACCGGTAAACTTCCTCTTAAGAATAATAGAGATATATTCTAAATTCTGCTGCGTTCAACTTAAAGATACTTACATATTATAATTATCTTGCTTCCTTAGAAACTATAGAAATTTCTTTAGTATTATGAAAATACTAGTCATTCAACAAAAGATGATTGGAGATGTGCTAACAAGTACTATTATTTGTGAAGCTCTAAAAAAGAAATATCCCGAATCAACAATCCATTATCTAATCAACAGCAATACCAAGGCAATGGTAATGCACAATCCTTATATCGATAAGATTGTAGATTTCGAGCCAAAATACAGAAACAATAAAATTAGTCTTTTCAAATTCTTACAATCTATTCGAAACGAGAATTATGATTATGTTTATGACGTCTATAATAAACTTGAGAGTTATTTGATTACATTATTTTCTGGAGCTCAAAAAAAGTTTGGACAACAAAAATGGTATTCTAAATTACTATTTACCGATTTTATTAAGAACAGAGATATATCTATTACGAATGCTGGACTTGCTGTAGAAAACAGACTTCGATTTATCTATCCAGAAAATGAACTTTCTAACCATATCATTGCCCCTAAATTATACATTACTGAAGAAGAAACTGAAGCGGCAAAGAGGAAATACATAAGCCCATTGCAACTATCTCCTTCTCAAAAAATTGTAATGATCGGTATTCTGGGAAGTGAAAAGAGAAAAAGCTTGCCTGCGAATACTATGGCTAAAGTTATTGATGTTATAGCCAAAAGGAATGTAGCTGTCTTTTTCAACTATGCCCCCAATCAAAAAGAAGAAGCCGAGGAAATATATCAGTTAACACTACCGCAGACTAAAGAAAAAGTATATTTTGATGTATTTGCTTCTAGTTTGAGAGAGTTTTTAGCCCTTATGACAAACTGCGATGTATTGATTGGTAACGAAGGCGGTGCCGTTAATATGGCTAAGGCTTTAAATAAACCTACTTTTTCCATCTTTTCTCCATGGATCAAGCAGGAAGGTTGGAATCTTTTTGAAGATGGCTTAAAACACAAGTCTATACACCTAAAACAGTTTCGACCTGAAATCTACGCCAAAAATGATGCTAAGCAACTTAAAGAAAATGCTCTTGAATTATACAAGGAGTTCGACTTTTCACATATAGCAAAGGAATTAGAACCTTATATGGACAATCTAAGCCTCTAATTGTTCTATTCCGAAAGTCGTTACTTGAAGTTTTTTATCTTTCGTTTCTTTTCGAATCGCTTTATTTTTCTCAATCATTTCTGGTTTCACATAGCCTCTTTTGTGATCCAAATGCACACAAATAGCGCTATACCTTATTTGTTTTGATACAACACCTCTATTGAATAATCGCTCACCAAGCTCGCGATCCTCTCCTCCGTATTGCATACGCATGTCAAAACCATTAGCTGCTAGTATATCCTTTTTCCAACCAGAAGCATTATGTCCATTCCATGTTGGTTTTGTTGGAGTAATACGGTTTAACAACTGCGCTCTTTTTCCTTTCGAACTTATTTTCAAGTTCTTGATACTAGTTTTCAATCCCTGTTCTAACAACCAAGAGATATCGAAACAATGCTGAGCAATAATATCTTCTACCGATATTAATTGAGAAATGTTCATCGGTAATTTAAAATAGCCTCCGGATAGAAAACAACCTTGCTCTCTTTCTTCAACATGAACTTCCAAAAAATCATTTCGAGGAATACAATCTCCATCCGTAAAAAGCAAATACGCTGCACTTGCTTTCAGGATTGCTTTATTTAAAATTTCTGTTTTGCGAAAGCCTTTATCTTCATGCCAAACATGAATTATTTCAAAAAAAGCTACCTCTTTATATTTTTCAATCAAATCGACAGTTTCCGATGATGACCCATCATCTGCAATAATCAATTCAAAATTCTTAAACAACTGTTGTTGATAACCTACAATCACCTTCTCTAGCCATGCTGGAGAATTATAAGTGCTCACTATTACGGATATTTCTGGCTTCATCTATTTTCCTCTCTTAAAGAATTTAAGTTTCTGCTTTAGCCTTCTTTTTCGAAAAAATTTCTCTTGAAATCTACTAGTCGCTCCCCACATGGCTTCAAATACTTCATCATAAGACTTCTCAGTTATTTTTGCATATTCATCACTCATCACAGCGACCATTTCTTTCTTTGGTGTCAATCTAGAAAAATTTTGAATTCTTTCTTCAAAAGAAAGCGTCTTAAATTCCATTCTATTTAAATCTACTAATCCAAAATGATACCCCTCCTCTTTCTTCTGAATCAATGTATTTCCAGGAGAATGATCTTTAAACAAAACCTCATTTTCATGAAGGCTATGTGTAAATCTAGTAAAGCCTCTCAAAATGACTTCATGCTCTGGATAATCGGGGTTTTCTACGAGTTCTTTGTAGGTTAAATCTACATCTAAATGCTCACTAATATAGAAGCTCTTTCCTAAACCTAATATCGATTTTTCTTCGAAATATGCTATTGGCTGTGGAGTGCCAATTTCTAATTGTATTAATTTATTTGCATAGTTATACGATCTTTCCGCTTTTGACTTTCTAAAATATCCATAAGCAATCTTATTGATCAACTTAGGCGATCTAAAAGACTTAATATTTAATTTAAGATTTCCAACCTCAACTACTCTAATGGTATTTCTATTCTGATTTCCAAAAACCGCTCCTTCATTATCAAAATTCTTAATAATGCTGATCAGCTTGTCTTCATGTTTTTTAAAACTACCGTGTATCACTTTTTTCACCATTTCAAAAGCAGATTTAATCGAATAACAAATCTAGGGTATTTCGAGCGCATTATCTTTCTTATATCGATTGACAATTCGTATAAATTCAGTTTTCTTAAAATGATTAGGATTTCTTGTATCGTAGCGTTTACCTTTGCAGAAATTAGGTTTTTACAATGATTGATTTAAAGGAAGAAACAGAAGCAATAATAAAGCACTTAAAACGGGGCAATATAATTTTATACCCAACTGACACCGTTTGGGGATTAGGTTGTGATGCTACTAATGCCGATGCTATTGATAAGTTAAATGCTTTAAAAAAGAGAACTGACGAAAAAAACTTAATCTGTATAGTTAGTGATTTTAAAATGTTACAGCAATTTGTAGAAGAAATTCCTGAAGTAGCTTACGATATTTTAAAATATGCCAATAAACCTACTACTATAATCTACGATAACCCGATTAGGATTGCTGAAAATTTGGTGGCATCTGACAACACTTTAGGAATTCGAGTGGCTAGAGATCCATTTATTAGCAAACTACTTCGCAATTTTAAAAAACCTATTGTTTCTACCTCTGCAAACTTTAGCGGGCAACCTACCCCCAAATCATTTAAAGATATCGATCCAAAACTAATAGAATTGGTAGACTATGTTAGTAAGGCACCTAATAATAGTAAAAAAGCTATTCCGTCGGCTATTATAAAAATCGGATTAGATAGTACTGTAAAAGTTATACGTAAGTAAACTTACAGGTACTTATCAATTCCATTTAAACATCTCATCTCTTTCGTTTGCATTACTAAGGTTTGTAGCTGTTCGTTTTCAGCCAATCTATCTTTAGGCTTTTCTTTATGCCATATATGATAGACAACTCCTGCGTATCGTATTCGCTTTCCAAACACCCCACTATTCAATAATCGCAACGCAAACTCCGAATCTTCTTTACCCCAACCTTCAAAATCCTCATTATACCCATTTACTTTAATAAAGTCTTCTCTAAAAAAAGACATATTACATCCTCTTAATTTTCGAGAAAGAATTGGACTTGGTTTATACCATTTAGCAAATAAGGGCACCCTTAGCGTTCTCGTTCTTTTTTTGATGCCTTCACTAAATAGATTAAAATCAATTATTTTCTTATTGAATAATTTAGGTAAAAATGACTCTTGAATATTTACTCTAGATCCATATAAGAAATGGTTCTTTTTTGAAAGCAAAATATGGTCTTTAATAAAATGTTTATTCGGAATACAATCTCCATCTATTTCAATGATATAGTCTGCGGTTGATTTTGCAACTGCTTTATTTAAGATGGCCGATTTACGAAAGCCTTTATCTTCTTGCCAAACATGTATTACCGGAATCTTAAATTTGTTACCATATAAATCAATAACTTCTTTTGTAGCTGTTGTAGATCCATCATCTGCGATCAAAATCTCATCGGGCATTTGAGATTGATTTAATATGCTTTTTAATACCAAGTCTAATGCTTCTGGCCAATTGTATGTAGAAATAAGCAATGCTGTTTTCATAAATAAACCTAATAACTTTCCTATTTTAAACTTCTATTTTATAACTTTTCAACCAAAAAAAGAAATCCCATGAATATTGTGTTAAGCGAACCAAATGTAGTCATCCCTGCTTTAAAATATGGAGGTGCTGAAAGAATTTTATGGGATTTAGCTCGTTTTTTGGTTTCTAAAAAACATAAAATTACTTTTTTGGTTAAAGATGGATCTACTTGTGATTTTGCTGATGTAATCACATACAACTCTAGTTTATCTATTGATGAACAGATTCCTGAAGATACTGACTTGGTTCATTTTCATGGTGAATTTAGAGAAACTAATAAAAAATACATAGTGACATTACATGGTCACGTAAGCGAACAAACTGTACTTCCTAAAAACACTGTTTTTATTTCCCAAAGGCATGCTGAAATTTATGGATCAAAAGTATTTGTCTACAATGGTCTTAATTGGGATAATTACCCAAAAATTGAACTCAATCGATCACGAAATCAATTTCATTTCCTGGGGAAGTCTTGGTGGAAAGTAAAAAATTTAAATGGCGCTATAAATACAGCTCTAGCAGCTAATGAAAAACTTGATGTATTAGGAGGAAATCGATGGGCTTATAAAAATTTAAAAAACAACACTCTAAACAAGCTTAATCCAAAAATCAAGTACCATGGAATGGTCGACAATGATTATAAATCTAATATTACATCTCAATCAAAAGGAATGATCTTTCCTGTTCTTTGGGAAGAACCTTTTGGATTAGCACTAATAGAAAGTCTTTATTTTGGGGCTCCCGTCTTTGGGACTCCTTATGGTTCTCTGCCCGAGTTAATAATTCCTGAAGTTGGATTTTTAAGTAATAAGATGGAAGACGTTGTTCGAGCTATTAAAGAGCAATCTTTTTCTCCTGAAAAATGCAGAGCATATGTTTTAGATAATTTCACCGAAAGTATTATGGGGAATGGTTACTTAAATATCTATGAAAAAGTACTGAATGGCGAAATCATTAACTCATCGAACCCTAAAAAGATTGATCTTTCAAAAAATATTTATTCATACACTTAAAACAAATTCTAAAATAGCATTTGTTGCTTTTGTTTAAGGGAATACTTTAAGTGTCCTCCCATGAATGCGATATAAAACAATGGGAACATTGTCCATTTAAACAGTGACTTGAAAAGCATTTTTATCACAATAATAGTTTGTAATACTTTATACTTAGCAAAAGAATAGTTTTTCCTATAAATGTATAACCTTGATAGCAAAAGCTCTTTTCTAATATGGATACTCTTTGAAGTACTTGCCCCGTGTAAATGCAAAAACTTGCTATTAGGAACCATATGACTAGTATACCCTCGTTTTCTCAATCGATAACAAATATCCATTTCTTCGAAATAGAGAAAAATATTAGTATCAAACCCTCCTACTTCTCCAAATCGTTTGGCATCAAAAAACATAAAACAACCCTGAATAAAATCTGCTTGAAAGTTTTTTTGATATGGATAGTCATTACGCTTTATCGTCTCTTTCGAAAGAAACAATTCGGATAGTGATCTCCCAAAAAGTTCTTTTCGAATCCCTTGAAAATAATCAAACCCTGAAGTTGGATTCTCATCTCTATTTAGTTGCTGTGGTGTGCAAACAGCCGCATTTGGCGTATTATTCAAGAAATTGACTAAAGGTGTAAAGTTATCTTCTAGAAAAACGATGTCACTATTTACAAAAGCCAAATAATCTCCTGTAGCAAACTGTGCTCCAAACATATTCCCTCCACCAAAGCCTAAATTCAAGAGACTTTTCTTTAAAGTTACATCAATCGTAGCTTCATCAATAATGTTTTCTAAGTTCAACACATCTTCTGTCTTTGATGCATTGTCTACTATAATTACTTCCAAACGAAAATTTTCATATGGAAAAAAGTCATTTAAACTCGAAAGAAATGCTTCTATTAATTGACTTTGATTGTAATTTATCGTTATGATTGTAATTAATCTCATGTTAACAAAGTAATTAAAAGTAGTATTAGCAGTAATATCCCAAAAACACCTAACCCTATTGAAATCTTCTTGTATTTTTTGAATCGATTCTCTAAACTATATATATTCCTAGCATTATCATTTATAATTTTATCAATAAAACTACCGCGAAAACTATCTGGGACATTCTTTAAAATATAATGAGTAGCTTTAACATGGTTAGTATTCATATGGTAATTATCTTTTGTCATATTAGAACTATGCCTTCGATAATAAGACAAAGTTTCATTTATGTAAGACACCCTCGGGTTCTGTTTAAAAACATCAATCCACATTATCCAATCTTCTTTTGCTTTTAAATGCTCAACGAACTTAATATTATTAAATAATTCTTTCCTGAACAAAGCACAATGAATAGGAATAGTAAACTCTGAATCCCATCCTAAAATAATTGATTTCAAAGTATACTCTTGCTTGCTTAAATCACAAAAAGCTCTTTTTAAATGATTCAAGTTTTTTTTAAATCGTAAGAAATCATTCAAAACAATATCAAATGCTTCATTTTGCATTTCCTTGACATTTAACTCTAATTTCTGAGGGTGTATTAAATCATCTCCATCTAAAAACAAATAAAAATCCCCCTTAGCCTCTTCTAATCCGGCATTACGAGAACTACTTACACCTCCATTGCCTTTTTCTATATATTTAAATCTTTTATCTTTCTCTGTCCAATTCTGCACTACTTCTCTAGTATTATCCTGAGACCCATCATTAACTATGATACACTCCCAATCTTCAAACGTTTGAGTTAAAACTGACCCTAGAGTAGCATTGAGAAAACGAGCTTGATTGTAACAAGGTATAATTATAGAAACCATCTAATAATATTTACTAAATAAATTTACACTAGAATTTAACTCTTCATAAATCGAATAAATTAAACTTGGAATTTTAATTTTGTCTAAAAAGAGATACTTCATGAAAATTGCAAAAAAGTTAAAACGCAATATCGCAATATTAAATGTTTTTAAAATTTTATATACTATAAAAAGCAAAGATAAGTTCTTCTTTTTTCCTTATTATCATATTGGTGGTGCAGAAAGAGTTCACATTGATATTCTTAGTGTTTTCCCTAAAAAAGGAAATTTATGTTTCATTACAAATAGCTCAAAAAATAGTGGCTTAAAAAAACAATTTAAGTCCTCTTCTCAACTTATTTACCTCGGCAAATTAATAAAAACCCCCTTAAAAAAGGTTACTTTAAAAGTACTTGCTCTAAGCATCAATAAAAAAAAGAATGCTGTAGTTTTTGGTTGCAATTCATATTTTTTTTATGAATTAGTCCCTCTATTAAAAGATCACATCTCTACTATCGATTTGATACATGCATTTGCAGATGATGGGATTGAAGTCCATTCATTATCTCAGGTAAATAAATTAACTAAAAGGGTGGTTCTTGGGAAAAAAACATTTTCCGACTTTGAAAATTTATATTCTAAAAGTGGAATCGACATTAATCTTTTAGATCGAATCAAAATCATAAGAAACAAAGTAAGTTCTATAAATAAAAATATAACTATTCAAAAAAACAGTCGATTTACAATTTTATTTGTCGGAAGAGATAGTGAAGAAAAACGGTTTCATTTATTTTTAGAAATAGCAAACTCTTTTAAAAACAATCAAAATGTAGCTTTCATCGTTATTGGTGGATTTAACAAGAAAAAATACTCTTATCTAAAAAATATCGAATTTGTTGGAGAAATTTATGACAACAGTAAGATCAATCAATTTTATGCTAAATCACACCTTATACTTATAACTTCTAGAAGAGAAGGTTTACCTATGGTAATACTAGAAGCAATGGTATATGGAGTTGTACCTCTGTCAACTGATGTTGGAGAGATTCCCGAAGTAATATCTAAAGCATCTAAAACAGGCATATTGATATCAAATGAATTACCCGAATCCGAAATTGTAGCTGCTTTTAATAAAACGATACTTGAATTTATAGAAAATCCTAATTATTTAAATGAGTTCTCACAAAACGTACAAAAGGTGGTTTCTTCTGAATACTCCGAAGGGACTTTCAACAAAAAGTATCAAGAATTATTTTTAATCTAATTACTTTTACAAGTATAAGTTTTATTTAAAAACAAATAATATTTATGAGCCTCAAGCCTGAAATATCTATCGTTATTCCTGTTTATTTAGCTGAAAACATATTACCAAAACTTATTTCTAAAATTGAGGAAAATTTAAATCAATTGAAGCTTCAATATGAAATAATTTTAGTGGATGACAGAAGCCCTGATGGCTCTTGGGCAGTCTTAAAGAAACTTAGTGAAGACAAAAAACATCTAAAAATAATTAGACTAAGTAGAAATTTTGGACAGCACCCTGCAATTACTGCTGGATTATCTAAAGCTACTGGAAAATGGGTCGTAGTTATGGATTGTGACTTACAAGATCAACCAAAAGAAGTATTACGATTATACAACGAAACTAAAAAAGGATATGACGTAGTACTTGCAAAAAGAGTTGTTAGAAATGATTCTTTTTTAAAAAGACTATCATCAAAAGCTTTTAGTTTTTTTTATCAGTTTTTAACAAAAACTGATTATGACTATGAAGTCGCTAATTTTGGCATATATCATTCGAAAGTAATAAAGGCCATTTTAAGTATGGGTGATTCTATTAAGTTTTTCCCATTATTTGTTAAAAGTGTTGGATTTAACACTACTGCAATAGAAGTAGAACACGCTGAAAGAGATTCTGGTGATTCAACCTATAACTTAAAAAGCTTAATTCAATTAGCTCTTAATACTGTTATATCGTTTTCTAATAGACCACTACAATTATTTGTTAAGTTAGGCTTATATTCATCTTCTCTTTCTTTTCTTGGAGGGATTATTGTGCTTATTCAATTTTACCGAGGAGAAATTAAAGTGTTAGGTTATAGTTCTCTAATAATTTCTATTTGGTTTTTATCTGGGTTAATTATTTCTTGCATTGGTGTTTGTGGTATATACATTGGTAAAATATTTGACCAAGTAAAAAATCGTCCTATTTTTATAATTGATGAAGAAATCTAGCTATGAGCATAAAACACCTCGAATGGGACTCTAATTTTTTTAAAATAAAAATTGGATTACTACATTCCGACAAAGATATCCACCTTGAAACTGAAAATTTTGATTTGATATATGTTTCAGGAAATTACCCTGTCAATTTGTCTTCGCCATTTAAAAATAGTTTTAGCAATACTAAAAGAGTATATCAAAAACAAATACTAAACTATACTGAAGTAGATAGCACTAACATTAAGAGCTTTTCAAAAAAACATCATTCGATAACACAAATTCAAAAGATAGCCTATGAAAGTGGAAAATACAGTCGTTTTAAGCTTGACCCTAACTTCTCTTTAGACGAGTTTCAAAGAATGTATAATCAATGGATAGAAAACTCTATATTAAAGAAAAACGCTAAAGATTTATGGGTTTACGAAGAAAGTGAAATAATTAAAGGTATTATTAGCTTTGATGTAGATGATAATATAACTAAAATTGGTTTACTGGGAGTATTACCTCAATTTCAAGGACAAGGAATTGGTAATAAACTTTTAAAATCAGTTGAGAACTGGTGTTTTTCTCAAAAAATCACAGAACTGCAAATACCTACTCAATCAGAAAATAAACCTGCTTGTATTTTTTATGATTCTAAAGGATATAAAAGTATTTTTGAACAAAAAATTAGTCATTATTGGAAAAAATGATCCCTTTTAACAAACCTTGTTTAACAGGAAAAGAAACAGACTATATAAATGAGGCTGTAAATTCAGGAAAAATTTCGGGAAATGGGTTATTTACACAAAAGTGTCAATCCTTTTTTGAGAAAAAGTATGGTTTTAAAAAATGTCTATTAACTACTTCGTGCACTGATGCTCTTGAAATGGCTGCTATTTTGTGTGATATAAAGCCTGGAGACGAAGTAATAATTCCTAGTTATACATTTGTATCTACTGCTTTGGCATTTATTAGACAAGGAGCTAAAATAATTTTTGCAGACTCTTATGAAAGCCACCCAAATATTGATGCTTCAAAAATCGAAAAGCTAATCTCCAAGAAAACTAAAGCTATTGTACCTGTTCATTATGCAGGTGTATCATGTGATATGGAAATGATCACTACTATAGCACAAAAATATAACTTATATGTAATTGAAGATGCTGCTCAAGCCATAGATTCTTTTTATAAAAATAGACCTTTAGGTTCTTTCGGTCATTTATCGACATTCTCTTTCCATGAAACGAAGAATATAATTTCTGGAGAGGGAGGTATGTTAGTAATTAATGACAAATCATTAATAAAAAGAGCAGAAATCATATGGGAGAAAGGGACTAATCGAGCTGAGTTTTTTAGAGGCGAAGTAAATAAATACGGGTGGATTGATACGGGTTCTTCATTTCTTCCTTCAGAAATAATATCTGCTTTTCTATGGGCTCAAATAGAGAAGTTAGACGATTTGCAAAACAAAAGGAAAAGAGTATACAATCAATATAGTGAAGCTCTTGAAAAATGCAATTCTGCTTTATTTCACACTCCTTCAATCCCTGAATATGCTACGAATAATGCGCATATGTATTATTTAATTTTCAAAAATCAAGAGTCCAGAGCAAGTTTTATTTCTTTTTTAAAAAAGCATCAAATACTTAGTGTCTTTCATTACATCTCTTTACATAAAAGCCCATATTATAAAGATTTGTATACTGGAGATGAGCTTTCTAATAGTGATCGCTTTTCAGACTGCTTAGTTAGACTTCCTATGTATGCAGACCTAGAAGAAAATGAAGTAGAATATATTATAAAAGTCATCAAAAAATATATAGAAAGCAATGAAAGCTCCTTTTAATAGCTTAATAACTAGTAATAAATTCTATCAGATTATTGGTATTGTTTTTTTAGTTTACTCGACTATATTCATCATTCTAAATTTAAATTTCCCTTTTGTAGGTTATGACTCTGGTTATTACTTAGCTGTAGCTAGAGATGTATATTCTGGAAAAACCTACTTTACAGATATAGCAGTTCCTTACACACCGTTATCAATACTCTCTTTAGGAATTCCCTTTTTATTTGAAAATTATTTAAACTTAAGCCATCACTTAGCAATAAATTATCTAATACTCATTACTTGTAGTATTATATTATTCTCTATTGTAAATAAAACCTTAGAAAATAAATCTATATCATTTTTACTTAGCTGTTTTTTTTTGGCTGTTTGCCTATATCATGATGGGGAACACTTAATGCTAGAACCCATTAGTATATTTTTCCAATTATTATCACTAAAACTTATATACAAGAATAAAAAGAACTTACCGATACATTTTATATTATCAGGAGTATGTATTAGTTTAAGTTTTTTAGCAAAACAGCTTGGCCTTTTTATTATTCTACCAATCTTAATTTACATCCTTTACTGTGAAAAATCTATTTTAAAAAAACTTCTATATATCGTTCTTGGTATTTCCCTACCTATCATTAGCCTATATATATTCTATTCGCTTCATGAATCATTAAATCTTGAACAATTTATTCTTCATATAATTGGAAAGGGAGTTGAATTTGAAACAGGGGTAGGTACGGGTGTAAACGATCACTTTGGTTTCAAAGTCTATAAAAATTTTGTTTTTTTAAACCTTTATGTGATACTAATTCCTTTTCTAATAAAGAATGTTTCAAATAAGACAAATGACAGTAAATTCTCTCTTTTATTTTACATTAGCCTGCCTTTTGCCTCCTTTAGTGTTTTATTAATTGCTGCTTACAACCACTATTTCCAGTTTATTATTCCTTATTTGATAATATGCTTCGCTTATTTATTTTCATTATCAAAAGACAAAAGATTAAAATACTTTTTTTCAATTTTGATTCTTATTTCTCTTGGAAGACTAATCGATAAATCAGACTCCAATTTTCTTAATGCTGAAAAAAAACATTTAAATCAATTAAATGATATAAATACATTAAAGAAGCTTATACCTAATGAGGCTAAAGTGTATTTAGAGGAAGGAGTATCCAAAGCTTACTACGGAACAAATGAATTCCAATCTATTAATTCTAAATTAATTGGTTATACTTTTCCTGGGTATTTTTCACCTAAAACTATATATAACAACTTAGACGATGGAGCTTTCTTAATATTATCTTCTAAAAGCAAATCTAAATACCTACACTATATAACAAATGAAGAATTAATTAAAACTCACATTAATAGCCGTGATATTTATATCTATAAAAAAAATAAATAGCTTTATTTTCTATATATCTAGACTTTGAAGCTTAACTAAATTTGAATAAGTGCCGTTTTTCTTTAATAGCTCTTGATGTGTACCTTGTTCTATAATTTCACCTTTTTTCATAACAATAATCAAGTCTGCATTTTGAATCGTAGAAAGTCTATGAGCAATAATAATAGAAGTTCTATTTTTCATCATGTTTTCTAAAGCCACTTGCACCTCTTTTTCTGCTTCTGGATCTAATGCAGAAGTAGCCTCATCCAAAATCATAATCGGAGGATTTTTCATTACAGCTCTAGCAATAGCTATTCTTTGTTGTTGACCTCCAGACAAAAGACTTCCTCCATCTCCAACAGAAGATTCGTATCCTTCATCAATTTCAGTAATAAAACCATGCGCGTTAGCTATTTTAGCAGCAGCTTCTATGGATTCTTTCGTTGGTTTTTCTATACCTAAAGAAATGTTATTTATTATTGTATCATTAAATAATGTAGAATCTTGAGCAACGATTCCCATTAAACCTCTTAACGATTTTTTTGTTAAATCTTTAATATCTATACCATCAACAGTAATTTTCCCTTCATCAATATCCCATAAACGAGTAATTAAATTTGCAATTGTTGATTTACCACTTCCGGATTGGCCTACTAAAGCAATCGTTTTCCCTTTTGGTATTGTTAATGAAAAATCCCTCAAAACATAATCTTCATTATATTTAAAAGAGATATTCTCTAATTTAATTTCTTTATTAAATCCCTCTATATCAACAGCTCCTTCTTTATCTTTTAATAAATTTTCACTATCTAAAATATCTAATACTCTATCTGCTGCAGAATTCCCAATCTTAATTGAGTTATTTGCTTTAGATATTGCTTTAGCTGGAGTTAAAATATTGTATGCCATTGCTATAAAACCTATAAAAGTCCCTCCAGTAAGTACTTGATCTATTAAAACCATTTTACCTCCAAACCATAATAATGAAGTAATTGATACTACTCCTAAAAACTCACTTAATGGACTAGCTAAAGATTCCCGTGCGATCATTTTATTTCCTAAAAACCTAACTTCATTAGACAGTATCGCATACTTTTTTTTAAAGAAATTTTCTGCATTAAAATTTTTAATAATTTTTAAACCCGATAAAGTCTCATCGATAGCAGACACAAGAAAACCTCCTTTATCAAAAATATCTTTCGATTGTTGCCTTATTTTCTTACTGATTACAGAAATCAGCAAACCCGAAATAGGAATAAAACCGAACATGATTAAAGTTAATTCCCAACTAACTTTAAACATAGCTATTAATGTGAAAAAAATATTTAACGGCTCTCTTATAAAGACAATTACTAAATCCAAATAGGTACTATTTACTGTCGAAATATCAGCTGTAGCCCTAGAAATGATATCTCCTTTTTTTCTTTTAGAATAAAAGAAGACTGGTAAGGTGATAATTTTATTGTACATTTCATCCCTTAAATCTCTTAAAACATTATTCTTCAAAAAGAAAATAGCTACTTTCCCTAAGTATCCAAAAATGTTTTTCAGTAAAAAAACTGTAATTACTGCAATTATTAGATAAACTAATGTACGCTGCAAACCAAAAGTTTCATTAGTGAATGTAACCCAATAGTTCAGTAAATTTGAAAGATATTCTTTAGAAAATGCATTTTTAATTCCTGGATAATATGGTTTAATGTAAACTTTTTCAGTTTCCCCAAACAATATATCTAGCATTGGCATTAGTATAATATATGATAATGTTGTAAAGACAGCATATAATATATTGAATAAAATACCTAAACCTGCAAGACTTTTATAAGGCAAAGCGTATTGTAAAAACCTTTTAAAATTTTTCATTAAATGAATTTAAAAAGCGAAGTTAATAACATTCGTACAGCAAAGTTATAGATTATATTAAAAATGCAGCTTTATATCTGCTTTACATATTATGACCAACTCTTACAATCTCGTACCTTTGCAATCCATTAAGTTATAGTACATGCCAAACCCTAATTACAAAAACGCATTAACACACCCTATATTTCAACACATTAGAACAGCCGCTAGTGAACTACAGTTGGACACTTATGTTATTGGTGGTTTTGTTCGTGATTTTTTATTGAAACGCGGTGAAGCAAAAGATATTGATGTAGTTGCCGTTGGCAGCGGAATTCAATTAGCAGAAAAAGTAGCACAATTACTTCCTCATAAACCTAAGGTGAAAGTTTTTAAAACCTATGGTACAGCCATGCTACGTTTTAAAGATATTGAAATAGAATTCGTTGGAGCACGCAAAGAATCCTACAATGAAAATAGCCGTAACCCAATTGTAGAAAACGGCAGTTTGAAAGACGATCAAGATCGGCGAGATTTTACCATTAATGCTTTTGCATTATCATTAAATACGGAAACTTTCGGTGATCTGTTAGACCCTTTTAATGGGTTGAAGGATTTAGACAACAAAATTATCCGCACTCCTTTAGAGCCTGGCATTACTTATAGTGATGATCCTTTGCGAATGATGAGAGCGATTCGATTTGCCACACAATTGAATTTTAAAATCGAAAAACAATCTCTTAATGCAATATCAGAACACAAGGATCGCATTAAAATCATTACTAAAGAGCGTATTGTAGAAGAGCTAAATAAAATTTTATCAGCACCAATTCCATCAATAGGTTTTCTACTATTAGAAAAAACTGGGTTGTTGGAATATATTTTACCCGAACTAACAGCATTAAAAGGTATTGATGAAGTTGAAGGACAACGACATAAAGATAATTTCTATCACACATTAGAAGTGGTTGATAATATCTCTGTTCACACCGATAATGTTTGGTTACGATGGGCTGCATTATTGCACGATATAGGAAAAGCGCCTACTAAAAAATTTAGTAAAAAGGTAGGGTGGACGTTTCATGGCCATGAGTTTGTGGGGTCTAAAATGGTGTTCAAGCTTTTTAAAAGATTAAAAATGCCTTTAAATGATAAAATGAAATTTGTCCAAAAAATGGTATTAATGAGCTCCCGCCCCATTGTTATTGCTTCTAATGTAACAGATTCTGCAGTTAGGAGATTAGTATTCGATGCTGGTGATCACATTGATGACCTTATGATGTTATGTGAAGCAGACATTACAACTAAAAACCCTAAGCGCTTCAAAAAATACCATAACAATTTCAAAATTGTTCGCCAGAAAATGGTTGATGTAGAAGAGCGTGACCATATTCGAAATTTTCAACCTCCTGTTAGTGGCGAATTAATTATGAAAACTTTCGACTTAACCCCCTGTAAAGAAATTGGAATTATTAAAGATGCCATAAAAGAAGCCATTCTTGAGGGCGAAATACCTAATGAATTTGATGCCGCATTTACATTTATGTTAACAAAAGGAAAAGCACTGGGTTTAAAGAAAGGTGTTTAACTTTATGATATATTATTCCGTTACTTCTTATTAGGCTTTCTATGAAAAAAATATTCAAAATTGCGCTTAATGCATCGATCATATTAGTCTACATCGTCATCATTGCAGGTGCTGTAGTTCGTATGACAGGTTCTGGCATGGGATGTCCCGATTGGCCTAAGTGTTTTGGTTATATGATTCCACCAACTGAAAGCTCACAACTAGAATGGCAACCCAATCATGAATATGAAAAAGGACAGGTAATTATTCGTAAAGAAGCATTACAGGTCGTCAAAAACGATTTTAGAACGGGACTTGTCTACAACAATAATAACTGGGAAGCATACATAAAACATGATTATGCAATTTTCAATCCAATTCACACTTGGGTTGAATATATAAATCGTTTAGCTACAGTACTCTTTGGTATCCCTATCCTTATTTTAGTTTTCACAAGCTTATTCTTATTTAAGGAAAACAAAAGTTTTTTCTTCTTATCAATAGCGACCTTATTTAGTGTTGGCTTTGAAGCTTGGTTAGGAAAAATAGTAGTAGATACCAATCTACAGCCACTTCGCATAACACTTCACGTCCTCTTTGTCTTTTTTATTGTTGCCTTTTTATTGTGGTTAAAAAGTCTTGAAAATAAAAAGAAAGGAGCCCTTAATGATTCTTTTCTTTTTAAAATAGGTATTGGTGTGATTCTCTTTACACTAATTCAGGTTATCATTGGAACACAGGTACGACAATATGTTGACCTTCAAATGTCGCATTTTGATTATAGAACTCAAAAAGATTGGTTGTCAAGTCCACCTGCAATTTTCTATATACATCGATCATTCTCCATAATTATACTTTTAATAAATGTTTTTTGGCTCTATCGTTTCAAGCAAAATTTCAAACGTTATGGAATCATAAAATGGATTGGAATTTTATTAGGCTTAGAAATTTTAACGGGTATAATACTATATTATTTAGATTTCCCTTTCTTATCTCAACCTATACATTTACTATTAGGAAGTTTATTATTTAGTATGCAATTTTATATCGTTTTATTGTTATCAAAATCGAAAACGATAAACACTATATAAAAAGGTATTGTATCTTTGTTCTCCACAAATATTTCGGCTATGATCTATAGATTTCGAGTTATACTAGACACTGAAGAAGATGTTTTTCGTGATATTGAAATCAAGCAAAATACTTCTTTAGAAGAATTCCATGATTGCATTACACAATCCTTTGGTTTTGATGGGACTGAAATGGCTTCATTCTATATTAGTAATGACCAATGGGAACAAGGAGAAGAAATCTCCTTATTTGATATGAGTGACGGCAATAGCCCAGTTCGCTTAATGAATGAAACACTTTTAGAAAATGTAGTGAATAAAAATCAGACTCGAATGATTTATATCTATGATTTCTTGAGTATGTGGACTTTTATGGTAGAACTAGCTGATATTGCTGCTCCTGATGGTACTGTAGATTACCCAAATCTTATGTATGCTCATGGAGAATTACCAGAAAGTCCTCCCGAGCGTAGTTTTGAATCTGATAGTGATACCTTAGATAACGAATTCGGAAATGAATTTGGAGACGACCTTAACATCGATGACTATAATGATATGGGATTTGATGAACATTGGAATTAAAAACGACATTGTCGTTTGCTATAAGCCTTAAGCTGTAAGCCATAGGCTATTATTTTCTTAACATAAAAATGGCTTAGAGCCTATAGCTTAAAGCCTATTGCAAAAAAATGGTAAACCTATATAGTACACAAATAGAATCTTTATCAGTTCACAGAGTTGGTAATAAAAGCAGGAATGAAAACCTTTTTTTGTCTAATACTCCTTATCAATTAGATGATGAGTTAAATGCATTATTGAAAGAGTATTTCTTTAAACCATTTCGAGAAAAAGAAGAAAATTATTATCAATTCATTCATGATTCTAACTTAGAGTTTCATCCATTATTTCAGATTATCTCTGATATTTTTGAAAACCCCTCCAATACTCATGAGTTTTCAAAAAAAATTGGAAACTTATTATACGACCAATCTCAACACCCGCATATTAAAAGCGGAGAATTATATATAACCTATTTAGAAAATTGTACACTTGACAACCAAAAAGTATCCGCAGTTGGTATTTTTAAGTCTGAATTAAAACATGACTTTCTTCAATTTTCAGAAAGCAGTGAAAATTTAGAGTTATTACTACAGCAAGGAGTTTCTTTAAACAAATTAGACAAAGGTTGTATTATATTTAATGTAGAAAAAGAAGAAGGATTCAAATTATTAACTGTAGATTCTAATAAATACGACACTAAATATTGGCTTGAACACTTTTTAGGAGTTGCCCCTTTTGCGGATAGTAATTTCCACACAAAAAAATACATCAAATTCTGTCAAGATTTTGCTAAAGACGTTATTCTTCCTGCTGAAGACAAAAAGGAAGAAGTTATGTTTATGAATCGTGCAGTAAATCACTTTGCCAAAAATGACAATTTTGAAGAGAGCGCGTTTTTAAATGAAGTCATTGAAAACCCTGAGCTTATTCCTGAATTCAAGCATTACAAAGTTGAAAAGGCTCCTAAATATCAAATTGAAGATCTAACTGAATTTCCAATAGCTAATACAGCTGTAAGTGCTGCTAGGAAAAAAATTAAAAATGTTATTAATCTAGATACAAATGTTCAAATAAAAATGGACTTTATAAATCCCGAATCTGCTGAAAAATTTGTCGAAAAAGGATGGGATGAAGAAAAACAAATGTATTACTACTTAGTCTATTTCAACAAAGAGCAAAAAGATTAATTAAGACTTAAATAATCTACTGTCAAATCGAAATTCGGAAACTTCCTTTATTTTAATCTTTTTAAAAGATTCATGATAGGGATTAAAAAGATAATTGAAATCCCCTTTAACAACCGCTGAAGGAACTCTTAATATAGGATATTTATTCTCTTGAATAAATTGATCTCCTATTCTTTGAGTGATTTTAGAATTTGGATATTTATTCCAGATATCAGGTATATCTTCTGGTTCTATTGTAGAAATAGGTAAATTATCTGGTATCTCGATAGTCATAATTACATAATCCTTAGGCAACAAAAATAAAGGGAGATGTACTATAACTTCGGCCATTGCTAAAGCTCGACTTGCTGAAGTATAAATGATTTCAACACCTTTCGAATTCCATCGATTTCCATATTTCGCAGCACCTTTACCACTTAAACTATCTGAATATTTCCTTTTGGATAATCTAAAGACTTTCATTTAGGCAAAAATTCCATATTCTATTCTATTAAGCTCTGCCATAACCATTTCCTTGCCATAAGAATCTTTTAATAACTCTGCTGGTTTCATATTACCTAATGCCATAGAAGGGATTTGCAGCCATTTATAAAAAAGCTGAGGATCACCAAAAACACTAGCTCCTAGTTGAGTTACCTCTGCCAGTTCTATGATTTTCTCTGTATGTATAGGTTTAAAACGAAAGTCTTCATCTTTTTTATGACGTTGTAACGTTTTAAGAGATAAATTTAAATACTCTGCCCAATCATTATCAGAAAAAGGAGTTGATTCCTTTACCTTACTAAAAGCATCGTAAGTAAACCCTTTTCGAATTGAATGAATAACAAGCATTTTATTATCAAAGAAACTACCGTATTCTGCTGCAGGTTCAGCAATATTTATTGCTAAATTGCTTTCTAAAGTATCTATATCATACTTTTTAGTTTTCTTCGCACACATAAGATAGACATTTGTCTTCAAATTTAAGACTTATGTCTATATCTAAAAAGCTTTTTTTAAACTTTAACGTTTCCTCCAGAAAAAAGGTGTTAACAGAATAAGCACTGTAAATAATTCTAAACGACCAATAAGCATTAGGAAAGAACACCACCATTTTGCCAATTCTGGCAAAGAATTGAAGTTATTAACTGGACTTAATTGACCAAAAGCTGGGCCAACATTCCCTAAAGAAGTTGCAGCTCCTCCAATTGCAGATTCAAAATCTAATCCTAACATTCCTAAAACCAAAGCTCCAATAATAAAAGATAAAAAGTATAGAATAAAAAAGCCTAGGATAGTATATGCAATCTCTTTATTCACGGCCTTATCATTATACCTAACTGGTAAAATAGCATTGGGATGTAAAGATCTTCTAAATTCTAAAAAACCATTTTTAATAGTTATAATATGCCTTACAATTTTAATACCCCCAGATGTAGATCCTGCCGATCCACCTGAAAACATTAATCCAAAGAAGAAAATTGTCAAAAATGGTGTCCACATCGTATAATCTGCCGATACGAAACCAGTCGTAGTAACTACAGCCAAAATTTGAAAAATAGCATGTCGAAAAGCACTTTCAAATTCTCCCCACACCATTGGATGATCAATAGAAGATTTTGAAACATCTGCTTGGTAATACACAATTAAACCTACCATGATTGTAAATCCTAAAATATACCTCGCATAATAACGAAACTCTTCATCTTCCCATATTCTTCGTAGCTTACCTTTAAACAGAAAATAACTTAACACAAAATTTGCTCCTGCCAAAAACATAAACACTATTATGATCCATTGTATCCAAGGGTTATCATTCCAATGTGCCACACTAGCATTTTTAGTAGAAAAGCCTCCCGTTGACAAAGTACTCATCGCATGATTTAAGGCATCAAAGAAACTCATCCCTGCTATTCTTAACAAGATAGTCTCCAATATTGTATACCCTACATAGATCAACCACAAACGCTTCGCTGTATCTGTAATCCTAGGATGTAACTTATCTGCACTAGGACCAGGTGCTTCTGCAGCAAACAACTGCATTCCCCCAACTCCTAAAAGAGGTAAAATGGCAATAGCTAAAACTATAATTCCCATTCCGCCAATCCAATGAGTTAAACTTCTCCAGATAAGTACGCCTTTTGGCATACTTTCTATATCATCTAAAATAGAAGCTCCTGTCGTGGTATACCCCGAAATCGTTTCAAAAAAAGCATTTGTAAAATCAGGGATGGATCCTGTAAAGACATAGGGCAAAGTACCACTAAGAGACATAAATATCCATCCAAAGGTTACTACAATGTACCCTTCTCGCTTTCCTAAATCTTTCTTTACATGATCTTTAGTTTGAAACATAAAAATCAAACCTAAAAACATCGTTAACAAAGCAGATAATGACATTTCTATTCCTACTCCATCATTATAAGCAAAACTAAATACTGTAGCAATGAACATAAAAGCTCCATTGCAAAGAAGTAGTAGCCCTAAAATGTGAAATATAATTTTATAATTCAGCTTAGGCATTAGGCAAATAATTTTTCAACTTGAACAATCGCTTTAGGTAAGCAACAAATAACGACTTTATCCTCCTTTTGAATCACAAAATCTCCTAAAGGAATTAACCCTCTTCCATCTCTTACCACACCAGCTACAACTGCATTACGAGGGAAGTCAATATCCTTGATTTTAGAATTAACAACTTTTGTTTTCTCTTTAACCTGAAATTCCAATAATTCGGCATTCATATTAGTTAGCTTGGTCATAGCCAATACCTCTCCTCTACGGATATATCTAAAAATACTATTAGCCGCTAATAACTTTTTATTAATCAAAGTATCTACACCTATTGAATGTGATAATTGAAAATAATCTATATTTTCAACTAAGGCTATTGTTTTCTTAACACCCTTAGATTTAGCTACTAAACAAGAAATTATATTAGTTTCCGAATTTCCTGTTACAGCAATAAAGGCATCCATATCATGCAAATTTTCTTCTTCAAGTAATTCTACATTTCTACCATCTCCTTTAATAACCAAAGCTTTTGGTAAACTATCCGCCAAATCAAAAGCTCTATCGTCTTTTCGTTCGATCAATTTTATATCAAATTTCTTCTCGCATAAGTCTTTAGCTGTATTGAAACCTATTTTACTACCACCGAGAATCATAACATCTTTTATCTTTTCCTTCTCTTTCCCTATAGACTTACGAAGTGGCTCCACTCCTTCTGCTGTTGTAATAAAATACACTTGATCACCTGCCTTGAAAAGCGTATTACCTCTCGGGATTATTGTAAAAGAAGTACTCTCCCTTTGTATTGCTAAAGGCATAAACATTAGATCTGGTACTAGCTTAGCTGCTTCTTGAACCGTTTTACCAATAAAAGATGCATTTTCCGTAAGCGTGGTACCTACCATAATTAAGGCTCCATCTTCAAATTGATACGTTTCTGTAAATGCAGATTGGTTTAATAACAAACTGATTTCATTTGCAGCAAGTAACTCTGGTGAAATCAATTCATCGATTCCAAACTTTTTAAAACCAACTATTCCATTATTACTTATGTATTCTGTATTTGAAATTCTAGCGATCGATTGTTTTACTCCTAATTCATTCGCTAATACACAAATTGTAATATTTGCAGATTCATAACCTGTAACAGAAATAATAAGGTCAGCTGTTTCAACTTTAGCTTTTTGTAGAACACTAATAGATGTAGCATCTCCTTTAATAGCTCTTATATCTAGATGATTCTCTGCATAAGAAAGAGATTCTGTATTGGTATCTATAAGCGTGATATCTTGCGATTCGTAGGACAATAGTTTTGCTAGGTGAAAACCTACCTCCCCTGCTCCGGCAATAATTATCTTCATTTTATATTTTTTAAAACTCTCAATACAATATTAATAGTATCGAGAAGTGGCTTAAAGCATCAAGAAGAAATCGCTTTAAGCGCTGTACAAATGTATGCATAAATTATAACGCTTGTACAGGTCTATTTTATTATTCCCTATAACATCAAACCCCTATATTTGCGCAAAGCTTTAATCTATGCAGAAAAAAGTAACACCTTATCAAGATTCTAACGATTCTAAAAAACAACAAGTAACCGAAATGTTTGATAATATCTCGGGAAGCTATGATGAATTGAACCGAGTTATATCCTTAGGTATCGATATAAAATGGAGAGAAAAAGTGGTAGCGTTGGTTAAAGAAACCAATCCTAATAAAATACTTGATGTAGCTACAGGAACTGGTGATCTTGCTATAAATCTAGTAAAAACAGGTGCTGAAGAAATTATTGGCTTAGACATTTCTAGCGGAATGTTAGAGGTCGGAAGAAAAAAAATCTTAGAAAAATCTTTAGACTCAAAAATAAAGATGGTTTTAGGTGATGGTGAAAGCATTGATTATGCAGATAATTATTTCGACGCAATTACAGTTTCCTTTGGAGTTCGAAATTTTGAAAACCTAGAACAAGGCTTATCCGAAATACTGAGAGTTCTAAAGCCTGGAGGTATTTTTACCGTATTAGAAACCTCTGTTCCTACTAAATTTCCTTTTAAACAAGGGTACCACTTCTATTGTAATGTTTTTTTACCGCTTATAGGTAAACTTTTCTCAAAAGATAAGGTTGCATACTCTTATTTAAGTAAAAGTGCAGCTGTTTTTCCATACGGTGAGGAGTTTAACAATATTTTACGTAAAATTGGGTTTATAAATGTGGTAGATAAACCTCAAACATTAGGAGTAGCTACTATATATACCTCAAGTAAATAAACATGGTGAAAAAACTGTTTTTTATAATCTTATTTTGCGCTTTTTCTTCACAGATCAATGCACAAGGAGTATTCAATTTATTTTCGAAAGATAAAGTTCAAAACAGACAAAATCACGATAAAAAGAAATATCGATGGGGATATTATCTAGGTTTAAATGGTCTTGATTATAATATAGATTATATACAAGAACGCGCTGAATTTAGACCAGAAAATCAAGATATTGAAATTACTAAAACTGTTGGTTTCAATGTAGGTTTAATTGGAAACCTTCGTATCAATGACCACTTAGACTTAAGAACTGAACCTGGGGTGATTTTTAATGATCGTCAATTATTTTTTCCAAATATTGTAGGTAGTTCTAATGACAACACTAGAGACATTAAAACTACTGCTGTATACATCCCTCTACTAGTTAAGTTTTCGACAAAGCGTTTAAATAACTTCAAACCTTTTATCACTGCTGGGGTATCTACAATGATCAACTTATCGAGTAATGAAGATAATCCCGATGATAATTCTGCTGGGCAATTCCGGACAAAAACGAATTCATTAAATTATGAACTAGGATTTGGTATTGATTTCTTTTTACCTTATTTCAAATTCACACCAACCATAAGAGGTATTTGGAGTCTTACGGATGAAGTTGTTCCCGATGCAGACCCTCAAAGCAATTATACTCGACCTATAGAAAAACTAGCTACTACAGGTGTTTTCTTGAATTTTATTTTTCAGTAAAACGGATACTTTCGCTCACAATAGTGAGATTTAAAATATAGCTTCAATTCCATTTTAAGCTAGTAAATAAACTTTACCTATCTTCTATTTTGTGCTTTTCAGCTATTGATAGCTCTTTTCTTTTATTCAACATGATTTAACAATAGAAAATCTATTCTGTATTGAAATCTCTTTAAAATCAACGTTGTGCTCTTCCTTTAAACGTTGCTATGCTATTAAACTAAGACAGCAAAGATTTCATTGAGATTGACCATCATAACGAAGTTCTAGTACCTAACACCAATAAACATTAAAAGCGCCATAAAAGTAAGCCCTATTTTCCCAATTACTGCGTTACAAAATGTTTCCATAGTTTGGGCTGCACAAAAATTTAGCGCCTTGTACATAGAAAATAGCATATCATTTTAAAATATCGTTTTTAAAACTTAATTAGTATAAATCGAGTAAAAAGCTTATTTCTGAGAAAAGATAAAGCAACCTAAATATATTTAGATTGCTTTACTAATAAAAAAAACTTAAAAAATCAGCGCATGTTATAAAACAATCCTCGCAAGTCATAACACTAAACTCTTTATTATGAAAAAGGATATCAAAATAACATGACTGCGAGGATATGCTCTATAAAAACATTTAATTTAATGTTCTAAGAAATTAATTAAATGCTCTCTGTATTTGTAATAATCTGGGTGCTCTATTAATTCAGCTCTATTTCGTGGTCTTTCAAAATCAATTTCTAGAATATCTCCTACTTTTGCTCTAGGCCCAGAAGTCATCATAATTACACGGTCTGCTAATAAAATCGATTCATCAACATCATGAGTAATCATTACTGCAGTAATCTTTTCTTGATTCCAAACCTCAACTAATACATCTTGTAACTCCCCTCTTGTTAATGAATCTAACATTCCAAAAGGTTCGTCTAATAAAAGAACTTTAGGCTTCAATGCAAATGCACGTGCAATACCAACACGTTGTTGCATCCCTTGTGAAAGATCTTTAGCTGTTTTAAACATAGAATCTTCCAATCCTACTTTAGCCAAATAATATTTTACAATATCGTCACGATCTTTTTTTGTTCCATGTGCAAATACTTGCTTTACACCAAGCATAACATTATCATAAGCAGACAACCATGGCAATAAACTTGGAGACTGAAAAATTACAGCTCTATCTGGGCCTGCCCCTTTTACCGTTTGATTATCGGCAACAATAGTACCTCTAGAAATTTCGTTTAAACCTGCAATCATGGTAAGTAATGTAGATTTACCACATCCTGAATGCCCAATAATTGATATAAATTCTTCTTTTTTGACTTTTAAATCTAAATCATCTAAAACTACATAGTCGCCTTTCGGAGTTGGGTAAATTTTAGTGACTTTATTAATGTCTAACATGATGTCATTACTGAACAATCCGTTATCCACTTTATTTTGTTTTATGGTAGTTTCCATATATAATTTCTTTATGTCAATAGAATAACATTCTATTTCTATTTTATTGAACTCCCTTTTATGGTTTACACTCTTGTTCCTTGGAACAATTTAGACTTCAATATAGGCTTCAATTCGGGCAAATGATATTCCTTAGTTATATCTTTTGCTCTTTCTTCACCAATTTTAATTAAATAAGCAGTAATAGAATTTCTTAATTTCTTAAAATTATCATCGCTATTTAATGCCGTTTTATCTCTTGGTCGGTCAATATTTACATCAAAGACAGGACCTAAAGTTGCTTTTGGTCCTGGACGCAATGGAATAATACGATCTGCCATATAAATACCCTCATCAACATCGTTGGTGATTAGCAAAGCTGTACGCTTATCTTTACCCCAAATACTTAATATTTCATCCTGTAGTGTACCACGAGTTAATGCATCTAATGCACTCAAAGGTTCGTCCATCAAAATTACATCTGGACTCATAGACAAAGCTCTAGTTACAGATACACGCTGACGCATACCTCCTGAAAGTGCTTTTGGTAATTTATTTATCGCATGCGACAATCCTACCATTCCTACATAATCCTCAACACGCTTTTTTAATTTATCTTTTGACCAATCTTTAAAACGTTCTTTTACTGCCATCCCGACATTGCTTCGAACATTTAACCAAGGTAGTAATGAATAATTCTGAAAGATCAATCCTCTTTCGTGACTTGGACCCGTAATAGGTTCTCCTTTATATAAAACTTCTCCTTCATCTGGAAATTCTAACCCTGCAAGCATTTTTATCAGCGTAGTTTTACCACTTCCTGAAAATCCTACAATAGCGACAAACTCTCCTTCTTCAATTTTTAAATTTATATTTTTAAGTATTTCGACACGGTCTTTCCCCGTTCCGTAAGACTTTGATACGTTTTTTAATTCAATGTGTGCCATAACAATTAATTCAAAATTTAATATTTAAAATTCAATATTAAGTCAACAAACAAATTTTGAATGTTGAACCTTAAACCTTGAATTAGGCTACTGCTCTGTAAATGTTACTAATTTCTGTATAGAGAACATGATACGATCTAACATAAACCCTATAATACCAATCACAAACATTGCTGCAATGATCTTAGCATTCGAATCGTTAGCTCCATTCTGGAATTCTTCCCAAACAAATGTCCCTAATCCTGGGCTTTGAGATAATAATTCAATAGCAATTAGTACCATCCATGCTACAGATACAGTAATACGTAATCCTGTAAAAATTAATGGAAAGGCTGATGGCAATACAATTTTAAATACTTTTTGACCAACGCTTAAGTTCAATACTTTAGCTACATTAATAAAGTCATTATCTACAGATGAAACACCTAAAGTCGTATTCACTAAAGTTGCCCACATTGCACATAAACCTACTGCAATGAATGATATGATAAATGAAACGTCACCATCATATGATAATGTTAATGTTTTAACAATCATATACACTAATAGGAACCAAACTACTGGAGATACTGGTTTGAAAATTTGAATTAACCAATTTACTGAAGACCTAAGCGTTTCACTTAGTCCTAAAAGCATACCAATTGGTACTGCTAATAACAAGGCTAATATAAACCCACAGAATACCGTCCAAAGACTTGTCTTAATTTGGTCTACAAATGAAGGTCTACCTGTATACGTAATCGCTGCTAAACCTTGCGCTTCACGCTTCTCATTCGTTTTTGCTACTCGCTCTTTAAATGCTTTTTTCTTAACACTAATCGCTTTATGATCCGCTAGCAAGTTTTTGAAAGCACTCCACACTGCTTTAGGTGCAGGTAATGAATTTACAGTACTTTCGCCAGATTCAATTCTTGCTAATTCGGCGGTTACACCTGCTTCGCCCTTTGAGGCTCTTGCAGATTCTATTTTGAAATCTTTTTCTACGTTATATAATTTTTTTGCTCCTACATTCCATAGAATCATGAACAAAAAGATAGAGATTATAGGAAAAAAAACCTTTTGAAATAATGCTGTAAGATTCTTCTTAACATCTTCTCCTGCAGCTAAACGTACTGCTGGTTCGAAAAATCCTAAACCAATAAATCTTAAAACATTAATAATTTTATCCTTCATAACTATAATATTTTTTTAGGGATTGTACAGTGTTGATTTTAACAACTAATAAATAGATAATAATAAGTATGTAGTAATTTGTTTTCTCAAGAAATTTAGATAGATGAATTTTAAAAATTAAAGAAATGGGGAGCATCTGACCTCTCCCCAATTTCCCGTGTTAAAAAAATTCAACACTCCCTAAATTACTTATCTTTATTTCCGATCTTGAAGCTATTGATATAACCGATTGGATCTTTTCCGTCAAACTTATTTCCGTCAATAAATTCTGTTGTTGCTGGCTTATAACCATCAGTAGAAGGAATATCACTAGCAGGTATTTTACCTTCAGCAACTAACAATTCAGCAGCTTTTTTCCAGATACCTGGCTTGTAAATATCTTTTGCTTTTGAAGCATACCAATCAGCTGGCTTAGCATCAGGAATCTGCCCCCAACGACGCATTTGAGTTAAGAACCATACTGCATCTGAGTAGAATGGGTATGTTGCATTGTAACGGTAGAATACATTAAAGTCAGGCATTGCTCTCTTATCTCCTTTTTCAAATTCGAAAGTTCCTGTCATAGAGTTTGCCAATACATTTACTGGTGCACCTACGTACTCTGGACGAGATAAAATGTCAACAGCTTCTTTTCTGTTTCCAGGAGCATCTAACCATTGTCCTGCACGAATTAATGCTTTTGTAATCGCAATCGTAGTGTTTGGATATTTCTTTGTAAACTCATCAGTCAATACAAATACTTTCTCTGGGTTATTTTTCCAGATATCATAGTTTGTAGTTACAGGAACACCTATTCCTTTAAATACCGCTTGTTGATTCCAAGGTTCACCAACACAATAACCGTAAATAGTACCTGCCTCTAATGTAGCTGGCATTTGTGGCGGAGGAGTTACAGATAATAACACATCTGCATCAACTTGACCTTGAATATTCGCTTTAGTATACATACCTGGGTTGATTCCTGCAGCAGCTAACCAATAACGGATTTCGTAGTTATGTGTAGAAACCGGGAATACCATACCCATTTTAAAAGCTTTCCCATTCTTTTTATAATCATCAATTACAGGCTTCAAAGCATCTGCTCCAATCGGATGAACAGGCTTACCATCAGCACCTTTCTTTACATTTGGTTTCATTTTTGCCCAAACGTCATTAGAAACTGTAATACCATTACCATTTAAATCCATAGAATATGGAGTAACCAGTTTTGCTTGACGCCCAAATCCTGCTTGCGCAGCAATTGGCTGACCAGCTAACATATGAGAACCATCTAATTGACCATCAATTACACGATCCAAAATGTTCTTCCAGTTTGATTGCGCCTCTACAGAAACAAATAATCCTTCATCTTCGAAGAATCCTTTTTCCTTAGCAATAGCTAAAGGAGCCATATCCGTTAACTTAATAAAACCAAACTTCAATTGTGGTTTTTCTATTTCTAAAGTTGGAGTTGCAGCAGCAGGAGCTTCCGTCACTGGTACTTCTTTTTTCTTCCCTCCACAAGAAACTAAGATCGCTGCTGTAGCAGCTGTAGCTAGTTGTAAAAACTTATTTTTCATAAAACAAAAGTTTAGTTATTCAATCTTATAATGCAAATATAAGTATTTACTAAGTACAAATACTTAGTTTTTGTAAATATTTTCTAAGTATTCTTAAACACATACTCAATCGACTGAAAAACAGTGTTTTAAAATCTAATATATTTTACCTTAACGCGAAAAATGACAAATAAATAAGTATATCAGGTTATTTTTTATAATAAAAATTAGATTAAAAGCAATAAAAAACGGCAACTACAACATTTTCGAAAAAAAATAAGTACTTTTTTACGTATTAATACTTAGTTTACTTATATCATTTCTTACATTTGTATGACCAAACATTAGAAACAACCGACAAATTTATTTTGTCATAATAGATAAGATTATGAAAACTGTTATTACATCCCTGCTCATTCTATTAACGATGACCTTTAATACTTATGCTAATAAATTTACATTTGGCAAGATTAGCTACGGAAAAGCTACTAATATATCAGGTAAACAAAGGATGTTGTCTCAACGTATCACTAAGCTATACCTATTAAAGCTTGCAGGGTCACACGGTACTGAACTCACCAAAGAATTCAATTCTAGCATACAGTTATTTGAAAGAAACTTAGCAATACTAGAATCCAACAGTAAAGAAGCATCCATTAAAATAAAAACAACCCTAAAGAAAGAAAAGACGCAATGGGAAGTTTTCAAAAAAGAACTTAGGGAACATTCACTTCAAAAAGTAGGTGCTGTTATGACGAAGTCTGGAGAACTACTAAAGAAATGTCACCAAGTGGTTTTAGCTATTGAAGAAGAATCTAAGTATACGCATGAATATGCCAATCACAATCCAAGCGAGCAACTTAAAGTAGAAACTGTAAACATATCTGGTAAACAAAGAATGTTATCTCAAAAACTTTGCCTATACTACACCGCTTGTCGTCTATACAGAAAAGAAAAATTAGATTACAAACCTATCTGTAGTGCCGTTGAAGAGATTTATGCAGAAATGAATGAATCATTGAACTGGCTACTGATCAATGACCTAAACACATTTGCTGTAGAAGAAAACATTGGTAAAATTTTAGGGCTATTCCAACAAATTGAAGAAAACAAGAAAGACTTTCTTGACAACAAATTACCTTTAATCAAAGTAATGGATCTTACCAATAGCATAACTAGTTTATATAATGTAATTACTGGACAATACACATCCTTATAATTAGTAACTACACAAATCACACACTCAAAAGGGGTAGAAATTAAAATTTCTACCCCTTTTTTACGTTCTATTTTTTTTAGCTGAAGCCCCTCATTAAATCAATCCATATTTTCTAGCCTTATTACTTAAGTCTAAAATATTCTTCACATTTAGCTTCTTCATCAAATTGAAACGGTGCACCTCAGTTGTTCTCTTACTAATACCTAACGCTTCTGCAATTTCCTTATTACTAAAACCAGCCACTGCCTTCTCTAGAATTTGTCGTTCTCTTTTAGTAAGATTAAAGTTAACATTAACTGGTTGTGTATCAGTTGTTGTAACCACCTCTTCCTCAACATATATTTCAGAATTTACACTTTCACCACCTCCTATGATACTATTTACCAATATAGAAGACACATCTCCACTATAATATTTCGCCCCTTCTTTTACAGTTTGGATAGCTTTCAAAAACTCTTCTTTACCTGCATCTTTCAACAAATACCCATGAGCTCCGGCTTTAATCGATTGCAAAATGTATTCTTCCGAATCATGCATTGAAAGCATTATATACTTAGTCGCTAAGTATTCTTTAGACAATCTCGAGACAGCTTCTATCCCTGTCATATTAGGCATTCGAATATCACAGATCAATAAATCAGGTTTCAACTCGGCTGTAAGTTGAATTGCCTCTTCTCCATTCGAAGCTTCACCAATAACCTCTAATCCTGTTTGGTCTGCTAGCAATGACTTTATTCCATCCCTTACTAGGGAATGATCATCAACAAGAAGAATTCTAAATTTATCCATATATCTTTTCACTTACTTTACAAAAATAACTAAGTACTTTAATTTAACAAAAATCTTTTACTTAAGTTACTCTATCTAAGAATTATTTATTTTTTTTCAAAAAACTAAGTAATACTTAAGTATTAATACTTATATTTGTATTGTAATCATTAGATAACTACAACTATTTAATATGAAAAAATCACATTTACTTACTGGAGCCTTTGCTGTATTAGGATTATACAGTGTAGGTGCACAAGAATTATCGATTGACGCTGAAATCAGACCTCGTGCTGAAATCTTAAATGGTTTTGGAGAGCCTGCTTTAGGAGCTGATGATCCTGGAGCTTTAGTTACTCAACGTTCGGCTATTAAATTCAAGTATAAAAGCGAGAAAATAACTACATTTTTATCTGTTCAAGACGTAAGCACATGGGGAGATAGACCTCAAATTAATGCTGCAAATGGAGAGTCGACTCGTATACAAGAGGCTTGGGCTAAATTAGATTTAGGAAAAGGATTTTCTGCTAAAATTGGTCGCCAGCCATTATCTTATGATGATCAACGTATTTTAGGTGGTCTTGGATGGGCACAACAAGCTAGAACACATGATGTTGGTGTTTTTGGATACGTTAATAAAGGATTAAAAATTGATGCTGGTTTTGGTTTTAATCAAACTGGTGTTGGAACAAGAGGTAGAACAAACACAGCATTCAATGCTACAGGAGCAGGTGTTCCTATTTTCCAATACAAAGGAATTGGATTTGTTCATTTAAACAACAAATTCAATGATAACTTTTCTGGTAGCTTCTTATTTTTAGGGAATTCATTCCAAGATGCAATAGATCCAAATGATGGAACACCAGGAACTACTGACAGATATACTTCTGGGGTACATTTAAAATACAAAAAAGGAGCTTTTGGAGCTAGCGTTAATGGATACTACCAATTTGGTAGCTTCAGAAGTGACGACGTAGATGCTAAAGGATTCTTAGCTGGTATTGATCTTACATACAAGCCTGGAAAGACTTTATTTGGACTTGGTTATGAGTACATTAGTGGTGATGACCCTGATACTGCTGACGAATTTGAAGGATTCTTCCCATTGTTTGGTACTAACCACAAATTCAATGGATTCATGGATTTCTTTTATGTAGGTAACCACGCATTAGCAAACGGACTACAAGATATCAATGCTAAAGTAGTATTTAAAACAGGAGCAAAATCTACATTATTGGTTAAAGCTCACCAATTCTTAGCGGCACAAGACAACCCTAATTTAGCTGATACCTTTGGAACCGAAATAGATTTAGTATTCAAAACACCTATAGTTAAAGGTGCTACTTTATTAGTTGGATACTCTCAAGCTTTCTTAGACGACGATTTCCTTGCACAAAGAGGAGTTACGCCAGGTACAGAAAGCGATTTCCAAGCTTGGGGATGGACTATGTTAGTAATCAAGCCTAACTTATTCAAGTGGAAAAAAGAAGCAAAATAATAAGTTTCGTTTATCATAAATAATTGTTAGAGTTTAAAGCCTCGATCTTCGGATTGGGGCTTTTTTTGTAAAAAAATAAGTATAAGTACTTAGATCTACTTAGTTAATGTATATTCGCACTCGAATTACTTAGTTAATATAAAATTCACTCCCTATGAATTCATCTGGCAAAGCAACTAAATTAGAGTTGCTAAATTTTAAGTCATTGCCTACGCGCACGTTTTGGATAACGGCATTGGCTTTTTTTATGTGTTTTTTCGCATGGTTTGGTATTGTACCTTTTATGCCATACGTAGTTAAGGATCTAGGCTTATCTCCTGATCAAAAATGGAACTCTATTATCCTAGCAGTTACAGGAACTGTATTTGCTCGTTTACTAATTGGTAAACTTTGTGATAAGTACGGCCCAAGAATTTGTTATACTTGGCTGTTAACACTTGGTGCCATACCCGTAATCTTAATTGGTTTTGTACAAACACCAATGCAATTTTTAATCTGTAGATTATTTATTGGTTTTATTGGAGCTTCTTTTGTGATCACTCAGTTTCACACGTCGATCATGTTTGCTCCTAATATTGTAGGTACAGCCAATGCAACATCTGCTGGTTGGGGTAACTTAGGTGGTGGTGCTAACCGTTTAGGAATGCCATTAATTGCTGCTGCTGTAGTTAGTTTTGGTATCGCACAAGAAGACGCTTGGAGGTATTCTATGATTATCGCTGGTGTCATTTGTTTCTTAATGGGAATTGTATACTTTTTCTTTACACAGGATACTCCCGAAGGAAATTATAAAGAACTAAGAGCACAAGGACGCTTACCAAAACCTAAAAAGGATGAAGCAAGCTTTGCTACGGCCTTAAAAGACTACCGTGTTTGGATTTTATTCATCGTATATGCTGCCTGTTTTGGTATGGAATTAACCGTATATGGTACTATGGATGATTACCTACAAAACACCTTTAATTTGGAAAGAACTACAGCAGGTAACCTAGTATTATCATTCGCTTTGATGAACATTTTCGCAAGAACACTAGGTGGATTTTTTGGAGATAAATTTGGTAACAGCAAAGGATTAAGAGGCCGCGTACTTTTCTTGGCTGCAATCTTAGCCGTAGAAGGAATTATGTTATCTACTTTCTCTAGTGTATCTTCTAGTTTTATCGTTGCATTTATCTTCTTAATTGGATTTAGTTTATCTGTACAAATGGCAGAAGGAGCTACATTCTCTGTAGTACCTTTTATCAATAAAAAGGCTATTGGTTCTATTAGTGGTATTGTAGGTGCAGGAGGAAATGTTGGAGCTTTCTTAGCTGCAATCTTATTAAAATCTAGATCTGCAATAGCAGAAAAAGCCGCTATCGTTTCTAATGATGGAGCAGCGCAAAGTGTTATCGATGCTGCCCAATCTGCCGCTTCATCATCTGCTGTTTCTGGAGGCTATTTTTTCATCGGACTTGTAGTTATAGCAACTGCAACATTATCACTTGCTATCAAATTCTCAAGCGAAGAGGAAAAATCAATAAATAATGAAATAAAAGTTACACCTGCTATCTAAAAAGTAGCATTTTTAAAATAATTACTCTAAATACGTATTAATACTTAGTTATTTAAGTGAATATACGTATTTTTGCTGTATTAAACACATCCCTATGAAGCATATAATTGTTATCGGAAATGGAATGGTGGGTTACAAATTCTGTGAAAAATTAGTGGCCCTTCCGAATTATTCAGATTTTAAACTGACTGTTTTTGGTGAAGAACCCCGGAGAGCTTATGACCGCGTTCACTTAAGTGAATTTTATGATGGTAAAACTGCCGAAGATCTAAGTATGTCATCTGCTTCTTGGTACGACGAAAATAATATTGATCTTCACGTATCTGAAATGATTACAGAAATCGATCGAGAAAATAAAACGGTTGCTAATCATAGAGGTGACAAGTACAATTATGATACTCTTGTATTTGCATCAGGTTCTTCTGCGTTCGTTCCTCCTATTCAAGGAATCGAAAAAGAAGGAGTATTTGTATATAGAACCATTGAAGATTTAGAGGCTACCGAAGCTTACGCTAAGAAATTAAAAGCACAAGGAAAAACAGAAGCAGCTGTTTTAGGTGGTGGTCTACTTGGTCTTGAAGCTGCAAATGCAGTTAAAAATCTTGGATTAAATGCTCATGTAGTAGAATTTGCTCCTAGATTAATGCCAAGACAATTAGATAAAGGTGGTAGTGATATGCTACAATCTAAGATCGAAGAACTTGGTTTAAAAGTTCACCTTTCAAAACAAACACAATTTCTTCAAGGTGATAAAGCTATTGAAGGTCTACAATATGTAGATGGTACCGAATTAAAAGTAGATATGTTAGTCGTATCTGCTGGTATTCGTCCTCGTGATGAAGTTGCAAAAGAATGTGGGTTAGAGATTGGTACTCGTGGTGGTATTGTGGTAAACAATAAAATGCTTACCAATGACCCTAACATTTATGCTATTGGAGAATGTGCTTTATTAAATAGTATGATTTATGGTTTGGTAGCTCCTGGATATGATATGGCAGAAGTTGCTGTTCAACAAATCACAGGAAATACTGAGGCCGAAATGCCATCTGCTATAGATATGTCAACAGTACTTAAATTGATTGGTACTGATGTGGCGAGTTTTGGAGATGCTTTGAATTTTGCCAAAGAAGAAGTAGACGAAATTACTTTTGAAAATAAACGTACTGGAATCTACAAGAAGATTAACGTTACTAAAGATGGAACTAAATTATTAGGAGGAATCTTGGTAGGAGACTCTTCAGATTATAACTCATTGTATCAGATTTACATCAATGGTATGAAGCTTCCTGAAAACCCTGAAGACCTTATCTTAGGTTCTCGCGGTGGAGAAGATGGAGGATTGTTAGGTGATGTAATGGATCTTCCAGATGATGCCCAAATTTGTTCTTGTGAAAGTGTTTCTAAAGGACAAATCTGTGGAGCCATTGAAAGTGGAGAAGCTAATGACTTGGGGGATGTGGTAAGCTGTACTAAAGCAGGAACTGGTTGTGGTGGTTGTAAACCAATGGTCGCTGATTTAGTAAATGCTACCTTAAAATCTCTTGGACGTGAAGTTAAAGATTCTGTTTGTGAACACTTTGATCAAAATAGACAAGAATTATACAGCATCATTCAAGTAAAAGGATATCAAACCTTCGATGAAGTATTAGATAATCACGGAAATGGTGGACATGGGTGTGAATTATGTAAGCCGCTTGTTGCATCATTAATGGCAACCATTCATGCTGATACTGCTAATAAAGAATATGCTATTCAAGATTCTAATGATCGTTTCTTAGCAAATATTCAACGTAACGGAACCTATTCTGTAGTACCAAGGATTCCTGGAGGAGAAATTACTCCTGATAAATTAATAGCACTTGGTGAGATTGCAAAAAAATATGACTTATACACCAAAATAACAGGTGGTGTAAGAATCGATATGTTTGGTGCAACCTTAAACCAGTTACCATTAATCTGGAAAGATTTGGTAGATCATGGATTTGAAAGTGGTCATGCTTATGGTAAATCATTACGTACAGTGAAGACTTGTGTAGGTTCTACATGGTGTCGCTATGGTATGGATGAAAGTGTAAGTTTTGGAATAGAATTAGAGAATCGTTACCGTGGTATGCGTTCTCCTCACAAAATAAAAGGTGGAGTTTCTGGTTGTATTCGAGAATGTGCGGAAGCACGTGGTAAAGATTTTGGATTAATTGCCGTTGATGGTGGTTGGAATCTTTATGTAGGTGGTAACGGTGGTGCTACACCTAGACATGCCGAATTATTAGCCGAACAGATTGATAATGAAACTGTGGTTAAGTATTTAGATCGTTATTTGATGTTCTACATGCGTACAGCCAAACCTCTACAACGTACTGCCGCTTGGCAAGATCGTTTGGAAGGTGGTATAGAATATTTAAAACAAGTAATCATCGAAGATTCTTTAGGAATTGCTGAAGATCTTGATAAAGAAATGCAGACACTTGTTAACAAATTCGAATGCGAATGGACACAAGCAATCAAAGATCCTGAAATGATGAAGCGATTTAATCATTTTGTAAATAGTGAAGAAGAAGATGACAATTTAGTTTTTGTTCCTTTAAGAGAGCAAAAAATGCCAGAACCTTGGAAGTAATCCGATAACAATCGGATAGAGGTAATTGTTAGTAGTACCTTGTAGTGTTGCACTTTAACTGCTTTTTCAGCGTATATAAAACAGCAATTGTGTAACACTACCTTTCCAAATCTATCATTCATTAACTAGTACAGAAAAACAAACATGGAAAACATTTTAGATAAATATAAAACAGTAGAAGCTTCTAAGGTAAAAGTATGGTTTGAAGCAGCTAAAGCATCGAATTTCCCCAAAGATGGTGGTGCTTGTATTAAATATAAGGACAAACAAATTGCTGTATTTAACTTCGCTCGTGAAGGGAAATGGTATGCTTGTCAAAACTTATGCCCTCATAAGATGGAAATGGTATTAAGCCGAGGGATGATCGGGGATGACAAAGGAATTCCTAAAGTGGCTTGTCCATTACATAAAAAAACTTTTTCTTTGGAAAACGGAGAAAATTTAAATGGAGATATGGATGCTATTGCAACCTACCCTGTTAAGATAGAGAACGATGTTGTATATGTAGGATTTACCGAGTAAACCGTAATCAACAAGCACCAACTAAACTATTTACATAAACATCAATGTTTAAAAGGCTGCCATATGGTAGCCTTTTTGCTTGCGCTTTATTTTCCTATAGTAAATTTTGCACTACCTCATTTCTCTAAATAAAAGATTACTAAATTTGTTTTATGAATGTAGAATTACTTGAAAAAACATTTGTTGCTATAGACCAAGCAAATAAGAAAGATCCTAATACAGAAATAGTTGATAATGTAAAGGTTCCCAAAGAATTGATCTACGGACAGCGCATGAGCGAAATGCTTGATATGTTTAAACCTAATGCTAGTGATGCGCTTAAAATTGCAGCACGTGCTCAACATATATGCCGATGGGAAAGCCCTAGATCTAATTATGAAATGAATCGAAAAGGATATCTATTATGGCGCTCTGAATTGAAAAAATTTCACGCAAAAAAGACTGGGGAAATTATGACTGAATTAGGTTATGATTACAAGACGATTGAACAAGTAAGTTTTTTACTCCAAAAGAAACAACTGAAACGTAACGAAGAAACACAATGTTTAGAAGACGTTGTTTGCTTAGTTTTTTTAAAATATTACTACGAAGCTTTTAGAGTAAAACATAATGATGAAAAAGTAATTGATATTGTCCAAAAGACTTGGAAAAAAATGTCCGAAAAGGGGCATAATGCTGCATTACAATTAAATTACTCAGAAAAAGGGCTTTCCTTGATCCAACAAGCCCTAGCTTAATTATGACAGAAACTCTAGACAAAAAAACCTTTTACTCACTAAGGAAAATCTATATGATCGCCTTAGGGTTAATTGCTTTTTTAGTACTCCTTAGCCAAATTTTCATTCAACGCGCGCTATCCCGTAATGATTATGATGCAAGAATCATAAACATTGCTGGTAGGCAACGTATGCTAAGTCAAAAAATTAGTAAGACTATTTTAATTTGGAATTCCAATATAGAAATCACTAAAGACAATAATCAAGAACTTGTCGACGATACTAACGAATGGAGGTTAGCACATTCATTACTAAAAAACAACCTCAACAGTTTAGGTCAGTCTACAGGAAAACAAAGGCTATTAGAAAAATTTGAGAAAATTGATATTGAGATAAATCACCTACTAAACTTATCTCAAAACATTCAAAAAAATATAGGTTCTAATGAAATTGAAACCTCTAAAAGTATAAAAGGATTTCTGCTAGCAGAACCTAGCTTTCTGAAGCACATGAATGATTACGTTTATTTGTATGAAAATTATGTTGAAAGTAAAATCGATCAAATAAAAACCTTCGAGTTAGCGACATTTATACTGGTATTGTCCATTCTAATTGCTGAAATTCTATTGTTATTTAGACCAGCTGCAAGAAAGATGCGAAACACCATCAAACAACTAATAGCTAGCAATGAACAAGCAATGAATATGGCTGAAAAAGCAAACATTGCAGTAAAACAAAAAAATGAAACTTTAGACGAATTACAAATACTTCAGAAAGCAATCAATCAAACGCTTCTCTTTGCCCGAATAGATAAAAAGGGAGTAATTATATCCGCTGGAAAACGGATGAAAGATATGCTGGCTAAACAACAGAATTACAATCCTGTCATTTATGAAAGCCTAGGGCTGTCTGAAAGTAACCTTAGAGAATTGCAAATGCTCGTTAATTCTCAAAAAGGTAGCATTCTAAATCATGAGTATGCCGTTTCTATCAAAAACTCTACTATTGAATGGCTAGATATTTCTGTATTTCCTATTATTAAGAATGAAGGAGTCATTGAATATTTAATGGTATGTTTAGATATCACCAGACGTAAGAAGGCTCAAGAAAATATAGAAGCATTAAGAGATGAAAAGCTAAAGATAGATACAGCACTCCAAAAATCTAAAGCCAGTCTTATCGTAGAAGCACAAGAAGAGGAGCGTAAACGTATTGCTAAAGACATTCACGATAGTATAGGCCAAATGTTAACAGCTCTAAAATTCAATATTGAGTCTTTAAATACAGAAGAAATAAATGTATTAAATGATAAAATTAAAGTTTTAAAGGAACAAACCAGAAATATCATTCTAGGAGTACGAATGGCTACTTTTAATCTGACTCCCCCAGAGTTATTGGACTATGGAATCGTAACTGCCATTGGTAAAATGGTAACTCAATTAAATAAATTCAGCAAAGCCGAAATTATTTTCAATAGTGACGCCTCAAAACAACTTCGATTTGACAGCCTTATAGAAACAAATTTGTATCGAGTAACTCAAGAAAGCATTAATAATGCTATTAAATATGCCCAGGCATCATACATAGTAGTTTCTATGAAAACAAGCCAAGAGATGTTAAGCATTACAGTAACAGATAATGGAAAAGGGTTTGATAAAACCAAAATTGCTCAGAAACCAAAAGGAGGTTCTGAAGGAGGAATGGGCTTATTTTTCATGAAAGAGCGCATGGAATATATTAATGGACGTATTTTCATTAATTCGCAACCTGGTAATGGGTCTAGAGTAGTAATTAATATGCCTCTAGAAGTACAAACAATCTAAAGAGGAATAACTTCTACTAATGCTCCTTCTTTAATTTCTGTACTGTATTCTGGGAAGAATATGTAAGCGTTGGCTTCAATAAAAGCAGCGATCATAGCTGAACTCTGTTGATTCATTACAGAAACGCTCATATCATTAGAATCTACATATGCCTTTAAAAACTGGGCTCTAATGCCCTTGACGGTATAATCATGCGAAAGAGGTAATTTTTTCCTTTTTAAATGGATCTCTTTAGACCCCATAAACTTTTTAAGCAATGGCTGAACATACATATAAAAGCAAGTCAGTGCTGATGCAGGATTACCTGGCAATCCATACACAAAACTGTCTTTATTCTTTCCGAAGAAAAGAGGTTTCCCTGGCTTTTGCTTGATCTTATAAAAAATCTCTTCTGTTCCTAAGGCCCTTAAAGCTTTACCAACGAAATCATAATCCCCTACAGAAATTCCTCCACTAACCAATACAACATCATCATTTTGTAGTGCTGTTTTTAAAACAGCTTCTGTAGCTTGGTAATTATCTTCAACTTTTAAAATCGTAACCTCATCAATTCCTAATTGATTGAGTTCAGACTTTAATAAAATTGAATTGCTCTCGTAAATCTTACCTGTCGAATATGGAGTGTTAATAGAAATAAGTTCACTTCCCGTAACTACAATAGCAACTTTTGGTTTTCGGTATACTTTAACCTCTCTTATTCCTAAGCTAATTAGATAGCTTAATGCTGCTGGATTCAAATGAGTCTGAGGGAATAAAACCTCCTGCCCTTGTAAGCATTGTTCTCCTAAAGGTCTAATATTTTGATTTGAAAAAGGAATTTCTTCCAGAATGATATTAGAATCACTCAATCGATTTACTTTTTCTTGCATAATTACAGCATCCGCACTATCAGGAACAGCTGCTCCTGTAAAAATTCGGACTGCTTCTCCTGATTTTAAATCATACGAATGGCTATCACCTGCCTTCGCCTCCCCTATTAACGTATAAGCTGTACTTCCTTCTAATATACTGACAGCGTATCCATCCATTGCAGATTGACGAAATGGCGGCATATTAATTTTAGATATAGCAGTCTCAGCTAAAGTAAATCCTAAAGCTTCGGAGGTCGGAATAGTAATCACTGTCCCTAAAGATGCTCGTTGCTCTACTAAACGCAGCGCTTCTTCTACAGCAATCATTCAAAAATCATTTATTGTTGTGAAAGACAATCTGCAAACTTCAATGCAAATTTTTCTGCAATTTCATTCACTCTATCTACATAGAACACCTTAGTATCTGATAGATTCTCACTATTGATATCTTCTATTTCTCGATAGAAATTGACACGCAATTCATTTAAATCTACATCACAACCTATAGAATGTAATAACTTCTCGTAGTTCTTTTTTATATTATTTATTGCCGTTTCGGCATTCACTTTCACCTTTTTTTGACGTAAAAGCTCTGTTTCTCTTTCTCTACGCAACTTCTCTTCTAACAATTTTTGTTGAGCCAATTGTTGTTGAATACGACGTTGCTCTTGTAAAAGGTTTTTCTGCTTTTCTAATAAAACTTGCTTTTGCTGTTCGATCTCATTATTTTGATACTGCCTTTCTCCATAAGTGGCATAATTATTAGAACTGGCTACAGGTCGTGTTTCTTGATAGGTATCGTAGTTTGGCTGAGAAGGTCTACTTTTACCCCTAGCACTCATAATTTCATCTATAGGAATGTTACTACACAATGATAATGCATTCATCATTTGTCTAGCGCTTTCCATAGCTCTTTTAGAATAGTACCTCGCTTCTTCCCATGAAGTTTGTTCTAAACATTTTTCTGCTGCCGAATATCCTTTGTACGCATAGTCCGAAGCCTCTGCACACTCACAATCTATGGTAATCGATTCTACTTCCGAAAAAACCTCTAAGGCTTTTTCTGACCATTCCTGTACGTGTTCCATATTTGTAGCCTCGTACGCATTTTCGGTATGCGCTATACTATAGCTTGCCGGACTAAAAGCATCATCACAAGATACCTGTGCCTGACTTTTTAAAATAAAAAATAGACTACTCAGTAATATTAACAAATGTTTGGCCATGATTCTTCTGATTTAGAGGTTACCAAATATATTGGAATTCAACCACAAAAACAATTCCATGATTAGACAAAAGACTTAAAAATATCGATATAAATCATGAAAGTATTCTAGAAACCTAACGACATTAGTGTATATTTAGAGGTATGAATAACGAAATAATAGCAGCTGTTAACTATAATTTAAATCAGGCTAACGAACTTTTGACACAAATCGATACTGAAACGTATACTAATGAATCCGTTGGCCCATTCTTTTCTAGTATTGGTTCGCACCTTAGACATACGCTAGATTTTTTCAATTGTTTGATTGATGGACTTGATGGTAATAAAATCGATTTAACAGCTCGTAAAAGAGATAATAAGATCGCCACTGACATAAATACGGCGAAGACTTTAATCCAAAATATTCAGGAAACTCTTTTTCGTTTTAAAGACATTAACACCAATTACCTTGTACATGTAACAGACAATTTGGGACAGGGTAATACTGAAATTAATTATACTTTAGAAAGCGTATTATCTCACGCCAACAGCCACATGATTCATCATTTTGCAATGATTGGATATATCCTGCACGCTTTAGATGCCAAAGTAAATATAGAAGGCTTTGGGTATAATGCATCTACCCCTCAAGAACAGAGAAAGGGGAATTAGGAAAGTTAAAATTCTTAATCAAACTATGTATAATTAAAATAATCTAAAATTCTTTTTTATTTATCGGCACTCGCTTAAATCATTTTTTTAGGTTAATCATATAAATTCATATTATAACCTACCTTTGCAGATAAATTTTTTCTAGTGAATTTTTCTGATTTAAATTTAAATACTCCGCTCTTAAATGCTTTAGAGGATTTAGGCTTTGAAACGCCTACTCCTATTCAACAAGAATCATTTTCAGTAATCATGTCTGGAAAAGATGTAGTGGGTATTGCCCAAACGGGTACAGGTAAGACATTGGCTTACACTTTACCTATTCTAAGAATGCTAGCCTATAGTGATAAACGAATTCCTCGTGTTTTGATCATGGTTCCTACTCGTGAATTGGTAAATCAGGTTGTAGATGAAGTTGAGAAATTAGCTAAATATCAAAACCACACTGTTTTAGGTGTTTATGGTGGCACTAATATCAATACACAAAAAAAGGCTCTTGTAGAAGGTTGTGATATTATTGTAGCGACACCAGGTCGTTTATATGATTTGGCTTTAGCCAAAGCTGTTAATTTAAAAACCATTCAAAAACTAATCGTTGATGAAGTAGATGTAATGCTAGATCTAGGTTTCAAGTTTCAAATTGAAAACATTATCGAGTTACTTCCTATTAAAAGGCAGAGCATCTTATTTTCGGCTACTATGACTGAAAAAGTCGAAAACATTATCAAAGATTCTTTTATAGAGCCCTCCACAATTTCTGTAGCTATAAGTGGAACTCCGCTAGCCAACATAACGCAAGAAGGGTATCAAGTCCAAAATTTTTACACCAAACTGAATTTACTTCAATACCTACTTGAAGATTCAGAAACCTATCATAAGGTAATTGTCTTCGGAAGTAACAAACGTATGGTAGATCGAATTTTTGAGGGAATTGGAATGCATTTCCCTGAACAAATTGCAGTTATTCATTCCAATAAAACCCAAAACTACAGAGAGCGAAGCATTAAACAGTTTGAAGCTGGAGAAAAACGCATTTTAGTTGCTACGGATGTTATGGCTCGTGGTATCGATATTGAAAGTGTCAGTCATGTTATCAATGTAGACACCCCTTCTTATCCCGAAAATTACATTCATAGAATTGGACGTACAGGACGAGCAGAAAAAAAGGGTCATGCTATTGTAATGACTACAGAAAAAGAAACATTGTTTCTTGAAGATATCGAAAAGTTAATGCAAATGGAAATTATACAACTTCCATTCCCTGAAGATGTTGAAATTTCTTCAGAATTAACTCCTGATGAACGTCCCAAAATTAAAGAAATCGACACAACACGTCGTAAAAAGAGAAGTAAAGCTCCCGAAAAAGGCACTTCTTTTCATGAAAAGAAGGACAAAAACAAAAAAGAAAATCTTGGAGGAAGCTACCGAAGAGAGATGGCTAAAAAATATAAGAAACCTAAGACAAAAGGGGATAAAAATTTTAACAAAAAGTTTAAGAAATAATTTTAAGAATTCTTGAATCAACTACCTCTAGGTCTAAAGCTCCAGAGGTAGTTGATTGAAATTATTTTTTCAAAATCAATTCTATAGTTCCCCTGTGATTCCCGTCACAATCTGTACCTGTTATATCAAACAAGATTTGATTGTCTTTTTTCAACTCTCCTTGACCATTAAATTCACCCCTACAAGTCGGAGGTGTTTCAATAAATTTTAAAGAAGCTTTGTTATCCGCAGTAATAGTTATTGTAATAGGGCCAATATCAAACTTAGGGCTATTTTCGCTTTGTTTCCATAAAAATGATCCATTAAGTTCTCCATTATCAGCAACTTCTAAAACAAGTTCACTAAAACTATTATCAGTATCGTTAGAAAAAGTCTTATTCGTATCTGTGGTACTGTTCCATATTAATTGGTATGTTCCTACACTCAATACAAAACTTTCAACTTCACATTTTTCACAGACTCCCCCACAGTCGATTTCCACTTCGTCTTGGTTCATTATGCCATCACTACAAGTAGCAACAACCTCCTTCTCTTCTGGCGCACCATCATCATTGTCACTACATGAAAATAAGATCGTACAAGATAAAATTGCCAAAAGCAATTTTAAAATTGATGTTACCCAGTTAAACGAATTACATTTTAAGCTAATCATAAATTTATGTTTTAAAGTTTTACTTGGTGTAAATAAATGATGCTTAAATCTGCCTTTCGACCGTTTGTATGTATTCGCACCTTTTTTAGGTAACTAATTCTAACTCCTTAACAAAAGAAGAAGGCGTAACTCCTTTGATGGATTTAAAAGATTTATTAAAAGTAGATTTAGAATTAAACCCCGATGCAAAAGCTATTGATAATAATGTATGTGAATGATGTTCTCCTTTGTTTATTCTCCTCATAAATTCCTCTACCCTTAATTCATTTACATATATATAAAATGTTTTATTGAGTTTATTATTAAGATACCATGAAAGGTCATTTGGGCTGACATCAATCATTTTTGACAATTCATTTAATGTCAATTGAGGATTCAGATAAAATTCTTGTTGCTTTTTAGCTTCTAACAATGATTTTTCTATGCTTTGTGAAACCCCTTTCGCAACCCTTTTTAATTTCTTTGTGTTAGCAACTGTAGTTTCAAAAAGCTTTGGATTACTAATAGCATAGAATGAAATGTAAAAGAAAAAAAGAGGAATCAATGTCCACACCGTACCATAATTCCAATAAGGGTTATACTTATTGAATCCTTTATTTAATATAAAGATACCTAACCAATTTACTAAAATGAACGTACAACAAATGAGTACAAAACGACCAAAAATTAAGGCCTGATTTCGAGCTTTCCCATCTCTTAATGATTGTTTAATAGTATAAAATGATAGTATCGAAAATGCTAAATTTGAAATAATAGCTAGAAATACATACCAAAAGAATAAAGCATTAAAAGCTCCTGCATCCCTCAATCTTATATACTGATCATGTGGGATATTAACCATTACTAGAAAAACAAGAAATTGCAGAAATACTAGTGTGTAATAATACCATGGCAGCTTTGGAGATACCGAAGATATTGCACGAATATATCTATACAACAAAGGACCAAAGAGGTAAATAATTATTTCTGGAAAAAACATCCATTGTATTAGATTCCCTAAATTCAACATTGGTAGAATTAACCTCCCCGATAATGTAAAACAAAAAGATATTAATAATGTCCTTAATACTCTATTAACAATAGGATTTCCCGATTTTACATTCGACAAAGAGATTACTAAAAATATTCCTTGAAAAACACCTGCTATGATTAGCAGTTCTTCTATTTTTCTTACAACTTCTACCATTATTAATTTCTCGCTATTAAATCAAATAGTTATCATCAAATTTATTCTTCAAACAATATAAAAATTAAATATAGATGCTTTCATTCCTTACTTTTATTGTCTAATTATTTGACAATACAAAAAAGTGTTAATATCTCTTACATAGGCTTCTTTTATTTAAAAGTCACTATTTTGTAGTGTTAAACACAGTATGTACTTTAGTATATTAATATTTACGTCCTTAAAAACTACTTAACCGTTTACTAAATTCTTTGAATTTGTTGGACTGATACGAAATGAAAAATCCTACGCATTATTAGGCGAACAAACAAAACAAGCAAAAATGACTATAGAAAATGAATACCTACGTGTTGAAATAAAGCAACTTGGTGGTGAAATGATTAGTCTTTTCAACAAAACAACCAATACAGAAATGCTTTGGCAAGGAGATCCTCAATTTTGGAATGGACAAGCGCCTATTTTATTTCCAACAATAGGGAATCTAAAAAACAATACTTATATCCATAACGGAGAAAAGTACAAATTAGGACGTCATGGTTTTGCACGTCGTAGTAATGAATGGCTTATAGAAAAGGTTAGCAATTCTGAAATAACAGCTACACTAGCAGCTAGTAAAACGTCTTTAGAAGTATATCCTTTTCAATTTGTTCTTGAAGTCACTTATTCTTTAAACGAAAAAAGAGTAATTGTCAATCATAAAGTCATCAATCTAGGGAAAGAGCCTTTACCTTTTTCTATTGGAGGGCATACAGCTTATAACATTTTAGCTGATGGTACTAAACATGAGGACTATTTCCTTTCTTTTGTTGAGACAGAAACTGATAAGCGGTATTTTTTAAATAACAAAGGCTTAATTACTGGTGAAACAGAAACTGTTTTAAACAAGACCAACCAGTTAAAAATTACTGAAACCTTATTTGATAAAGATGCTTTAATTTTTAAACATTTAAAATCTAAACGTATTGGGCTTCACGGACCGAAAGGCCAACTATTAGAGGTATCCTTTGAAGATTTTCCTTTTATCGGGATCTGGTCAGCACCTAAAGCACCTTTTGTATGTATAGAACCTTGGATTGGACATGCTGACACCATTGAAAGCACACAAAACTTATTTGATAAAGAAGGAAGTGTTTCTTTAGAGGCTTCTAAGGGTTTTGAGGCCAGTTATAGCATTACAATTACTTAAAAAAAAGAGATGCTGGAAATTCTATTCTAGCATCTCAATTGTTTTTTTATATCTAGTAACAATTACCGATACGTACTATATCTACGTTGTCTACACAACCACCGCTTGTCATATGACCTAATGCTAGATTCACATTGTAACCGCAAATCTCGACACAAGCTCTATTCTCACGACCACTACATTTATAGTTAACACATATTCTATAGCGAGCGTGTGCATTTATTGATTGATCCGAAGAAAAATTTTCCTCAGTTGGTTCTGTTTTGCTCTCTATGACTTCACTATTAATATTAGCAAAAGTTAGAAATGAAGCAAAAATTTACTTTTTTTCATCACTGTTATTTAATTAAATACTTTAAAAACAATAACCTACTTGTTGTATATCTACTGAACCTGTTATAGTAGCTCCTGGACATGCGACACGAGCCAATTGAACAGCTATATATGCAGCTGCGAAAGAATTTCCACACTCAGTATGACAAAACTCTCTAGTTTGTCCATTACAATTTTGTACAGTTATACAGCCTCTATATTTAAAACCAAAGAATTCACTGACATCTTCTAAACACATGTCTTCAGTGATTGTAATCGTGACTGTTTCTGATACTACTTCTTCTTTAGATGGTGTTGTTTTGTGATCATTATTAGCAAAAGCTATAATTGCCATAAACATTAAAACGATTGATACTACTTTACTTTTTTTCATCACTATTATTTAGTTTAATTAATTACTTTAGAAACTAAGAGGTATTAGAAGTCAACAAAATCATCATTTCAAAGTAACGATGAAACAATTCTGCTCTAATACCTCTTGTTTAAAATAATTTAGTAACAAAAACCAATACTTACTATATCTATATTGTCTACACAACCTCCATTTGTCATTTGACCTAATGCTAGATTCGCATTGTAACCACAAATCTCTACACAAGCGCGATGTTCCCTACCAGCACATTTGTAATCAACGCATATTCTATATCGACGGTGTGATTGGAAATTTTGATATAAAGAAAAATCTTCACTAAGTTCTGTCTTACATTCTTCAATTTCGTTATCTGCATTATTTCCACTATCCGTACTAGCGAAAGCGAAAACTGCTACAAACATTAAAACGATTGATACTACTTTACTTTTTTTCATGATTGTTGTTTTTAAAAAGTTTACAGCAATCTAAAAAACTAAAATACAAACACTTAATGAATTCATATAAACTCGTTGTCATACAAAAATTTTCGACTTAACTAATCATTACAACAAAAATATCCTACACAACCAACATCTTACCTTACAAACACAAATAACTATTATACAGAATGTTACAATTACTTACATGTAATAGTTATATAAATCAAAACAAGCAAAAACTCTTAACAATTCTAGTTGTCCTGTTATTTTCATCTACCCATAAATAATTGTATTATGTAAAAAAACGATGATAAAATTTAGTTAAAGATTGATCGAACTAAACGTTTAATTAGCCATTTTTGTCGTTGAAAATCATTCTAATAGAATATTGTGAACAAAATCAATACTGAAAAATACAATCTTGGTAAAGCATTTAAGGAAATCATTTGGCCAAGAAAAAAACTAGTGTTTATTGGATTAATCCTAATTATAATTAGCAGACTATCTGGACTAGTGCTTCCAATGGCTAGTAAATATCTAATAGATGATGTAATCGTTAAAAAAGATATTCAAATGCTTTGGTGGCTAATTGGTGGGGTTATTTTAGCTATTGTTTTACAAGCAAGCACCTCTTTTCTCTTAACACGAATCTTAAGCGTACAAGCCCAATACCTTATTCGCGAATTGCGTGTTAAGGTTCAAGAAAAGGTACTATCACTCCCTATTTCTTTTTTTGACAATCAAAAATCGGGAGCTCTTGTTTCTCGCATCATGAGTGATGTAGAAGGAGTTCGCAATCTAATTGGTACTGGTTTAGTCCAACTTATAGGCGGATCTTTTGCAGCGATTGTATCCTTAGTTTTATTACTTAGAATAAGCGTTTCCATGACCTTATTTGTATTACTACCTGTTTCGTTTTTTGGTCTGATTGCCTTGAAGGCTTTCAAAATAATACGTCCTATTTTCAAAAAACGAACGATAATTAATGCGCAAGTAAAAGGGCGTTTAACCGAAACCTTAGCTGGTGTTCGAGTTATTAAAGGATTTAATGCAGAAAAACAAGAACAAAAAACATTTGAAAAAGGGACTCTAGAACTATTTAATAATGTCAAGAAAAGTTTAACGGCAACTGCTTTTATGAGTAGCTCTTCTACCTTTTTGTTGGGAGTTGCTACTGCAGGAATCATGGGTCTCGGAGGATACAAAATCATGAATGAAGTTATTACTACAGGAGATTTTCTTTCCTTTACATTACTTCTTGGTTTTATGGTGGCTCCTATTTTACAAATGAGTAATATCGGAAGTCAAATTACCGAAGCCTTTGCTGGACTAGAACGTACAGAAGAATTAATGAATATTACTTCTGAGGATGATCTTCCTGAGCGTACCATTGAATTAGAAAATATTGAAGGAAATATTGAATTCAAAAATGTGCGTTTTGCTTATGAAAATGACAAAGAAGTTATCCATCAAATTAACTTAAAAGCAAACAAAGGAACCGTAACAGCACTAGTCGGCTCATCGGGTTCAGGAAAGTCTACTATGGCGAGTCTAGCGGCTTCTTTTTTAAAACCTACAGATGGTGTTGTAAGTGTCGATGGGAAAGACCTTAGCAAGGTACGTTTGAGTTCTTATCGTAAAAATCTTGGTGTAGTACTTCAAGATGAATTTTTATTTGAAGGAAGCATTCGAGAAAACATCACTTTCGGAAATCCTAATGCTACGGAATCTGATATTCAAAATGCGATTGAAGCTGCCTATGTAAACGAATTTACAGATCGTTTCGAAGATGGCTTAGAAACCTTAATTGGAGAACGTGGTGTAAAACTATCTGGTGGACAACGTCAACGCCTTGCTATTGCCAGAGCTATATTAGCAGATCCTAAGATTTTAATTTTAGATGAAGCTACTTCTAACCTAGACACAGAAAGTGAATTAATGATTCAAAAAAGTTTAGAACACTTAATGGAAGGGCGAACAACAATAGTCATTGCACATCGCTTGAGCACTATTCGTAAAGCAGACCAAATTCTCGTTATTGAAGAAGGAAATATAGCTGAACAAGGAAATCATGATAGCTTACTAGAGGCTAAAGGAAGATATTTTGATTTGTATACATATCAGTCTAGAATCTAGTCATTAAGTAAAGAACACAAAGTATTCAAACCTTTTGTATAATCTTTGTACTTTGTAGTCTTTACTTAATACTTCTCTTTTGAAAAAAATAGCGCTACACTGGCAAATTTTAATTGGAATGCTTCTTGGAATCTTGTTTGGGTATACCATGACATTACTTCCTTGGGGTAAATCTTTGATTCAGGATTGGATCTCTCCTCTAGGAACCATTTTCATTAATCTTTTAAAATTAATTGCTGTTCCTCTAATTTTAGCTTCTTTAATTAAAGGAATCTCCGATTTAAAAGATATTTCTAAATTTAAACGCATTGGAGGAAGAACTATTCTAATTTATATTTCAACTACCATTATTGCTATTGTGATTGGATTATCCTTAGTTAATATTTTACAACCTGGAGCCAATATTACCGAAGCCACCATAAATAAGCTGACAGAAACCTATGCGACGAATGCTAAAATAAGTTCTCGTATTGCAGAAGCTAGCAAACAACAAAGTCAAGGTCCATTACAGTTTTTAATCGATATGGTTCCTCAAAATGCTGTTGCTGCAATGTCAAATAATAAATTAATGCTACAGGTTATTTTCTTTGCTATTTTCTTAGGAATTTCAATGTTATTAATCCCAGAAAAAGAAAGTGACTCTTTAAAAAAGTTTTTTGATAGCCTTAACAGTGTCGTACTAAAAATGGTAGATCTCATCATGTTAGGAGCACCTTATGCAGTTTTTGCCTTATTAGCTAAAGTAATTGTAACCGCCGACGATCCTGACATTTTAATAGCATTGCTTCGATATGCTGGTACTGTTGTTTTAGGTTTGTTACTTATGGTATTGGTATATATTTTGGCGATAGCATTTTACACTAAAAAATCTCCTATTTGGTTTTTAAAACAAATTAGCCCTGCCCAATTATTGGCATTTTCTACAAGCTCTAGTGCTGCAACATTACCTGTAACTATGGAGCGTGTTGAGGAACATGTTGGGGTAGATCAAGAAGTATCTAGCTTTGTATTACCTGTTGGGGCAACAATAAATATGGATGGAACCAGCTTGTACCAAGCCGTTGCAGCTGTATTTATTATGCAGGTGTTATGGCCAGAAGGATTAACATTATCTAATCAATTAAGTATTATTTTAACTGCTTTATTGGCTTCAATAGGATCTGCTGCAGTTCCTGGGGCAGGAATGGTAATGTTGGTTATTGTACTAGAAACTGTTGGTTTTCCTTCAGAACGATTGGCCGTTGGATTAGCACTTATTTTCGCAATTGATCGTCCATTAGACATGTTACGCACGACAATTAATGTAACTGGTGATGCTACAGTGGCAACTATTGTCGCTAAAAGTGTAGGTAAACTTGGGAAACCCAATATTAAAGATTGGGATGACCATCTTTGATTAGGTTCTTCTTGTTATGGAAACAAATATCAATCAAAATTATAGGATTTCGACTTCAGTTGAAACAGCTATTTTTAATAAAGCAAGAAATTTAACTCGAGCTGTCTACATCGAAATTTTCATTGTTTTTTCAATTTTAGGCATCACTCTATTGTTCTTGTCTTTTGTTGCATTCGACAAAAATGCCTTCATGGGAGGGCTAATCTTTTTATTATTTATTGTTATCGTAATATTGAATATCTCTTTTTGGAAAACGATAAAGACCTCTAAAGAAATAAATTCTTATAAAATATATGCAGATGAGGGCAAATGGGAATTCAAACTAGAAGGTCATGGAAAATCAGCACAACTAGTTTCTCGAGCTAATGGTATAAAGACAGGTATGATATTAGCGGAATTTTATGAAACTCCTAAAGTAAACGAACCTAAATATATTAAATACGAATACGTTCATATTTTTGACCGCCCTCCTTTATTCGGTTATGGAAGAATTTTTGCATCTATAAATGGGCATAAATTAACGAACAGGCATCGCACAGTATTTGAACTAATTAAACCTATTAATCTACTTTCCATAATAGGAAGTGTCATATTTCCAATCTCATTAATCTTCAATTTTGGAATTAAATTTAACCCTCCTGAATTTATCATTGTTAGTATTGTAAGCTTTTTCATCTTCTTTAGATCAATTAAAATTTGGAGAAATAATAAAAAGCTTACTAAAAATTTCAATAAAACTATTTAAGTAAATAATGCCTAAAAAAACATACTTCAACTGGAGTTCTGGCAAAGACGCTTCTCTTGCTTTGTATTACCTACAACAAGAAGAACAATATAATATTAGTAAACTACTTACAAGTGTCAATGCTCATTTCAATAGGGTTTCCATGCATGGCTTAAGAGTAGAATTATTAGAACAACAATCACACTCAATTGGTATTCCTTTAAAAACTATTGAATTACCCGAAGAACCTTCTATGGAAGATTATAATCAGCTAATGAAGCAAACAGTTGTTGATTTGAAAATCGAAGGATATACCAACTGTGCTTTTGGAGATATTTTTTTAGAAGATTTAAGAGTATACCGAGAACAACAATTAGAACCTTATAATATCAAGTGTCATTTTCCGCTGTGGAAAAAAGATACTAAAACATTAATTGAGGAATTTATAAATCTTGGTTTTAAGGCTATTGTAGTTTGTATTAAATCGGAACTCCTAGATAAGTCTTTTGTTGGAAGAGAAATAGATGAAAGTTTCATCAACGACTTACCCGAAAATGTAGATCCTTGTGGTGAAAACGGAGAATTCCATACTTTTTGCTATGATGGTCCTATTTTCAAACACCCGATACCATTTGAAATTGGAGAAAAAATTTATCGAGAGTATTCTAATCCTAGTAAAGATGATAATTCTTCAAAAGCTAATCTTGGATTTTGGTTTTGTGATCTAACTCCAATAAAAAACAGTAGTTTATAAAAATATACTATGTAACAAAACCTAATAGATTTAGATTACTACTACACTAATTTCTCAAATAAGTCTTGGCTAATTTATTGATTGGTTTTTCGATAAATTTGGTCACTAAATATGATAAACAAAACATACTCAAAATTGCTGCAAGAATTGAAAGTAAAGGATTAATATCTAAATCGTAGCCTTTATTAATTATTACATAACCTATATTTTGATGTAATAAGTAAAGGGCGTAAGATAGTACTCCTGTAGAAACTAAAAACTTACTATTTAATATTGGTAGTCTTTTCTTAATTATCAAGAAAAAAATAATTGTAAACACTACGTAAACTACAAAACTTATCCAAGAAAAAAATATTATTGTTAGCAATAGAGATATTAAAAAAGTAATATTTGTTAACCTATTATTTTCTCTCATATAATATTTATACATACAAATACCGATATTAAAAAATGGTAAATATTTAAAAATAAATACTTTTTGTATAAGTGATGGCACTTGAATGATTTGAAATTCATCTAATATGTTGACTGTAAGGAATAGTAACATGAAATACTCTATCCTTTTTAACTGCTTTAATATATATGCTAAAAATATCCAAAAATAAAAAGTTAACTCGACTCGTAGTGTCCAATAAACCCCATCAACATTAGGTACTCCTAGGTATTGATGAAACATTAAAAGGTTTTTTATCGCTGTTTGTAATGATGTTTCTCTTCCTTCTAAACCAAAGAAATAAATTACTGTATAAGTGATAAAAACTGACATCCAATATGTTGGATAAAGTCTAAAAAATCTCGAAACTATAAAATCAAACGGCTTTTTAATTTTGTTTATCGTCATAAAAATGACAAAACCACTAATCATAAAAAATAATTGCACTCCCTGATTACCATATCTAAACAAAGAGGTGTCGAATAAATCTACATGTCCATATATAGAGTCATACCTAGATAAATAATGATACAAAACAACTAAAATTGCAGCACAACCTCTTAACCCATCTAATCCAACTATTCGCTTCTCCAATTATCTACTCTATTTTTTCACCAAGTGAATCTAAAAAAAATACTACTTCAAATCAAAAGTATAACGAACACCAACTAACCCTTGAGCTGTTTGCACTGGGTAATTCAACCAACGCTCATATTTTTGATTTGCTAAGTTTTTTCCTTTCACGAAAGCAGACCAATTTTTATTGATTTGATAATCTACCTGTAGGTTTAGATCTACATAACTTTTTAAGGTTTCTGTTGATAAGCTAATGGGGTCTAATGCTTTTCGCTCGCCTGTAAAGAATAATTTTCCACTTGCCTTCCATTGTGGAGTAAAGACATAATACCCTTTCAAAGCTGTTTTCAATTCTGGCAAATACCATGCTTCTTGCGAACGGGAAATCGAATAACTTGCAAAATCAACTTCTAAAGCCATTCCATATTTTTTATCAATATCAAATTGCAATGACCCATGAAATGCTGTAGTCTTTAAATCTGCATATGCAAAACCGAATGAATTACCATATTGATATCCTTCTAACTCTGTACCGATTCCTAATAAATTAGGAGTAGGAATAAACAATGCTTTATCCTCTTCACTTTTAAAGTTGATATAAGCTTCGAAACCAAGAGTATTCAAAAAACTACCATTAACACCTACTTTAGCATCGTAAGCTCTATTTGTAGGGCTTGTAATTATTCCAGGAGCTACAAAAAGATTTTCTTCACTAGCCGATCTATAAGTATTTTGATCTAAGCCTCCTGTAACGCTTGCAAACATATTAAAATCGTACTTAAACAATTTATAAGTAGCTAAAAGTTCTGGATACACAAATACCTTATTGTCTTTTGAAAGCTTATTGGTTCCTACAAATACTCCCAGTCCTGCTTTTATATCCACTCCCGAAAAATTGATAGACACATTTGGAGTGGCTCCTCCTATAAAAACACTTTGTTCTACATCTTGTAAATCGCCTTTAAACGTATTCTGAAAAAACTCTATTCGAACAGGTACTTGAATTTCCAAATCTTGCTGTCTCGTTTCAAACTTCAAATTGGGATTTATAGCAACATGGTTTTCTGTACTTTCAAAATCATCTCGAAAATGTCTTAACAAAAAATTTCCTCCTTCAAAATTCTTGGTATCTAATGCAAGTCTTCCCTTTAAATTGACATCAACAAAACTATGTGCTGGGTCGATTTGGTTGATTTGATCTTGCGAGATATTTAAATCTTCATCTAATCCATACCAATTGTATAATTGATGTTTTATCTCTAATTGCCCATTAAATTGTTTGCGTTTTTCAAATCGATCGAAACCTAATTTTAAAGAAGTATCGAAAAAAGCATCATCTAATCTTACCTCATCAATACCTCCTTGACTTGATTGATGATCTAAATGTGCCGTAAACTGACTCTTTTTATCTGTAGGAATCGCCACAAAAGCTTCCGCTTCTACATTCGTAAAATTACCTGCTGCCAACCTTGCAAAATTAGAAGCCGATTTTTCTTGCGCTGCTTTTTGCACTTCTACTGCTTTGGCCTTTTTAGGTACGAATGTACTTGCGACAGGTACCGAATGAATACGATAATTGGTTTTTTGCTTTACTTCCTTATTAGGGTCTTCAAAACTTGGTTCGCTTTGAATTTTAAAAGCATCATTAATAGTTGGATTATAGGATTTGACAATAATAACACTCTCCGATTTCAACGTATCATTAACTACGTTACGTTCTTGTGACCAACCCGACAATGAGATCAAACAAAAAACAACTGTGAAATATGTATAAAACTGCATTAATTTCATGCGACTATTGTGCTTTGATAGATGAATTTACTTTTGCTTCTTTTTGCTTTATTTCTGCTAATAAAGCACTTGCTTCTTGCACTACATTAGGGAAATCTTCGAAATTAGTAGCAACTGACTCTAGGATATATGTTGCTTGATAAGCATCCTTTAACCCATAAAAGTTTTGAGCCATAATTACTAAGCCTTTGGCTCCATAACTTCGATATCCCGAAAAATCTCTAGCCAATTGTTGAACCAATTCGTTGGACTTCTTATAATTTTTTTCTTGGTTTTCGAAAAGTGCAAGATGATATACTGCCTCTGCTCCTATCTTTCCATTCGAATTTTCAGCAACCTCTTTATAGGCACGTCTTGCGACTTCCTTTTTTCCTGTAATAAGAGAAGCTCTTGCTTCATAAATCTTAGCATCCCGTTTGACTTCTTCAGTTATTCCAGATCGAGATAATACTTTGTTTACATATTTCAATGTATTTGAATACTCTTCTTTTTCGTAGAAACTCTTCATTAAGTTTGTTTCTGCAAAGCGCCTATTTTCATCAAAATCAGCTTCAATTTCTAATTTCTGAAGGTATGGAATAGCGGCTTCGTAATCATTATTCTTTAAGTAAAGTTCGGATAAAGTTGATATAGAGGTTTCCGAAAATTCACTTTTAGGAGCATCGGCTACATAGGTATAATGTGGAATTGCTTTATTTCCTTGCTGAGTCTTATAATAGCTTTGTGCTAAATAGAAATGACTATGCAAACCATTAAGCCCCTGAGGAAACTGCTTTAGATATTTTTCAAAACCAAGTATCGCATCTCTTAATTGATTGTCTAAATATGGCTTTTCTGCTGCTGCATAGGTCGTTTTATCTAATTCTTCATTCGTAATTTCTACAAAATCCAATGTATTTACCCAATTAGCATAAGCATCGGGCTGTCCCATATCAATATAAACCAATCGTGCAGATTGTACTGCTTGAAGTGCTTCTGCCGTTTTAGGAAACTTCTCTACTACCTTTTTAAAACGTTCGATTGCCTTATCATTTTTGTCTTGGTTATAGTAAATTAATCCTTCCTTCAATATACTTTTCGAAACTAAAGGACTTTGTGGTAGTTCGGTTTGAATCTTTTTATAGTTTGCAATTCCTTTCGCCGCATTACCTTCTGCGATATAAACATTAGCCAAAGCATAGTAAACATCATCCAAATAAGTTGACTGCTTGTATGTTGAAACAAAAGATTCTAAACCTGTAATTTTTTCGTCATTCTTTCTCAAAAAACCATAGCACAATGATTTTTGATATAAAGCATATGGTGCCCCTTTAGGAAATTGCTTGATTACATTACTGTAAGTATCCAAAGCCTTCCAATAATCTGCATTTACAAAATAGCTATCTCCCAAACGCACTGTTGCATCATTTACATAAGAGGTTTCACTACTAGTCCCTAAAAATAAATTAAAATGTTCAATAGCATTACCATAGTCTTTTAACTTGAAAAAGCAATATCCCAAATGATATTCTTTAAGTTTTAATCGTTCCCATTCGTAAGGTAAAGTGATACTCCCTAAGGCAGCCGCAGCTACATCATATTTCCCAATTCTATAGTTACTTTCACCTAACCAATAATATGCTCGTTTTGTAATCTCTTCATCACCATTAATTTCTGTAGCTTTTCCTAATAAAAATATGGCATCTTCATATTGATTTAGCTCGAATAGTTCTTGCCCTCTAAACAAGAGAACTTTTTGATATACGGACTGATTTTTCGCCAATTGAATAGGATCACTCTCTAATAAAGTCAATGCTCCTTTATAGTTTTTTGAACTTAGATAGGAGTTCACCAATAGCTCGGAAACTTCAACATTGTGAATAGAGTTAGGGTAATCCTTTAAAAATTCTTGAAGTACAGAAGATACTGGTTCAAAGGAGTTTCCTAATTCGTAACTCAATTTCGCATAATTGTAATACGCATCTTCTTTTATTTCTGGTTCAAATTGCATTTCGGAAGCATTTTTAAACGCTGTAAATGCTTCTTGTTTTTTATTTAATTTTAAATACGTATCCCCCAAATGATAGTATGCGTTTTGGGCTACTTTATCTTTTCCTGCAATAATCTTATTGAACTGTGTTAGTGCATTATCGAAGTTCTTTTCTTTGTAGTACGAATATCCTAATAGATAATGATCTGTATTACTCCATTTACCTCGGTTTCCTTTATATTTCTCTAAATAAGGAATTGCCTTTTTATATTTCTTCTGATTAAAATAGCTCTCCCCTATAATCTTATTTAATTGAGACTTTTCTTTTGAATCTGCTTTAGGAAGCTGTCTTTCTGCATTTTCTATAGCTTTTTGAAATTTCCCTCTTTTGAAATTTCGATCGGCTTTATAATACGCTAAGCCTTTATCTGTAGAAAGACTATCCGAAACCTCTTCAAAAAACTTATCAGCCGTATCATAATCATCGTTTTGGTACGCAATATACCCTAAGTAATATTTTGCTTCATCTCCATATTTTTCTGAATCTTTTGCTAAATCGAAATACTTTTTGGCTTCTTTAAAGCGTTCCACTTTATAGTAACTATATGCTTTATTGAAATTAAATTGTTCTCCTTCTAATTTTGTTAAACGTACTTCATCTACTTTATCGTACCACTTTCGCGCTTTAGCATAACTTCCAATAGCATAGAAATAATTACCTACATCGAAAAAAGCATTGTTCCTTTTCGGATGAGAAGGGTGCTCTTCTACAAAATGGAGCATTTTATTATCAGCCCCTTTTTGCTTTAAACGAATAGCGCATTGCGCGTCGTAATAGGCGATGTAACTTTTTTTCGACAAATTAAGTTCCGATGTTTCTATTTCAGAAAAAACCTTCTGCGAAGCCTCGTATTGTTTTGCAATAAATAGCCTTAACGCTTTCTGGTATTTTTCATCGTGATCGAAATCTACATTCGAAACTTGCCCAAACATTGCTGTTATAGAACTAATCGTTAATAAAATGTATATTGGGATGGCTCTCATTAATACTAAAATTCGATTTCAAATGTTAAAAATACTATATTATTAACGGAAAAAGAGTGGCTTTTTATATGTGAAATAAAGATTCGCTAAAAAATATTATTGTTTTTACTTTTACCTAAAATTCATTTCTATGAGCCAAGCGGTTTTACAACTTCAAAATGCCACCATATCTCAACGCGAATCGGATATCCTTAATGATATCTCACTAAGCATTAATAAAGGCGAATTTGTATACTTAATAGGGAAAACAGGCTCGGGAAAGAGTAGTTTTCTTAAGACACTTTATGCAGATCTTCCATTATTAAAAGGGAATGGTACTATAGTAGATATGAACCTTAATGGTCTTAAAGAAAAAGAGATTCCTTTTTTAAGAAGAAAACTCGGGATTGTTTTTCAAGATTTTAAGCTATTAAATGACCGAACCATATACAACAATCTACTTTTTGTATTAAAAGCAACTGGTTGGAATGAGGCTGATAAGATTAAAGAAAAAATTGAGGAAGTACTTACTAAAGTGAGTATGCTAAATAAAAAGGATAAATTTCCTTATCAACTTTCTGGTGGAGAACAACAACGTGTGGCTATTGCACGCGCGCTCCTTAATGACCCTGAATTAATTTTAGCAGATGAGCCTACTGGAAATCTTGACCCACAAACGTCTCTTGAAGTAATGGCGCTTTTGAAAGAAATTAACGCGCAAGGAAATACAATTCTTATGGCAACTCACGATTATGCATTACTGCTAAAATACCCTTCAAAAACATTAAAATGCGATCAAGGCAAAATATTTGAAGTCGTACAACGTAAAAAGTAGGTTTCTATTTTTCTCCTTTTTTATAAACGTGTGGATTTTCGATAAGTCCTTTTTTGAAAAACTTTCGAGCTTGATTTCTAAGGAAAGCATCTGCTTTTAATACTTTGTCTTTCAGTTTTTCTTCTGGCCTACCTCTAAATGTCGTAACATGAGATTTTGAATCGTTAAACCAAGGTATTTCAGAAAAATAATAATTGGATACGCAACATCTTGTCTTAGGAATATTTACTTTATTCACAGAATGCCAAGACTGGTTATGTGTTGCCATAACTACTAGCCTATTAAATTTTGATAAAATAGTAGTAGGCTTACCTTTAGGTCCATCTGGCCACAACTCTAAATTCCCTCCATTTTCTAATACCCAATTAGGACTTACATAGTATAATAGATTAAGCATTCGCCATTTCTGACGTTCTTTGTCATGAGAATTATCTAAGTGTGGATTTAAAAAATGTCCTTCACTCATCATCGACAATCCTCCCGCATACAACTGAGCATCTGGTTGAAAGTCGACACCTACACAAATTTCTTCAAGAAAAGATACTATAGTTTCATCTTGAAAAGCATAGATTATTTCTTCGAGTAATGGATTATAAATATCCATTTGCACAGCAATATGCTTGTACTCTTTTAAACTCTTTTTTAATACCGTTTCTGAGTGACTTGGAAAAACACTATACACTTGCATAGCTAGATCATCGGGAAGTAAATCATCTATATAAAAGTAACCTATACGAGACTTACTCTTATCAAACTGAGCTGTAATTGAAGCTTGCTCACTTTTTAATCGTTCTAAAATTAAATTTGAAATTTGTTTTCGATTCATAATTCAATTCAAAATTTCTGTGAGTTTTTCTGTTAGTGCACTTCTTGTAAACATAGGTAGATTTTTCTTGCGTTCTATACTATACTCATAATTTTGATTAAATAACTCTTTAACCTTTGCTCCTAATTCGGAAATATCATCAATCAAAATACAAAGATTTTGAAGTCCTAAATGATCTGTAATATTAGAATTTATGATACAATATCTACTTGTATGAAGCGCTGTAAAAAGTTTTAATTTGGTTCCTGATCTTTGAAAAGACCATAAAATATTAATATGAGATTTACGAAGTAGTTCATTTAATTTTTCTTCTTCCGTAATATTTACAAACTCGATATGATCAATATCCTGAATTGCTTTTTCTAATGGTTTTGGACAAATACTACCTGCAATAACTAACGGAATTTCGATCTCTTTTAGTTGTTCTACGATTGCTTTTGCCGATTCTAAATTATCTAACGAGGATAAATCACCATGAAATAGGCAAAATTCTCCTCTTTCATTTAATTTCTCTACTTCATTATACTTATGAAACGGAGTCACTAAATGTGTTTGCTTTCTATATTTATCTTCGAAATAATCTTTTTCATGATTCGAAATAGAAATTATTTCATCTATTTCAGGAAGAATATGTTTCTCATAAATCTCAAACTTTACAGCTTCAAAATAATAGACTAACTTCTTAAATACATTTCTTTCACTTTTAATAAATCCTTTAAAGTAATTATGTTCAATATTATGAGCTCTTAGAAATGTTTTATTCGGAATTTTATTTCTGTACAATATAGAAGTACTATGTAGCCCTTCGAATAGTATTGGAGCATTAGACGCTTTTATATTTTCTAATAAATCTTTTGATTGGCGGGTAGCTACTCTATAAGGAAGCATCGAAAAAAAATTCAGCCCTGAAGTGTCTCTTTTGTATCTATATAATTTTTCAACATATTTTTCTACTTCACTAAAATCATTCCTATTAGAATAAAAGGCATGTAAGACTATATGATAACCTGCCTCGAAAAGGCCTTTAATTTTAAAAAAAACATCAATAACACCTCCAAAATTTGCAGGACAAGGATTATCAAAGCATACAATTTGTAGTGTATGTTTTTTCATTTAAACGATTCATTACAGATTTAAAAAGTAAGATTTAGAGTTACATATTACCTCCAAGTTTAATAGCTCTTTTACAAGAACTTCATTAAAACAAAGAAACATATGTTTCTAAAATTTCAAAAACAATATTGAAGTAAATTTTTTCTTTAATTAGAAAATAAATTTACAACTAAAGGAAATACAATATAGTGATATGAATAGCTATATTTTGATCTTGATATTATATATTGCTGATGTTTTACTAATGTAAATTTTCTAAATAATTTGGAGAGCCATCCTTTTTTTTCAGTAATCATTCCTCTTTATAATAAGGAAAACTTTATTGCGGCCACTTTAGTATCTGTGCATCAACAAACTTTCAAAAAATTTGAAGTAATTATTGTTAATGATGGTAGTACAGATGGGAGTGTCGCTAAGGCAAATGAATTTATTGAAGGTAAGTCACAATTTCAAATCATGTCTGTTACCAATGGGGGTGTCTCTAAAGCTAGAAATAAAGGGATTTTTGAAGCTAAAGGACAATTTGTTGTATTGTTAGATGCAGATGATATCTGGCTAGAAGATCATTTAAGCAGTCTACGCAGTGCTATTGTAAAAAACAATCGTATTGACGTTTTTTATGCTAATTATCTAATAGAAAACAAAAAAGGAGTTTTTAAAAATACTTATTTTAATTTTTTGCCTCCAGAAAAAGAGGGGCTATACTATATAGAAAACTATTTTAAAAGTAGCCTTAGAAATGAACTAGCATGGACTTCCGCAACTTGTTTTAGAAAGCGTTTATTAATTGAAGAAAATTTACTTTTTGATCCTGAATTAGTATCTAATCAAGACACCGATTTATGGCTCCGTATAGGATTAAATAACCCTTGTATTTTCATTAAAAAGCCGACAGCTATTTACAAGTGTTATAAAGAAGGATTGGCTAAATCGAAACTTATTGACAATAAGTACCTTTTGATAAATAAACATGAAGACATCCAAGACAGTAAACCTTTTTTAAAGGCATATCTAGATCAAAACAGATTTTCTTTTGCGATTCAATATTTACAGATTGGCGAGACCGAAAAAGCTTATGACATTTTTAAAATAATTGATCGTAAAAGTCTTTCTTTCAAAAGAAAACTTGTGATGTTATTGCCTAAATCTTTACTGAAAAAATTACTTTTTAAAGGATAAAAATTGTTGATAATCTCTGATGTAATCTTCTTCTTCGTATACTTCAGATGCAAAAACTAAACAAACCGCACCACTAGAAAAATTTTCGAGTTCTCTCCATATCCCAGGACAAAGTAACAACCCCTTATTGGGCTTATTCATTGTATGGATTTTTGTACTAGTACCATCATTAATTCGAACATCAAAACTTCCACTTAATGGCAATAAAAACTGATATAATTCTTTATGAGCATGACCTCCTCTAATAGCAGTACTGGGAACATCATACAAATAATAAGCTCTTTTTAATTGAAATGGCAATACATCTTTTTCTACAACAGATAATGCACCTCTATTGAACTCCGATTCTATTTTTTCAAGTTCTATAAAATAACAATCCGATATTTTAGTTTTTTTCATACTGTTCTATAATTTTTCGCCATGCTTCTTTTACGACAGAATACTCAAAAGGAGTAATACTTGTTCTGGTATTTTTTACACAATTACCTCTAAAATCAGCATTAAAAGTCATTTTTTCTATGGCTCTTGAAAAATTCTCTATTGTTTTTTCTTTTACAAGTATACCATTATATCCTGAAACTATAATCTCAGATGGTCCAGATTCGAAATCTGTTGTAACTACTGGGACTTCTAAAGCTAATGATTCAATTATTGTCATTGGAAAACCTTCATATCTACTTGCCATTACTGTACAAATTGCATTTTTAACAATTTCATACGGGCTACTTTGAAATGGATAAAAAAGGATATATTCACTGAAATGAATATTATTTACATACTCTTCCAATGTTTCTTCACTGGGCCCAGAACCCATTATAACAAACCTGACTCCTTCTTTAGATAAATTAGAATCTTTATAAGCATCTATTAGGAAACGAATGTCTTTCGCATAATCTTCTAACCTCCCATAAAATAAAATATATGGAAACGATAAAGAATGATTAGCTTCGGTATTAGAAATAGATTTACCAAAAGTATTCTGGATATAATGAACATTTTTATACCCATACCTCTCGACTAATTTATTTTTTACATGTTTTGAAACACATACAAAACGGTGCTTCTGATAGAAAAAATCACTTAGTGATGTATTATCAAATAAATAATCATCCAGTTTAGAATTATGAACTAAAAAAATCCTGTTAACAATAGTTGCATAAATTATTTTTTGAAAAATTAACTCTTTATAGAAACTAGGGCGTGTTCTGCCATCAATAATTAGATCGTATTTTTTACGTTTTAAAAAACTACGCAGTTGGAAGAATTTGTCCATCTTAGAAAAAACAGCAATCCTATTTCCTTTTAAAACATTGAAGTTAATTTCAGATTTTAATGTATTTGTGTTTTCTTTATTCAAAATAGAATACACATCTACTTCGCATCCCAAATCCATTAACATTCTAATAATATTTAGGTTCGATTTTTCTGCTCCGCCTCCATACAGACTAATAACTACAAATGCAATTTTCAAATTGGCAGCAATAATTTATTAAACAATCATAAAATTTGAAAATTAGTTAAAAAAACATAATTTCAGCCTCGAAAACTATTATACCTTCTCATTTTTTTGAAAGAACACACTCCTTTAGTCTCCGTCATCTGTACTTGCTACAATCATAACGAATTTGTTATTGAAGCTTTAGAGTCTGTAAAACATCAGTCTTACCCTAAGATAGAGCTTATTATCGTTGATAATGCAAGTGTAGATGGTTCTCAAAAAACAATTAAAGACTGGGCTTCTAACAATCCCGTCGAAAAAGTGATTTTAAACGAAAAAAATTTAGGCATAAACAAGTCGTTTAATGAAGCTTTTAAACACATATCGGGTAACTATTATATTGACTTAGCCGCAGATGATATTTTATTGCCAAGCGCTATTGAAAATCACATCATAAATTTTAAAAACCATGAATTTAAAAAAGGGATTTCTTTTGCCAACTGTGAAAATGTAAATACTGAAGGGGAACATATCAGTTTTCATTATGAAGTAAACAACCAAAAAAAGACGATCTCAAAACCTAAAGATGGCTTTATTTATAAAAATATTTTAGAGTCTTATTATGTATGCAGTCCAACTCTAATGGTCGATACTAAAATCTTTAAAGATTTGAACGGTTATGACAACGAACTATCTTTTGAGGATTTAGACTTTCTAATACGTGCTTCTAGAGTTTATCCTTTTTTCTTTTATGATGAAATAACCGCTCAAAAGAGAATCTTACCACATTCATATACATCCACTCTTTGGAACAAAAAAAATGCTTTAGGATTGTCCCACAGGGAAACCTATTATAAGGTGTATAAAAAGGCTTTTCTTCTCAATGAAAATGGAACTGAAGACGCAGCTCTATTAGTAGGATTATTTAAAGAATTAAAAACCTGTATTAAGGGATTATACTACAAACATTCTTTTTTGATATTTATGTTATATCTAAAGTGTAAAATAAGGTATTATTTACGCTTAAATATTTTAGATACCAAATAGTCTTTTAGATTGATATACTCATTCAGTTTTTTTGTAGAGAAATAAATAGACGCTAGAAATATTATAGCTAGACAGCCTTTACTGTAAAATCCAATTAAGAATGTATTAATTAAAATTAAAGCCAATACAAAAGTTCCGGTTATTATTATTATTTGCCTTGCCAATTTATCAAATTCAAATTGATACGATTTATTTATAAAATTATAAACATACAATAAGTACAAAAACATCTCGAGTGTTAATCCAATCCCAACACCAACTAGACCAAACTTAAGGTATAACACAATTATTAAAAAGATATTCAAGATATCTGCTATGACCTCTTGCTTTAAAAATTGAGTCCTATTTCCTTTGGCTAGTATTACATAAGAAAGAGGCCAAGCTATAGCCTTAAAAACTGTAGCTAATAACCCGAACTTAAAAATTAATATTACAGGTAAAAACTTTTCAGAATAGAGTCCTAAAATTAAGAACTCATCAAATAAATAAAAACCTGATGCGATAGGCAATACAAGCAATAATGAAATTATTATTTGCTTATTCACTAAGCTTTTTATCTCAACATTATCTTTATAGCAAGCTGAAATACGAGGGTAAAAATCTACTGACATCACACTAAAAATGGTACCTGCATAAGTCGTTATAATAGTAATTCCTACTTCATAAAATCCTAAAATTGACGAATCTTCTTCCCAATTTTTAAAAAAGAAACGTAACAAGAAGTGACAAAGATGGTTTACAATTAAGTTCGCAGAAAGTACTAACCCCATTAATAACATAGGCTTAGATTTTTCAAAAAAAGAATGGAAGCCCCCTGTATAACTTTTAATTTTTAAATGTCTGCAAAAATAAATATTGACTAAAAAAAGGATTACGTTACTTACCAATATTGCTGGAATTATTCCTTCTTCCATTAAAAAATAGTAAATCGGGATAATTACAATAGTTGTTAGTAATGAAGCTGTAGTTCCTGAAACGGCAATTACCTTCATCATTCTTTTTCCTTGCATTAATGCTGAAAAAAAAGAATTTCTGGATAATAATAAGAAGTTTAAAGAAAGTAAAACAAACCAATAAAATTTATTAGCACTCCCAAATATCCATAAACTCAAAAACGAACTACTTGCCAACATAATAGCAAATCCCAGTATACCTATGTAGATACTTAGCTTTTTAGTAAGAGCTATTTTTTCATTTGCTTTATCCCCTTGAGCAGAAGCAATTTCTTTTACACTTACAATGGAATAGCCAAAACTTGTAAAAGATTCTATTAAGCTAATAACATTTCTAATCAATCCTAAATCTCCTATTCCTTCTGGCCCAATAAATAAAGCGACAAATTTTGAAGATACAATTCGAGATAACAATTGAATTACGCGCATAGAGCCAAGAATTCCAATAGCTTTAAAAATAGATCTATTGGTCTTTTTTTCTTGATTATCGTTGCTTATATCCATTTGCAAATTAAAAACTTCCTAATTGAAAGAATTGAGTATTTTGATTACATATTCAACTTCTTGGTCTGTCATTACTGGACTTATAGGAAGACTTAGAACTGTACTTGATAGCTTTTCTGTTTTCTTGAATGACATCTCTTTAAATGTATTAATAAAGCACTTCTGCTTATGAATCGGAATCGGATAATGTATTTGCGTTTGTATTCCTTTAGTTTCTAAAAACTGTTGTAATAAGTCTCTCTTTTCACATTGTATTACGAAAAGGTGGAAAACATGATTCTTTGTACCATCCCAATCCGGTAAAACAATGCCAGGATTGTCAATCCCCTTAATATATCTAGAAGCTACTTGTCTCCTTCTTTCATTATCATCATCTAATATTTTTAGCTTATTGTTTAAAAAACAAGCCTGAAGTTCATCGAGTCTAGAATTCACCCCAATAGTATCATGATGATACTTTTTATAACTACCATAATTTCTATATTGTGCAATATAGTCAGCTAGATCATCATCATTTGTAGTGATTGCACCTCCATCACCTAGAGCTCCTAAATTTTTAGAAGGATAAAAACTAAATGCTGCAGCATCGGATAACCCTCCTGCTCGCTCTCCATTTTTATTTTCTGCTCCGTGAGCTTGAGCAGCATCTGTAATAAATAAAAGGTTATTTCTATGACAAATCTCAGATAATACAGTAGTACTTGCCATCTGTCCATAAAGGTGAGTAGCAATCAAAGCCTTGGTCTTAACATTAACTTGATTTTCTACTAACTCGACATCTATGTTAAACTTAGTATCTGGCTCAACCATTATTGGTTTTAAACCTGCATTAACAACCGAAAGTATTGTTGCTATAAACGTATTTGAAGGCACGATCACTTCATCTCCTTCTCTTAACTTACCTAGTGCCATATATCCACGAAGAATTAAATATAAAGCGTCATAACCATTACCTACTCCATAGGCATATTTAGTACCGCAATAACTTGCAAATTCTTTCTCAAAAGATTTCAGTTCATTTCCCAAAATATAATACCCACCTTCTAAAAACTGATCAAATGAATCTAGAAACGAGATATTAAACCTATTATTAATAGCCTTTAAATCTAAAAAAGGTACTTTCATATAAAAATTGGCTTTGGTGCTATTATTGCCTGTAAATCTAATTCAAAAAACAATTGTGCATAAGTAGATGCCCCGAAACTTTGCTTCCAAAAGTTTAAGCCTGCGTTTATCTTTTCTCCCTGCTCTTCATTAGAAATTCCAAAATCAAAATAAGGTTTATCATTAAATACATCATTCAATAAATAATAATGTAAGAGGTCTAAACTACCCAGTATATTTTTATCCTTATTTGCTGATATGTATTGAGAATGAGCAACCTCTCTGGTTTCAAATATTGTAGTTCCTGCAACTATTTCATCATTCATATACACATTAAATTGTCTTATCTTTTCAGGAAATTTAGATTTCAAATAAGTGATTTCTGATAATGTATGTACAGGCTTGGCCCCATGTTTATCTGATAAATTGGGAATTAAAATACGATCCCAAAATTCATCAAAACTATCTACTTCCCTAATAACCAAATTGTTTTTCTTTCCTCTTTTCACCCCATCTTTTCTTCCTCCTCTTAGAAGAATAGGGAATTTTAAATCAACTACATTCAATGTATCAACCCTAAAAAGCTTTGCTCCATTATTCCATAATAAATATTTGAAGTCATCATTATATTTACAACAATAGATTGATGGGATTTCTTTATAAACTAGCTTAAGCATTTTTTCTTCTCTATAGAAAAAGACGATAGCATCGAAAACCTCTTTCACTATTTCCATTCTACAATCTTTCTTCACTACAATGCCACCATAAGTTAATCCTTGATGTGAGTAAATTGTATCTGAAACTTTATTAGCAGGAAAAATAGCAACCAACTTGTTATTATTATAAACCATTAAAGAAGCATCTTCGAATCGATCTTTATGATACTCCATAAAATTTCTATGAAATAAGAAGGTTCCATTTTTTGAATTCACTAGAAATTCATTCCATTGTTCAAATGATGAATTGGAATATACCTTTACTTCAAAATGAGTCATTTAATACCGTAATGTTTTATAAAATGATGTTGATGCAAAATCAATAAGTTCTTTATCGCCTCCACTATCTCCATAAACGATAAGATTCTCAGGCTCTATGTCAGGATATAACTGCAAAAGCCTCTCTAACTTTTCTTTTCCCTTACAATTGGCAGAACTAAATCTCCCTGTTAACTTCCCGTTACTATTAATTTCAACTGAAGTAGCCAAAATCTTTTTAATATTATTCTCTTTTGCCCAAGGTACTATCCAGTTTTCAATAGAAGCGCTAATAATTAACACTTCTGCCCCTTGATCTAAATAGTACTTTATTGTTGACCTAGCTTGCTCTCTTAAAATGTTGTTTACCTTATAGGTAAAACGATTTCCATATTCATTAAATTTTTCTATGGTCATTCCTTTAAAAAAAAAACTAAAGACTGCTTCCTTTGCTTTTCCTGTTTCTAATATTTTAAATTTTGAACATAACCAAAGTATGATTACAAAAAATAGATTTAAATAAAATATATACCTCCCCTTTACAAATTTTATAAATTCTATAAAAGAATCTTTTCTTGTAAGAGTTCCATCAAAATCAAAAACAACAACTTTCTTCATATCTTAAAAACAGTCTATTTTTTAAGTTTATTTAATTTTGATTTATGAATATTGAAGTATTCATTCTCCCATATAACTTCATATTTATTACGCAATAAAAAAGCATTCATCGCTTTTACCCTTCCTCTCTTGTAAATATAAGTCTCTTCTTTCTCTTCAGACATATAGTCTAAAGTCGGTGACTGAAAATCTCCTATTGTTACAAATTTTTGTTGTACCACTATTGGTAAAGCCTCTATGTTTTTTTCTGCCTCCTTTATTTTACTATCAAAAATTTCACTATCATATACCCAAACCCATGATATTCCAATATAAGGTTTGGTTTCTGTTAAATAATTAACTAGAGGTATATTATCATAAGCTAATAAATAATCGTCCTTCTTAACATGATTTTTAAGTTCGTTAAGTACTGTATTTATTATTTCTGCTCGTTTTTCATTTGTATATACCCATTTACTTAATGGTGTATCAACTTCTACAACTTTTTTAAATCTACTCCCCTTATCAAAATAAGACGTAGTAGAAATATTATAAAACTTAAATAGCAAATAAGTAATAATGAAAATTTTAAATGTGTAATTAAAGTTTACATCATTAAATCGAAACTTCTTTTGCACATTACTAGTATCAATAGTTATGGATAAATCATTTAAATTTTGATATACACTTAACGAAATTGGCATTATCAACCATAATGCCATGTAACCTACATTATCAATACCACCATCACTACCCAAGGGTAATAAAGTCATTACTATAATTGACAAATAAGTTAACAACTTAAAATTTAAACTATATCGCTCTTTAAAAATCATCACCAACACTCCACTTGATAATCCCATAAAATAAAAAATATATAGTGATTCATCAAGAATAAAATAAAATAAGAAAAAACCTAGAAGCGATATTAAAAACTTCAAGAAAGGGGTCTCTTTTGAATAATTTAGTAATGATAATATTAGAAGAAAAACTACACTAAATTTAAGTCCTGCCTTTAAAATATTTAAATAGTTATTCTTGTAAACCATTAACATTTTAAAGATATTATGATTACTATCGTTATTTCCCCCTTTATTGATTAATGTTTTTATTGATGCTATAAAAATATCTGCATGGCCTAAAATCTTTAATGTAATAATTACAACAATAAGCGATATTAAAGAACCAAATATAAATACTAAACATTCCTTTACCCAATAACTTCTTTTTTGAGAATTTGATATAATAGCTGATAAGGGAAAAACACTTATCACAAAAAAAAGTGTAATGTTGGGTAGTCTTGCAAAAACATTCAACATTACCACGAAACCTGATATAAATAGATATAAATTATTATTTTTTGAAATCCCGCATATTAAATAAAAGCACGATATCACTATTATTAAACCAGACAAATGATTATAGTAAAATAATGTATAACCATAATCGTTCAAAAAGACTACTAATAGTAGCCCCCAGATAATAGTTACTTTTTTTACATAAGGAGTTAATATTTTTAAAACAAATATCGATATTAAAACAAAAACTAAGACTGTCAACACTCTAAATCCTAAGATACCAAATTCATAAAAAACTTCGTACCATAAACCACCTATTAAACCTGTTAACCAAAAAACAAAATTATATTCAACAGTTTCAGGTGCATTAAAAAATTGTTGATAAAATGTTAAATACCATCCTTCGTCACAAACATCGATACCTTGAAAAGAAACTAATAACAAGACAACTAAAGGGCATACATATAATATAAGCTCTTTATTTTTCCTTAAATACAAATCAAATTGTTTTGATAATTTCTTCATTTTAATAGATAAGAAAGTAAAAAAGTAAAATCCAACCTACCACAATAATTTGAATAAAAAAATCTTTAAAAATAACATTTGTAGAGTTCGCATAAAACTTCCTTTTCTTCAATAGCCTCCTATAACGTAAAAGTCCTATCAAAACAAATGGAAAAGTTAAGAATATTTTGTTACTATCGAATTGAAGTATCGTTTCTGGTGACAAAGAATACAATAAATAAATTATACTGATAGAAAAAATAAGAATAGAAATTCCGTAATCAATATATTTCAAAGAATATAAATTAATATTCTTTCTAGTCACTTTCTTTGTGTTTAAGAAAATTAATAATTCTTCTCTACGTTTTCCTAAAGCTAAGAATAATGCTAACAAAAATACTAGAAGTAATATCCAATAAGACAAATAGGTATTAGTAGCTACACCACCTGCTATAATTCTTAATACAAAACTAAATGCGATGCATAATATATCTAAGAAAATTACTTTTTTTAAAATTAAACTATATAATACATTTAAGAGAAAATATGCTAATAATACAAATACTAAACTATAAGACACTAAAAAAGCTGAAACCAAAAAAGCTATTAATGCTAAAAAAATAGCACATATTATAGCACTACTTGGTTTTAACATTCCACTAGGCAGAGGTCTATCCTTTTTTTCTTCATGATTCTTATCAAAATCTAGATCAATAAGATCATTAAAACAGTATAGACTACTGGCTATAAAAGAAAAAGCAAAAAAAGCAAAAATTGCTTTCAATAAATTTTCATTGAATGAAAATTGTAAATCAAAAAATAATGGAAAAAAAATGAAACCATTTTTAATCCATTGTTTAATTCTTATTAAGTGTATATAAGCAGAAATTTTACTTTTTGAAAACATTTTCTCTTTCAACTAATCTATAAATAGAATTTATAATGCATCATATTAGATAAAACAACTACTAAATTCTATTTATCTGTGTTATCAAAAATAATTAAGAATTTAAAAAAATAGCACTGTAAAGCAAATCTAAAAAATTGGATTAATATATACCCCGTCTTTCCTTTTGAATATTATTTCAAACATAAAATATTCTTGATATAAAATGAACTTAATAATACCTTTAAAAAATAATACTCAATACTCTAACCTATTTTTTCTCAGTAGATTTTAATATTTCGATACTATTACCATCTATACTCTTAAAAAAATTGACTAGTATATAAGTTGTCTTTTTCTGAATTTTCACAATAAAAAAGGTAAATAAAGAAGTTAAAAACACATTGCATATAAAAGCAATTAATAACTTAAAATACCAAGGAAGATTAATCTTATAAATAAACAAATACAACAAACTACTACTAACCCCTTGAGCTAAATAATATTGAAGTGCATTTTTGCCAATCCAATTAAAAACATATTCTTTTTTAATATACTTCGAAAGTAAAATAACAAACGAAATGGAGACGAAAGATGCAATTACATAAGTTATTCTAGGTGGAAACTTATGTGTTTGTAAACTAAATGGAATGCTTTCAAAGAAAAATAGTAGATAAAAAAAAGAAACTAATATCAAAGAAATAGCTACTACAATAGAAACTTTTGTATTTCTAAGCTTCTTGTAATAAAAAAAGCCAAAAAGAAAAAAAATAGAATATGAAAATAAATAATCGGGGGTCACAAAAAATATTCTCTCAGGCAATAATGTATCAATAAAATCATAACAGAACATTACTAATAATAACACAAAACACGTAATTAAAATAACATAGTTATTACCTATGCTTTTTATTAACAAATATCCAAATAAGTAAACAGAAACAAAGACAGGTATAAACCATACAGATCCAGATACTACTTGCATTCTTTTCAAATCAGGATAATCAAGAAACATGCTTTTAACAAAGAATTCTAAAATATTCCTACTCTCAAATATTAAAGCATAAAAAGCATAAAATAAAGCAAATACTATTATTAGTCTAATAACTCCTAAAAAAGGGTTATCTTTTTTAATAACATAATTTAAACTTGCTCCACTTAAAAAAAAAGATACTGGAATTCCCCAAAATAAAATTACTTGTCTTAATAAGTCTGGAACATAAGAAGAACCACTCCACCAAACTGTATGAGCTAAAATAATATTAATAGCAGTGATACCTTTAAAAAAATCTAAAGAAAAATCTCTACTATGTTTAATCTTGTAATTACTCAACATTAAATTGAAATTTCCTCGAATTTACAAACAAAAAAACTCGATATTAAGATTATTTAATAAAAAACCCTTCACTAAATAATAGTGAAGGGTTTCAAAAAAGGCGGCGACTTACTCTCCCACAAATGCAGTACCATCAGCGCGATTGGGCTTAACTTCTCTGTTCG
>CANMML010000009.1 GCA_947499005.1 uncultured Aquimarina sp.
GAAATCTTAAAATCAACCAAAAGCTAAGAAATACTAGAACTCAATCAAAATTTTTAAATCCTAATGCATAATTCAGGATAAAATAATTTTTTCAACAACAGTCTCCCCAGCAAATGTCATCCTCAAAATATAAACTCCCTTTGAAAAGGCAGTAGTATCGACAACACTTTCTGTTGTACTAAAAACCAAAGCTCCGCTGAGGTCATACAACTCTAAGGCGATCAAATTAGATTTACTATTTTCAACAACAAGCTGAGTATCTGATAAAGACCATTTAATAGCACTTTCTTGTAGTGTATTGTCAGAAATGCTAAGTGTAGGATCATTAGCTTCTGTAACACTTTTAAACCCTGTCCAACCTGCGTCAATATAGGCTTGTGTAGTACCTGCTGGTATCACTAAATCTATATCTCCTCTTGTGATATCTCTTGAAGGTATAGGAAAACTAGAAGGATTAACTATTTCAGAAATTATAGAAGTTAAAGCGTTACCTTTAAATCCTTGAGTGTCTATTGAGGTATTACTACGCAATGTTATACTAGTAAGTCGAACTGACTCAAAAGCACTAAAACCTATGCTGACAAGACTTTCAGGGAAAATGACCTCAGACAAATTACCGTTTTCTCTAAAAGCCTCTCTACCTATAGTCGTTAATCCCTCTGATAAAATAAGTGTTCCAGACAAATTATTTCCCCAGAAAGCAGCTTCTCCAATAACTTCTACACTTGTGGGTAATGAAAAGGTTGTTAAGGCATTATCCTCAAAAGCAGATCGGCCAATAGTCCTTAAAGAATTGGGAAAAACTACATTTGTCAATCTAGTAACTAATGGAGAAAAGAAAAAAGCTTCATTACCCACTTCCACAACCGTATACGATTCCATATTAAAAGTAGCAGTTTCAGGAATGGTAATACTGCTGCCCGAACCTCCACCAGTTATGGCAACTTCGTTAGGCGATAAAGCCGTAATTCTAAAATTAAAGCCTTGATCATTGAAGGTGGTCCCTACAGATTGAGAAAACAGGGATAGCGTACCTAATGTGAAAATGAATAGTATATATTTTTTCATAGTGATGATTTTACGATATTATTTTAAAAAACAGAAAAGACGACAGCCCGCAGCTCGAAGCCCTTAGCAGGCAGCGAAGCTGCCTAAAACTGCTCCGCTTTTCCAATACAAGGAACCACAATACTATTGATATCTGTATTTTGAATTTGTCCATTCATATCCGCATCACCTGCTTGATAACCGCTAGAACCTAGACTACCCGATAATATATTGATATCACTATTTTGTGTTTGACCATTTCCGTCTACATCACCTGCATAGATGGCATATTTTCCGTTTGCTAATTGTGTCACAGCGTTTAATCCTCCTTCAATAGTGGATGGGCTAGACGAAAAGTCAATTGGAACCGGTACACTATCAAAAATTATAGGGTCTTTAGAACGAATTGCCAAGTGATTTCTATGATTTACGACTACATAATAAGCACCTGAATCGGCTTCAAACGAAATAGGAGAAACGCCATCAATATCAACCACATCCCCATCGCGTTGGAGTAGGGCAGAGCGCCCTTCGATAAGGATAGTACTATCGTTGGGATCACGTAATTCTACCCATACCCAATCTACGATGGTATCCCCAGCATTGCTGGTATTGTCTAAAACAGATTCTGAAGTTTTAATAGCATCGGAATAAGGAGAGGTTGATGGCATTACCGCCGTACTACGAAGATCGTCACGCATTAGCTGTTCTTCACCAGATTTAGGGTTTAGTGCAGCTCCTAATAAGTATACATTAATTGCAGCCTTTTCTGTGCAACGTAAGCCTCCATCATTAATCGTCCACTTATAAGTATCACTTGTAAGTAGCGTTCTTGCGCCTTCTGCTAAACAATAGGTAGCATTAGCATCCAAAGTTATATCAGTAGGTATTTGTGTTTCGCCATTGTCCAACGTTGCCCAACCGATCAGGGTAGCATCATAGTTTTCTTGCGACATTCCTGTATTTGTTAGTATATCAGACATAAATTCAACTTTACTAATATCCCAATTGGCTACGTTTTCATTAAAGAGGTTACAATTTTCGAATATTCCAGTTGTATCTGTAATGGTACTCATATCCCAATTTCCTATTTGATCTTTTAAATCTTCTAAATTGGTACAGCCAGAAAACATAGAGCTTAGCGATCTAATTCCTGATAAATCGGGACTATCAATTGCATTTAATTTTAAGTTTGTACAACCCGCAAAGCTTGTAGATAAATGTGACCATTTTTGTGTACCCCATTGCTCTATGGTTTGTAATCGGGCTTTTATACTAGGATCTATATTATTTCCATAGAAGATAGAAGGCATATTTCCTGTTACTTTTACGGTATAAGTTCCAGCTGATGTATAGGTATGTGATATTGTAGATGTTACATCTGAACTGAAAGTTCCATCACCCCAATCGACATTGTAATCATGAGCTATAAATACATCAAATACAGGTATAATAATGTCTTCTCCTGCACCAACAGACCATTTGGTAATAAAGGCATCTGTACAACTTTCTCCTTCATCGTTAATTACCCAGTTGTGAGTTTCTATTAGATGATTTCTTGCGATGCTTCCAGTACAATAGCTATTGTCTATGTTCAATGCTTGTAAATCGGGTACATCATCAATACCATCATTACTAACGCCACTAGTGTCTGTAAACCAACCCATTAATAGTCTATCGTAATTAGCATCACTAAAACTCGTATTGCTAAATGTAGTAGTAAGGCTACCTAAATAAAAGCCATTAATTTCTATAGCTCTGGACAAGTTACTTACGTCCCACCTACTAATATCTTGGTTAAAGGAATTGGCATTTTCAAACATAGACCCTATATTTTCTACCGAAGTTGTAGTCCAATTACTAATATCTTCATTAAAAACCGAGGTGTTTCTAAAAGTACCAAACATGTTTTTTATACTGCTTACATCCCACTGACCCATGCGATCTTTTTCGTCGCTAAAAGCCGTTGCGCTTGCAAACATTTGTTGAATACTTGTTGCTTGTGATAAATTGGGAATATCATCAGCTCTTAGTTTTAGGTTAGCACATCCTTTAAAGGCACTATCCATAGAAGCCCATTGTTGTGTCCCCCATTGATTGATTGCTCTAATTTTATCTTTATCGCCCGAGTTGTTGAAAAATATTCTAGGGAAAGATCCTGTGATTTTTACTTGTATGATATGACTTGTTTTTATATTAAGGGTATATGTATGCGTTGCATTTCCAGTAAAACCGTTTTCAACAGTTCCATCCCCCCAATCTACGGTATACAAATATCCATCACCCAAAGTAGGAATTTCGATACTTTGATCTCCAACTGTTATAGACCAGTTAGTTATAAAAGCAGATTCGTTTTCACAGGCGCTTTCTGCATTTTCTAAAATATTCCACTGGTATGTCGTATCTAACTCATTTCTCTCAAAAGCAGCGGCACAATAGGTTAATCCTTCATCCGAAAAACTTACGTTAGTAGGTATCGTTGTTTCTCCTTGATCTAATGTTGCCCACCCCTTTAAGGTAGCATCATAATTTTCAGTAGAAAACCCTATGCTACCTTTAAAAATATCGGTGAAGTTAGTCACCTTACTAATATCCCAATCACCTAAACTCTGATCGAAACGTTTTGTACTAGAAAAAGCCCCTACAGCAGATTCTAAATTACTTGTATCCCATTGATCTAAGGGCTCATTAAAGTCTTCGGTACTTGAAAACATATAATCGATACTTTGTACCGAACTTACATTCCACGTATTGATGTTTTCTAGCATGTAAGCATTTCGGAACATGCTATCCATTGATAAAACAGCACCTGTATTCCAGTTTCCTAAATTGCCACCATTATCAACACAAGCCCCATTTTCAAACATACTTACCATAGAGGTGACAATGCTTAGGTCAGGAGCATCAGTAGCATTTATTTCTAAAGCAGAACATCCTTTAAAGGCGCTTTCCATGGAAGTCCATTGGTTATTTCCCCATTGTTCTATGGTTTGAATTTTTCTACGATCTGCATTTCCATTGAAACGGATCTGCTGAAAGTCTCCTAAGACACGGATAGTGTAAGTCCCAGGTGTTACATAAGTGTGGTAAGCTTCCTCAGATTCGTTGGTGATCGTACCATCGCCCCAATCGACATCAAAATCCAACCCAGTACCAGGAACAGGAATCACTATTTCTTCGTTACTATTGTTGATGTTCCAAGTGGTGATAAAGGCTTCAGAAAGGTCACAAGACGCTCCTCCATCTGAAATGCTCCAATTTAAACCATTAGGATCAGTTAAAGTATCACGGGCAGTTTCTCCAAAACAATAGGTAACATTAAATGCCAAAAGATGTAAAGCACTTGGTGTATTAGGGTTTGCTGCCCAGCCGATTAATGTTGCATCATAATTAGTGGTAGAAATCCCACTATTGTTTAATATACCACTAATATCTGTTACTTTCTCTAGATTCCAAGCTCCTAAATTTTGATCAAAATTTTCGGTATCTATTAACATACTATTCATAGTAATGGTACCCGTAACATGTTCTCCTATGTTCCAACTGCTGATATTCTGATTAAAACCTACAGCTCCTAAAAGCATTGTACTAAAATTAACAACCTTACCTACATCCCAAGTACTAATATTTCCATTAAAATTTGTAGCATGGGTAAACATAAACCCCATATTGGTGATGTTAGAAGTATCCCAATTTGAAAAATCGGGTGATTGTAAATTAGAACAATTTCGAAACATCTGACTTAATGAAGTCACATTTGATAAGTCTGGAGCATCTGTTGCTAACACTCTTAAATTATTACATCTCAGGAAAGCTCCATCCATAGTTCTCCATGCAATAGTTCCCCATTGTTCTACAGTTCTAAGTTGTCTTGCACTATGCAAATTCTTGAAGGATGAAAATCGTGGGAAATCACCCATGATTTTTATAGTATGTGTTTTGGCTACTTTATATACATGTATTGCATCTTCGGTTAAACCTGTTTCAATAGTTCCATCTCCCCAGTCTACCGTATAATTATAGCCTCCACCTGTTGTGGGTATGGTAATATTTTCGTCAGCCATTGTGGTTTCCCAAGTAGTAATAAAGGCATCAGAGAGATCACAACTAGCCCCATTATCATTAATCGTCCAATTAAGACCGTTATCATCTGTGAGGAAGTTTTTAGCTTCGAGACCAAAACAATATTGGCTGGTCCCTGCATTTAGTGCAATTCCTGAAGGAATTTGAGTTTCTCCAACAGTTAAGGTTGCCCAACCGATTAGTGTAGTATCATAATTTTCAGAAGAAAGTCCAGCGCCAAAGAACATTTCGGACATATCTACCATATTAGAGATATCCCAAGCTCCAAGTGGTTGGTCAAAGTCTTTATTGAATAAGAACATGGTTTTAACCGATGCTACTTTACTCATATCCCATGTGCTAATATCTTGATTAAAAAGACTATTCGCACCCAAAAACATCCCTTCCATATTGATGGTTCCTGTAGCATACTCACCAATATTCCAGCTTCCAATAGGCTGGTTAAATGCACAACGGTTAAACATATTGCTAAAGTCAGTGACCTTACCTACATTCCACGAAGTAATATTTTCGTCGAATATTGTGGCACTGTAGAACATACTTGACATATTGGTAACCGAACTGACATCCCAAATATCCATTTGTTTTCCGTTATCTACCAACTTCTTACAATTTTTAAACATATTTTTGAGACTGGTAACACCACTTAAATTCGGAGTATCAATCGCATTTAGTTCTAAATTAGAGCAGTTATTAAAGGCATCTTCCATAGAAGCCCAAGGATTGTTTCCCCATTGTTCAATGCTTTTAATTTTAGCTTTGTCGCCCGTATTATTGAAATAGATTCTTGGGAAATCTCCTTTAATGCGTACGGTATAGGTTTTTACGCTATTATATTCATGTGTTGCATTTCCTGTATGTCCAAAAGAAGCAGTACCGTCTCCCCAGTCTACATCGTAGTGGTACCCATTACCTGTGGTGGGTATGGTAATACTTTCGTTGGCAGATGTGGTTTCCCAAGTGGTTATAAAAAAATCAGTAGTGTTACATGCTAATCTTCCACCATCAGTAATCACCCAACGATACGGATCTGAAGTCAATAGTTCTTTAGCAGCAGCTCCAAAACAATACATACTGTTTCCTGCATCGAATGTAAGTTCTATAGGAATTGCTGTTTCCGATGCATTCAAAGTAGCCCAACCAATTAAGGTATTGTCGTAATTTTCTTTGGAAAGTGTAACGCCTCCAAACATTAGCTCCATATTAGTGGCATTACTAATGTCCCATCTTCCTAGATTGTAATCGAAACTAAGGGTGTTGTAAAACATTTGGTTAAAGTTGCTCACTCGACTCACATCCCAATTGCTTAAATCAGCATTGAAGTTTTTAGCATTTTTAAACATACTATACATTTCGATGTTCTGTGTATCGGTTACAAATTCACCTACATTCCAACCACTGATGTCCTGATTGAAAAGGTGTATACGATCATCTGCAGTTAAAAACATTTGTGCGAAGTTTGTACACTTTCCAACATTCCAATCCGAAATATCTTGATTGAAATTAATGGCATGATGAAATATTCCTCTTAAACTATTCGCATTAGAAACATCCCATTGATCTAAGGGTTGATTGAAGTTAGGGCACGAAATGAACATTCTGTAGAAACTTCTAACGTTACTTACATCCCAACTATTTAAGTTTCCTGTAGTATTAATGTTAGTATCGGCAAACATGTTATTTAAGACCGTCACCTTGGATAAATCAGGAGCACCTGCATCGTCTGAAATAGTAAGCTTAGAACATCCAAAAAATGCATTTTGCATGCTTGTCCACTTTATCGTTCCCCATTGATCTATAGATAGAATTTTGTCTTTATCAACTGCCAAGTTGCTAAAATAAATTCTAGGGAAATCTCCCCATATCTTTATTTGATATTGTTTTGGGTTATCATACTGATGTACAGCATCGGTGGTTTTGTTATTTTCAATAGTACCATCACCCCAGTCGATGGTATAATTGTAGCCAGGTCCTGTAGTTGGAATAGTGATACTTTCATCGGGAGAGGTGGTTTCCCAAGTGGTGATAAAGGCTGTGGAATCATCGTTACATCCTTGTCCCCCATCACTAATTCCCCAGTTTTTATCAATATCTAGAAAAGTTCTATCTGCTTCAGCGGCACAATATTGAACTCCTGCAGCTCCTAATTGTAAGTCATTAGGCGTGTTCGGATTATTAGCCCAGCCTTCTAAAATGGCATCGTAATTTGTAGAGCTTAATCCACTGTTATTGAATATTCCAGATATGCTATTCGCATTATTGATATCCCAACCTCCTAAATTGGTATCAAATACGGTTGCGCCTTCAAATGCTCTGGTAAAATCTGAAATATTACTCACATCCCAGTACTGCATTTGCCCTCCGTTATCTACTAGCTTTTTGCAGTTTCTAAAAGCTTCATAAAAAGTAGTTACATTGGATAAATCAGGTGTGTCTGTTGCATTAATTACTACATTATCCATACCAGAAAAGGCTTTGCTAAAAGACCTGAATTTAGCAGCTCCCCATTGTTCTACAGATAGCATTTTGTCTGAAACCAATTGATAATTAGCAAATAATTGCCCAATGGCACCCGATACTGTTACTTCATAAATACCAGGCGAAGCATAGGTGTGGCTACGTATTCCCTCTTCTGTAGTAGTTCCATCACCCCAGTCTACGCTAAATCTATTCCCTGATCCAGATGTTCGAAATTGAATGCCTTCATTAGCACTTTTTGTTTCCCATTTGGTAATAAATTTATCTTCTTCAGTACATAGTAAACCGCCATCTGTAATGGTCCATTCATTTTGCGACGTTAGTATAAAGCGAACATAGGCACTAATACAATAGTTACTAGTTCCTGCATCTAAAATAATATCGGTAGGAATTTGTGTTTCCCCTGCATCTAAGGTTGCCCAACCTAATAAGGTAGTATCATAATTTGCACTGCTTAATCCTGCATTTTCAAACATGTTATCCATACCCCTAAAATCCCCTGTTTGTGCAGAGCTAATATCCCAGTCTCCTAAACTCTGGTCAAACGCTGTTGCTCCGTTAAACATGGATTCAAAGTTTCTTACTTTGCTCACATCCCAGTTAGAAAGGTCTTGATTAAAACTTGTAGCATTCCTAAATACGCCTAAAGAAAACTCTAAGTTGTTAAAGGTCCAATTGCCAATAGGTTGGTTGAAAACTGAGTTATTGGCAAACATATTAATGATTTCTGTGGCAGCCTCCATATTCCAACCACTGATGTCGCTATTCATGTTAGTGCCTTCAAAAGAATTAGAAAAATTAGTAATAGTACGTACATCCCAATCTTTTAATGAATTGTTTACATCTTCAAAGGCTGTTGCATTTTGGAATGCTTGTACCATGTTTGTAGCCTCGGATAAATCAGGAACATCTGTAGCATAAAGCTTTACATTAGAGCATCCTGAAAAAGCAGCTATTAAATCGCTCCATTTGTTGGTTCCCCATTGGTCTATAGCGATGATTTTATCTTTTCCGTCTCTATTAAAGAAAGACATCTGAGAAAAATCCCCATAAATTTTTACGGTATAGGTGCCCGGAGCATCGTAGGTATGTGATGTACTGCCTGTAAAGCCAGATTCAATAGTATCGTCTCCCCAATCTACGGTATAATTATCGTTAGGCCCCAACATATATATGGGAATACTTAAATCATCGGCGGTTACGGTCCATTTGGTGATGAACTTATCTTCTTCAGGGCAATCATGTCCACCGTCTGTAATCGTCCAGCCGATAGGAGCTGTTGTTAATATACTTCTTGCTGTTTGATCGCAGTAGTTACTATTTCCTCCATGGAATGTAATATCTGTAGGGATTTTTGTTTCTCCTGGGGATAAAGTTGCCCAACCTTGAAGTGTAGCTTCATAATTTTCTATTGAAAGCCCGGCATCTAAAAACATTTCTTGCATTTTTGTGACCTCAGAAATATCTAAAGAGGCTAATGACTGATCGAAAGCTGTTGCTCCTCGAAACATTTCATTAAAATTTACATCAAAGACGGAATTTTTTCCAATACTCCATGAAGCTATATTTTGATTAAATGAAGAAGCATTATAGAACATTTGAAAAAAGTTGTTTGCTTTATTAGCATCCCAACTAGATATATCTTGATTAAAACTATTAGCATCACTAAACATCCTCATAAAAACGGCTACATTACTAGTATTCCAGTTTGAAATATTTCCATTAAATTTAGTAGCTCCATTAAACATGTCTTTCATATTCTCGATGGTCGAAGTATCCCAATTCGAAAAATCTGGAGTTTCTAAAGACGTACACAATTGAAACATCCCTTCTAATCTTGTAGTATTCGAAAGGTCTGGGGCATCGGTTGCAACTACTCGAAGGTTCGAACAACGCGTAAAGGCCTTCCACATGTCAGTCCATTGAATGGCACCCCATTGATCTATAGATTTAATTTTCTCGCGATCTATACTATTAACAAAGCTAACCCTATCAAGGTTTCCGTAAATTTTTATTGTGTACTCTTTAGGGTCGTTATATATGTGACTAGCAGTGAATTTGTGTCCAGTAGTGATTTCTCCATCACCCCATTCAACAGTATAATATCTACGCCCTAATATTGGAATCGTAATTTGTTCGTTTACTTTAGTCGTTTCCCATGTGGATATAAATTTATCTTCTTCATTACATTCGTGTATAGCTCCTTTAAAAGTCCAACGGTAATCGTTTGCCAAAATAACTTTTGCGCTAGTATCACAATAAGTAACTCCATCCGCATCAATTGTGATATTTTGTGGAATTTGAGTTTCACCTGTATCTAAAGTTGCCCAACCCAGTAAGGTTTTTTCATAATTGGTAGCAGAAAGGTTTGAGTTAGAAAATAGATCCGTCATATTTTCCATACTCGAAATATCCCAATTACTTAAATCACCATTAAATGTGGAGTTTGAAAAAGCTTCAGAAGCATTAGTTACTTTTGAAACATCCCAGTTTGTAACATTAGGTTGAGTTCTTGTGTTTTTAAAAATCCCAGATATATTTTCGATGTTACTGGTATCCCAACTAGATAAACGTCCAAGTGAACTTAGGTTTCTGATATCACTAAACATTTCAGACATATCCGTAACATTGCTTAAGTTAGGAGTATCGTCTGCAAGGATAATAAGACTTGCAATTCCTGCAAAAGCTCTCTGCATACTCCTCCATGGCTGAGTACCCCATTGGTTAATTCTTAATTGTCGGCTACTATCATTATAGGTACCATTAAAATATATTTGCGGAAAGCTTCCTGTAATTTTTATTTCAAATAATCTTACTACAGTACTCTGATAGCTATAGGTGTGAGAAATATCTCTTGTGACATTGGTATCCGTATTACCATCTCCCCAATCTACAGTATAATTGTATCCATCTCCAAAGGTAGGTATGGTAAACGTTTGACCATTTGGAATGTTGGTCTCAATAATAAATGCATCATTCTGGGCAATTGCAGAAATGTATACAGCACTCATAAAAAGTAAAAAGAAGTAAAGCTGTTTCATAGTTTTGGCTGGGTTTATAACGACTATACAAAGTTAAAAAATGGATGAGGTGAGTAGGTTATCTGTATGCTTTATTTGGGTCGTTGAAGCCCTTGTATTTATAGGGTTTAACAGGGTGTGCCCGCATTTGTACCCTATGTGTAACCACCTGAAAGTGGAGTTATTGGGAGTTTTGTTTTATGTCATTAGCCTTAAACATATCAATCCGAAATTAGTTGACAAACACTATTAGCGTCATTCCTGCGAAGGCAGGAATCTCCTCAAAAGAGAGATTGTTTTCATTTCAAATTGAACGAGTTAAAAGTTTTAGTGAAGAAGACTCCTCTACAATTTCTATCGAAATTCAAGGAGTGACGTTAATGGTAAATATTTCACTCCACAACTTTAGGGTTGATCTCTAAACACCTCCAATAGCAAAAAACAAAAAAGACCTCGCAATTTGCGAGGTCTTTTCTCTAAAAGCGAAGCGGTCTAACTTCTAATATCTAACAGCGTAGCGATCTAATATTAAAACTGCTGCCCTTTACCAGAATTTGGTAAAATAATAGATTGAATATCCGAATTCTGAACCTGTCCATTCATATCTGCATCCGCATTATTATACCCCGAGCTTCCCAAAGACTGATTGGCGTTACTGATATCAGCATTTTGTACTTGTCCATTACTATCAATATCTCCTGCAATCATAGCATATTTTCCATTGGGTAATACCGACAAAGCTGTTGTTTCTCCTAAGGTAAGGCTAGGGTTATCCGTAAAATTAAGAGTCACTGCATCTAGAGATAAGTTAACTGAATTATCTGTCATAATGGGCAAATGATTTCTGTGATCGATAGAGATATAGTAGTTACCTGACGATTGTGAGAAGTCAATAGGAGTTACTCCATCAATTTCCACAATGGTTCCATCTCTAAGTAGTAATGCAGATCTTCCTTCAATAACTGTATTTCGATCACTAGCATCCCTTAGGGTTATCCAAACCCAGTCGACTATAGCTTTTGCTCCAGTTGTTCTAAACGTGATAGAGCTATTTGTAGTTAATCCATCGGAGTATGGACTAGTTGATGATAAAAGACTATTACTTCGTATATCATCACGCATTAGTGCTTCTTCTCCTATATTTGGATTGATTGCTGCACCTTCTAAAAACATACGAAGTTTCACTTTGATATTACAATTAGCTCCTTCGTCATCAATACTCCAACCATATGTGTTTCTTAATAAATTATGTGCAGAAGTTGCATTACAATATTGTAAACCATCAGCTCCTAAAAAAATATCTCTCGGTATCTGTATTTCATTAGCACTTAATGTCGACCAACCATTAAGAAGATTATCATAATTGGTGGTAGATAAGTTAGCATCTCGAAAGGTGCTAGAGGCATTAGTGAGGCTACTGATATCCCAATCACCTAAATCTTGATCAAATGCAGTAGCTTTAAAGAACATAAATGACATGTTCTCTACTTTTGAAGTATCCCATCCACTAATATCTTGGTTGAAGATTGTATTATTAGTAAACATACCATTTAAGTCTTTAGCAGAAGACATATCCCAACCTGTAATATCTTGGTTAAAAACACTATTAGAAGCGAACATTTGCGCAAAATTTTCCACATTGCTAGTATCCCACCCGCTAATATCTTGATTAAAAGCGACAGTATGACGGAAGATAGGTCCTAAGCTGATAACATTGCTAAGATCCCATCCACTGATATTTTGATTAAATTTTTGTGCAGCTCCGAACATAGCGTCTAGTTGGGTAGCACTCGCTAAATCCCATTTATCTAGAGGTTGGTTGAAATTTGTAGTTTGAGCGAAAAGGTTACGCATATTCTCGACATTCGAAACATCCCAATCATTGATGTTTTCATTAAAACCAGAAAGTTGAAATAATTGGAACATACTTTTTATATTACTGACATCCCAAGTATTGATAACTCCACCATTATCTTTTAAAGCCGTTGCAGTATGAAACATCTGTCTTAAGTTGGTTGTAATACTAAAATTAGGAATATCGGTAGCGTCTAACTCTAGTCGTGTACACCCGTAAAAAGCCCTAAACATCGTTGCCCATGGATTGGTCCCCCATTGTTTTATTCGTAGTAACTTATCTTTATCTCCAGTATTGTTAAAGTATATTCTAGGAAAAGAGCCATAAATACGAACTTCGTGAACTCCAGGGGTCTCATAGGTATGAGTTGCATCTGTAGTATTGTTATCCTCAATAATGCCGTCTCCCCAATCTACTGTATATAAATATCCAGACCCAGTAGTAGGTATGCTGATACTTTCGTCGAGGGTTGTGGTTTCCCAAGAAGTGACAAAATGAGTGCTAGGGTCCAAAGCATCGCATATTTCCCCACCATCGTTAAAAGACCAGTTAAAGTTATTATCTAAAATCTCATGAGCGGCACTACCCGCACAATAGGTGCTATTACCACCATTAAAATTGATGTCTGAAGGTGGTGTATCAAGATTGCCCCAACCCATTAAAGTAATATCATAGTTAATAGTGGAAATTCCTGTACCCGTTAAGAAATTGTCCATACTCGAAGCATTACTGATATCCCAATTTCCAAAATTTCCACTAAAAAGAGTCGCATTTTCAAACATAGCATTAAAATCTTGAACGTTGCTTACATCCCAACTTCCCATTTTGCCTCCTATATCTTCTAAAGCATAACAGTTTCTAAACATATTTTCCATAGAGGTTACTTGACTTAAGTCGGGAACATCGGTTGCGGTAATTTTTAAATTTTCGCAGCCGTAAAAAGCCCCTGCAGTGTTGCTCCATGGATTGGTCCCCCATTGTTTAATTTCATACAATTTTAATCGGGTAGAGGTGTCTGCAGGTAGGTTGTTGTACTGTAACCTAAAATCTCCAGTTAATTTAACCTCATAGGTGCCTGGTTGCGTATAGGTATGTGTCGCTATATTTTCCTGAGATGCACTTCCATCTCCCCAGTCTACATGGTAAAAATTATTAGATCCAGCTAACTGTAATTTTATACCTTCATTAGTCGTTGTTGTTTTCCATACCATAATAAATGTATCTTCCTCTGGGCAGCCTAAAGTTGCTCCTGAAAATGTCCAGTTATAATCATTTTGTAAGTGTAATCTAGCTTCTATAGCTTCACAATATTCTAGGCCTTCTTCGCCTAAGTCGATATCTGAAGGTATTTGTGTTTCTCCAGCGTCTAAGGTAGCCCAACCTAGAAGTGTTGCATCATAATTATCTAATGACATTCCCGAGCCAGAAAACATATTTACCATATTAGTAACACTAGAAATGTCCCAACTAGCCAAACTTTGGTTAAAATTAGTGGCACCTTCAAACATTTCTTTAGTACTAAGCACTTTACTTATGTCCCAAGTATTTAACGAAAAATTAAATGCACTATTTCTATTAAACATCCTTGTCATAGAGAGTACTATAGGTACTCGTTCTCCAATATTCCAATTGCCAATATCTTGGTTAAAAGGTGTATTAGCGAACATGACACCAAACGTAGAAACATTACCAACATCCCAATTAGTGATATTTCCATTAAAGTTAGAGGCAAAAAACATATTTGCCATTGTATTAATATTTGACACATCCCAATGATTTAAATCTGGACTTCCTATATTAAAACAAGTTCTAAAAGCACTGAAAAAACTAGTCACATTTGTAAGGTTTGGAGCGTCAGTGGCGTTAATGGTTAGATTTTCACAACCGTGAAAAGCATTAGACATATCACGCCATACAATGTTTCCCCATTGCTCTATGGTTTTTATTTTTAGTTTATCTCCTGTATTATTAAAGAGTATACGAGGAAATATTCCTCCTATTTTTACAATGTGTTCTCCTGGGTCACTGTAAGTATGAGATGTAGTACCTGTTACTGAATTATCTGTTTGTCCATCTCCCCAATCTACATAATATCCATATGTTCCTGAAAGAGCTGTAGGTATGGTAATAGTTTCATTGGCTGCTGTAGTTTCCCAGGTAGTAATAAAAAAATCATCATTAGGAACAGCACTACAATCTGGGCCAGCATCTGTAAACACCCAATTGTATGGTGCATTAGAAAGTGTAGTTCTTACAGCTTCCGAAGTACAATAATGAGTAGCATCTGCACGAATGGATAAACCCGTTGGAATTTGAGTTTCCCCGCTATCCAGTGTACCCCATCCTATAATTATTTTATCATAATTACTGGTAGAAAGTGCCGTGTCTCTAAATATGGCTGCGGTACCCGTTACATTGCTCACATCCCAATTCCCCAAGTCTTGATCAAAAGGAGTGGCTCCTTGAAATATTCTATGAAGGATTTGTACATTACTCGTATCCCAATTGCTTAGATCTTCATTAAAAGAACTACAATCCCTAAACATTTGCTCCATATCCCGAACATTACTCATATCCCAATCCCCAATTTTATCCTGAAAATCTACTAGTGAAGTAGCATTTTTAAACATTTTATTGGTAGAGGTTACATTGGTAAGATTAGGGGTATTGGATGCACCAAGGGTTAAGTTAGTACAATTTTCAAAAGCTCTTTCCATAGTAGCCCATTCATTATTCCCCCATCTGGCAATGTTTGTTATTTTATCTCGGTCTGGACTAAGCGCAAATTGGAGAGCAGGAAAGATACTATCTTCTAAAATTTTAATAAGATAGGTATTTGGATTTGCAAATGTATGGGTTAGTGAACCTGTAACATTGTTGTATGTAGCTAGGGTATTTCCACCAAAAGGTTGTATAATCTCCACATTATAATCATAGGTATAAAGACCATTTACTGCGGGAATCGTAAATGTTTCATTAGGCGTTGTTGTTCTTATAAAAAACTCAAAATCTTGAGCTTGACTAGAAGAAAATAAGAATACAAAAAATGTAAAAAGGTATAGCTGTTTCATAGTTTGGGATGGGTTTATAACAACTCTACAAAGTTAAAAAATGGATGAGGGGAGTTTGTTAAGTCTACGTTTTATTTAGGTAGTTAAAACCATTGTGTTTATAGGGTTTGGGAAGATGTGCCCGCATTTGTGCCCTATGTGTAACCACCTGAAAGTGGAGTTATTGGGAGTTTTGTTTTATGTCATTAGCCGTAAACATATCAATCCGAAAAATCTTGGGGGACTCTGTAATTTAAAATTTATCGTCACACCCGAGAAGTCGGGTGTCTCCTCAAAAGAGAGATTATTTTCAGTTCAAATTGAGCGAGCTAAAAGTTTTAGTGAAGAAGAGACTCCTCTACAATTTCTATCGAAATTCAAGGAGTGACGTTGATGGTAAATATTTCACTCCACGACTTTTGGATTGATCTTTAAAAATCACAAATATTAAAAACAAAAAAGACCTCGCAATTTGCGAGGTCTTTTCTCTAAAAGCGAAGCGGTCTAACTTCTAATATCTAACAGCGTAGCGGTCTAATATTAAAACTGCGTCCCTTTACCAGAATTCTGTAAAATAATAGATTGAATATCCGAATTTTGAACCTGTCCATTCATATCCGCATCCGCATTATTATATCCCGAGCTTCCTAGGGACTGGTTAGCTGTATTGATATCTACATTTTGTACCTGTCCATTATTATCAATATCTCCTGCAATCATAGCATATTTACCATTGGGTAATAAAGTAACAGCATTCGCTTCTCCTTGAATGTTTGAAGTAGAAGAAGAGAAGTCGATGGTAACATTCGACTTATTAAGGCTAATCGCATTTTTAGAGCGAATTGCCAAATGGTTTCTATGATTTACAACAATATAATAATCTCCGTTGGGTACTTGAAATTCTAGGGTTTCGTATTCTGCGTTTAATATATCTCCATCACGTTGCAGTAAGGCAGATTGACCTGCTATTACTTGTTCACTATCGTTTGCATCGCGTAATTCTACCCAAACCCAATCCACTACAGAATCTTGATCAAAAATACTAAAGATTCCCCTATCTATACTCACTCCATCTTCGTACGGAGAGTTGTTCGGTAGTATACTCACATTATTTAAATTGTCACGCATTAGGTTTTCTTGTCCCATAACAGGATTTAAAGAAGCTCCTTGCAAAAAAATTTTTGGATTTACTATAACTAATAGTTTTATAACTCCTTGATGAAATCCTTGTGAAAGGCTAGTGGTTCCATCAGTAATTATGGTTGTAAAGGTTTCCCCTACAGTATACTCAACGGTAGCATTGGTGTTTGAAAATACAGCTCCTGAAGAGCCAATTATTTGACGTTCTATGGATTGTCCATTTATACAGAAAACTGTAAAAAAGAAAACACTTATAGTGATTATATATCGTATCATATGTATTAGTCTTATTATGGTAAAAGGATAGTTGGCGTTATTACAGCAAAAGAATAGGTTGCACCATCACTTCCATCAGGATCTCTACTACTTCCGCCTTCTGTATTTCTAAAACGCACACTGACAGTATTGTCAGCACTTACCCAACATTGTGCGATTACAATTCTACTGTTTAAATCCTCGCTAGGAGAAACAAAAACAGTGCTAACAGGACTTACCCCATTGATTGTAAAGTTTTCAACGCGACTACTGTTAGCATTAACATTACCCACATTTTTAAATATGTCAACTTTATGAAATCCACTTACAGGAAGGCTAGATCCCATTTTTAAGTACTTTGTTGTTATTTGTCCAGTAGTCTCTTGATCTCCGTTTACTTTTAACTTATCTATTCTAAAATAACCTTCAATAAGAGGAGTAGAAGTTGATGAGTTATCTATATGCAGTTTATCATTATAAGACTTATTACTACCTACTTGCTTACCAATAAACACATTTGATGAGCCAAAAATTAAATTGGAATGTTTACCAGCTTGCGACCCTATAAAAGTATTTTGAGAACCACTGTTGCCCCTTCCTGCTTCATTACCAATCATTACATTACTCAATCCAAAAGATATTGAACTTCCAGCTTGGTATCCCATTAGCACCTGTCTATTTGCTGTTCTTAAAGCCGCTCCAGCCTCAGGTCCCAAAGCGGTATTTTGTCTACTTATTGTATATGGAATAGTTGTCCAAGATAAACTTCCTTTTCCATCGGTCTTTATAAGCTGGTTATTAATACCGTCAGTAGTTGGGAAAGAGTAACTTTCATTAGGAGTTACAATAATGGTACTCCAATTTAATATTCCATTACCGTCGGTTAACAGTGCTTGTCCTGCATTACCATCAGTAGTTGGTAATGTATAGTTATCATTGAAACGAACAGAACCATCGCCACGAGCACTTAATGTGTTATTTCCTCTTACAATTAGATTTAATTCATAATCACCATTTCTGGGGGGAGGAAGTGTCGTCACACTTGGAAATACATTACTAATCCTGTTTGCATTACTATCGTCTTTAAACTCTAATTGTAGTGTATTTCCAAAATTAGGAATGTTCGAACTAAGAAGCATTTTATTATTTGAAAATGTAAATCCACCACCAAAAAGACTTGAGTTAATTTTCACATTTCCTGAGTTGGCTGTTACCGTTGCCCCATCGTTCTTAAGTGAGAAACTGCTATTACTTGTGTTTGAATGCAGCGTATATGGGACACTTACTAATTGTTGTGTACCTATATCAGTATAATTTGTGCCATTGTTTAAATCAATCGCGACATTTAAAAAATAGGTGTTGCTTCCCCAGGGAATTGCAGTAAAATCATCTGTTGTTGTTCCTCCTCCGATTTCTAAAGCAACTAACCCATTCTCAGAAGTAGTGACTATATGTCTTTCAGTGTACATTGTAGTTCCATTTGCTGTACTTTGATTGATATTCATTTGAATAGCAATATTTTGATTGCTTACTAGATCACCGTTATTATTTTTTATAACAGTTTGATATTTTATTTTCTCAGGCGCTTGTGCATTAATTGACTGTAGTACACACAAGCACATAATTACAAGTAGCATTTTTATCATTGTAAATAGATATTTGTTTATTATTGTAATAGCACTTTCATTATTTATAAATTCAGCCGCAGTATTGGTATTTGAAAACATAATTATTTAGAACCAATTACTTAATGTTTTCGCTTTGTGTATTCATACAGAAAGCTTTAAAAAGAAAGTAGTTAAGCTGAAACTATATCGTATCATATCGTTACTTATTTTATTAATAAAAAAGAATAGGTTGCACCATCACTACCATCAGGGTCTCTACTACTTCCGCCATCAGTGTTTCTAAAGCGTACACTTACGGTATTATCTGCACTTACCCAACATTGTGCAATTACAATTCTACTGTTTAGATCTTCGCTTGGGGATACAGAAACAACATCACCAGGACTAGCACCATTGAGTGTAAAATTTTCAACACGACTACTATTACCATTAACACTACCTATATTTCTACCTAACCTAGTACTATATATTCCACTTATCGTTGTGCCAGCCCCCACTTTTAAAGATTTTGCTGTTGTTGCTTCAGTGATTTCAAGATCTCCATTGACTTTTAATTTATTTGTACTAAAATCACCTTCAATAAGAGGAGTAGAAGTTGAAGAGTTATCTATATAGAGTTTATTACTTACAGTAGTATTACTCCCTACTTGATACCCAATAAATACATTTCCCAAGCCATCAGATAAAGATGAATGTTTACCAGCTTGAGCTCCTATAAAAGTATTATTAATACCAATGTTTCCCTTTCCTGCTTCGTGCCCAATCATTACATTATCAAATCCCACAGTTTGTGAAATACCTGCCTGATACCCCATAAATACATTTCGGTTTCCTAGCGTTAAAAATGCTCCAGCCCCAGACCCAAAAGCGGTATTTTGTCTGCTAGCCGTATATGGAATAGTTGTCCACGATAAATTACCATTTCCATCTGTCCTCATAAACTGATTATTAATACCATCAGTGGTTGGGAAATTATAATTTTCATTAGGAGTTACAATAGTACTCCAGTTTAAAGCTCCGTTGCCGTCTGTTAACAATGCTTGTCCTGCATTACCATCTGTAGTTGGTAACGTATAATTATCATTGATACGAACGGAACCATCGCCACGAGCACTTAGGGTTTCGTTCCCATTTACAATTAGATTTAATTCAAAATCACCATTTTCGGGTGTAGGAAGTGTAGTTTCACTTGGAAATACATTATTAATACTGTTTACATTACGATCATCTTTAAATTCTAATTGTAGTGTATTTCCAATATTAGGAATACTCGAATTGAGTAACATTCTATTATTTGAAAATGTAAATCCACCTTCAATATTAGGATTAATTGTTACATTTCCTGAATTAGCTATAACTGTGGTATTGTTGTTTTTAAGTAAAGAGCTGCTATCACTTGTATTTGCATGTAGTGCATACGGAACACTTAGCAATTGTTGTGTACCTAAATCAGTATAATTTGTACCATTATTTAAATCAATTGCAACATTTAAAAAATAGGAGTCGCTTCCCCACGAAATATTTGCGAAATTGTCTGAAGTTGTTCCATCTCCAATTTCTAAAGCAATTAATCCATTTTCAGAAGGTATTACCGTATGTCTTTCACTGTATATAGTGGTGCCATTCGCTGTACTTTGATTGATATTAATTTGGATAGCAACATTTTGATTGCTGACTACATCTCCATTAGTATCTTTTATAACGGCTTGATAATTTATTATTGAAGGTGCTTGTGCATAAAAAGTTTGTAGAAAAAATAAACTTAAAATTCCGATAAAAATTGTTTTTTTCATAGTGTGGCTTGGGTTGAATCAATTCTACAAATTAAAAAAATGAATAAATAAAACAGCTTACATTTTTGTCATATTTGGATCGTTAAACACCTTGTATTTACAAGGGATTAAGAGATGTACCCCTATTTGTGCCCTATATATAACATCTTGTTTGTGTTGTTTTTAGGGAAAAATAAGCTTCTTCCTTACTTTTGTAATACTACTAACTCAGTCGACTTTTGAAAACATATTGTTACTTTTTATTTATATCCCTTTTTTACATTTCGATAACCTGTATATCTCAAAATGTAGCCTATGATGTAATTCTTATAGATAAAGTATCTTCCAAAGATGTTCTGGGTAAATATGTATACGTTGCGGAAGACCCTACATTAAAAATAGGCATCGAAGAAGCCGAGACTATTGATTATAAAAAATCAGAAAAAGATATTGTTAATCTGGGATTTACAAATACTAATATTTGGTTGAAATTTAAGATTAAGAACGAAGGGACATCATCTATAAAACGATTATTACGTGTTAGAAAGCCATTGTTAGATTCCGTCAGTCTCTATTATAAAAAGGGTAATGATTGGAAGGTATACCATACTGGTGTTATGGTAAACCAAAAAGACAAGCTTATAAAAGCTACGTCTTTATATTTTCCACTAGAATTTGAAGGAGGTGAGACCGAAACTTTTTATATGAAGACCTACAGCCAATACGGGAAATCATATTCCATAACGCTAGTAAATGAATCGGAATACTTGGAAAGTGAGCAAAATGAATTATTGGCTATGGCATTGCTTATCGGAGCTTTAGTCATCATTATCTTTTACAACCTTTTGTTAAGTGTAGGTTTACGAGATTGGGTGTATTTTTTATATGCAGGTACTATTTTAGGAGGGCTTCTAGTTCAGGTCACCGTTCGTGGTTTTATGAAGAAATACTTGATAGATGAAATGCCTTTTTTTCAAGAATGGTGTACCCCAATATTTTTAACCTTTGGAACCGTAATCACAGCACAGTTCTGTATTCGTTTTTTAGAGACTAAGAAGTATAGTAAGTCATCTCATTGGTTATTGAACGGAATTTTCTATTACGAACTTATCGCTTTAGGGTATCTAATGATTCGACAAGAATTCTTTGGGCATCCACCGAATAACAGTCCAGTAGCCATGGGGTTAATGCTTTGTAGTTTATTAGCCTTGTATTCTGGAATTAGGACATATATAAGAGGAAACTCTTTTGCAAAATATTTAGTCATCGCTTGGGCGTGTTATTGTACTACAGTGATCATTTATACACTTACGGTCTTTGTTATTGTTCCAGAAAACATATTTACACTAAATGCTTATATGATTGGCTCTGTATTAGAAGCGATTTTACTGTCTCTAGCTGTAGTAGATCGATATAAAACACTGGAAAGAGAAAAATTAGATTTAGTAACGCAGTTAATTTCTAAGGAAAAAGATATTTCATTAAAGGCAAAAGAGATTATGTCTTTACAAATGGAGAGTGTAAAACAATTGCAGTCTAAATTAAAGATAGCAGAAGATTTACAGAAAATAGTTAGAAATGAAGCGAAGGTAGATACACATTCTATTCTAGCAGATATTCGTTCTAGTAAATTAGAAGATGAAAAAGTACTGGTTATTAAACAGCAAATTGCAGACTATAATGCAAGTTTTATTTTTCAGCTTACTTCGAAGTTTCCCATTTTATCAAAAACAGATATTGAAATAGCTACATTTTCTAAAATGAAACTGACTCGAAAGGAAATTGCAGAACTTCGGGGAACTACTGTCCATGCGGTAAAAATGGCAAGAGCTCGTTTGAAAAAGAAATTGGATCTTACTTCGGATGATTCATTGGAGGTTTTTCTTGATAATATAGAATAGGTTTTTGCAGTGCATTATAAAAACAAATCTTTAAATGCAACAACGTTGCATTTAAAGATTTGTTTTTATAATATTGCTTCTTCAAATATTATTAGCAAATTAAATGATTGCAAATCTAAAAAAGTCAGACACCTTTGGTATTCTTATTAGCAGTTTATGTTTAGTACACTGCTTATTTATGCCTTTGTTATTAGTATTTAGAGTAAGTCTGACTTATATACCTACTTGGTGGAAGGGGTTGGATTATATTTTTCTAGTATTGTCTTTTTTAGCGGTGTATAGGTCTAGTACGACTACTTCAAAATCGTTTATGAAAGGTTTATTTTGGATAAGTTGGTGTGTTTTGATATTTGTAATAGTAAATGAAAAGTTGGCGTTGATGCCATTACCAGAGGTTAGTATATTGTTGCCTACGATAAGTTTAATTTTTCTACATGAGTATAATAGAAGGTATTGTACTTGTGCAACAGATAAATGTTGTTTAGAATAGGTTTTTTCAATAGGTAGTCTTATTTTAAGTAGCAAAAACTAAAGTGACTAAAGAAGAAATTATAAAGCAACTCGATCTTCAAGCACATCCCGAAGGTGGATATTTTAGAGAAGTGTATCGTAGTAGTGGAGAGATTCCTAAAAGTGTATTGGAAAAGCGTTTTTCTGGAAGTAGAAATTATGGTACTTCGATCTATTTTTTATTGACTTCAGGAAATAATTTTTCAGCCTTTCATAAAATTAACCAAGATGAATTGTGGTACTATCATTACGGAGCTACGGTTCGAATTCATATCATCTCTCCAGAAGGAGAATATTCAAATCTTTTATTAGGGCTCGATTTTAAAAATGGTGCTTTGCCACAAGCTTTGGTTTCTGCAGAGCACTGGTTTGCAGCTGAAGTAATTGGAGAAGGAGATCAAGCTTATTCGTTAGTTGGCTGTGCGGTAACACCAGGTTTTGATTTTGATGATTTTGTATTAGCAGATCGATTTCAATTATCGAATATGTTTCCAAAGCACAAGGAATTGATTGAACGGTTTACGAGGTAGAGAAGGAACGAAGGCTGAGCGAAGTCGAAGCCTGTGGGATATGTAAATATTATAAAAGTGTCACCCTTCGGCTTCGCTCAGGGTTCGGTTTATATACGAGTCTTGAATGAATTTGAAGTAATAAAAATACCCCATCCAAAAAGGAAGGGGTATCTGTATTTTCAAAAACATGTAAGTTTAAAATTAACTTACTGCTTTTTTAATTCTAGCAATTGCTTCGATGATTTGCTCTTCACTAGCTGCATAAGAAATACGAATACAGTTTCCGTTTCCAAAAGCATCACCAGTTACAGTAGCAACATTTGCAGCTTCTAATAAGTAGATTGCAAATTCAGATGCATTGTTGATCACTTTACCACCTAATGTTTTTCCGAAGAAAGCAGTAACATCAGGATATACATAAAATGCACCTTCTGGCTCATTACATTTAAATCCTTCGATATCGTTCAATAATCCTAAGATCAATTTACGACGCTCTTTAAACTTATCAACCATATATTGAATACGGCTTACAGGCTCTTCTAAAGCTGTAATTACAGCACGTTGAGCGATACAGTTAGCACCACTAGTTACTTGTCCTTGTAATTTGTTGCAAGCACGAGCAATATATGAAGGAGCACCAATGTAACCAATTCTCCAACCTGTCATAGCAAATGCTTTTGCTACTCCGTTAACCGTTACAGTACGGTCATACATATCTTCAAATTCAGCCATAGAAGCATGAGCAGTAACACCATAATTGATGTGCTCATAAATCTCATCACTTACCACGATAATTTGAGGGTGTTTTTGTAATACATCTGCTAAAGCACGTAACTCTTCTTTACTATAAATAGATCCACTTGGGTTACAAGGAGAACTGTACCAAAGCATTTTAGTCTTAGGAGTAATAGCTGCTTCTAATTGCTCGGGAGTCATTTTAAAATCATCCTCGATAGAAGTAGGCACTTCAACAGGAACTCCGTCAGCTAATTTTACAATATCACTATAGCTTACCCAGTAAGGACAAGGTAAAATAACTTCGTCACCTTTATTTAAAGAAACTTGAGCAACATTGTACAATGCTTGTTTTGCACCAGTTGAAACTACAATTTGAGAAGCTTCATAGCTTAAATTGTTATCTCTTTTAAATTTAGTGATGATAGCATCTTTTAACTCACCATACCCATCTACCGGAGTGTAAGAGTTATAGTCATCGTTTACTGCTTTAATTGCAGCATCTTTAATGTAGTCTGGAGTATTAAAATCGGGTTCTCCTAAACTTAAACCGATTATGTCTTTTCCTTCGGCGCGAAGTTCACGGGCTTTTGCAGCCATTTCTAAAGTAGCCGATGGGGCTAAACTGTTAATTCTGTCAGATAATTGATTACTCATCTTATTTAATTAAATCTAGTTTTTATGATGCTAAATTAGGTTTAGCACCTAAGTGTTTTAAATGTTTGAAATGGGCTGCCAAAGCATTACCCATAGTTTTGTATTCGTTGTATGGTAAATCAAACTCTTGCGCAGTTTGTTTTATGATTTTTGCGATTTTTGGATAGTGAACATGACTAATATGTGGAAAAATATGATGCTCTACTTGATGGTTTAATCCACCAGAAAACCAGCTTAAAAATTTGTTCTTTGTTCCGAAATTAGTAGTTGTAAGCAATTGATGAATAGCCCATGAGTTATTCATTGTTCCACTATCATCAGGTAAAGGTGTCTCAGTATCTTCGATAACATGCGCTAATTGAAAAATGACACTTAATATCATTCCTGCAACGTAATGCATGGTGAAAAAACCTAAAAGAATAAAATACCAAGCTACATCTAATACCAATACAGGAATAACAATCCAAGCTGTAAAATATAAGATTTTGCTAATGATAACAGAAGCCCATTGAGCTGTTGGATTAGGGAATTTACCGTAAGATAATTTTCGTTTCAAGTACCTCTTAGTTTGCTTAAAGTCTACTGTGGTCACCCAATTCATAGTCAATAATCCATAAAAGAAAATCGAATAAATATGTTGGAAACGGTGTATTGGAGCCCATTTTCCATGTTTGCTAAAGCGGATAATTCGACCAGCATCCAAATCCTCATCATGCCCATGGATATTAGTGTAAGTATGATGTAAAACATTATGTTGTACTTGCCAGTTATATACATTTCCTGCTAGGAAGTACATACTACCTCCCATGATTTTATTGATCCATTTTTTGTCAGAATAAGAATCGTGATTTCCATCGTGCATTACATTCATTCCAATGCCTGCCATTCCAATTCCCATGACAACACATAATAATAACATCGCCCAACCAGGAAGATTTGAAAGAAGAATAATGAAATACGGAGCTACAAAAAGACTAACCATAACAAGTGTCTTTAAGTGTAACCTAAAATCACCTGTCTTTTTAAGGTTATGTTCTTTGAAATAAGAATTCACCCTTTTATTTAGCGTTCTAAAAAAAGCAGGTGTATTACTTCTGTTAAACCGTATTTGATCGTTGTTCATATCTTGTACTTGCAATACGCAAAAATAAGGTTTTATATGGGTATGTAGGTTATTTGAAGCTCAAAGAATATAATTAAATTGAAACAATTTAGATTTTTCTATAATCTGATGAAAAAAAAGTCAAGTTTACTGTAAAAAACATAGTTTTGATTTTTTATGTATTTAAAAGTAGTGTATGCTAATTAAAAGAAATTTCCGAGGAGGTTTTGTACAGATAGCGTTGTTTTCTTTATTGTTGTTAGTGACTCTAATGATGCAACCATCTTTAGTAGAATTTGTAAAAGGGCATCATGGTTGGGTTAGTTCACATGGCTTGTCGATTATGAAAAAAGCAAATTTTGATAATGGGTTTTTGGGATACTCTTGTTATCAGGTTGATGCTAATAAAAATCTTCACTTGGATTATTTTGACCGCTATCCAGTGTTTTTTTCTGCATTTATGAATTTCTTGTTGAGTTTTGTTGATACGATGATTAATGAAATTTATATAGCTAGGCTATTTATGAATTTAGTTTTTGTAGCATCAATTTTTTTAGGCTACAAGATTTTGAATATTCTAGGAATTACTGACAAAATAGCGAGTGTTTCTGCATCAATTTTAGCTTTTTCAGGAGTGTTTTTTATCTATTACAAGGATATGATACACTACGATCAACCAGCTATTTTATCAATGATGTTTATGTTATATGCAATATTGAAATATGAAAAAAAGCAGTGGTTGGGTAAAAGAATTATTATAATATCATTAATAACACCTCTTGTAGGTAGGGGGTATGTTATTAATTTACTTTTGATGTTGTGGTTTGTTTTAGATGCTTTTAAAGAGGTTATATTAGATAAAAATAAATTCTCTTCAATTTTTAGGGGTATACCATTTAAGAGTTTTATTGTCGGTTTTGTGGCAAGCGCTTCTTTTTTGATGTATAATGTCGTAAGAGAAGCAATCACACGAGGGGTTTCAATTATTGAAACAAGTATTTTTGATAGTGCAAGATTTAGATTAGGTTTTAGCGAAATTCCAAAAGAAGATAAATACTATATTTCAATTTACGATTTCTTTTCAAATCAAGTGTATCGCTTTATTCAAAACTTTGTTCCTTATAGTTTTTCTGGGGATAAATTTAGAATAGGTTTAGAGCATCCACAAATATATTATTGGGTCATGAGAATAGCCTGTTTAATATTTCTAGTATTAATTTTTAAAGCATTTCAATCAAGTTTTTTTAAGCAAAACCTTAAGATAGTATTGTTAATGTTTTCGTTTGGTTTTGTCTGGTTGTTTGGAATGAAAAATCTATCAGCATATCATGATTATACTTCAATGTATCATATTCTGCTAGTTTTACTATTTTGGGGATATATTTTTGTTAGTTTAAGAAAGTTTATCAAACCTTATTTTTTTCTAATAATATCACTAATCGTTTTCATTACTTCGCTATATAATGTGAGGCAAGTACATCTTTTTAATAATGATAATGTTAAAGTTTCGGTAAATGAGATGCAAAATGTTATCAAAAAAATAAAGCCAGATGATTTAATAGCAATTGATGGAGGTAGATTTGGAGAAGTAGGGAGTGTTAGTGATGTTAGTCCATTTTTATTTTGCTATTATTTAAATGATTATCAATTTTTGAAGTCAAGTGCATCAGAATCAGCTACTAAAATTATTTCATCAAATCGTAGATCGTTTAAATGTGAAATAGCGACAGGGAATGAAAAAGTCTTTTTGTTTGATGGGGGCTGTAATTAATATTCCATAGCTTTGTATCCTTTAATTACATAGATAGATAAATGGATATCCTACTAAAATATTTCCCAGATTTGACAGAAGATCAAGTAGAAAAATTTGGTAAGCTACAAGAATTATATACAGATTGGAATGCTAAAATTAACGTGATTTCTAGAAAGGATTTAGATGCATTGTATGAACGTCACGTATTACATTCTTTAGGGATAGCAAAAATTCAAAAATTTCAACCCGGGAGTCGTGTAATGGATGTAGGAACAGGAGGAGGCTTTCCTGGGATTCCTTTAGCTATTTTGTTTCCTGAAACAGAATTTTATTTGTGTGATGTAATTGCTAAAAAAATAAAAGTAGTAAATGCTGTTGTCGAGGCATTAGAACTTACTAATGTAAAAGCCGAACAAAAAAGAGCAGGAACTTTTGATGCGCAATTCGATTTTATAATAAGTAGGGCCGTAACGCGTATGATAGATTTTGTTAAATGGGTACGTCCAAATATTAAAAAGAAGTCCGAACATAATTTAAAAAATGGGATTCTTTATTTAAAAGGAGGGGACTTAACGGAAGAACTAGCATCTTTTACAACAATACAGCAATTTGAACTTACAAATTATTTTGAAGAGGAATTCTTTGAAACTAAGAAGGTTGTCTATTTGCCTATGAAATATAAAGGGTAAATTAGGAAATTATTGTAAGTTGTCTTAGATTGCAAAGACTGACTGGATTATATGTGTACGGTAACTTTAGTTTCAAAAGACAACAAAGGTTTTGTGTTGACGTCGAATAGGGATGAGGCCATAGGAAGAGAGACTTTACCTATATCGACTTACGATTACAAGGATAAATTATTAATGTTCCCCAAAGATAAACAAGCAGGTGGTACGTGGATTGCTGCAAACAATCAACAATCTGTTATTTGTTTGTTAAATGGAGGACATCAAAATCATAAAAAAAAATCTAGATACAGACATAGTCGTGGTATCGTAGTAACAGATATCTTGGGTGAAGACAATCTAAGTCAAGCCTTGCAATTATATAATTGCGAAGATTTAGAGCCTTTTACTCTAGTAGCTGTTAATTGGAGTTACAAGTTACACTTCTATGAAATGGTTTGGGATGGAACAAAAAAACATTTCAGAGAATTGGATACTTCAAAAGCCCATATCTGGTCTTCCTCTACATTATATACAGATGAGCTCAAACAATTGAGGCGGGACTGGTTATCCGACTTTGGTGAGCAAAAGGAACTAGACGCCAACCATTTATTGGACTTTCATAAAAATGCTGGAGAAGGAAATGAATTTCATGACCTTCAAATAAAGAGAGATGCTTTACAAACACGAAGTATTACCCAGATACAATTAGAAAATGATGAATTACAAATGAGATATGAGGATTTGCTTGAAGATGAAGTGTATTATCAATCATTTGAACCCGTAAAGATTTAAGAAGTGAATACCGGTAAAATTATTCCAATAGCATTCCCTGATACTTTTGTACATTATTCTGACGAATTTGTACTTAATTATATATTCCCTTTTTTAGGTTTAGGACGAAAAAAGCATATCAAAGCAGGGCATACCTTATTATTACTTATTGAAAATAAAACGGGTAATATCCAGTATTTTGATTTTGGTAGGTATGTTACTCCAAAAGGAAAAGGTCGGGTACGTAGTGGGAATACTGATGCCGAATTGAAAATTCCTTTAAAAGCAGTTATCGAGAATGATGTTATCGTAAATCTTGATGAAATCTTAGTTTGGATGGAATCGAATCCGGAAAAGACTCATGGTACAGGTCGTATGATTGCATCGGTTTGTGATGCTATAGATTATGATAAAGCCTATGGTTTTTTAACAGATCTGCAAAGTCAAGGTAGTGTGCCATATATGACTTTTGGTAATACAGGAAGTAATTGTTCACGTTTGGTAGCAGATACTTTTATTAATTCATTGACAGATAAAGTCAAGGCTAAAAAGCTTAAGAAAAATAGTCTTTTTACCCCAAGTCCTTTGGGAAATATTAAAATCACTAGTACTGTAGAACATATGTATCATGTGTTAAATGGTGAAATAAGTCATTATACAGATTCAGTACTTAAAGAAAATCTTACGAATTATTTTGACCCAAAGATTCCTGAAATTTCAAACCGCAAGTTGGAAAATCGAGTAGGAGAAGCTCAATTATTGACAGGAGTTGGTTCTAGTGCGTATTTTAAAATTCAGTCTAGTGGGGATTTATATGAAATTTTTCGCTTTGACGAGAAGTTGAATCTCGATTTTAAGGGTACATTTGAGGTTAATGACGAGTCATTTGATATAAGTAAACCATATCAATTTGTTCATGATTCTAATTGCGAATATTGTCACATAAAGCAAGAGGAAAGCGTCTATCGTTTTGATGTTACTATAGAAAAGCGAATTAAGAAACTTGTTCTAGTTAATAGCGAAAGGAGCGCTTAGCTTAAATGATGGAATCGCAACCTTGAATTTTCGAGTAGAAGTGAAATTTACCATGTTATAATGGCCACTCATAGAGCCAAAAGGAGACGATAATAAACAGCCGCTACTATACGTGTGTGATTCTCCTGGTCTTAACACAGGTTTTTTGCCAACAACGCCTTCACCTTCAACGATTTCGGTGCTATTTAAAGCGTCTTTTATCTTCCAAAATCTAGAAGTCAATTGGACAGAATCTTTGCTTTGGTTTTCTATCGTTACTCGATAACCAAAGGCAAAATGAATTTTATAGTTCTTATAGAACGTGCCTTCGAAGTGGGTTTCCACTGAAATTTTAATACCACTCGTTACCTGTTGAACCATAATTTTAACAAGTTATTACTTATAAGTATTTAAATATACTATTTTTCTTTTAAAAAAAATATTTAGTTGCTAATATTAACAGATGTAGTATTACCTAATCCGATAACAGCATCAAAACGCTGTCCTGGAGCACGATAGTAAGCTAAAACGGTGTATTCATTTTCTGTTTTGTCAAAATTCCCACAAATGCTACCAGGTTCAATGTGTCCATTTTGGTCTTTAGTGACGTATTTGAAGTTGTAAAAGCCTTGTTTGAAGAGTCGTTTGCCTCTATAAATTCTACTTTCCTTATCATAAGTTAGCAATGTGCTACTATCTGTTGTGAAATCATTAAACCCTCCATAAAGATGCACTTCTTTGTCTTTTAGTTTTGGAATTCGTAGAGAGAAGTGAAGCCATACATAATCGGCTTCGATGTCATTATTAACAGCATTTAAATTTCTTACTACAAAGTTTCCGTTGATATCTGGGTTGAATGTATAAGTACGATCTTTTCTGGATGGATGTGTGTAAAGGTAATTGTGATATATTTCTAATAATTCAATATGACTAACGTTTACTGTGGCATTTCTAACCTCTTTATTGTCGAAATTCCAATATTCGTTACCTCCCCAAAAACTAGATTCTTGATCATATTTATAGGTGAATTTATTTCCGAAATTGAACTGAGGCTGCAAATCATAAATAGCTGTTTTTAGATTGTGATTCTGCATTACAACTGTTTTTAAATTGCGTTGTGGTTCGATAATTTGCTGTTCGGTTTCAATTTCAAATTGTACTACTTGCTTCTCGTTTATAAAATTGAAGTTCCTAGAACGTCTAACCCAAGAACGAATTGTTGAGCGTCTTTGGTAGACAATAAACTTTTTAGTAAACACTAATTCTTCATCATCATTGTATATTTCAAGTAAATAATTACCAGTTTTTAAAAGTGCTCGAGTATTTCTATTTGGAATTTGTAATCGATAATGAGTGTAAATCTGTAAAGTTGTTAACGAATTTTCTGTATCTAAGATTCTGAAATTATCTAATCCATCAAGATATTCATTCTTAGGTAAAATAGAAGTTTTCCAATCGTAGTCGTAATAAGAGATTTTGTAATGATAAAAAGCTTCATCTCCCATGATGTCATCAAAGTTCATTTCAAATGAAGAGCCATATTCAACTAATGGGATACCAGGTAGATTTACTCCCGCCTGAGAAAACTGTACCGTTTTAATGTATTCGGGGGGAGAAAGTTCAAAAGCTTGCTGTGCATTTGTCGTAGTATAAACAATACATAATAGTGTGGTAATCAAATGCAGAATTTTCATATTGAAAGCTATTTTTTCTTATAAAGGCAAAATCTGTTCCTAATTACTGAAAATATAAAGGATTATTGTCTTTTTGTTATTTATTTAGAATGCATTTAAATAACAAAGATACTATGAATTGTTCTTTTATAAAGGCTCAAGAAATACGTAAATTTGTGCGGTTTTTAAGATAAATTCAACTACTAAATATGTCAAAAGACATTCGTATTAAGAAGGGTTTGGATATTAACTTAGTTGGCGCTGCAGAGAAATCTACAGCTAAAGCAATTAAGAGTAATACCTACGCCATAAGTCCCGACGACTTTCATGGAGTGACTCCTAAAGTTGTAGCGAAGGTTGGGACAGAAGTTAAAGCGGGTTCCCCACTTTTCTATTCCAAAGCAAACGATCAAATTTTGTTCAATTCTCCGGTAAGTGGTGAAGTTGTTGAAATCGTTAGAGGAGCTAAAAGGAAAATACTTTCTTTTAAGATCCTTGCAGACGGAGAACAGCAATTTCAAGATTTCGGTTCCAAAGACGTTAATGCGTTAAATGGCGACGAAATTAAATCTCACTTGTTGGCTTCAGGGTGCTGGCCATTTGTAAAGCAACGTCCTTATGATGTGATTGCAAATCCAGAAGTAGCTCCAAAAGCTATTTTTATTTCTGGATACAATAGTGCTCCATTAGCAGCTGATTTAGATTATGTCTTAACAGGCAAAGAACAAGAATTAGAAGCGGCAGTAACAGCTTTGTCTAAGTTGACTCCAGGAAAAGTACATGTATCTGTACAAAACCAAGGATCACCTTTGGCAAAAGTTTCTAATGCAGAAATTCATTCGTTAAGCGGGCCGCATCCAATAGGAAACGTAAGTACGCAAATCGCTCAAATTGATCCTATCAATAAAGGAGAAGTAGTTTGGACTGTTGCAGCACAAGATTTAGTAATTATCGGTGAATTGTTATTGACTGGTAAATACAATGCTACGCGAAAGATCGCTGTAGTAGGTTCTTCTGTAAAATCGCCAAAGTACTACGATGCTATTATAGGGGCGGAGGTTTCGACATTTGCTTATGATGCAGGTATAGATGGAGATAATGTTCGAATGATCAATGGAGATGTACTAACAGGTAAGACAGTTATTCCTGATGGGCATTTGGCTGCCTCAGTAGATACGTTTTCAATTATTCCTGAAGGAGATGATTACGAGCTTTTTGGATGGAATAAGCCAATCTTCAATAAGATTTCTTATTCAAGAGCTTTGACATTCTCTTGGTTATTCCCAAAGAAAAAGTACGATCTTAATACAAATACTAATGGTGAACACCGTGCTTTTGTAGTTACAGGTAACTACGAAGAAGTATTTCCATTAGATATCTACCCAATGCAATTGTTAAAAGCATTTACTTATCAAGATTTAGATGAGATGGAAAAATTAGGAGCTTACGAAGTAGCCCCTGAGGATTTTGCATTGACTGAGTTTGTTTGTGTGTCTAAGCAAAATCATCAAGATATCGTACGCGAAGGATTGGATTTAATGTTAAAAGAAATCGGATAATTGTAGTGCTATGAGCTTAAAAGATAAATTACATAATATAAAAGAGCAGTACAAAGGGAAAAAGATGGCTCCTGCATTTAATGCAATCCATACTTTCTTGTACTTGCCAAACGAAACGACGCACTCTGGTGCACACGTTCGTGGAGCAGATGATTTGAAGCGTACTATGAATATGGTAATTATGGCCATGGTACCTTGTTTAATCTGGGGAATGTTCAATGCGGGATACCAAGCTGAAATTGCAGTGAATGGTAAACCAGAATTTGTATCATTTTTCGATCACTTAAAATATTTTTTCACTTTTGATAACCTATGGGTAGGAGCGATTAAGATTTTACCATTGGTAATCGTTTCTTATTTGGTAGGTCTTGCTATTGAATTCGTTTTTGCGGTAATCAAAGGTCATGAAGTAGAAGAAGGGTACTTAGTAACAGGAATGTTAGTGCCATTAATTGTACCAGTAGACTTGCCATTATGGATGCTAGCTATCGCTGTAGCATTTGGTGTAGTAATTGGAAAAGAGGTTTTTGGAGGAACAGGGATGAATATCCTAAACCCTGCATTAACTATTCGTGCATTTTTATTCTTTGCTTATCCAACATGGATGAGTGGTGATAAGGTATGGGTACATGGAGCTAAAGAAGCTGTTGATGGAAGATCTGGAGAGACGATGTTAGGAATGTTAGCTCAAAAGAAAGAGTTAGCTTATGGTATCGATGAAGCTTTCTTTGGTTTTATACCAGGTTCTGTAGGAGAAACTTCTACACTATTAATTTTAGTAGGAGCAGCTATCTTAATTTTCACTAAAATCGCTAGTTGGAGAATTATCTTAAGTGGTATTGTAGGTGCATTGGTAATGGGGTTAGTCTTCAATTTTGTGATCGCTCAAGGGTGGATCACTGAAGGAAGTAAATTCTACGCATTAATGAGCTTGCCATTCTGGCATCACTTAGTAATCGGTGGTTTTGCCTTTGGTATTACGTTTATGGCAACAGATCCAGTATCGGGTGCACAGACTAATAAAGGTAAATATTGGTATGGTTTCTTAATTGGACTTTTTGCAGTTATGATTCGAGTATTCAACCCTGCATACCCAGAAGGAATCATGTTAGCGATCTTATTAATGAATGTTTTCGCTCCAACTATTGATCATTATGTAGTGCAAGGGAACATTGCGAAAAGAATGAAACGTTTAAAAGTAAAAACGGCATAAGCATGGCAAATACAGATAAAAATTCATATACAATTGGTTTTGCCATTGCAATGGTAGTACTAGTTGGATCTATATTGGCAGGAGTGTTTGGTTCACTTAAAAGTCAAATAGACGAGAATAAAAAGAAAGAGAAAAAGCAAAATATCTTGTTTGCTATGGGGGTAACCAAAGCAACATTAACAGGAGATGCAAGTGATGCAATAAGTCCTGTAGATGCTGTAAAAGCAGATGAATTATTTGCAAAATATGTAGGTGGCAACCAATTTATTATTGAAGGTACAAAAGCAACGAAGTCAGAAGAGGCTTTTGATATCAATGTAAAGAAGGAAGGGCAGAAAGCTCGTGAAGCTGGTTACGTTCGTAAATTACCTTTGTATGTTGGAAATGTAGATGGTAAGAAATCTTATGTAGTGCCATTATTTGGTAAAGGACTTTGGGATGCGATCTGGGGTTATGTAGCTTTAGAAGGAGATTTGAAAACAGTGAAAGGAGCTTTCTTCGATCACAAAGGAGAAACTCCAGGTTTAGGTGCTAATATCAAAGAAGCATTTTTCTACGAAGATTTTAAAGGAGAAAGTATTTATGCAGGGAATACATATAAAGGTATTACTGTAGCTAAAGGTAATAATGATCCTAAAAATGAAAGAAAGAATGATAATAAGGTAGACGCTATTGCAGGAGCAACCATTACTGGTGATGGTGTTACTGCAATGATCAAGAAAGACTTGAAATTGTATGTGCCTTATTTCGAATCTATTAAAGTAAACTAATTATGGCTGAAGTAGCAGAAAAAGAAGTGAAACAAAAAGAGCCATTGTTTTCGAAGAAAAACAAGGCTTTGATGACCGACCCTTTATTTGACAATAACCCAATTACAATTCAGGTATTAGGGATTTGTTCAGCCTTAGCGATTACGGCGCAGTTAAAAGCATCGATCGTAATGGCATTAGCGGTAACTTTTGTATTGGCAATGGGTAACGTGGTGATTTCGTTAATGCGTAATATCATTCCATCGAAAATTAGAATTATTGTACAATTAATCGTTGTTGCCTCTTTAGTAATCGTAGTAGACCTTACGTTGAAAGCTTTTGCATATGAATTGAGTAAGCAATTATCGGTTTTCGTAGGATTAATCATTACAAACTGTATTATTATGGGACGTTTTGAAGCATTTGCTTTAGGAAATGGTCCTTGGAAATCTTTCTTAGATGGTATTGGTAATGCAGCAGGTTATGGATTGATCTTAATTATTGTAGGATTCTTCCGTGAATTATTAGGTTCAGGAACTTTATTAGGATTTAAAGTCTTAGGAGATCCAATCGAAAAAACAGGATTATATGCTTTAGGGTATGAAAATAACGGATTCATGTTATTAGCACCTATGGCCTTGATTACTGTTGGAATCATAATCTGGATTCAGCGTAGTAGAAATAAGTCATTAATCGAAAGCTAGTCAGAAAAAATATCAAGAGTTATGGAACATTTAGAGTTATTTTTTAAGTCGATATTCATAGATAACATGGTATTTGCAACATTCTTAGGAATGTGTTCATATCTAGCTGTATCTAAAAAAGTATCTACAGCAGTAGGTTTAGGAGCTGCGGTAATCTTTGTAATGGCAATTACGGTACCTGCAAACTGGTTATTAGATCAGTATGTATTACAGCCAGGAGCATTATCTTGGTTAGGTGCTGAGTATGCAGATTACGATTTAAGTTTCTTATCATTCATCTTATTTATTGCAACCATTGCTACAATGGTACAATTAGTAGAGATTGTGGTAGAGAAATTTTCCCCTTCATTATACAATTCGTTAGGTATTTTCTTACCATTGATCGCAGTAAACTGTGCCATCTTAGGAGGTTCTTTATTCATGCAGTCTCGTGAAATTCCTTCTTTAGGAATGGCATTGAACTATGGAGTAAGTTCTGGAATTGGATGGTTTTTAGCAATTCTTGCAATTGCTGCAATCCGTGAAAAGATTCGTTATTCAGCAGTACCTGCACCTTTAAGAGGATTAGGAATTACATTTATCTTAACAGGTCTTATGGCTATTGGGTTTATGAGTTTTGGAGGTATGTTAACTGGTGATGAAGGAAACAAGAAACCAGTGCAAAATGAAGTTCAGGCCGAAGCAGAAGAGCTTATCAAAGAGTCTGACGAAATGGTAATCAATACAAACAAGTAGTAGTATGTTTATAGCAGCAAGTATTGGAGGAACAATTGTAGCCACAGTGGTTGCATTCCTAGTGCTTACGCTTTTATTAGTAGGTATCTTATTATTTACTAAACAAAAGTTAGCACCATCGGGACCTGTAAAATTAAAAATTAACGGTGGAGACGAAGTTGAAGTAGCTTCAGGTGGAACACTATTAAGTACTTTAGGTAACAATAAAATCTTTTTACCATCAGCTTGTGGTGGTGGTGGAACTTGTATCCAGTGTAAGTGTCAGGTATTAGAAGGTGGAGGAGATTTACTTCCTACTGAAGAGCCTCATTTTACACGTAAGGAAGCTGCCCAAGGATGGCGTTTAGGTTGTCAAGTAAAGGTGAAGTCTGACATGGTGATCCAAGTACCAGAAGAAATTTTTGGTATCAAGAAATGGGAAGCAACTGTTGTACGTAACTATAATGTAGCTTCATTTATTAAGGAATTTGTAGTTGAAATTCCTGAAGAAATGGATTATGAAGCAGGTGGATATATTCAAATTGAAGTACCTAAGTGTACAGTAGACTTTAAAGATATCGACATCACAGCTCACCCAGAAGAGCATGAGACTCCAGACAAATTCCAATTAGAGTGGGATAAGTTTAAGTTATGGGATCTTAAAATGACTAATAATGAAGATGTAGAGCGTGCATACTCGATGGCTTCTTACCCTGCAGAAGGACGTGAGATTATGTTGAATGTACGTATTGCAACTCCTCCGTTCGATAGAGCAAAAGGTGGATGGGCTGATGTAAATCCAGGTATAGCTTCGTCATATGTATTCTCATTGAAAAAAGGAGATAAGTGTACGATTTCTGGACCTTATGGAGAATTCTTTATCAACCATAGTGACGCAGAAATGATTTATGTAGGAGGTGGAGCTGGTATGGCACCAATGCGTTCTCACTTATATCATTTATTCCGTACATTAAAAACAGGACGTAGAGTTTCTTATTGGTATGGTGGACGTTCTAAGCGCGAATTATTCTATACAGAACACTTTAGAGCTTTAGAACGTGATTTCCCTAACTTCCAATTCCATATTGCTTTATCTGAGCCTATGGAGGAAGACAACTGGAAAGTTAAAAGCAGTATCGAAGAGCCAGGAGATGGTTTCGTAGGTTTTGTTCACCAAGTGTTAATTGATAACTATTTATCGACACACGATGCTCCAGAAGATATCGAATTTTACTTCTGTGGACCGCCATTAATGAATAAGGCTGTAGAAAAAATGGCTGATGATTTTGGTGTTCCTAAAGAGAATGTTCGTTTCGACGACTTCGGAGGATAACAACATTTAGTATTGAATTTATATGAAGGCTACTCATTTCGAGTAGCCTTTTTTGTTTATAATGTTTAATCACTCAAATTGAGTTATAAGATTTATTTATGCCACTTAAGTGGCATTATAATCCTTTACTGTAAAGTACTTCTATTTATTACGTCGAATAGTATATGTTTAACATAACGAATTCAATCATGAAAAAATTAATCAGTCTTTTATTTGCATCATTATTAATCCTTAGTTGTGATTCTGATGATGATAATGATACTAACGCAGACAATAATAATCAAGGAGAACCCGCAGTAGAGGTACCACAAACTTCAATCATTAGAATTGCGTCTGTAAATACAGAAAATGATACGGTAACTCTTACTAATTTAGGAAATGCTTCTATAGACATTGGAAGTTATTTTTTATGTCTAGGTCCTGGGACTTATAGGCAAATTTCTGATATCACGACAGAGGGAACAACTCTTGCTAATGCAGCAACGATTACATTATCATATGATGTAGACCCTGATGCTGATGGATTAAGTATATTCTCATCCAATGCTTTTAGCTCTTCCGAACCTGAAGTTTTAATTGACTATGTACAATGGGGTGCTGGAGGTCAAGCACGTGTAGGTCAAGCAGTGACTGCTGGACGTTGGGATAATGCTGATAATTTTGTACCTCTTTCCACTTCATACACCTTTACAGGTGCTGCTAATGAAGTTGGTGCTCAATTCTGGTAGTAAATCGTATTAATATATCTAAAAATGCCTGAAAAGTCCAGTCACATCGAGCGCAGTCGAAATGTAACTGGACTTTTTAGGCATCTTTTTTTGTTGAAGTTAAAGTTTTTGTAAAGGACTATTTTTATTAAGGCATTGCTAGTATTTTCATTAATTAGAATTGTTTCAATTCTAATTAATGAAAGAAGCACATTAAGACTAATTAAAATGGCAGAAAAGTTTAATACTAGTGACTTATCTAAGGAAGAGATAGCGAAAAACCTTAGAAAACCAGAAGGAGATAGTGGGATTGAGATAGGAAAGCAAATGAATAAAGGGAATGAGTATATTTCTAAGTATTCGTATGATCAATTGAAGCCAATCGCCAATGAAAAGGTTCTTGAAATAGGTATGGGGAATGGGTATTTTGTGCCTTATCTTATGGAACTAGCAGATGTAGATTATACAGGCTTAGACTATTCATCTTTGATGGTGTCAGAGGCCAAAAAGTTAAATAGTGCATTGCAAGAGCAACACAGTATTAAATTTATTGAGGGATCAGTAGAAAAAGTTCCGTTCGAAGCTGATTTTTTTGATGCTATAGTTACAGCAAATACTATTTATTTCTGGCCAGATGTAGTTGAAAATGCAAAAGAATTATTGCGAGTTTTAAAACAAGGAGGAAGGTTATTAGTGGCCTATCGAGAAAAAGAGCTTTTAGATAAAATCGAATTTACTAAATACGGCTTCAATAAATATTCTATATCAGAAGTGGAAGAAATTTTAAATCAATCGGGGTTTAATACTATTTCAACAAGTGTATTAAGCGAGCCTAGTTTAGATTTTGATGGGAAGCCTCTAAAGATACAAGGAATTTATACCGTGGCTTATAAATAGAAATGTATGGTTAATAAAGAAGCAATTCTGGAAGTAGAACATCAACTTTTACAGGCACTAAAGCAAAGAGACTTAACCCAGTTAGATTTGTTGTTACATGAAGATTTGTTATTTAACCTTCCAACAGGACATACAATAACTAAAGCGCAAGATGTAGAAGTATATCGTTCTGGTAAAATGATTATTGATGAGATTTCAGCCTCTAGTTATCAAATATGCTTGATTGAAGACAATGCTGTTGTTACTGCTTTAGTGAAGATGAAAGGAGCGTATTTTGAAGATCATTTCGATGGAGCTTTTAAAATAATGAGGGTTTGGAGATTATTCAAAAATCAATGGAAAGTGATAGGAGGGAGTAGTATTGCCTGTATAGAAAATGAATAAAAGGATTTAAAATAATAATGAAGAATAAAAATTTCAAGTACTTTTTAAATAGCATACAGATTTTTTTAATCGGGGTTTTAGTTTCTAGTTGTACGGTTTTACAGTGGCGAGAAAATGACAAAGAAGTCGTTGATAATTTTGAAAACACTAGTATTAAAAATGAAATCAGTTATCATATTGTAAATAGCCTAAATGCTAGTATTAGGGTGCAACATATATTCTTAGAAAATAAAAAATCACTAAACCTTATATTTTTACATGGTTCTCCAGCTTCTTCTTCAGCATGGTTTAAATATGTAAAAGATGCGACACTGCTTAATCGAGCTAATATTATTTTAATAGATAGGCCAGGATATGGGTATTCTAATTTTGGAAAAGAGATCCCACAAATTGATAGACAGGCAAAGATTATAAATGAAGTATTAGACGAGTTGGATATTGAAAATAGAATTGTAATAGGAGCTTCTTATGGAGGAGCTATTGCTGCTCTTCAGGCTGCTTATGGTAATCGGGTAAAAGGAGTAGTAATGATTTCACCAGCTATAGACCCAACGATTGAAAAGGATATATGGGGAGCACGATTAACCCAATGGTGGTTAACTAGATGGCTAGTGCCAACGGCATATCGTGTTGCAGGAGATGAAAAAGTAATTCATGCCGACGAATTATTAAAAATTAGTGATAAGTGGTCAAGTGTAGGTATTCCAGTATATCACGTTCATGGAGATGCAGATGATTTAGTGCCTTATGAAAATGTGCACTATACCGAAGAGATGTTTCAGCAGCATAAAATTTTTACAATTCCAAATACTGGACATGAGATTTCTTGGTCTAGACCAGATGTTATTACACCAGTTTTACATGAAATGATTGATGCGTTAGAGTAGTATAACCCTCTAGGGTTCTTATCTTTTTCTTGTTTATTAGGATCATATTTTGAGTGTTTAAAAAGCTTAATGCTCTTTTGATTGATAGCAATTTAATGTTTTGTTAAAACTTTCAGTAATTATTGAAAGTTTAAATTTGTGAGTATATTTGAAATATAATAATTAACATATAACAGTTATTTTATTACAAAACTTTCAGTAATTATTGAAAAATAAATATCATGGGTTTATCAATTGAAGTTAAAGCAGCAAAAAAAGGAGAAAAAGAAGCGGAAAAACAGAATCATAGTTTCATCGATTTGTATAATGAAGCCACAGAAGACTATGAGTTTTGGAGTAAAGACTACAATATGCATTTCGGTTATTATATTCCTTTTAAAACACATTTAGTTCGTAGAGATACGATGCTTAATGAAATGAATCATCAAGTGTTGAAACGTTTAAAAGTTAAAGCGAAAGACTTTCTTGTGGACTTAGGTTGTGGGATGGGAGGTACGATGTTGTACGCCGCAAAAAGGTATGAAGGTATAAAAGCAATTGGAGTAACCTTATCTGATTTCCAAGTAAGAGAAGGTAATTATAGGTTGAAGGATTATAATGCTCTTATTGTGAAAGAAGGCTATACCAATACTAGTTTTACAACAGATGTAGCCGATGGGGTATATGCTGTCGAGAGTTTGTGTCATTGTGGACATAGTGTAGCTTCATTGAAAGAAGCTTATCGTATTCTTAAACCAGGAGGTACGTTTGTAATGACTGATGCTTTTTTAAAAAAAGAAGAAAGCCAATTATGTTACGGAGGCAAATTTACTTACAAAAAGTTATGTAAAGGTTGGGATTTAAAAGGTTTAGGGAATATAAAAGAGATTGCTAAACATATGAAAAGCATCGGTTTTAAAAACGTAAAGGTGGAAGATATTTCTTTTAGAGTAGCACCTTCAGTATTGCATGTTCCTTTTGCTATTTTAGGTTTCATCCTGCGAAAGTTTTTAAAAAAGCAACCATTAAAACAGCAAAGTTTAAATAACTTGAAAGGTTCATTTTACGCACTACTTTCTGGGGTTCAAATGCGTAGTTTTGGATATTACATTATCACAGCCGAGAAATAGAGTGTTTTCTAAATTCAATTTTTAATTTGTTCTAATAGGTAATTAACTTTTCAGCTAGACATATTTAGATTTTTGAATCTGCTGTAACTTATATGTGAAATTTAGGTCACTTAAATATATCTTGAATTTAAGCGTTTATAATTTATGATTAAGAAGGTTTTAGTTACAATATATATCATACTGTTTGCAGTTTTATATACATATGGACAGTCTTTTGATGCTAAAGATATAGCCAGCGAAGCATTGAAATTAACGTATGAAGATGTTCATTATGACCCAAGCTATTTTAGTATCTCATATCCTAATGGAGATGTGCCAAAAGGTAAGGGAGTATGTACAGATGTCATTATTCGAGCTTATAGAAAATTAGGAATAGACCTTCAAAAAGAAGTCCATGAAGATATGGTCAAAAATTTTAGTCTATACCCTAAAATATGGGGTTTGAAAAGAACAGATACTAATATTGACCATCGAAGAGTTCCCAATCTAATGATGTTTTTTGGAAGGTTTGGGAAAGAAAAACCAATGACACAAAAGGCAAGCGATTACATTCCTGGAGATATTGTATGCTGGAATTTAGGAGGTGCCATTACCCATATCGGAATAGTTTCTTCCATAAGATCAAATGATGGTAAACGCTATCAGATAATACATAATATTGGTACGGGGCAAGTACTGCAAGATTGTCTTTTTGATTATAAAATTATCGGGCATTATGCCTATTTGAAGTAGGGCCGCATTCTATTATGAGGACAACCATTTCTTAAACTTCCCAATCTTTTCAATAGCTACAAATATTGGATTAGTATCTTTAAGATTATTAGGCTGTAGTTCAATTTTTATTTTTGATTTTGAAGCGTAATACATTTGATGAATACTGTCTAAGTGTATAAGATATTGTTTGTTAATCCTAAAAAAAGATAGATTCCCTAATTCGCTTTCTATGTTTTTTAAAGATTTATCTATAGGAAATGATTTCTCATTCCACAGTTTTATAAAACAGAGTTTGTCTTCTGTATAGAAATACGCAATATCATTTACAGCAATTGCTTTTAACTCTGTATTCATCTTAACCAAAAAACGTTGCTTAGGTTGAAATGATAATTTTTCTATTAATTGCTGAACGTTTGTTTGTTGTTCCCCCTTTTTATGTAGTTGTTTGAATTTATCAATAGAAACTGTTAAATCCTTTTTGCTAATGGGTTTTAATAGATACGAAATGCTATTAAGTTCAAAAGATTTAATGGCAAATTCTGAATACGCAGTTGTGAAAATTATTGGAGTTAAGTTTTCTTTATCTTCTTTAAAGATTTCAAAAGAATACCCGTCGGAAAGGTTAATGTCCAAAAAAATTAAATTAACATTATGAACGCTTAAGAAAGCCTTTGTCTCTTCTATCCCAGTTGTTCTCCCAATGACTAGAAGTTCGGTGTCGATCTCTAGAATTGAATTTTCAAGACGTTGAGCTGCTAAATCTTCATCTTCTACTATTAATACTTTAATCATCTAAATCGCCTTTAATAAGTGGTACATATACTTTATAATAGCTTTCAGTAATTTCAATCTGTAATTTTGTGTCACAAATCAGTGCAATTTGATTTTCTAAATTTTCCATTCCAATGCCTAAAGAGTCTACAAGATATTTTTGTTTGTCTTTGAGTTGTAAATTGTTTTCAACAGTAATATAATCTTGATCTATTGCTATCGTTACATTCAATGGTTTTTGAATGGAAACAATATTGTGCTTAATTGCATTTTCAACTAATAGTTGAAGTGTCATAGGAGGAAGCAATAATTTGTGCTTAGAAGGAGATATACTTTCATGGTAATTAAGCGCCGAACCAAATCTAATTTTTTGTAAATGAATGTATGAAGCAATCATGTTTAGTTCTTTGTAAAGCGGAACGACAACTTCGTCACTCTGTAATAAATTATACCGATAAATGCTTGATAATTCTTCTACAAAGTCCTCTGCCTTTTTCGCATCTAGCGAGATTAGACTAATTAAACTATTAAAGCTATTAAATAGGAAATGTGGGTTTAACTGTTTTTTTAGAGACAAGTATTTCGCTATAAATTTTTCACTTTCATGTCGTGATAATTGAAGTTCAATTTGATGTTTGTTTTCTTCAACATTAATGAAATGTTCGAAGAAGTATACAAAAGCTACGATTACTGTTGTAGCGATAAATATCGCTCCAAAAACAAGATCAAAAAAAGTAACTACTTCATCATCATTAAAAGCCCAATTTGCAATAGCTCTAGCTAACATGGTAATGAAAGTAGATTTAACCAAAATAATTACAATCAGATATAGTTTACTGTACCTGTGTTGCGTAAGGAGATTGTAAATTGTTTTATTCTTTAAAGCAACTAGCCTTAATTGATAAATGAAGGTTACAAAAAGGAAAATACAAGGAAATAATACTAATGTTTCGAAAATAGCTTCATCCCAAGATTCTGTGGTGATCTCGTATAAGAAGTTATAAAACACAAGAAGAAGTGTAATTAATATGTAAATATATATTCTACCTTTTTTAAACACAGTTTATTATTTGATATAGTTTTTAGTATTTATTAATACGAGTTCGATGTAAAATTTGACTCCCATTCATAAAAACATAGTGTTATTCTTGCTTGATAAAGAATCTCATAAAGGCAATCTATATGCTTTATTGTGATTATAGATCAGTTAGATGGAACCTCTGGTCTAAGCCAGAGGTAACAAATAAATAACTTTTAGTCAATTACCTTAAATGGAAGTGAATATTTAATTCCTATTTCCACATGTATTTAATTGATTTCTTTTTTAAACAATATTTCTTCTATTCCGAAATAATTATAGATGCTTCGGTAACATCACTCGCATAAAAATAACCTAAACCACGAACTTTAGGGTTAGTTATATTTAATAAATTCCCTCTAACAGAAGCTGGTGGGGGATTTCCTACTGGAGAAAAACCAGAGCTTCCTGTTTGTTCAAAAATTTGGAATAAGAAATTATAATAATTTTCAGTGATTCCAAGCAGTTGCACAGTAGCGTTATCTCCAATTTCAAAAACAACTTCTTCGTTAGGATTTACACCCGTTCTAGCTTGCCCATCAAAGAACTGGTCATTTTCAATTAAAGTAGTGCTATTTCCTCCATCAGGAACGATCGTGAATACATCATTTAAAAACACACGATAGTAGTAATAGTTGTCAATATTAGGAGGATCTGTTGCATCAAAATTCACAAAATAACCTTGGTCTGTAAATAGTGTTTCTTCTTCAAATACAGAATAAATGTTATCAAAACTAGGAGCTTCAATAAGGGTATCACTGGCTTGGTAAGTATCATTATTCCATTGGATAGTTACTGTGTAGGTGGTTCCTAATGTGGCAGTAATCTCCGAATTGACATACTGACCGTCTCCTTGATGAGAAAATTCGAAATCTTCAGTACCGTTATTAACAGTTACGGTAGCATTCTCTACAGCGGTGGGTTCATTTTGATCTAAGAAATTAATAGTTGTAGTGAGTTCTATAATATGACTCGTCTTGGGAGTTGTTTGATTCCGTTCGATACCTCCATTGATTACTAATTTAGGAGGAGCACCATTTAAAGTAACATCGTTAGTTACATCTGTTTCACAACTAATCAAAAAGAATAGAAGGCTAAAAATGAATAAATATTTCATGATTCGAAGAAGTTAAAAGTTAATACGGTAGGTTGCAGTTGGTACAATTCCGAAGAAAGAAAGTTTAGTAGCCTCTGTCCTTCCAGTGGCAATTTCTTTATCATTGACCTCACTAATTTCTCGGAAATAGATCGAAGCAGCGTTTTGTCTATTGTATACATTAGCGATACTAAATACCCAAGTTCCTCTTTTCTTAGGTTTTGGATTTAGTGTTGCCGAGATATCTAATCGGTGGTAAGCCGGTAATCGATCGCCATTTCGATTTTCAAAATCAGTGATGACTAAACCATTTTGTTTGTATTTCCCTGTAGGGTAGGTGACAGGTCTACCAGATCCAAAAATAAAGTTGGCACCAAATTCCCAGCGTTCATTCAGTTTATAAAGACCTACGAGATTGAGTTCGTGTAATTGATCATTATTAGTAGGGTAGTATTCACTATTATTGATGCTCTGTATTTTTCGTTCACTTCGGGATAATGTATAGCTAAGCCAACCAGTTAATCGACCTTGATTTTTATTTAGCTGTAACTCGAGGCCATAAGCACGTCCATCACCTTGTGCGATTTGAGTTTCAATATTCTCTGTAAAAAGAAGGTCGGCACCGTCAATAAAGTCAGTTGTATTTTTTAGACTTTTATGATATACTTCAACATTGAAATCGTACTTGTCATCTTTTAAAGTTTGAAAATACCCTAGAGCAAATTGATCGGCACTTTGAGGCTTTAAGAATGGTCCACTCGGAGCCCAAATGTCTAATGGTGTTGGGGAGGAAGTATTAGAAATTAAATGCAAGTATTGATACATTTTGTTGTAACTAAACTTTATAGACTTTTGATCATCTACTAAGTATCGTAGACTGAATCTAGGTTCGAATCCCCAAAAGGTTTTGATGTTATCTCCACTTTTATATTCAGTTTGATCGATGATTTCGTTTTCAATAAAAATGTTTTGAGTATCGTCATAACTTAGTGGAGTGCCATTTTCATAAACAGGAATATTGGCGTTTCCTTTTCTGTTGAAATTAGAAATTCTAGCTCCATATTGAAGGCTTATTTTATCAGATAGATTTTGTTTTAAATCAAGATAGAAACCAGTTTCAGTGCTAAATTTTTCTTGAAATTTTTCCGCTTGAATGACCGAACCATTAAGAGGCGATATTTCACCAGGTTTAAAATTATAATAGGTATAATCGATTCCGGCTTTTAGAGTGTTGTTTGTATTTAAGTACCAAGTCAATCTTGGTTTGATATTATAATTAGTGATGTTCGATTTCCATCTAAAATCAGATCCACTTCTCAGATTATCAATCGTATAATCGTAGTTGCTAAAAATAGCAGAAGTACTTAAGAATAACTTATCATTTAAGATACTTGTCCAACGCAACGTCCCAGATGCATTCCCCCAAACGGTACCGATGAAATTATTCAATTCAAAATGGTCACGACCAAAATAACCTGAAAGAAACAATGTGTTTTTGTCATTGATTCCATAATTAGCTTTTAAATTAAGATCATAAAAAAACAGTGTAGTATCCTTAAATTCATCATTTAAAAAAGAAAACAGATCAATATAAGATCTTCTTCCTGCAATCATATAACTTCCTTTGGCTTCATCTTTATTCCCTTTAAATAAAGGGCCTTCTATTAAAGCCTTACTAGAAATTAAACCAATACCGACTTCTCCACCAAATTTTTTGGTATTTCCTTCTTTTTGTTTGATATCGAGAACCGAAGAAAGTCTACCTCCATAAATAGAAGGGATTCCTCCTTTATATAGCTTTAAGTCTTTAATAGCATTGGTATTAAACACAGAGAAAAAACCAAATAGATGTGATGCATTGTAAATAGTAGCTTCATCGAGAAGTATAAGGTTTTGATCTGCCGAGCCTCCACGAACATTAAATCCAGAAGAAGCTTCATTAACACTGCTTACCCCAGGCAATAACTGAATGGACTTTAGTAAATCAGGTTCTCCAAGCGCCATCGGTAGTTTTTGAATAGTTTTGGCAGAGATTGTCGAAACACTCATTTGTGTGGAGGTCACTTTTTTACTAGCAGAGTTTCCAGAAATAACCACTTCATCAAGTTGATCTAGGTTGTCTTCTAATTCAAAATTGAGCGTTATACTTTTTTGCAAGTCAATTTCTCTGGAAATATTTTGAAAGCCTATATAGCTTATCAAAATGGTTTGAGCTCCTTTGGGGAGTGTTATAGAGTAGTAACCATATTCGTTGGTAATAGCTCCTTTAGTGCCGACGGTGATATTTACTCCTAAGAGTTTTTCACCAGTTGTTTTTTCAGAAACGTAGCCACTCAGGGTATATTTCTCCTGAGCATGACTGGCTACGAAACTCACTATTAATATGAAAAAAAATAAATGTTTCATTTGAGTTAAAGTTGTGATTTGACTCAAATGTATTTTTAGATATACTTTCGGGGAGTTATAAAATGAAGAAGCTTGAAATTTTCTGATTAAACCAGAAAACTTCAAGCTTCTTAAATAACTATTTTAAAAATATTATTTGATTAAGCCAATTGCTTTAAGTCTCTCGAAAAGAAAATCACCAGCTGCAATGTCCTCATAAACTTTTGGGTGTTCGGTATCAATACATTCTGGTAAACAATTTAAGGGCATATCCATTCTAGGGTGCATAAAGAAAGGAATTGAATATCTGGGAACATGCCAGCTTTCTTTAGGAGGATTGATCACACGATGTATCGTAGAACGAAGTTTGTTATTTGTCAACCGTTCTAACATATCTCCAACATTAATGACTAATTCATTTTCACTAGGAGCAGCATCAATCCATTGCTCCTGTTTATTTTTGACTTGCAGTCCACCTGTAGAGGCTCCCATTAGTAATGTAATTAAGTTGATATCTCCATGTGCTCCTGCTCTAATAGCATCTTCGGGAGCAGAAGTAATAGGAGGGTAATGTATAGGTCTTAAAATACTATTACCTAAATTAGCCCATTGATCAAAATAATCTTCGTTTAACCCTAAGTGCAAAGCAATGGCTTTTAGAAGATAGACTCCTGTTTTTTCAAGCATTTTGAAAGCTTGTAATCCTACTTCATTGAAGTTTTTCACTTCGTCTACTTGTATATTTGAATGATATTTTTCTGTAAACTCAATGCCTTCTATAGGTTCTTGTCCAAAATGCCAAAATTCTTTGAGGTCTGCTTTTTTATGGCCTACAGCTTGTTCTTTTCCAAATGAAGTATACCCTCTTTGACCATGTAAGCCTTCAATTTCATAATTTTCTTTAGTTGATTTGGGTAAATCAAAAAAATCTTTCACAACTACATAAAGTTGTTCCATGAGATTTTCATCTAAGAAGTGATTTTTTAAAGAAATAAATCCTATTTCTTCAAAGGCAGTTCCTAACTTTTTTACAAAATCATTTTTAATATTGACATCTTTAGATAGGAATTCGTTTAAGTCTAAGCTTGGTATATGATTCATGGAAATTGTTTGTAATGCAAATTTATTAAGAAATTAGAGTATTTAGTCTCGATATGCATTTTTTTAGGATGAATATTTACATAGAATTTAACAAATTGTTAAGATTTTATTTATCAGGTTTTTTTCTTGGTTTTAGGTAAGTAGTTATGTTATATTTGCTTCCTTGTACTCCCCCCTTAACTAATTGAATCGTAAATATTAGACTATGAGGAAAAGATTACTCTTATCTTTTTTGAGCTTTTTAGCTCTTTTAGGTGTCCTAAACACACAAAGTATAACAGGGCAAAGTAATAACTACTGGACAAAAGCATCACAAACAAGAAATCAACACTCTTCTTTTGAAGGGAAAGTTGATTTTTATCAGTTAGATATGGCTGCTTTTAAAACAGAATTGTTTTCAAAAACTTCTAAGAAGACTATTTCATTACCGAATCAAGATACAGGTAAGGAAGAAATTTTTGAGTTACAAGAAACTAAAATTCTTCCAGAAGCTCTTAGTAAAAAATATCATTCTTTGAGTTCATATAGAGGAGTTTCTAAAGATGGAGAAAAAGAAGTAAGTCTTATTTATTGTGAAGAATATGGTCTTACAGGAGTAGTTACTTATGGTAAAATAGGGACTGTTTCAGAAATTCGTCCTACAAAAGATGGAATCCACCAATTAACCTACAAGACCAAGGGTCAGCAACATAAAAATGGATTTGAATGTCAAGTAGAAGAAAAAGCGAATAATTTGTTATCCTTCGGAGCCTCTACGGCTAGGGATGTTGATGATGGCTTTTTAAGAAAGTACAGATTAGCATTATCAGTTACAGGTCAATATTCTCAGCATTTTTTAAACAATACGGAAGAAAATGATGAAGAACGTATTACTAAGGTTTTAGCAGGAATGGTAAATACTGTAAATCGTTTAAATGGAATCTTTGAAAGAGATTTTGGAGTAACGATGGAACTAGTGCCAAATAATGATTTATTAATCTATTTGGATAGTAGTAATGATCCTTATACTACAGGAGATGCTCTTAATGGGCAACTTCAAAGTACATTGGATAATGTTATCGGTTCAGAGAATTATGACGTAGGGCATTTATTTCATAAAGAGCCATCTGTATATGGAAATGCAGGTTGTATAGCATGTGTATGTACCTTTGGAAGTAAAGGGAGTGCTTTTTCTGTTCATGAAGATCCATCAGGTGAAGGAATGACAATTTTAGCGGCACATGAGTTTGGACATCAATTTGGAGCATACCATACTCAAAGTAGTGGTAATTGTAGATCAGGAATCAATAGTGAATCTGAGCCAGGTAGTGGAAGTACCATTATGAGTTATGCAGGGATTTGTTTTCCTAATGTACAGGAATTATCAGATGATTATTTCAATTTTACAAGTATTAGAGACGTAGCTATTTGGACAATAAATGATTCTAGTTGTGCAGAATTAATTCCGACAGGTAATGCTGCACCAACAGTAGAAGCAGGAAATAATTATAACATTCCTAAATCAACACCCTTTGTATTAGAAGGCCAAGCAGATGACATTGATTCAGTTAATTTAACCTATTGTTGGGAGCAAGCTGATGTAGGAAACCCATTTGTAAGTGATTTCCCATTAAGTACTCAACCTGTAGGGCCATTATTTAGATCATTTTTACCAACTACTTCGAATAAAAGGTATATGCCAAGATTAGAAGATGTAGTAACAGGTAATTTAACACCGACATGGGAAGTTTTACCATCTATTGCTAGAGATCTAAATTTTGTATTGACAGTTAGGGATAATAGCGTAAATGGAGGGCAAACTGCATCTGATGCAATGACAGTTAGTGTTATTGATACTCCTTCTGCATTCGAAGTTACTTCTCAACAATCTTCTGAAAATTGGTTTGTAGGAGAATCGAAAACTATTACATGGAATGTTGCAGAAACCAATCAAAATCCAATTTCTGTTAGTCAAGTTGAAATATTATTATCCACAGATAGTGGAGTAACTTTTGATACTTCGATTTTAGTTACTGATAATGATGGGGAAGCTACTTTTAATGTGCCAGTAGTTGCGAATACTGAGAATGCTCGTTTAATGGTTAAAGCAGTTGATAATATCTTTTATGCCGTAAATCAAGCAGAAATTTCGATAGAAAATACTGATTTTGCAATTTTCATGGAGGATGCAGAAGTAGATGTATGTAATGGAGGGACAGCAACTCTTACAGGTCGTTATTTAACCTTTAATGATTTTGAAGATACTATTACTTTGTCTTCTGAATTTGCAACTGGTGTAGACGCTGATTATGAATTTAGTCCTGCCACTATTTCGGGTTCTCATTTGGAAGGAATTGAATTTACTGCTACTAAAACAGTCAACAGTAATGAAACTGTTATTATAAAGGCAAACAATACTATTGAAGATAGAGTTGCAAATGTATCTATTACTACTTTCGAGGAAGGAAATTTAAATTTTGATCTCATAACCCCTAGTAATAATGTGATTACAGATAGAGATGTACAGTTATCTTATAGTCAAAATAACAATATTAGTAGTTACGTCGTACAATTGTCTGTGTCATCAGATTTCAATGAATTTTTAGTTAATGAAGAACAAACTTCGAATAGTTATTTGTTAAACAACTTAAATTCAAACACTACTTATTATTGGAGGGTTTTAGGAATGAATCCGTGTAGTGAAAGTTTTGTTTCTGACGTTTATAGTTTTACTACTATTTGTGCAGAGCCAACAAATATTTCTATTGCTACGAGTTCTTTTGATAGCGTAGAATTAAACTGGGATGCTGATGAAAGCACCAACTGGAATATCGAATATGGTGAAACAGGATTTGTTGTAGGGACGGGTAATGTTGAACAATCTTCAAATAATACTATTACAATCAATAGTCTTTCTTCAGGTACATCATATGATGTTTACATACAATCAATATGTTCTACAGATAATATTAGTGCCAATGTAGGCCCTTTTAGGGTAACAACTCCGAGTAATTTTTGTGGAGGAGATCGTTTCTTTGATTCTGGAGGTGAATTTGGTCAATATTCAAATAATGAATTTACAGAGACAGTAATGGCTCCGATGAATGAGGGTGATAGAGTAAGAGTGGTATTTGATAGTTTTAATATAGAATCTGGGTATGATTTTTTAACTATTTATAATGGTGCCTCTATAAGTTCACCTGAAATTGGTAGATATACAGGAAGCCAATTGTTAGGAGAACAAATCGTAGCAGATAATGAATTAGGAACTTTAACCTTTATATTTGATTCAGATAGTTCTGTAATTAGAGATGGATGGTCAGCAAGAGTTTTTTGTGAGCCTATTCCTAATTGTGAATCTCCATCAAATATTTCGATTACAGAAAATACAAGAGAAGCAAGTATTAGTTGGATAGCTGTAGGAGATGATAGTAATTGGTCTTTAGAATATGGAGTGTCGGGATTTTCTTTAGGCAGTGGTGAAACAACAACTGCTAACACTACAGAGGTAATTCTTGAAGATTTGACGCCTTTGACTTCCTATGATGTATATATTAAAACTGTATGTGATGATGGTGGTTTTAGTCAAGTGGTTGGTCCATTTGATTTTACAACCTTAGATGCTTGCCCTCAACCTAATATTGTAGATGTTAGTGTTACAAAAAACTCAGCAATTATAGAAGTAGAAGCTAGTGGAGATAATTTTGTAATAGAGTATGGAACATTTGGTTTTGTGAGAGGAGAGGGGACAACCATATCTTCCGAAACAACAAGTATTCTTTTAGGAGATTTACAGTCGAACACGTCTTATCAGGCTTTTATTAGACAGGATTGTGGTGAATTAGATGGTTTAAGTTTTGAAATAGATACGGAATTTACTACTAATAAAGATTTTTGTTCAGGAGATCGTTTTTTTGACTCAGGAGGAGAGTTTAGTAATTACAGTAATAGAGAAAACAGTACTACTCTTATTTCACCAGATACCATAGAAGATAGAGTTTCGGTAGAGTTTATTTCTTTTGATTTAGAATCGGGTTTTGATTTTCTTACTATATATAATGGAGATTCTGTAACAGCACCAGTTATAGGAACATTTTCTAGTAACTCATTACAAGGACAAACTTATATCGCAAATAATGAATCGGGAAGTTTATTTTTTAGATTTACTTCTGATGGTAGTGTCACTCGATCTGGTTGGGAAGCAGAAGTGACTTGCTCTCCAAGGCCAAATTGTAGTACGCCTATGGCAGTCGATTTGGTAGGAATAGATGCTTTTAGTGCCACTTATGTATGGCAAGACACAACTACAGATAGAAATTGGGAAATAGTTTATGGAGAAACTCAAGATTTTGTCAATGGTATTTCATCTATATTGAATGTAAGTACAAATGAAGTTAACTTTACAGATTTGTCACCAGAAACTTCATATTCTTTTGAAATATATGCAGTATGTGATGAAGGTGGAATTAGTGATCAAGTAGGTCCGTTTCAGTTTACTACGGATGTAGCTTGTAATGTCCCACTTGGTTTTACTTATACAGAGACAAACCCAACAAGTATTGATTTAAGTTGGATGGCAAGTTCAGATATATCTGAATGGGAGCTGCAGTATGGTTTCAATGAATTTGAATTAGGAAATGGTACTATAGTTTCTCAAATTACAGATGCTAATTATTTATTGGAAGGTTTAGAGTCTAATACTACTTATGACTTTTATTTGAGAGCTAATTGTGGAGTAATAAATGGATTTAGTCAATGGACAAATGTCTTAACAATAACAACAGATTGTGCTGTTTTTGAAGCTCCATTTTCGGAAAGTTTCACTACGTTAAACACGATGCCTGATTGTTGGGAACAAAGTGAAAATTTAGGATGGAGTTTTAATAATTTTCCAAGAGGTGCAGCAGATAATCTAAGAGATAGAAATGTTAATGAAGAAACCTTTTATGCTTGGGTTGATGCATCTAATACGGCATTTAACGGAGATTATATTTTAAATTCGCCTTTAGTTGATCTTTCCGAATTAGAAAATCCCTCATTGCAATTTTCAGTTTTTAGTGATAATAATATAAATGATGTATTGAATACACTTACGGTAACTATTCAAGATAATTTAAATGAAGCTCAAGATGTTTTTGTATTAACAAACCGAACATTCAATAATTGGAGAGACGTAGTAATAGATTTATCTAGCTTAGGGTTAGATCTAAGTAGTATTAAAGCACAATTTAAAGTTACGCTTGCAGATGACTTTGATAAGAATTTGAACGACATTGTTATTGATGAAGTTAAGTTCGAAGAAATGCCTACATGTATAAATCCAAATAGTCTGCAAGCTTCGAATCCTACAGGAAGATCAGTCGATCTTGTATGGATATCAGAAGGAAATGAAATGGATTGGGAGATTCAATATGGAATTATAGGAAGTGGTATCAATGAATTTCAATCTTCTTTCACAACCCAAAACCCTTACACATTAGAAGGACTTGAACCAGAAACAGATTATATAGTTTCTGTTAGAGCAGTATGTGGAATGGGAGATACGAGTGAATTTACAAGTAATATCAATTTTACTACAACAGAGTCATGTCCAACTCCAACAAGTTTTGAAGTGTCAGAGATTACACTATCATCTGCATTATTTACATGGGATAATGTAGAAGATGGGAATTGGGTATTAGAATATGCTGAAGCTCCATTAACTATTGGGGAAGGTACTATTGTAAATGTAAATACGAATCAATTTGAATTAACAGATTTAGAATCAGGAACTTTTTATGAAGCTGTTTTAAAAAGGGATTGTGGTGAATTAGATGGTCAAAGTGATTATACCGAGGTACTAAATTTTGGTACTAATGCTGATTATTGTGGTGGAGATAAATTTATATATACTGGAATTGAAAACTATGATGAAGATGGTGATGGAATAGGGTCAGAAATATTTATTCCAGAAAATGTTGGGGAAAGAATTAGCATTACTTTTAATTCATTTAATTTATTTAGAAATATAGATGCTATGGCCATTTATGATGGGCCAGATGACTCTTTCCCTCTATTAAATGTTTATTCAGGAAATGATTTAGAAGGAAATACAATAAGAGCTACAAATGAATTTGGTGCTTTAACTATATTATTTTTTGAAAGTGGTACTCTAGATGAAGCAGGCTGGGAGGCAGATGTTATTTGTGAGCCTATACCTAATTGTTCTGCTCCTTTAGATGTAATTATCACTGATATTGGAGGAAGTACAGCTACTGTAAATTGGACAGATAATGAAAACGAACAAAGTTGGATTATAGAGTACGGGCAGGATGGTTTTGAGCTAGGTACAGGGACAATATTAGAAGTTTCAGGAAGTCCTGTAACAAGTATAACAAATTTGAGCCAATTAACTAGTTATGATGTTTACTTAACTACATCTTGCTTAGCAGGAGGGGTGAGTGATGTCGCAGGGCCAATAAGTTTTTCTACAATAGAATCATGTTCAAATAATTTACCTGAAATATTGATAACAGGTGTATCTCAAAATAGTTTTAGTTTTGATATTTTAGGGGATGAATCAAGTTGGCAAATACTTTATAGTGAAGCTCCACTCAATACAGCTCCTATTCAAGAAGATTTTTCTTCTAACAGCATTACTCTAGAAAATCTAGAGCCTAATACTACTTACCAGGCTTTTTATAGAAGAGATTGTGGAGATGATGGTGTGAGTGTTCCATCGCAGGTATTTACATTTACGACCTTGGGTGATTTTTGTAATGGAGATGTATTTACAGACCTAGGAGGAATAGACAACAACTACAATGTTAATGAGAATTATACAGTTACAATTCCAGCAGAAGAAGGAGAAAGAGTTAGGGTGTTTTTTGAAGCATTTAGTGTAGAGAATACTTTTGATTTTCTAACTGTATATGATGGTTTAGATACAAATGCTACTTTGATAGGAAGTTATACAGGAAGTCAGCTTTTAGGACAAGAAATTGTAGGAGGTAGTGAAACAGGAGCATTAACATTTAATTTTACTTCAGATGAAATCATTCCTAATTCTGGATGGATTGCAAATGTAATTTGTGAGCCAATGCCAAATTGTGTAGCACCTGAAGCAATCGAAATAGGTAATATCACAGAATCGTCCGCTATGATAAATTGGTCTGTAGTAGATAATGAAGATGATTTTATCATAGAGTATGGAGAGGAAGGTTTTACATTAGGTAATGGTAACATTATCAATCATACCACACCAGCTGGTGCAATCAATAATATCGAAATAGGAGGGTTATCTTCAAGTACAGTATATGATGTTTATATAAGAACAAGTTGTAGTATTGGTGGAGTTAGTGATTTTATAAAAACTTCATTTACGACTAGTTGCTCAGATTCTTTAGTAGAGGGGCAGTTATTATTAAATGGAAGCTTTGAGTGTTCAAATGCAACTCCTTGGTCAATTTCTGGTCCACAAGGTACAGGTTGTAGTCAAGGATTTGTTATAGCTCAGAATTCCAATAATATTTGTTTGAATTCAGAAGTATTCTTACCAACAGATGGTGAATATGGGATATTCCTATCGTTTGATGGAGAAGCAAATACAAACCATGCCTTAAGTCAAACATTTAACATACCAGAGAATATAGAAACAGTAGAATCTATTGATTTATCGTTTGACTTTTCTATTTCTTACAATACAACTATAGGTGCTACTCCAACTCAACCAAGACAGTTAATTGTATCAATTACTGGTGATAATGGCGTTACATTTGAAGTAACCACTATAGAATTCGCTACTGATGTTGGGATAGATCGATTAGATGTTAATTTCTCTGAAGATGTATTAGCAGCTCTTCAGGATATTGCAATAGATACGGCAACACTAACTTTTGAAGCGTTTATTCCAGAAGGCTTCACTGGGCCATCAATAGCAATGATTGACAATATTTCATTGAAGGTAGAAGAAACTTTATCTGTAAGTAGAGTAAACGAAGATCTCAGTAAGTCAATTGATATTTATCCAATACCATCAAATGGTAATTTTACAATTTCTACGGATCAAGTTGGAGTAGATACTGTTAGGATTATCGATATAACTGGTACGGTAATTTATTCCGATACTACAATTGCTAAAAATGATATTGAAGTAAATTTAAAAGGAAGATTGGCAGCAGGAGTCTATTTCGTAGAAGTAAATACGGGCAGAGGTAAGGCTGTTAAAAAGATTATTATTGAGTAATAATTTTTAATTAAATTTTTAAAGCGTGGATCGATAAAAAGATTCACGCTTTTTTCTTTTTTAACCCTAAGCTATTCTTAATTTCGATACTAAAACAAGATGAGAGAACCTAAAATAGATATAAAAGAAAAACAGCTATTATCCGATAATCATTACATACTTCATAAATATGCTATTGGTTATGAAAGGAAGAATGGTGAAATTGAAATTCAAGAGCGCGAGATTTATGACAAAGGGAGTGGGGCAGCGATATTGCTATATAACTTAAAGCAAGGTACTGTTATACTTACAAGGCAATTTAGACTGGCAATGTATCTTAATGAGGGAAATCAAAAAGGAATGTCGATAGAGGTTTGCGCAGGTTTATTAGATGGTTTAACTCCTGAAGAATGTATTATAAAGGAAACTTTAGAAGAAACAGGTTATCAAATAGAGAAACCTAAACACCTTTATGATGCTTATATGACACCAGGAGCTGTAACCGAAAAAGTATCCTATTTTATTGCTCCCTATGATACAGCTATGAAAGTAGCTCATGGAGGCGGGTTAGAAGAAGAACAAGAAGAAATCGAAATTTTAGAATTATCATTTGAAGAGGCCTATGATATGATAGCTGAAGGAAAAATTATTGACGGGAAAACCATAATGTTACTTCAGTATGCTCATCAGTATATTTTTTAATATTCTGTAATTATGTTAATTATTTGATTTTCAGCTTTTTAATATTTAAATTGCTGTAAAACAATTAGTTATGAAGAATAGATTATTGGTTGTATTGACAATGATATTTACATTGACAACCCTTGCTCAGGAAGCTAAATTTGGAAATCTTTCATTTGAAAAAGCTGTCAATCTAAGTGGAAAGCAGCGAATGTTATCCCAAAAAATCGCAAAAATAGTAGTGTTAAAGACATTGAGGGCAAATGGTCTTAATATGGAAAGGGAACTAAAATCTGCTCAAACCCTTTTCAATAGGAATTTGATTATACTTAAAAATAATTCAGTAGCTCAAAGTGCAAAAGTAAAAGCAAAAGTACAAGCCGAATCAAAAGAGTGGTCTCGATTTAAACTTGCGATTAGTAGCGCACCTAATGATATCGATTTGTTTTTGAATCAAGCAGAAACTTTATTAAATAGATGTCATGATGTTGTTTTAGCTATTGAGGAGGCCTCGAACTATAACAAGCAAATTTCATATAGTGCTGCTACCGATCAATTGAGGGTAGAGACTATTAATAAATCGGGAAGGCAACGCATGTTATCTCAGAAAATGTGTTTGTATTATGCGGCATGTAGATCTTTAAAAGATAAAAAGAAAGCAAATATAGCTTGTAATAACTACGTTCTTTTGTATAATGAAATGAATCGTATTATCAATGATCTTATGGTTAATGAGCTAAATAATTCTGAAATTGATTTGGTCGTTTCTGAAATTTTAGATGTTTTCCAAACGCTAGAAGATAATAAAACCAAATTTGCGGATAATAAAATTCCATTACTAACCATATTAAAAGCAACGGATAAAATGTTAAATGATTTTAATAGACTAACTAATCTTTATGCTGTTCAGAGGTAGAAGTTTAGTTAAGTATTTTCAATTTAGCGAAACGAAGCAGTAGCTTTTTTATACCCCCTTGCTCGAAATTAATTTCAGCTTTTCTATCTTGACCCTCCCCTTCAATATTAAGGACTAAGCCTCTCCCAAAACGACCATGTTCGACAGCTATACCAGATACAATCTGATTCATGATGCCATTATCTATAGGAGTACTACTGATAGTTTGAGGTTTTAGTTTTCTTAATTTTCTTAGTTGATCTTGAGTTGGTTTATGTGATGGAGGGGGAGATCCTGCAATAGGTTTATTTTGTCTTAGTTTCGACTTGTCAATTTCTCCAAATATATCTCTATCAACAAGAGGTTTATATTGATAGCTGTCTATTGGAGTAATATAATCGAGATATTGATCGTCAATTTCCTCAATAAATCGGCTAGGCTCTGCATCGACTAATTTACCCCAGCGATATCTTGAAATGGTATATGTTAGATAAGCTTGCTTTTCGGCTCTTGTTAAAGCTACGTAGAACAGACGTCGTTCTTCTTCAAGCTCACTACGAGTATTCATACTCATTCCCGAAGGGAAAAGGTCTTCTTCCATTCCTACAATAAATACATGTGGGAATTCTAGCCCTTTTGCTAAATGAATGGTCATTAAAGCTACTCGATCTTCTTCATCGGTATCTTTATCCATATCAGTAGCAAGGGCAACGTCTTCTAGGAACTCTGCTAAATTTCCTTTGGCGCCATCAATTTCTTTTTGACCTTCCACAAAATCTTTAATTCCGTTAAGAAGTTCTTCAATATTTTCGATACGAGTAATACCTTCTGGCGTGGCGTCTTTTTTAAGTTCAAGTACCAAACCTGTCTTTTTACTTACCATTTCTGTTAAGGCAAAGGCATCGGTTGTTTCATTAGTAACCTGAAAACTTTTAATCATATTGACAAAGTTTTCTAGTTTAGCCCTAGTTCCTGCATTAATTTTTAAATCAGGAAGCTTAGCAATATGCTCCATTACTTCGAAAATTGATCTTCCGTAATGATTTGCTGCTAAAATTAATTTATCTACAGTAGTTGCTCCAATACCTCGTGCAGGATAGTTAATAACACGTTTGAGAGCTTCTTCATCTTTAGGGTTTACGACCAACCTTAAGTAAGCTAAGACATCTTTAATCTCTTTACGTTGATAAAATGATAGACCTCCGAAAATTCGATACTTGATACCTCTTTTACGAAGAGCATCTTCAATAGAACGAGATTGTGCATTGGTTCGATATAGAACTGCAAATTCACTAGCTCGTAACTGTTCATTCATTTGAGTATCGAAAATAGTGCTAGCTACATAGCGTCCTTCATCTCCATCAGTTGGCAAACGATTTACGATAATTTTACCCCCATCGTCATTAGCTGTCCAAACTACTTTATCGAGTTTAGTTTTGTTGTGTTCTATGATTGAATTCGCCGCTTCTACAATATTTTTTGTAGATCTATAGTTTTGCTCTAATCGGTAACTAGCTGCATCGGTATAATCCTTTTGGAAATTTAAAATGTTATTAATGTTTGCACCACGAAAGGCATAGATACTTTGCGCATCATCACCTACTACACATAAGTTTTGAAAACGATCTGCTAGCGCACGAACGATTAAGTATTGAGAATGATTTGTATCTTGGTACTCATCTACCAAAATGTATTTAAAACGGCTTTGATATTTTGCCAATACATCGGGAAAGCGATTTAATAGTTCATTGGTTTTTAATAATAAATCATCAAAATCCATTGCTCCCGCTTTAAAACAACGTTCTACATAGTTTTTGTAAATATCACCGATACGAGGACGCTTAGACATGGCGTCTGCTTCCATTAATTCGGGATTATTAAAATATGCTTTAACTGTAATAAGGTTGTTTTTAAAAGATGATATTCTACTAGCAACTTGTTTGTATTTATAGACATCTTTATCGAGACTCATTTCTTTTATAATACTCGCGATAAGTCGTTGTGAGTCTTGAGAATCATATATCGTAAAATTTGAAGGGTATCCAAGTTTCTCCGATTCTATTCGTAATATTTTAGCAAAAATAGAGTGGAAGGTACCCATCCAAAGGTTTTTAGCTTCGGTACTTCCAACGATTTGTGAGATACGTTGTTTCATCTCACGAGCTGCTTTATTGGTAAAGGTTAAAGAAAGAATATTGAATGCGTCTACACCTTTACTCATAAGATAAGCAATACGATAGGTTAGTACACGTGTTTTTCCTGAACCAGCACCAGCAATTACCATAAGAGGTCCTTCTACATGTATCGTAGGTGCTAATTGTGCTTCGTTTAGTTGACTTAAATATTCTTCCAATGTATTCCCTTTTACAATTGATCAAATTTAAACAATAGCGAAGGCGTAGAAAAGGTCAATAGAGGTTAGATATCAACAAAAATGAAAAAACTGCAAATCTGAAATTGCGTGAGGGATAGTAGCGGCATCCTTTTTGTTATATTGAGCGCAGTCGAAATATAGACAAAAAGATATAGCGTATAGCCCGACCCGACCCTAAGGAGGGTACGCCCTAAGACTTATTTACCACCATTAGCTTGTAAATCTTGAATACATAAAGGATCTAATGCATCAATTTCTACTTGACCAAAAATGTTTCTTCTAAAGTTGGCTTGTGCAGCCATAAGGCAGCCAGGAACGTTACAATGTCCGCCTACTCGATCTCCAGCACTATTTTCTTCGAAAGCTTCATGATCTTCTACCATAGGGGTTCCAATATTTACTAGGCCTAATATGTGACAAAATTCATGGATTAATGTAGCAGCTTTTACTTTAGGAAAAGCATCATTGGCTCTTTGTGTTAGACGTCTAAGTGTCGCATCATAGATGACGATTGAAGTATTGCGGTAAGCTGTACCTAAAACGACTTCAGTTTCAGTGCTGTTTTCATTTTCACGATCTGCAAAAAAGATATAAACGGCAATATCTGATCCATTACTAAAAGCGGTTCTGTTTTGATTTTCTAATTGTGCAATTTCTTGAATAGTGTATACATCATCGTCATCATCAGGGGTTGCTATGGTTCTATTAACGAATTTAATTCCATCAGGTTTATTACATCTTCTATTTATAAAGTTAGTCAAACTATCGATAGCTTGCTGAGAAGCTTGGGTGCCTTCAACACCTACAAATTCGATGGTTAAACTTCTATATACTCGGTCACTTAATAATTCATTGGCCGAATCTCCTGTTATACGAAGATTAAGCCTTGGATTATTTCCTTGAGGTAGATTTGCTGGTGTTTGATTATCGGAACCAGCCATACGATTAGTATTGCTATCGTCATCGGATGAACAAGAAATAACAAATAAAAAACCTATAATTGTAATAATTTTTAGAAATAACCTCATAATATATATTTGGATACGATGAAAAGTAAGTTTTTAGTAGTGTTTTTGGTCTTTTGCTTACAAGGAATCTTACAAGCGCAATCAAAATACGAAAATACGGAGAAGTATATAGAGATTAATGGTACACATGAACAATATGAAGGAGCCGTTAATCAATTGTTTGATTTATTAGAAAATCAATATCAAGGTAAAAATATAAATGAGAGTACTTGGGAAGAGGTAAGAGGTATTAAAAAAGAAGCTTTAAAAGATATAAAGCGACGTTTGATAAGTGCTTATGAAAGTTATTTTTCTGAAAGTGATATTAATGCAATGTATGAATTCTATCAAACCGATGCAGGGAAACAATTGGCAAAAGATAGAAATCAACTTTCTAAACAGCAGTTAAAAGAAGTGACAAAATTTTATGAGACTGCGGTTGGAAAGAAAATTCAAGAAAATGCAGAGCCTCTTGGGCAAACTATTAGTGATATTAGTACCGAATGGAGCCACTTGTTATATGCTGAGGCAAAAAATATTTTAGAATAGATTATCATTCTCAGGAATAGTTAAAACTTTGTGCTTTAGTACATCTCAGTTTTAGTTTCGAAAAACATTATTCATGGCTATATGCATTAAGCTTTAAGCCTTATATAGATTGATGTAGCTTAAAGCCTATAGCTTACAGCAATAAGCTAGAAAAAAGAAAAAGACTTTCAGGCATAACAGAGACTAGGGATCTTCCAATCCTAGTGGTTCATTTTATAATGATAATCTAGCTAAATAATCATAATGATCACCTTCTAGGATTAACTCGCATTGAAATCCATTTGAATGTGCTGCATTTTGTAATGTATTGTAATCAATGTATAACCAATCAAAAGTTTCAGATTTTATATCTTTATATTGAATAGAATAACGCATTTCGCCGTAATATCCATCATTAAGATCTACCCAAAATTCTCCTTTTTCGTTTTCATAAAGATAAATTAGATCCGATGAATCTATAAGTACTTGTCCTTTATCTTTTAGAAGAGTTCTTAAGTGTTGAAAGAAGAAGTTAATATTAGGAAGCGAACCTATGATACCACTTCCATTCATAAGCATTAGTAGAGTGTCGTAGCTTTCTTTATGATTAAAAAAGTTTTGACAAATAGTTTCTTTAAGTCCCCTTTTTTTACAGATCTCGATGGCACCTTTTGAGGTGTCCAAAGAAGTTACGTTTAGTTTTCGGGTTTCTTGCAAATACAAGCCGTGGCTGCCGGCACCAGCACCAACATCAAGAGTTTTACCTTTTGCTAATTGTAATGCTTTTTTTTCAATTTCGGGCATCTCGTTATAACTCCTGAATAAATATTCAACAGGTATAATATCATCTTCAAAGGTGTTAGAACTTACTTTGATCTCAACGCTTCTTTCTCCATTGAAATACGATTTAATAGCTTCTCCAAAAACATCATTGCTCATATGAGCAAAGTTATATTGTACCTTTGCTTCATGCAAGAAGAATATGCAAAAGTCCTAGAGGAAGCGAAAATACTTAAAGCAGAGAACACTAAGTTTTTGAATCGGTTAAAACAAAAGCCCCCTAAGAAACTCGATGTTACGGTACAACAAATTCATGATGAGGTTTTTGAAGAAGTAGATTGCTTGGCTTGTGCCAATTGCTGTTCTACAACCTCTCCAATCATTACGGATAAAGATACAGAGAGAATAGCAAAGCACTTAAGGATGAAAGTAGTAGACTTCGAGAAGCAATACACCCGTTTTGATGGTGATGGTGATCGTGTTTTTTTGAATCAACCTTGTGAATTTTTAGCTTCTGATAATTATTGTCTCATTTATGATGTTCGCCCTAAGGCATGCGCAGAATATCCGCATACGAATAGGAAACGTTTTCATCAAATAAATAAAATAACCGCTGCAAATACATTAATTTGTCCAGCGGTTAATAAAGTTTTAAGTAAGTTGAAAGAAGTTTTTTAGAGGCGTTATTTCTTTTTAACAATCTTTATTTCAGTGATATCAGGGGCATCTATTATCTTTTCATTGAAATCGTTTTCTGGGCCTTTATAAATTTCTAACTTATATTTGTATTCCCCTTTCTTGGTGATGGATTTTCCTCCATCCCAAATGAAAATATTGCATCTTACTGATCTTTTTCCGCGAGTTACTTTATGTACTGAATTCCCAACAGGTTTAGAATCTTTAAATAATGTTAGGTATAAGTATCCTGCTTCAGGGATATTATATTTTACATCAATATTATTGATATATCCTGATTTTTGAGGAATTTCCGTAGGAGGTGGAGTGACGTATTTTACATATTTTTGACCAAAAGCTGGAGCTGCAAAAAGCATTACCCCAAGTAGTAAAATGTGATAAAATTTTTTCATAGTAAGTTCTTTTTGGGTTTATTTCTAGATTTCTAAAAATGTAAATACAATAGGCATGCCAACATTTACTTAAAAGTCAGGAAATAATTGATTTATCTTAAAGATGATTGAATTTAGAGACGACTAAAATAGTAAATTTTAACGGATAAAACTGCATTTAATCGTGTATTATTTTAAGATTTATTGAAAATTTACATAGCACCCAAGTAGAGTAACGTTTAAGTATAAGGCTTATTGTTTGTGGATGTTTTAATTATTTTAGGTCTAATCTTTAACGAGCACTATTATAGTTTGTAGACTTTTTTAATATATTTTGTGTCAACTCCTGCAACTTTTACCCCTTTTACGATTGGAGATTCGGCCACTAGATTTTCAAAAATATGATATGGAGCAGCATGCATTTTTATGAAATACGAATATTTATTACCTGAAGTAAGTACTTTTTTTCCGTCCCAGATGGCGATCGATGTTTCTATTATTCCACTTCCCTTTTTTACAGGGATTACGCTATTACCAATAGGGCTACCATTTTTATAAAGGACTAGGTAAATGTGTCCCTTTTTCTTTGCCTTGTATTTTATTTTGTAACCATCGATAAAATCTTTTTGAGGAAGTTTCATTAATGGAGGTTCGGCAAATTCTACAGACTGGGCCAAAGAGTTAAAAAACGTAATTAATGAAATAATTACAATAAGATAGGGAGCACTTTTCATTATAGAAATAATTTTTCAATTTTATTGGTTTTAAAATTAAAGATCAATGATCAATATTCCTGTTTCTTTTAAAGATAAGGGATCTGTTATTTCGATAATGTGTTTGTTTTGTTAGATTAAGTGTGTTTAATCATAAATTAAATACTTCTTTCTAGTTTTTGTAAATTGTTCTAGATCTGGTTTCCAAGTTGTTATTATCTCTTTTGTAGTTAAATGAGATTCAATTTGTTTTCTTAAGACATCTGTTCCTGTAAGTTTCTCGAAAAATGAATTGAAAAATTCATCTTTATTTGGAGATAGCTGGTATGCTTTTAATAACCATTTTAGATCAATTTTAGATAGACTTTCTAGATTTCTAAGATCTTCTCCACAGCAAAGTAGCTTTTCATTTTTTGGATATTTGGCCCCATCGTTAGGTGCCGGAGTAAAACAAAAATCCAATTCTATATTTGGTAATCCATATACTTGAAATTGCATATCTGTACCTCGTCCAACACTTACATGGTTAGTACCTTCAAAGAAACAAAGACTAGGATATAGATTTATAGAAATATCATTTGGTAGGTTAGGGGAGGGTTTAATAGGAAGTGAATATTTCATTTGATGATTATAGTTTTGGAGAGGTATAACAGTCAATTCACATTGTATTTTATGGTCTAACCATTTTTCGCCATTAATCATTTGAGCATACTCCCCTATGGTCATTCCATACACAACAGGAACAGGATGCATACCTACAAAGCTTTTAAATTTTATATCTAAAATAGGTCCATCAATATAGTGTCCATTTGGGTTTGGTCGATCCAAAAGCAGTAGAGGGATGTTTTGTTCGCTACATGCCTCCATAATGTAATGTAATGTAGAGATATATGTATAGAATCTCACCCCAACGTCTTGGATGTCGAAAACCATTAAATCAATATCTTCTAATTGTTCTGGAAAAGGTTTTTTATTCTTTCCATACAATGAAATAATAGGGAGTCCTGTTTTTAAATCGATTCCGTTTTTTACATATTCACCAGCATCAGCTTTTCCTCTAAAGCCATGTTCGGGTGCAAAAGCACGGGTAATTTTAATGTTACTTGCAATTAAAGTATCAATAACATGAGTAAACTTGCCTTTTTTGTTTGAAAGAACACTCGTATGATTCCCTACAAAGCCAATCTTTTTATCTTTTAAAAGAGGAATCCACTTTTCTGTTTGTTGTGCACCTGTAGTAATTACAGTAGGCTTTTGTTTTTTTACACTATTTTTTTCAGGTTGAGCATTTCCACATGAGCTTAGCGTGATAAGAAAAATGAATAGCGTATTTTTGAAAAGGTTATTATTAAAATTTAGCATTGAATTACGAATTATTTATTGCTCAACGGCTAATTAAAGAAAAAACATCCAAAAAGACGGCTTCTGCACCGATCATAAAAATTGCAATTGTTGCTATTGCAATTAGTTTAATCATGATGTTGGTAAGTGTTGCTGTTGGATTTGGATTGCAACAAAAGATACAACAAAAGATCGCCCTTTTTAGCGGGCATATCGAAGTGACTAGTTTTAATGGTAATCAAAGTGAAGTTTCATTGCAGCCAATACCTAGTGAAGGCAAGTTTTTAGATTCGTTACTGCAAAACAAATGGATTACACATGTCCAAAAAGTAGGGAAGAAACATGGAGTAATTAGAACAGCTACAGACTTCGAAGGTGTTATTTTTAAGGGAGTTGCAGAAGACTATAAATGGTCATCATTTAGTGATTACCTTATACAAGGTCGGATTCCTAAATTTGATGATGATGTTAATGAGATTTTAATATCAGAAAGTTTAGCCAATAGGTTGAATTTCCAATTAGAGAGTAAAGTAGTTACTTATTTTTTAAAGGACACAGGGAAATATAATATCAGGAGTTTTAAAGTGGTAGGAATTTATAATTCGGGATATAAAGATTTCGATAAAGGACTTGTCATTGGATCTTTAGAACATATAAGAAGGTTAAATAAGTGGAAAAAAAATGAAGTAGGTTCTTTAGAGTTCTTTGTAGATGACTTTAATGATATTTATTACTACACCACTAAAATTTATGAAAGTGTTCCTTCGGAACTAGATGCGGTTTCTATAAAGAACAAGTATGCCGAGATTTTTCAATGGTTACAGTTATTCGATTATAATGTATATGGAATTATAGGAATAATGGTTATAGTAGCTTCAATTAATATTATTACTGCACTGTTAGTTTTAATCCTAGAACGAACTCAATTGATAGGAATGTTGAAATCATTGGGAAGTACTAACAGTAGTATTAGAAAATTATTCATTTATCAAGCTAGTTACATCATCGGAAAGGGACTTTTCTGGGGTAATCTTATAGGCTTGTTATTAATTTTTGGGCAATATTACTTTCATTTTATTACTCTTAATCCAGATACCTATTATGTAAGGTATGCTCCTATGTATATCTCTTGGGATTATATTGTAATTCTTAATATAATTACATTTATTTTATGTGTATTGGCATTATGGTTACCGACTTTGGTAATCAACAAAATTAGCCCAGTAAAGGCTATAAAGTTTCAATAAAATATATAGGTGTTTGTTTTTTGCATTTCGAATGTGAAATGGAGAATCATTTTATATGCAAAACAACAAGTAAAGGGCTTTTTTTAGAATATATTTAAGAAGTTAATAATGTAAATAAAACAAAGTATTTTAAATCTTGCTTAAATATAGAGGGGTTTTATTTATAATTTCTTTAGTAAAACTTTTTAAAATATCAATTTCGCAAAAATGAGCTAAGTGTCGTTACTTGGAATCATTCCAAATTAAGAAGTAGATAAATTTAGTATTTTAGCGAAATTGATTAAAAAGTACGAATTTCTATACATACTATGGCATTATACGACGATTATCTTAAGGAAATAGAAGAAAGAAAAAAACAAGGACTTCATCCTAAACCTGTTGATGGAGGTGAATTGTTGAGCGAGATTATTGCGCAAATAAAAGATGTAGACAATATATACAGAAAAGATTCTCTTAACTTTTTTATCTATAATGTTTTACCAGGAACTACCAGTGCTGCTGGAGTAAAGGCTAAATTTTTAAAAGAAATTATTCTAGGAGAATCTGCAGTTGAAGAGATCAGCCAAGACTTTGCTTTTGAGTTGCTATCTCATATGAAAGGAGGAACTTCTATTGGAGTGTTATTAGATTTAGCTCTAGGAAGTGATGTAGCTATTGCAACAGCGGCAGCTAAAGTATTGAAAACACAAGTATTCCTTTATGAAGCAGATACCGAGCGTTTAGAAGATGCATACAAATCGGGAAATACAATTGCAAAAGAGATTATAGAAAGCTATGCTAAAGCAGAGTTTTTTACAGAATTACCAGAAATAGAAGAAAAAATTGATGTAGTTACTTACATTGCTGGTGTTGGAGATATTTCAACAGATTTACTTTCTCCTGGTGCCGATGCGCATTCTAGATCAGATCGTGAATTACATGGTCAATGTATTTTTGAGCATAATAAAGATATGCAAAAAGAAGTACTTGCATTAAAAGAACAACACCCAGATAAGCGTGTTATGCTAATTGCTGAAAAAGGTACTATGGGAGTAGGATCTTCAAGAATGTCTGGAGTGAACAATGTAGCATTATGGACAGGTGTTGAATCTAGCCCATATGTTCCATTTATTAATATTGCTCCTGTAATTGCGGGTACTAACGGTATTTCTCCTATTTTCTTAACCACTGTTGGTGTAACAGGAGGTATCGGTATTGACCTTAAAAACTGGGTAAAACAGAAAGATGCTGAAGGAAATACTGTTGTTGATGAGGATGGAGAACCAGTATTAAAACAAGAATACTCTGTTAAAACAGGAACTGTATTAACAATTAATACAAAAACAAAAAAGCTTTATAGCGGAGATCAAGAATTGAAAGATATTTCTGCGGCTTTAACTCCTCAAAAGATGGAGTTTATAAAAGCAGGTGGGTCTTATGCTGTAGTTTTTGGTAAAAAATTACAAACGTTAGCAGCTAAAATATTAGGAATAGATGTTCCTCAAGTTTATGCAACTTCTAAAGAGATTTCTATAGAAGGTCAAGGGTTAACAGCTGTAGAGAAAATATTCAATAAGAATGCTGTAGGAACAACTCCAGGCAAAACATTGCATGCAGGTTCTGACGTTCGTGTTGAAGTTAATATTGTAGGTTCTCAGGATACTACAGGTTTAATGACTTCGCAAGAATTAGAGATGATGGCTGCTAAGATAATTTCTCCAATCGTTGATGGAGCTTACCAATCAGGATGTCATACGGCTTCAGTTTGGGATGATAAGTCTAAGGCTAATATTCCAAGGTTAATGAAGTTTATGAATGACTTTGGATTGATTACTGCTCGTGACCCTAAAGGGAAGTACCACGCAATGACCGATGTAATTCATAAGGTATTAAATGATATCGTAATTGATGATTGGGCAATAATCATTGGTGGTGATTCGCATACTCGTATGTCTAGAGGTGTTGCTTTTGGTGCAGATTCAGGAACAGTTGCCTTAGCTTTAGCTACAGGAGAAGCAACTATGCCAATCCCACAATCGGTTAAAGTTACTTTCAAGGGAGACATGAGAAGTTATATGGACTTCCGTGATGTAGTACATGCTACTCAACAGCAAATGTTAAAGCAATTTGCAGGAGAGAATGTATTCCAAGGACGAATTATTGAAGTTCATATTGGTACATTAACTTCAGATCAAGCCTTTACATTTACTGATTGGACTGCAGAGATGAAAGCGAAAGCTTCTATTTGTATTTCAGAAGATGAAACATTGATAGAATCGTTAGAGATTGCTAGAGGTCGTATCCAAATCATGATTGATAAGGGTATGGATAATGAAAAGCAAGTACTTCAAGGATTAGTAGATAAAGCTAATGCTCGAATCCAAGAGGTGAAAACAGGTGTTAAACCTGCTCTACGCCCAGATGCCGATGCTAAATATTATGCAGAGGTTATCATTGATTTGGATGAGATTGCAGAGCCAATGATTGCTGATCCAGATGTAAATAATGAAGATGTTTCTAAGCGTTATACTCACGATACTATTAGACCATTATCTTTCTACGGAGGAACTAAAAAAGTAGATTTAGGATTTGTAGGTTCTTGTATGGTACATAAAGGAGATATGAAAATTTTAGCTCAAATGCTAAAGAATATCGAAGTACAGCATGGTAAGGTAGAGTTTAAGGCTCCATTAGTTGTTGCACCTCCTACGTATAATATTGTAGATGAATTGAAGGCAGAAGGAGACTGGGAAGTATTACAGAAGTATTCTGGTTTCGAATTTGATGATAGTGCTCCAAAAGGATTGGCACGTACGAAATATGAAAACTTATTATACTTAGAGCGTCCGGGATGTAACCTATGTATGGGTAACCAAGAAAAAGCAGAACCAGGTGATACAGTAATGGCGACTTCTACGCGTTTATTCCAAGGAAGAGTTGTTAAGGATTCTGGAGAGAAAAAAGGAGAGTCTTTATTATCGTCTACTCCTGTAGTAGTTTTATCTACAATTTTAGGTAGAACACCTACTATGGAAGAATATGAAGCTGCAGTTGATGGAATTGTATTAACTAAGTTTAAACCCTCTCAAAAGCAATTAGTGATTGCATAATTTGAGTAGTTATAATTTTATTAAGCCCGAGTTGAAAAACTCGGGCTTTTTGTTTTTTGTAATTTGAGAAATAGTATAAAACCAGCCTAAATTTTCATCTTGATAGTGCAGCTCTAATTTCGTATCTTAATAGAGTTGATAAAGACACTAAATAATTCTTATAATTCTATGGCATTTGATATCGAAATGATTAAAAAGGTTTATGAACAAGTTGCCAAACGTGTGGATGCTGCACGTGAAGTTACGGGTAAGCCATTAACATTAGCAGAAAAAATATTATATAGCCATCTTTGGGATGGTAAAGCAACAACAGCTTTTAAAAGAGGAGTAGATTATGTAGATTTTGCACCTGACAGAATTGCTTGTCAAGATGCTACAGCACAGATGGCTTTATTGCAGTTTATGCAAGCAGGTAAAAAGAAAGTTGCTGTTCCTACTACGGTGCATTGCGATCACTTAATACAAGCAAAAATGGGTGCAAGTGAAGATTTGCAGCATGCTATTAATACTTCTAATGAGGTTTTTAATTTTTTAGAGTCTGTTTCTGATAAATATGGAATCGGATTTTGGAAGCCAGGAGCAGGTATTATCCATCAAGTAGTATTGGAAAATTATGCGTTCCCAGGAGGTATGATGATCGGAACCGATTCGCATACGGTAAATGCAGGAGGATTAGGGATGGTTGCTATTGGTGTTGGAGGTGCCGATGCCGTAGATGTTATGGCAGGGATGCCATGGGAATTAAAGTTCCCTAAATTGATAGGAGTTAAGTTGACTGGAAAACTTTCTGGTTGGACGGCACCAAAAGATGTGATCTTGAAAGTAGCAGGGATTCTTACTGTAAAGGGTGGAACAGGTGCTATAGTAGAGTATTTTGGAGAAGGAGCTATTGGAATGTCATGTACAGGTAAAGGAACTATTTGTAATATGGGAGCTGAGATAGGAGCTACCACTTCGACTTTTGGTTATGACGCTTCTATGGAACGTTACTTACGTGCTACAGGTCGAGATGGTGTAGCTGATGCTGCTAATAATGTAAAGGGATATTTAACGGGTGATGCCGAAGTTTATGCCAATCCAGAAGAATATTTTGATCAAGTAATTGAGATTAATCTTTCAGAACTAAGACCTCATTTGAATGGCCCATTTACACCAGATTTAGCGACTAAGGTTGGTGAGATGACAGATAAAGCGAAAGAAAATGATTGGCCATTACAAGTGGAATGGGGTTTAATTGGTTCTTGTACAAATTCTTCTTATGAAGATTTATCACGAGCCGCTTCAGTAGCCAAGCAAGCAATCGATAAAGGGTTGAAAACTAAAGCAGAATTTGGAATCAATCCAGGGTCAGAACAAGTGCGCTATACCGCAGATCGTGATGGGATTTTAGAAGTATTCGAAAAGTTAGACGCAAAAATATTTACCAATGCTTGTGGCCCATGTATAGGACAATGGGGGAGATATGAAGACCCCAAAAATGCACCTAAAAATAGTATTGTTCATTCATTCAATAGAAACTTTGCTAAACGTGCCGATGGAAATCCTAATACCCATGCATTTGTTGCTTCACCAGAAATGGTAGCCGCCATTGCTATTTCGGGTCGTTTAGATTTTAATCCGTTAACCGATACTTTAATCAATGAAAATGGAGAGGAAGTAACTTTAGATGAACCAACAGGGCTAGAGTTACCACCAAAAGGATTTGGAGTTGAGGATAGGGGGTATTTAGAGCCTGTTGAGGATGGATCTGCAATAGAAGTAAGTGTTAGTCCTACTTCAGAGCGTTTACAGTTATTAACTCCTTTTGAACCTATAGGGAATACTATTGAAGGGGCTAAACTATTGATCAAAGCTTATGGTAAGTGTACAACCGATCATATTTCTATGGCAGGGCCTTGGTTGAGGTTTCGAGGACATTTGGACAACATTTCAAATAACTGTTTAATTGGAGCAGTAAATGCATATAATAAAGAGACCAATAAAGTAAAGAATCAATTGACAGGAGAATATGGAGAAGTGCCAGCTGTGCAGCGTGCATATAAAGCTGCTGGTGTAAAGACTATTGTTGTCGGAGATCATAATTATGGAGAGGGGTCTTCTCGTGAACATGCTGCAATGGAACCACGTCATCTAGGGGTGTGTGCCGTAATTGTAAAGTCTTTTGCACGGATTCATGAAACAAACTTAAAGAAGCAGGGAATGTTAGGGCTGACTTTTGCTAATGAAGCAGATTATGATTTAATTCAAGAAGACGATACGTTTAACTTTGTAGATTTAAAAGAATTTGCTCCTGGAAAGCCATTAACGATTGAAGCGATTCATGCAGATGGTTCGAAAGATATCATCCTAGTGAACCATACATATAATGCACCGCAAATATCTTGGTATAATGAAGGTTCTGCTTTGAATTTAATTAAGAAACAAAATGCTTAATTGATATAAACTGTCTCGAAGCAAGCTCACGAGGCATTTGTAAGAAGTGAAAATGGCGCATTCAGAATACTCAAAACCCTTGTAAATACGAGGGTTTTGTCGTAAATTAATGTAAATAAAAACCCCGAAAACAGCTATAAGGAGCTAAAAACGAGGTTTTACTTATCGTTAATTATGAAAATACAAAGAATTAGTGACTTTCAGCATGAATTTTCGTTTTTATCTGCACGAGAAAATTTATCTTTTTTTTATACCCGTTTTTTAGAAAGTGATTTGGGTAAAATCTATGTATCTATTCCTTGGGATTCTCTTGTGGAAAGTTTACAGATAAAAGAAAAACCTTCAGGTTCAAAAATGTTATTTAGTCCAAGGGGAAGAATAGCCTTAATGCTTCTAAAGCATTATGCTTGTTGTTCAGATCAAAAACTAATAGAACAACTCAATGGCAATATTGATTATCAATTTTTTTGTGATATTCATTTAGGCTTTAATCGGTTGACTAATTTTAAAATAGTAAGTCAGATTCGTTGTGAACTGGCAAAAAAACTAGATATAGATTCGATAGAAAAAGAGTTGTTTGCTCACTGGAGGCCCTATATAAATAACAAAGATCAAGTTACTGTAGACGCGACTTGTTATGAGAGTGAAGTTCGTTACCCAAGCCCTCAAAAATTACTCTGGGAAGCAGTGGATTGGTTGTATACACAGCTCAAAAAAAACTGCAAAGCTATAGGAGTAAAAATGATACGTTCCAAATATATCAAATGGAAAAAGCGCTATATTGGATTTAGTAAAATGCGCCGTAAAACCATAAAAAAACGCCAACCACTTACAAGGGGCTTATTACATTTACTAAACAAGCTTTTGGATTTTGAAAATCTACTTCGTGAAAATTATGAGATAACCTATAGTGTTGCTTATTATCGTAGAGTAGCTACGATCAAAAAAGTACTTGAGCAACAACAAGCTTACTTTAAAACAGGCATATCTCCTAAAAATAGAATTGTTAGTATTGCTAAAGATTACCTCAGACCAATTGTAAGAGGAAAAGAAGTAAAACCCGTTGAATTTGGAGCTAAGGTCAATAAACTTCAAATTGATGGTATCAATTTTATAGAGCATTTAAGTTTTAATGCTTTTAATGAAGGTACGCGCTTACAAAGCACCGTATATAAAGCACAGTCACTCACCAAAACAAAACTTAAAGTATTAGGAGCAGATGCTATATATGCGACAAATAAAAACAGGAATTTTGTTACAAAACATGATATCAAAACAGACTTTAAACGAAAAGGCAAGCTTCCTAAAAACTACAAAGACGAAAAGAAGTTAAAAGCCCTAATTACAAAAGAAAGAGCCACTCGATTAGAAGGAAGCTTTGGAAAAGAAAAAGAATATTACCATCTCAAAAAAATAAAGGCAAAAACAAAAGCTACAGAAAAGCTCTGGATATTTTTTGGGATACACACCGCAAATGCTTTAGAAATAGGTAGAAGAATCCAGAATAGTCAAGTACAGCTGGCCGCCTAAATTTAGAACAAAACAAGAGCTCTTGGGATAACTACGTCCTGTCGGTATTGAAATCAATATTTTTAGACTAAAATAACCTAAAAAACAAAAATCCAAAACTTGAATTTATCAAATTTTGGATTTTTTATGTATAATTTTTGAGAATCAGGCTATTCTCTGAATACGCCGAAAATTTTAATTTTCAAGACAGCCTTTGGGGTATTAGACCCTTTGGCGTTACTAATAAACCACTATGAAAACTTAGAAGTTCATAGTGGTTTATTAATAGTAGATAACTTTGTAATTGTGTATAGCAAGCGTGAACGCTCACTAAGTTTTTTATTAAGACCTACTTTTAAGTATTTTTTTAATTTTCTTAGATCCCTTAGTCTTATTTTTTGGATCTTCACAATAATCAACTATTAGCTTTTCAGCTTGGTTATAGATGTCGTCATTACTTAGACTAGTCTTAGCTTCGATGACAATTTTACTAGCTGAAGCTAGATAAAGCATGAGTAGAGCTTCATTGCCTTTTGTTAACTCTAACTCTTTTTCTCCGATTTCAAAAGTATAGTCAGGAGTTCCTGTCATCCATTTCATAATAAATTGAGATGCGACTAATCTTTTGTCATTTTTCTTATCATTAGGAGTATTTAGAATGTAATTAGCACATGTTATGACATTGTTTTCTTGTGTCTTATAACTTTCTACGGCATTGAATTCATAATTTGCTAATTCAAAGAAATTTTGTGCACTTGAGAGATTGTAGCACAATATCGATATAAGGATTAATATTATTTTTTTCATAAGTTATTTTATGGTTTAATTGAGATGAAGTATCTATTCTGGGGTTGTAAACCCCTTCTTTCAGTTTTCTGTTTTTATTCCATTCTACTGCAATTCGATGAGCCTCGTTTTCTGAGGAAATACCAATATGTTTTGGTAATCCCTTAAGTTTAGCTTTTTCAATCTAATTAAGCATATTTCAGCAATGCCTTTTCCTTTAACAAGCTTAGGTTTAAAAAGTTTGGGGAAGTAACTTTCTAGAATGTCTTTATCAACTAGGTAGTTGATTAGAATTCGACGGTCAATTATTCCTTTCTATTTTTGGTATATACATTTTGACAATTATAACTGATCTGTGTTGTTATTATCCTGTTTTTCAAACCAAACATTTAAAGCCCTTCGGTTTGAAATTCTCATTCCTGTAATTATATGTTTAGAATTTCGAATAATATCTACTGTCCCTAAACCTTTAATAGTTAAAGAATTTTTTCCTGTAAGTTGTACTTGAAAATCACCAAGTCTAATATGTTTGGCAATTAACTTATCATCTTTAAATTTAATATGTATTACACTTTCTAACTCAGGACTATAGAATCGACCAGTGTAATTATTTAGGTTAATATTAGATAAATCTTCATTGACATATCTTTCAGCATCTATTTTTTTTCCTTTAAAATGTTGACTAAATATTTGTGCAGAATTATCTTTTAATTTAGAAAATACAAACTGAGTATTTTGTTTTTCAGGAGTTTCATAGATGTTGCCGTTAGTATTGTAAATATGGTATTCAGTTTTATCCCATTCTTGAAATACATACAGTGAGTCATTTTTAATATTAACATGTATACTATAACCAGACGGAGTTTTATATTTTCCTACTAATTGTTGCGGCGAAAAAGTGATATTACTATTGGGAATAGTTGGGGTTACTGTTTTTTCTTCTGTATTAGGCTTCTCTTTTAATAGTATATCAGCAATGTTACGTTCGATATTTTTTGTTCTAGATGATGAGAAATTGGTTAAAATAGCAATACTAAGTTGTGTATCGGGGTAGTGACTTATAGATGATTTCCATCCACCTCCACCACCATTGTGAGAGATTTTGGTATGATTTTTAAAATCATTAATTCTTATACCAAATGCATAGTCGTTTTCATTACCGTTGTTAAGAGTATCCGTAGTTTGTAGCATTTTAAAAGAGGAACTCCAGTTGGGGGTTGGCGTGCTGAAATTTTGAAGCCATTTCAATAAATCAGGAGTTGTCGAACGTTGATTTCCAGAGCCAGAATAATACCCGTATTTTACAGCTTTGTAAAAAATATCTAAACCATAATAAGGTGTAGCACTATTTAGAATGACGCGATCGTATTTATCTTCGATAAATGTGTTTTTCATTCCTAATGGTTCAAAAATATTAGATTTCATCCATTGAGGGAATTGTTCATTAGTAACACTTTCAATTATTTTAGCCATAAGTACATATCCTGTATTACAATACAAGAATTTATCTCCAGGGGTGAAATTCAATTCCTTTTGTTTTAGCATAAGGCGATATATATCCTCATTTGTCTTTTTGTCTTGCTTTTCCCAGCCAGCTAGATGAAGTATGGCATGAAAGCTTCTCATGCCACTAGTATGATGTAAAAGATGACGTATGGTGATTGGGTGTCCAAAGTCAGGCAAATCTGGTAAGTATTTATGGATATCATCATCAACGGATAATAGGCCTTTTTCATGAAGCCTTACAATCCCCATCGCCGTGAATTGTTTTGATACTGAAGCAATGTTAAATGTAGTTTCTTTAGTATTGGGAATTTGATACCCTAAACTAGCAGCACCAAATGCCTTTGAGTATACTATCTTGCCATATTGCATGATTCCAATGGAGCCTCCTGGATGATTATCTTTTGTCCAAGAAGAGAAAAGGCTGTCTATTTTTTTAGACTGTACATCACTTAATTGGGCTTGAGCGGAGGTTAAATTAAAAAGTATTAATACAAGAAAGAAAATACGCGCTACAATCATTGAATATAATTTTATTTATTGATTTTAATCCTACAATTTGGAGAGAATTCCCAGATGTTTGCATCGAATTTTAACGAAAGTAGTTTTCCACTTTGTACTTCGTATGTTTGCACCGTAGTTGATTATTAAAGTAACCAATTATATATGTAAACGTATTTTTTTTGCTTTTAATATTATATGAGTGAAGAAAATCGAGTGTATTTATCAACCTTTCTTCCGATCAATATGTCCCAAGTTTTTTTCGGGAGCAATTACATCTCGAACGCGCCTTTTTAGCTCTGTGATTTCAGGAAATCCACCATCCATTTTTCGAGACCAAATTTGTTGAGCATTAGCATGGATTTCAAAGACACCTCCAGTACTAGGTTTTAGAGATAATTCATTTATTTCTTCTTTAAAAGTTGTCAATAATTCTTGAGACATCCATGAAGATCGCATTAACCAATTGCATTGAGTACAATACGTAATTTTTATAATATTTTCCATAAGTCATTTTATAAAAAAGACCTGTTAGTAATGTAACTAACAGGTCGAATTATATAAAGTAGATTAAATGTTTTATCTGATATGTAACTCACCAAAGTTTTTATCAATAATAAAACAAGCAATTCCATTTTCATAATGAATTTCAGGTTTAATTTCTTTATTATTTAATTCGATAACAGAAATACTAAAAGGCGCACCAATCAAGCATATTTTAAAAGTATCGTACGAAGTAGTAAACTTTCCTTGCTTGTGTTGGCGAATTACAATTTCATCTCCTTTACCTACAAAAGTAAAGTCACGTTTACTGTATTCTCCTTTCTTATAACCATAACCGTCACCATCATCTTCGTATAAATAAGATTTTTCTTCACCATCGATGTAGAAACAATCCAATTGAAGTTCTGTGATTTCTTTTTCCCCTACATACTGTTGAACAGGGTATTTTGGAATGATAGCACCAGATTTTATGAAAAGAGGCATACTGTCAATATCGGCATCTACCCAATATTCTTTTCCACCTTTGATTACTGAGTTAGACCAATAATCAAACCAAATTCCTTTAGGGATATACATACGACGTCCTTTCGTATTTGGTTCGTTGATAGGACAAGCTAATATTTTGTCTCCAAAAATAAACTCATCCGTACGATAGTGCGTTTGTACATCATTTTGATCAAACATTACCAATGATTTTAACATTGGTGTCCCATGTGCGATATACTTCCAAAAAACAGAGTAAATATAAGGAAGCAAGGTATATCTAATTTCGATGAATTTTCTACAGATATTTGTAATCTCATCTCCAAAAGACCAAGGTTCTTGCTCTCCATGATCCCCACTTGAGTGTACACGGAAGAAAGGATGAAATACGCCTAATTGTACCCAACGCGCAAACAATTCGCCCTGTGGTTGTTCGGCAAATCCTCCAATATCAGTTCCCGAGAAAGAATATCCAGACATTGCCATACGTTGAATTTGACGATTAGCAACTACTAAATGTTCCCAAGTAGCTACATTGTCACCCATCCAAGTACTCGTATAACGCTGCGTTCCAGAGTATGCTGCTCTTGTAATTACAAAAGGACGCTCTGGGTAAATATGTCTTTTTACACCATGATATGTAGCGCGAGCCATTTGCATACCATAGATATTATGTGCTTTTCTGTGACTACACGGATGTCCATCATAATCGAAACGAACATCATCGGGGAAAGATTTCCCAGGAACATCCATTACAGCAGGTTCATTCATATCATTCCAGACACCTTTTACACCGACTTCATCGATTAGTCCTTTAAATAATCCTGCCCACCACTCACGAACATCAGGACGCGTATAATCTGGGAAATAACATTCTCCAGGCCATACTTTTCCTTTCATATAAGGGCCATCTGCACGCTTGCAGAAGTAATCGTTTTCAATTCCTTCTACAAAGACATCGTAATCATAATCTATCTTGATTCCTGGATCTATAATAACAACAGTTTTGAATCCATCATCATCAAGTTCTTTTACCATTCGCTTAGGGTCAGGAAACTTTTCTTTATCCCAAGTAAAACAACGGAAACCGTCCATGTAATCGATATCTAGATAGATCGCATCACAAGGAATATTTAATTCACGAAATTTACTAGTAACTTCTTTTACTTTAGATTCGGGATAATAACTCCATTTACATTGGTGAAACCCTAACGCCCATAAAGGAGGCAATTCGGGTACCCCAGTCATTTGGGTATATTTTTCTACTACTTCTTCTACTTGTGGTCCATGAATGAAATAATAATTCATTTCTCCACCTGAAGCCCAAAAGCTTGTTACATGACGACGCTCTTGACAGAAATCAAATGAAGTTCTAAATGTATTATCAAAGAAAATACCATAAGCTTCTTTCGATTGTAGTCCTACATAAAAAGGAATTGCTTTATAAATAGGGTCGGTTTCAGCACCAAAAGCGTACGAATCGGTAACCCAGTTTTCAAAGCGTTTACCTTTTAGGTTAAGGTGTGTTGGTTTATCTCCTAATCCATAGAAACTCTCAGCATCTTTAGAAGTTTTACTCATTTTTACGATGTCTGTACCTAACTCGTAGCTTTCTTCCCAGTGGAATCCTTGCTCGTCACCTAGTATCAAATGATCGTCATCTGCAGAGTGTATATTTACTTTTAAATCTGCCTTGTTGATTTTTACATTTAATTTATCTGTTTTAATGATAAACATAGTTTCTTCCTCAACCAATTCTAAGGCATTGTATCCAACACTTGTATTTTCAACAAGAGCATAAGAAAAGTCATCACCAAACTTATTTGTAGTTGTATATCGAAAGCGTACTACACTATCTCGAAGTACTGTCACTTGTAGTATGACTCTATTATATGCGTGAAAGTAGAAAGTATCTAGATCACGTTCGTGTTTTATAATATGTGAAGGATATTGATTCCCCTTATGTTGTATTTGTTCATTTAAGATCATAATTGAACATTTTATTTATGCTAAAATTAGTTATTTGCTTACGAAGATCGCTCAATTTCGTTTGAGCAAATATGAGGATAAAGTTAACTTATATATGTTTGAATGCCACTACCGATAATGGTGGAAGTTTAATATTAGCACTATAATTTTTACCATGTGACTTTTCATTGTCAATTTTTATCAATGCTTCATTTTTAACCCCACTTCCATAAAAATCTGTTAAATCGGAATTAAAAATTTCTTTTAAAGCTCGTTTAGAGTTTAATCCAATTCGATAGTTATCTCTAGGGATTGTAGTAAAGTTACCAACTACAATAATGTCATTTTTTGGGTCATGTCCTTTTCTAATAAAGCTTAAGACAGAGTTTTCACTATCATCCAAAGCGATCCATTCAAATCCCTCATGACTAAAAGCTTTTTCATATAGGGCAGGCTCTTCTTTGTATACAGTATTGAGGGCAGATAAGAACACCATCATTTTTTTATGTGGCTCAAATTCAAGCAAATGCCAATCTAGACTTTTAGCAAAATTCCATTCCTCAGTTTGAGCAAATTCAGCTCCTTGGAATAATAATTTTGTTCCTGGATGAAAATACATATATGCTAACATCGCGCGAAGATTAGCAAAGCGTTGCCATTCATCTCCAGGCATTTTGTAAATCAAAGAACGTTTTCCGTATACTACTTCATCATGAGATAGTGGAAGCATAAAGTTTTCACTAAACGCATAGGCTAAACTAAATGTAATGTCATTTTGATGATGTCTTCTGTAAATAGGATCTTTAGAGAAATATTCTAAAGTATCATGCATCCATCCCATCATCCATTTCATTCCAAATCCAAGCCCACCAATATCAACAGGTTTTGAAACTCCAGCATAAGCCGTAGATTCTTCAGCTATTGTTTGTACTCCTTCGAAACGTGTATATATTTCTTTATTAAGCGCTTTTAAAAATTCAATGGCTTCGAGGTTTTCATTCCCGCCATATTGGTTAGGATCCCATTCTCCTTCTTCCCTAGAATAGTCAAGGTATAACATCGAAGCGACGGCATCGATACGTAATCCGTCAATATGGAATTCTTGCATCCAAAAGACAGCATTACTAATTAAAAAGGCTTTTACTTCATTTCTTCCATAGTTGAAGATGAGACTTTTCCAATCAGGATGATAACCTTTCTTTTTATCTGGATGTTCGTAAAGGTGCGAACCATCGAAAAAACCTAACCCATGAGCATCTTCTGGAAAGTGGGAGGGAACCCAATCCAAGATAACTCCAATATCATTTTGATGAAATTGGTCAATTAGATATTTTAAATCATCGGGACTTCCAAAACGGGAACTTGGTGCAAAATACCCTGTTACTTGATATCCCCAAGAGGCATCGTATGGATATTCCATAATGGGCATAAGTTCAACATGGGTAAAATTTAATGTTTTAACATGTTCTACTAAATCATGAGCAAGTTCTCCAAAACTCAGGTGTTCATTGCCTTCTTTTTTCTTCCAAGATTCTAAATGTACTTCGTATACAGAATAAGGTTTGTCTAGTCCGTTTTTGTCTTTTCTATATCCCATCCAATCCTTATCCTTCCACTTATATGAAGAATTTTCTTGAATAACTGAAGCAGTATGAGGTGGACGTTCACATTTACGACCGTAGGGGTCAGCTTTTTCCGTTACGATACCATTATTGTGCGATTCGATTCTGTATTTGTAAATCTCATCATGTTCTAATTTTGGAATAAAACCTTCCCAAATACCCGAACTATCCCAACGAACATTTAGCTGATGTTCGTTACCATTCCAATAATTGAAATTTCCTATGACAGAGACACTTTTTGCACTAGGTGCCCAAACAGCAAAGTAAGTTCCTTTTATGCCATCTTTTTCTATAACATGTGCTCCAAATTTATCAAACAAATTATAGTGAGAACCATTTTTAAATAATGAAATGTCAAAATCTGTAAATAGTGAATGTGGTTGAACGTAGTTCATATATGAGTTGTCAGTTGTCAGTTGTTAGTTGCCAGTTTTTATAGGTGTTCTCTCACAACCCAAAACTCACAACTCGCAACTAGTAATTAATTTTATCCAATCGTTGTCCCATTAGGAATCGTTACACTGTTTTTAATAACAATGATTCCATCGCGAATTACATAAGTGTCAGTTTCGGTATCTTCCAAATGATCTCCACCCTTAATCGTAACGTCGTTTCCTATGCAACAATTTTTTTCGATAATGGCACTACTTATATTACAGTTATCACCAATACCGACACAAGGAATTCCTTCTTTGGTACAAGTATCGATTTCATCTAATGTTTGGTAGCTATCAGCTCCCATGATATAAGTATCTTTTATTATCGAATTTTTACCAATCCTAGAACGTATTCCTATAATACAATGTTGAAGTGATTTTGCCGCAATAATAGAACCTTCACTAATTAGTGCTTTTTCTATAAGTGTAACATCAATCTTACTAGGAGGTAAGATACGTGCTCTAGTTAAGATTTGGTTTGTTTTGTCAAAAAGATTGAATTTAGGGATATCATCAGTCAAAGCAAGGTTGGCATGATAGAAAGCTTTTATGGTACCTATATCTTCCCAATATCCTTCGTATTGATAACCAAATACTTTTTTTCCGCCAGTTATAGCTTCAGGAATGATTTCATTTCCAAAATCAATAGTATTTGTATCTGTTAAAACCTCATCTAAAGTCGATCTGTTAAAGATGTAGATCCCCATCGAAGCTAGGTATTTTCTACCTTCAGTTTTCATTTCATCAGATACTTCAGAGTCCCAACCTTCTAGCTGATCGATAGGTGGTTTTTCAGTAAATGTGTTGATAAAGCTATTATCATCTGTTTTTAAAATACCAAATGCAGGGGCCTCTTCTGCAGTTACAGGTTGTGTAGCTACTGTAATTTCTGCGCCGCTTTCTTCATGCATACGCAGCATTTTACTAAGGTCCATATTGTATAATTGATCTCCAGATAAGATCAATACATAATCGTACTCATGTCTATGAAAATGGTGTTGACACTGGCGAACGGCATCGGCAGTACCTTGAAACCAAGTTGGGTTATCAGGGGTTTGCTCTGCAGCTAAAATATCGACAAAAGCGTTACTAAAATTACTAAACTGATATGAGTTTTTGATGTGCGAATTTAATGAAGCAGAGTTAAACTGTGTTAATACATATATACGCTTCAAGTCATTATTAATACAGTTTGAAATAGGGATATCTACTAAACGGTATTTTCCAGCAACTGGTACAGCTGGTTTCGAACGATGACTTGTCAAAGGTGCCAAACGAGATCCTCTTCCTCCTCCAAGAATAACACTGATAACTTTTTTATTGAACATGTATATTTATGATTTAAGCGTTAAAGATTGGTACATTTTTATATATTCTGAAGCTGATTTTTTCCAGCCACTATCGATATTCATAATTTGAGTTCTTTTTTCATCAAAGAATGTTTTGTTTTGATATACATCTACAGCACGTTTGATTGCAAAACCAATTTCATGTACAGATATATCATAGCAGACAATACCTGTTCCTTGCTTTCCATTATCAAAATCAATTACAGTATCTTTTAGTCCCCCAACATCACTTACAATAGGAATTGTTCCGTAGCGCATTGCATACATTTGGTTTAGACCACAAGGTTCTACACGAGAAGGCATTAATAAAAAGTCAGAACCACCATACACAATATGGGCTAGTTCTTCATTGTATCCTATATAATTGTTGTATTTACCTTTAAATTGTGCCTTGATATCGTTAAGATTGCGTTCGGTTTGTCCATCACCACTTCCTAAGATAAAGATATTTGCTTCTAACTGCAATTCATTAAAAACATAATTAATAGTATCAGCAAGAAGATCCGATCCTTTTTCGTGGACAAAGCGTCCAATGAAGCTAATTAAGGGTAAGTCTGGATTAAACCCAAACTCTTTACAAATCCAGTCTTTGTTTTCTTGACGTTTTTCGATACTTTTTTTATCGAAATTACTTTTCAAGTATTTATCCTTTTTGGGATTCCATAATTTATCATCGATACCATTAAGAATACCAAGAGATTTTTCGGTTTCTTGTTTTAATAATGCTTCGAGTCCATTGGCTTTTTCCTGTAATTCTCCAAGATAGTTGGGAGAAACGGTAGTTACCTTCCAAGCCGATTTAATTCCTATAGCTAAAGGGTTGATCTGGCCATACCAATCTAAAAGCCCTTTTTTATCGGCACCAAATTCAGGCAAATAATTCATTTTCTCATATCCAAACCCTCCTTGATATTGGGCATTATGTATGGTCAGTATGGTTGGGATATCCTTTAGGGCATTATATTTATAACAATGTCCAGTAAAAAAGGGGATCAAACCTGTATGATGATCATGACAATGAATAATTTCAGGTTTTGTCTCTTGACTTAAGATAAAATCGGCTACTACTTTTTGGAAAGCGGTAAAGCGTTCTACATCGTAAGGGTACCCGTAAACATTTTCTTTATCTGTAAGGCCAAATATTTTGACTAAAAATAATTCGAATCCTAAAATCTTTTTGTCATATTCAAGAACTTCATAATAATATTGTTCTAACCCCAACAAAAGATTTCCTTTGGTGTAATCTATAGGGTCATGTTCTTTTACGAAGTTTTTTTCATAAAAGGGCATGATGACCTTAGAAGTAAAGCCCGAGGCTTCTTGGTATTTGGGTAATGCTCCGACCACATCAGCTAATCCACCTACTTTAGCTATAGGGAAGCATTCCGCAGAAACATGTAATATGTACATATGCAACTGTTAAAAAATCTACATAAATCTAAGCTTTAAATAATTTTTTTAACACTTTTAGTAGTGATTTTTTATTTAATAAGTAACTTTTGGCTTTTTTTTAAACTAAAAGGTGTTTTCTTGAGGTATGTGTAAAGGAAATCGTCAAAAGGCAATGCATTTTACAGTTAATGCAATAGTGGATGGATATGTAAAAATAACAAAACCAACTATTTATAGACTTAAATAGTTGGTTGTTAAGATTTAATTAACTGTTTTTTAAAGGCTTATATATTCTTTATATTTAGAATCGCTTGATGTGGATCTTCATTTCCAAAAATATAGCTCCCTGCTACTAAGACATTAGCACCAGCATCAATTAGTTTTTTTGCATTCTTATCGGACACTCCACCGTCTATTTCAATTAATAATTCTGTTTTTTTAGTAGTCGCTAAAGCACGTAAATCCTTCACTTTATTATAAGTGTTTTCGATAAAGGATTGCCCTCCAAATCCAGGATTGACACTCATCAATAAGACCATATCAATTTCGGTTACTATATCTTTTAATACGTCTACAGGAGTGTGTGGATTGAGTACTACACCTGCTTTTATACCAAAAGATTTTATCAACTGGATACTGCGGTGTAAGTGAGGACAGGCTTCGTAATGTACAGTGATATACTCTGCACCTAAATTTACAAATTCTTCAATATATCGATCGGGTTGTTCGATCATTAAATGCACATCTAAAGGTTTTTTAGCATGCTTTTGTATAGCCGCCAATACAGGCATTCCAAAAGAAATATTGGGAACAAACATCCCATCCATAATATCGATATGAAACCAATCTGCTTGACTATCATTAATCATTTCGATATCACGTTGTAAATTACCAAAATCAGCAGCTAATATCGATGGGGCTATAATGGGTGTGGACATGTTTCTTTCTTTTAATTTCAAAAATAGGAAATATCAATCAGAACAGCGTCATGCTGTTGAAGAACGACATCTCCTCCTTGGAGAGTATTTGATGTCAGTTTAACTTGATTGTAAAGAGGGTTTAGTGAAGGAGACACCGATCTATATCGGTGTGACGTTGCAAATATAAAAGACCCAAGAGTCAAAGAAACGAGAATGAAGGCTTTTAAGTCTCGATTCTTGATTCCTTGTTTCTTGAGTCTATAAATTTTGTGAGTGAGAATTACTTCACAAATTTCTTGGCAACTGATTCACCTGAAAAATCTAAAACAATAATGTAAAGACCAGAAGGTAAAGCTGCAATTGAAATTTCTTCAACACCTAAACCACTAGCTACATTTCTACCTGATAAATCAAAGATGCTATACGTCGCTAAAGAGTCGATTGAAGCTGTTTTTACCGTTAAAGTATTCGCATCATTAAAGATTACAAGCTCATCTTTTAAAGAAAGAAAATCTTCTGTTGATAAGGTGTCTTCATCAGGAGCTAATACATTTTCTGTTCCCGTAGAATCGAAAGTTTCAGGGTTTTGTAATTCGACACCAGGCTCATTGATGCAATCTGGTACCTCTGGAATAAATCCTGTAGGTTGTGTTGTTGGTCCACAAGCAGTATTTACCTGATTTAAGAAAGCAGGGTTATCAGGGTTTGCGAAAGCTACATTAGGGCTTTGTGAAGTATCGATATATTTAAATTTGATACTAAACAAAAATATAGGACTACCAGCAGCAATATTGGCGCTAGTACCTTGAAATCTTTCAATAGAACCAAAGCTAAAAGCTTGCTGAAAAGAGGTAGCTACTCTAAAGGCTTCATTGTCTTGAACTAAGAAACCAGCATAAAAACCACCACTCAATACAGAAGTATCAGGTACAATCATTTCGAAATTCCCTAATGAGTTGGCATCTTCACCAAATGCATCTGTATTATACTTAATAATAATATTGGCATTTTGGATCATAAAACTAACATCTGTTTCGATAAACACATCGGCTTGAAAAAATGTATCGTTACCTTCAGTAACATTTTCCGCATTCTGAAATGAGAATGTAAGTGTTTGTGCTGTTGCAATGGCAACAGAAAATAATAGTGTAAAAAGTGAAATTGTTTTCATTTTAAAAGAATTGAATTAATTATTAAGTTTTTTTTGGGTATCTATTAATAGTCTTGAAGCTTTGTCATCCTGAACTTGTTTCAGGATCTCACTAGTTTTAATGTTATATGAGATGCTAATTCGATAGCTATCGGATTTCATCAGCACGACGAAACTTTTGAGAATTGCTAATTTCGGACAGCATATTTTCTTGAAATTCAGGTTAGATGGGGGTACTATTTTGAACGTAAATTTTGTCACAAACTACCATTCGTACCCCCAAGGTTACCAACCTAACTAAAACCGTTGCCCAAGTCCGATATTTGTTCTTACAATGTTTAAATCTCTATTCAAGGTTTGTCCATCCATGTCTAGGTCAATATTGTTATATCCAGGTACACCAATTGATCCTAGAATATCATTAGTATCGTCATTTAAAATCTGTCCATCTTCATTAATGTCACCAGAAATTATAGTGAAATTGTCTCCAACACTAGCCATAGCATTGGTACCACCCTCGACAAGATTAGTAGTACTTACAAAGTCTAAAGAAATAGGGGTGTTAGATAACGTTACAGGGTCTGCTGTTATAATACCTAAATGGTTTCTGTGATTGATGGTGATGAAAAAATCACCCTGAAATCCAATAAAGTTTAATGGAGAAACACCATCCGTATCTACAATATCTCCATCACGTTGTAATAAAGCGGATCTTGATTCCATAATAATGCTATTATCGTTAGGATCTCGCAGTTCTACAAAAACCCAATCTACAATGGCATCTGGTCCAGTAGTGTTTTCGAGAGCAATGGTATCATTTACTGCAAGTGCATCTTGATATGGACTGATGAAAGGAATTAACAATGAAGTTCTCAAATTATCACGCATCAAAGCGGTTTCGCCAGAGGTTGGATTGGTCGCAGCACCCTGTAAAAATACTTTTAGGGATACTATGCCGTCAAAATTCACCTCTGTGATAGACTTAAAACCAACCCACCCTGCATTTTCGTAAGATTGAGAAGCTCCTGTAGGGATAAATAAATCGATATTGCTTTCATTTGAAAATGAATCATCATTAGTTCCTACAGCAACACTAGGTCCAGAGGGATTGAACGAAGTAACCGAAGTCAAAGGAGTACGATCAAAAGCTAGTTGTGCAATTTGAGTTACTTTGCCAGGGATTACAATCTCTGTAAACTCATTTCTTTCAAAAGATCTAAAATTGATACTTTCTAAGCTGTTGGGAAGAGTCACGCTTTCTAAATCATTACTAGAAAAGCAACGTTGCGGTATTTGGGTTATACCTTCTGGGATCGCTACATCAGTAAGAGCGTTAGATCGAAATGCAATTTCACCTAATTGTCTTAAGGTGTTTGGAAAGATCACACTTGTTAATCCAGCACTTTCAAAAGCACTATTGCCAATGGCAACAACACTAAATGTATTTGTGCCATCAGAAACAGAAGCAGGAATCGTTAAATCAGAGGATGGGGGAGTTCCTCCAACTAGTGTAACTTCTCCTGGACTAGTGGAAAAAATTTCATATTCAAGACCATCAACGATAAAATTTGAATCGATTGCTATTCCGTTTATCGAAGAGAAGAACTGATTCCAACCAGCTTCTGCATAGGATACTCCGCTACCGTTTGGTATGGTCAACGATTTGTTCTGTAATATTTCTCTAAATGCAGATGAATTTAATACAGGGGGTTGGGTATTGTTGGAAATTACAGCCGTTAGATTTACAGTATTTCTAAAAGCGGCAGCTTCTATTTCTTGAACGCTTGTTCCAATAGTTACACTAGTTATATTATCATCTCTAAAAGCTTCTTGCCCGATTACTGTAACATTAAATATGATATTATTAATGGTAACAGTATCAGGAATAGTAATGTCACCAGATGCATTGTTGCCGCTAACAAGCTTTGCTGTATTTGGATTTGCCGAAGTTACCTCATAGGTAAATCCATTATCATTGAATCTCGCTTCTAGTCTTGCAACTCCATTCACTAAAAAAAAGTTGTTGATCCATCCAGCAGCTTCATAAGAGCTTTCACTTCCATCAGGAATATTTAAGATTCGTATGGAAGCTCCTTCGCGAAAAACACTTGAACCCAAACTTGGTGCGTTAGCAGCATTAGAGGTAAACGTTACTAATGATCTAGTATTTCTGAAGGCACCATCGTTAATATTTGTAACGCTAGCAGGTATAACCACACTAGTAAGGTTATCATTCCTAAAAGCATTATTGCCTATATCGGTTACACTGAATGTAACATTATTAATAGTTACACTACTAGGAATGTTTACAGCTCCATCAGCACCATTTCCATCAACTAATGATACTTCATTTGGATTTGCAGCAGTTACTCTATAAATGAATCCACCTTCTGTAAATTCTGCTCCTACTCTGGGAACTCCATTTATCAAAAAGAAGTTTCCTGACCAACCCGCAGCTTCATAAGAACTTTCACTACCATTAGGTATATTTAAGTTTCGGATTTCGGGCCCTTCGCGAAATACACTTGAACCCAAACTTGGTGCGCTAGCAGCATTAGAAGTAACTGTTACTAATGATCTGTTGTTTCTAAAAGCCTCAGTATTCATAGTAGTGATACTAGCAGGTATTACCACGCTGGTGAGATTGTCACTTCTAAAAGCATTAGTACCTATCTCGGTTACATTAAATGTGATATTGTTAACGGTTACACTACTAGGAATGTTTATGGCTCCATCAGCATCATTTCCATTAATAAGTGAGACTTCATTGGGATTTGCAGCAATCACGTTATAACTGAATCCCCCTTCTGTAAATTGTGCTCCCACTCTAGGAACGCCATTCGTTGAAAAGAAATTGTTGGTCCAACCAGAGGCTCCATAAGAGCTTTCACTGCCATTGGGTACCATTAAGGTTCGGATTGCAGCTCCTTCACGAAATGCATTTGTAGCCAAGCTTGGTGCATTCGCAGCATTGGATGTAACACTTACTAATGATCTCGTACCTCTAAAGGCATCAGCATTAATAGTAGTGATACTAGTAGGTATAACCAAGCTAGTGAGGTCGTTATTCCTAAAAGCCTGACTACCTACTGCAGTTACACTAAATGTAATATTATCGTTTGTTACACTACTCGGAATGTTTACAGCTCCTTGTGCATTATTGCCATTACTAAGTGATACTTCATTTGGACTTGTTGAGATAACTCGATAAGTAAATCCATCTCCTGCTACAAATTCGGCGACACCAACGTTAATAGTTCCATTTACAGAAAAGAAACCCGTCCATCCAGCCGTTTCATAAGCAGCAGGTTCTGTAGTGTTAGGTACAGTTAAAGCAATCCTTCTTCTTATATCCCCAAAAGGATCCCTAATACCTGAAATTACAGCAGGATTAGTATTATTAGAAATAACTTCAACTAAGTTTGGATTACCTCTAAAAACATCTCTTTCAATGGTACTTACTGAATTTCCTAGACGAACACTTGTCAATTGATTATCACCAAAAGCAAATATTTGTAATGTGGTTACCGAGTCAGGGATTACAATACTTGTCAGTTGATTCCCTCTAAAAGCATCATTACCAATAGTGATTACCGAATTGGGTATCGTAACATTTGTCAATTGATTATCGCGAAACGCACTTCTACCAATCAGCGTTACTGAATTGGGTATACTAACACTGGTTACACCATCATTTCTAAAAGCATCGTTAACAATGGTAGTTACTGTAAAGTCAGTTCCGTTATTAGTAACGGTATTAGGAATGATTAAAGGATTTGTAAAGGTTCCACCTGTAACTTCTACTTCATTCGGGTTGGTAGAAATTATATTGTAATTCAATCCATCAACGGTAAAAGTTTGCCCAAAACCTATACTCGAAACCAGCAGGAGTAGAAGTAGGAGAAATAGATTTTTTAGCCGTTTTGTTTTCATTTCAATTTAGTTTTAGTTGAAAATGTTTGTTTCGTTTTGTTAGGACAATAGTACTTTGAATCTCTCGCGTGTACTATAAATACTATATGAGGGAGATAAATCGGTTGGTAAAAGGGAAAAAATGAGGTTGAAAATTTAGGTTCTTCGTTATCAGTTTTCCGTTTCCTATATTGCTTCCTGAGTCTCTGACTCCTGTTTCTTTGTTCTTCGTTCTTTACTCTAGTCTCTATTTTAAAACCGTTGCCCAAGACCAATATTTGTTCTAACTATGTTTAAATCTCTATTTAAGGTTTGTCCATCCATATCTAGGTCAATATTGTTATAGCCAGGTACACCGATTGACCCTAGAATATCATTAGTATCATCATTTAAAATCTGTCCATCTTCATTAGTATCACCCGATATCATGGTGAAACCTTCGCCAATGACAGCCATCGCATTTTCACCACCCTCAACAAGATCAGTAGTACTCACAAAGTCTAAAAGGGTAGTGGTGCTGGATAATGATATAGGGTTAGCAGTAATTATACCTAAGTGATTACGATGATTGATGGTTATAAAATAGTCTCCAGGGGTAATAGCAAAACTTAGGATTGTGCCATCTATATTTACAATATCACCATCGCGTTGTAACAAAGCCGATTTACTGGCAACCACAATAGTGCTATCATTAGCATCACGAAGCTCTATGAATACCCAATCGACACAGTCATTTTCTGGATTTAAGTTTTGTTGACCATCCATAATTTCTCCTACAGTAGCACTATCACTATATGGGCTAGTTGTTGGTATTAAATTAGCTACACGAAGATCATCTCGCATTAAAGTAGTTTCCCCTTGATTAGGGTTGATGGTTGCGCCTTGCAAGAATACTCTAGGTGTTAAGCTTACAGCTAAGGAAATCTCAGTAATCGATTTAAAACCTGACCAACCACCATTTAGATAAGCATCTACACTTCCTATGGGCACTTTTAGGTCGGTATTTTCTCGATTACGAAGATTTTCACGAACAAGGATAGGCGGATTAGGATTAAAAGAAATGATTTCTCCTATTTCACTATTCCCGAAAACATCCCTTTGCAAGCTTTCAATAGTATTAGGAAGTGTTATGCGATTAAAGTTGGTGTTTTGAAAAGTGGGTTCTGCGATTGAAGAGACTTGGAATGTAGTACCTAAATTATTTACTAATTCAGGAATCACTAAGTTATCGGTTACGGTTCCTCCAGTAAATTCAACTCGGTTGGGGTTATTTCCTATCGTTCTGTAATTAAATCCATCTACTGTAAAAGTGATACCAATATTGGGCGTGTTATTTATACTAAAAAAACCATTCCACCCTCCATTTATATACCCTTCTTCACTACCTGTAGGTACCGTTACTTTCACAGTACTTTTGTTTCGGAAATTATCACGAACTAGTATAGGCGGATTAGGATTCAAAGAAATGATTTCACCTATTTCGCCAGCTCGAAAAGCATTTCTTTGTATACTTTCAATTGTATTGGGAAGGGTTATACTATTAAAGTCAGTGTTTTGAAGAGTTTGTTCTGCAATTCTAGTGACTTGAAATGTAGTGCCTAAATTAGTTACTGATTCAGGTATAACTAAGTTATTGGTTACAGTTCCTCCAGTAAATTCAACTCGGTTGGGGTTATTTCCTATCGTTCTGTAATTGAATCCATCTACACTAAAGCGTACTCCAATATTAGGGGTGTTATTTATACTAAAAAAACCATTCCATCCCCCATTTATATATCCTTCTTCACTACCTGGGGGTACCGTTACTTGAATGTTATTTTTGTTATCAAAATTATCTCTAACTAGAGTAGGTGGGTTAGGATTCAAAGAAATAATCTCCCCTATTTCACCAGTTCGAAAAGCATTTCTTTGTATACTTTCAATCGTATTAGGAAGTGTTATACTATTAAAGTCAGTGTTTCGAAAAGCGTTTTGACCAATGCCATTGACTTGAAAGGTGATGCCTTTTATAATAGTTGATGCAGGGATGATTAAATTTTGGACAATGGTTCCTCCTCTAACCTCTACCGTATTGGGGTTAAAATTTGTAGTACGGTAATTAATACCATCAACTGTAAAATCTCCACCAGTACTTGTTAAGTTTCCATTAATGCTAAAGAAATTCCACCCATTTGCCACATAGGTTGCTTCACTTCCGTTAGGTACAATAAGATCCAGCGTATTTGGTCTTTGAAAAGCAGAAAAAGCAGGTTCAAGGACAGGTGGGTTAATACTATTGGAGGTAACGGTATTCAAAGGATTTCCCGCAAAAGAAAGAGTACCTAAATTAGTTATACTACTCGGGAGTGTAATATTAGTGAGATCATTATCTCTAAACGCTGAGCTTCCTATCACACTTATCCCCTCAGAAAGATTAAGGTCACTTATATTATTATTAAAAAAAGCAAAGGTATTTATTCGTATTACAGTATTGGGTATAGTAACGGATGTAATTTCATTACTACCAAAGGAATTACTACCTAATTCAGTAACACTATAAGTTTCATTTTGGAAAGTTATACTAGATGGAATTACGATCACTCCACTATTTGTATTATCAGTAATCCTAACCGTATTTGGGTTTTCTCCTGTTACTGAAAAGCTAAATCCGTCGACTGTAAATGTTTGAGCAAAGCTTACCATAGAAGCCAACAAAAACATAAATTGGAAGATTCGATTTTTAAGTTGTTTTGTTTTCATTTCGAATTAGGTTAATGTGAAAAGTTCGTTTTGTTTTGTTATTGCAATAGTAGGTTCATCTTCTCGCGTATACTATAAATACTGTGTTAGCAAGAGGTTTTGGGGTGTGAAAGGGAAAAAAATGAGTTGAAAAAAGGGGAGTTCATTGTCATTGGTTGTCAGTTATCAGTTGTCGGTTGTCGGTTGTCGGAAGGTTCATAGTTCTTGGTTTATAGCTTTTAGAAGTATTTATCTATATTCTCACTCCTCATCCCGATGGCTATCAGGACATACATCTAAACAATAGATATATTCACAAAAATATTTGGGTATTAAGCCAGCAGGATAGCCCGATAGGACAAAGATGTAAGCGGGTAGGACATTTTGAATAATGTCTTGTAGGAATTCTTAATAAGTCCCTTATTTAAAGGGTAATGGCGAGTTGTATTAAGAAAACTTTAAGCCCAATCATCAGAAATGAAACTGTTTTAAAGGCATGTACTTCGGTGAAACGCTTTTTTGTAGGATTAATGTTTGTGTTATCGTAGAGATTCTGATATAAAGGATACATCTTTATAAGTGCGATTCTGAAATTGCGTATATCAATTTACATTTCAAATGATCGAAATAATTAGATCCTCATAATTGATCTAATACCCATATAGACATAGGCTAAACCCATAGAACAAGTAGCTCTAGGTAGTAAAAAAGTACTACAACCCCTTACCGGAAGTGAAAATACCCCATTGATGTAAGGGGTTTTATAGCAAAGTATAAGGGGAGTACCCCTTGATAACATAGGGTATTTTTATTTTGTATATGGGGTATCCCCCTTGTATTTAGAGGTAAGAAGTACTTATTTAAATGATAAAACTACTTCGGTAATGAGTTATTAGTAGTTTTGGAAGGGGTGTACCCCTTAACGGTATGGGGTATTAGTTTTTAATTTGGGCGAACCCCCTTGCTTTTATGTGAAGACTTTAGTGTTTTGTATGCTTTTTGATTAACTCCGCCAAAGGGTGTTATATACCAAGGTGTGCCTTGAAATTTAAATGGCTTAAAGCTTATTGCCTATAGCTTAGAGCCATTTTAAGATGAAGAGAAAACTTCAGTTGACTTAAGTCGAAATCAAAATCCTTCGAGCTTCTTTAGAAAGTAATTTAGTTCTTCGAAAAAACAATAGTAGAAGGTAAAGCTCCATTTACGGTTTCAAAGGCTTTAGAAAATTTACTGCGGCTGTCATACCCAAATAATTGTGCTACTTCTTTTACTTGATATGCACCACTTTCCAATAATTCTTTTGCGATATGCATTTGCTTCTGTCTGAAATAGGAAAAAATTCCCATGCCATAAGCGGCTTTAAAATCACTCTTTAGTTTGGTGGGTGAGACGGAGAATTTTTCACTCAATAATTCAATCCCCATAAACTTGTTTTGAATATTTTCTGAAAGATAGAATTCAACCTTATTTACACGAAGGATGTCTTTTTTGTTGAGGGTTGCATAATTTTTAAAGATATTTTGGGGGTCGTAGGTTCTGATAAATGTAGAAATCAATTCCAGTGTTTTTAGTTTTAACTGTAATGGATTTTGAGATCCCTCTTCAATCAAAGTCTGTTGAAGCGCTTTTGCCATATTGGATAATTCTATGGCATTATCAGGCCAAACCACGAATTCTTCGTTACTTTCAAAAAAGGATTTTACCTTGGAAGTATGGTAAGCACGATCACTTTTGATAAAGTCATTTAACCATTTTTTATTGAAGTAAATAAGTATGCTATCTGCACTCGAATTTTTAGCATAAGTCGTAAAGGATAAAAATTCAGGTTTGGTCAAAATCCATTTTTTATTCGAAAAAGCCAAAGACTTCATGGTAATGCTAGTCTCTTTTGACGCATTTGAAAAAGTATTAAAACTTAACGTATAATAATCATTAGGGACTTCTTCGTTAATCACTTGGTGATAGCATACATTCACCTTTAATTCCATTTTGGCGTCCATAAGCGCTAGTCCATCTTCCAAAAAAGCGAATTGTACTCTTGCCTTATTAAAGGGAGAATCAGTCGTAACGACATTTTTGGCTTCATCGAATTTGCAAAACAGCATTTTTTTAAAACTCTCCATCATCAACCTAGGGGAATTTGCTACATAATTCAAATGATAAAATCCATCACTATATTTAAAGAAAAGATGTTGATTCTTTTTAAACCATTTATTGATAATTCTAGCTATTGACATATATCTGTTATTTCTAATAGCAATATTAAAGGCAACAAATTCCGTATACTATAAATACTAGTCGAGTAGGTGTAAAGTGGAGGTAAAGAGGAAAAAAATGAGGTGAAAAAATGAGATGTTTTCGGAATCTATGTGTTATTGGATCGATATTTTCAAGTTGACTGTCATTCCCTGGATTCTGATAAGAATCATAAGGGAATCTCTAGATGAATAGTATAAATAAATCAATTAGTATTTACTAATTCTTCTGTGAGGCGGATTTCCGACTCTGCGAGAATGACGTTATATTATATACCCATTGTACATTTTAGGAAAAGAATATACAATGGGTATAAAAAGAACTAGCACTTTTTAAATTATAAGATTTGACCCTAGAGCTAAAGTAGGTTCATTTTTATTAAAAACTATGGTTTCCCAAAACATGATATACTGTCCAATACCATAAAAACCAATCAGGCCCATTTTAGCAACAAAAACTTCTGGGTGAGCAGGTACTGCAAAAGGTGTCATAATGCGGTTCGCATTCCAACAAGTATTTGTAATTACACCACTAATACTTTTAACTCCATCATATGCCAAAGGAGCAAAAGTAGGTACTAAAGCAGCTACGCCTAAAGTGCAATCAATATACTTTGTAACCTGAGACCAGGTTTTCATTGCAGGATCTGTACTTGCTCTATAGGTAAATACATCTACTAATTTTTCTATACTGGTTATACCATAGATTACTTCATTTACAATTTTATCCCATCGTTGTTCGGTGCTTTTAAGTAAGCCAGCTGCTAAATTCGGAGCAGTTGTAGTGAAAAAACAGATTCCATGTAAAATGGATATTGTCTTTGAGGTTTTTGCTGATTTTTTAGCCACATTCAAACCAATAAAAGCAAAACTACTGGCAAATGCAGTAAGTCTCATGATCGATATAAATTGTTCATGTAAGCTTTTTGCTCCCTTTGCACTAAATACATCTTGCAATTCTTCCCAAGAAGCAGCATTAATTATTTTAGTGGTTGTGTCGTTATTAGGGAAAGGTGTTTTTCCAGTGCCAATTTTATACAGTAATGTTGTTGGAATTGCAAGAGCAAAACAAACGACATCTAACAAGGATAAATTATTTCCTGTAATTTGTTTATACAGCCATGATAATACAGGGATGTCAATTTTTGCATCTAAAAGGTCTAGTACGCCTTGCATTAAGACCTTAATAATATCCAAGGCAGTATCGATAATATTTTCTACACTTTGAATCAATACCCCCCCAATAATACCAATGCTTCTTTTTAGAATCTCGCCAATGGATAAGGTATCTATTTGGTCTATGACCTGTGTTTTGAAATTATGATAGGCATCTTCAAAAATTTCTCCTTGAGTTTCAACAGCTAAAGCCAATGTGTCTAAAAGCGCTTCTAGTTGATTCGATACACCATTAACAATAGTTGTATTTGCTTTAGAATCACCAGCTCCTTTATTTAAATGATAGGTGCCGTAGTTTGCTTGAGGGTCATCTTTTCCTGGACAAGTACCTGCAATGGTAGATTTTTCGGAGAGACTTCCTGTGGTGGTTTCAAGACCAGCCCAACTATCGATGCGTTCCTGAATATCTTCAAACATAAGGCCTATATTCTTTTTCAGAATATCTACTTGATCAACAGAATGTTCTAAGCCTCTTTTAAAAACATTTTTTAATACTTTATGGGTTCTCATAATATCTTTCCACTTAAATAAAAAACCGATCCATTTGATTAAATCTTCGATAAAGACTTTTATTTTATTGAAAACAAATTCTACCACACTAACCACAGTATGATAGGAATCCAAAACAAAGGTGTAAAGCTCTTCGGCGATAACGATAAAAAAGTTAGTTACCCCATCAATTACTTGCACAAAAAAGTTTTTTACATCGTCTATAGCGTTTTTTATAAACCGTAGAATATCTCCTGCTTCAGAAACAATAGCATCGCCGATATTACTTCTTTGAACGGTGTTCGTGTGCAACGAAAACTTATTGGTAACACTGTCTTTTTGAATCCCAAATTGGGTTAAAGCTTCGTTTCCCGAATAGTATTCTGTATGTTCATTTTCAAAAGACATACCCCAAATCGTTTTTTCTGAAGCGACAAACTCACTGGCTTTGTACGATTTTAAAACAGCAGTTCTTCGTAACGCATCTTGTTGGACACTACCATCTTGAGGAAGATCATTACAAGTTACAGTAAATTGCCGAAGTGCTAAAGCAGTAGCTTCTTTTTCTTCTGCTGGGATATCTTCAGAAACTAGCTTTTGTTGAGAACCATCGGAATTCGTTACGGTTACATTGGCTAGGTCTTCTCCGGATTCAATACTTTCCATGGTTTTCATAATTTTGACCATTGGATTAATATCAATTACTTCCGAAGCATCTGATAACGCTATTTTATAAGATACGCAGCTTATTTCCTGAGTTTCTTGAAGGATAGTTATTGTTCCAGTTTCGTCCGTATCTATTATTAGAGGAATCGAAGGAGAAAGGATAGTAAATTTATTGTTGATATAAACGGATACAGGACTGGTCGATGTGATACTGATGCTTTGATTACCAGCTATTAAATTATCTTCTCGCAATAGCTGTACATGAGTTGTATAGGTATTAAAAGATAATACATTATCAATATGGGTAGATGGCAATACGATATTTCGTTGTTCCCATAAACTCGTCATGGGATTTTGTATAAGCTTAACTAGATTAGTGCCGTTTGTAAAGGCAAAAATTACATTATTTGAGTTCTCAATATTCAAATAGCTTGCAATTTGAGTAACCCCTGTCAAGATAGGTATAGGTGTAGACCAAGCTGATGCTATAGTTTCTGAGCCTAATATACATTTTGTGTAAAAAACTTGCCCTTGCTCATTCAACCCCCAAACAACTATATGAGTCTCATCTGCTATGGCATATAATGCCGTAACATTTAAAAATAAATCATGCTGTAGCACCACTTGTCCTGTATCTCCATCTTCTTGCTGATCGTAAGCAAAGTAATGCAAGGCTTTTGTTCCTGAGACAAATAGAGCGGTTCCATTAGTAGCGTTATTGACACTAGATATTGCACTAGCGCCTTCGGGTAACGTAAGTCTAGTTGGATTTGCAGCTATAGCAGGATTAAATGCGTTATACAGAGGGGTGTAAATTAATTCTGTTTTATCTTTAATTTTACCCATGGTATAGATGCCATCTACTAATTGATTAGATTTTCTTCCAAGGCAACTTGTAATGGTATCTGCGTTTAGGTTTGCTGATAAATCGTGATCATTCCATACTTGGCCAGTCAGTTTTTGAGTAGGGTCTAGATAGTATCTATTTACAAATTGATTCACATCGCTAGGATCTTTTAAAATATCCACAACAATATATTTGTTACGATCACTTTCTGTAAGGTATAGATTACTAATTTCTACAGTGTTTTCTGGAATCGAAGGATTGTCATAGGCTTGTACTGACCATTTTATATCCCCACTCCAGGTGGCATCTTCATTTAAAAGATTTAAAGATGTATAAATAAGATCTTGTTTTTCTCCCTTTATGGCTATTATGATATCGATATGATTCGTTGCTATGTTTTGAATTACCTGAAATGTTTTTACAACAATATCAATTCCTCCATTAAATTTACTTAGAGCAGAGGATAAATCTATTTTCTTCCAGCCACTTTCAGAGCCAGGGATTTCTCTTGTTAAATAAAATACATCATCGGTTCCTATTGAAAAGAACAAGGAATGCCCTTCTTTAGTTTGTAATGCTTGAAATTGTTTTTGAGGCGACATAATATCTGCCTGTTTGTTATTTTCCATCAATTCTGATGAAGCCTTTATCTGAATATTCATTGTTTTTCGTTTTAAGATGTTGTGTTTAATATGGTAGAGAAGTACTTTATGAAGTAATATATTTCATTGACTTCATTAGACTTATTTGCTAAAATGTTAACCAAACCCTAGAAGATTTGCCACATGCTATGAGATCAAACCAATTCTTTCTTTGCGATTCTATTCTGGTATTTTACCACAGGATCTATATAAGTAACTTCAGAAACCAAATCTTGGCTTTTTGAGAATTGGGCATTCTTGAAAACAAAAGTTTCACTAGCAGGAAATACCCACATAGCAGAACCATTTAGCATGTTTAGAATTTGCTTTCGATGTCCTGTCATAAAACCTGTCATCCAACCGGTAGTATTATTTTTCATTTCTTTGACTAGCCCATCAATAAAGCCAAAACTTCCTATTTGAGCCCATGTGCTTGGATTCATACTATCCGACAGGTCTTCAATAACTGGGGCATTTTCTATAACCGTTAGATCTCCATAGGCATCAACACCTATATCATACTTTACGGTCGATTTAAATTTGGCACAGTCTCCTTTAACAATAATACCCAGTCCCGCATTTACATATAAATACACAGTAGAAGTCGTAACTGTTTTAATAGTTGTTCCTTCTAAATAAACATCGGTTTTAAGATTATAGTTATAATGCATATTCCCATACGTAAGACCATAAGTATCTTTAGAGTTAGAGTTTTTAGTGTAATCAAATGTGAGAATCTTAGAAGTATCGTCGTTAACCACCAAATAAGATTGAGGTTGTGTTTCTTGCTTATATCCATAAGAAAATTTAACCTCTATTAGATTTGCTTTTACTTTGCAATGGGGAATAATACAAGCAGATTTTAAAGCTGGTGAAAGTTTATCTTTTAAAAAATTAGCAAAAGCTCCTTTTTTGATAGACATTACACCGTGGTAATTAGAAATATCATCTTTGTTTACCCAATTCCATTCAAATTGAACAGGTGCAGGCATGCTATGATCATTTGTCATTACCAACCAATTTAGGGTATACATTTCATAATCCTTTGTAGCGTTTCCCTGATCATCCAAGTAGGGTGAAACCATAAAATTCAAATCTGTGGGTATGATTGACGGTGTTTTTACCGTTTCTGTAGGTTTGATAGTGTATCCTAATAAATAATTACCTTCTGGGTTGGTATCGGATATACTATTTTCTTGTAAATTTTCGAAATACGTATTTAAAAATATTCTTGTTAAATAAATATATGCATTGCTTGTAGTGTCAAGGTTTTTAATCTCTGGTGTAGATTCTAATCCAGCAGTATTTAGATTTAAATACAATTGCTGAACACTAAATATAGATCCAGGACAAAGGTTTTTTACCTCATTTTGTACTTCTTCAGGCAAATGTGCAAAAGCACTATCGTTGCTGTATAAATCTAAATCTACTGTAAAACCAAATACCCAAGGAGCAGTTTCACCTTCTTGCGATAAGTTTTCCCAACTTCCTCCAGTATATCCACCTGGAGTTAGATTAGCAATTTGAAATTCCTTACAATAGAGATTATAAGATACAGAGGAGTTTCCTTTATCTAAATTTATGATATTTGGTAAAGAAGAAAGAGGAAATGTAGTTGGTAATCCCATTTTTGTTTTGAAACCAAAGGCAAAGAAATTAGCCAATAACTTTTGAACTCTTTCATCTTGCATCGGAGTACCATTTGGAACATCAAAAGGATCAAAGCCCAATTGTTCTTTGTAGGCAGCGTAGTCTGTTTCTACATAATTACTTTGACCTTCAGGAACATCTTTGTCAAATACATAAATTTTCACAAATTCTTCTCCATCGAATTTGTATAAAAATTGCTTCATTGTAGCATTAATAGCTGCTTGTGTTGTACCTACGACCATGTCGTAGCCATACTTGTTTGCCGATAAATTTGATTGAATTGCACTCATTATAAAGTTTTATTACGATTATTTTGATGATGTAAATATCATTTAAGTAATTGTTAATCAAGTCTTAAAGAGAGGTTAGGGGGAATAAGAATAACTTTAAAAGGAAAAAAAAGCCTTGAAATAATTAGAGGTAATTACAGTTGTAAAGCGCTTAGTATCCTATTTGTTTTAAAAGTGTTTAGTTAAAAAATCACTTCATATTGTCACGCTTGACGTAACTTAATTGTCTAACCTAATGAGTATGAAAAACAAGCTTCACATATTAGTTGAAAAAGCAAATGCTGGAGATAAAAAGTCTCTAGAATTGGTAGTGCTAGAAGTAAAGGATTTGGTGTACAATCTTTCTTTAAAAATGTTGCTGTATCCAGAAGATGCCCAAGATGCAACGCAGGAGATATTGATAAAAGTAGTAACGCATTTAAGTACCTTCAATTACCAAAGTCAATTTACTACCTGGGTATATCGGGTTGCTACTAATTATTTGATCAATTTTAAAAAGAAAAAGTCCCTTGACTTAGTAAGCTCTTTCGAGGATTATGGTGTTCAAATAGATACGGGACAATCCGATATAGTTAGGTATACAAGTAATGAAGGTGAGCTTGCTTTGTTAGAAGAAGAAGTAAAAGTAAGTTGTACTCAAGGATTGTTATTATGTCTTAAACCAGAAGACAGATTGGTGTACATCCTTTCAGAAATTCTAGAGTTTGATAGTATAGAAGGAGGGACAATTTTGGAAATTACACCAGAAAATTTTAGAAAAAAACTATCGCGATCACGTAGTAAAATAAGAAACTTCTTAAATGCCAAATGTGGTTTGGCGAACCCCAATAATCCTTGTCGTTGCCATAGAAAAATAGATTTTCTAATAAATCAAAAGGCGATTAACCCTAAAGGATTACGTTTTGCTGAGCTTACTAAAAGAAGTATCGATTTAATAGGTCAAATAAGTGATTTAGAAAAGTCTATAGCTATTTATCGATCGACTCCAAGTATACCAGCACCAAAGGCTATTATGCAAAATATTAAATCAATCATTTTAATCGAATAAGTACATATCATATGAAAAATCAAAACTTTGTATTTAAGCAATTTGCAATCATTACTTTAATCGTAAGTATTTGGATTAACATTTCGGAGGTGTTGAGGTATTTTGTTTTTGTAATGCCTAGAATGGAAATCGATGCTTCTGCAGTATCAACAACAAGTGAATTAGCGATTTATAGTATTTGGTGGTTTTGGGATACCTTGTTGACAGCTGTTTTGGTCTTTGCTTTTTGGTTGACAGCCAAATCTTTTGATAATACCAATAAGTCCGTTTTTATTTCAAGTTTCTTTATTTGGACTGCAGTATTTGTTATTTATTGGGTGGCTACAGCGAATATGGGCTTATCCAGTTGGGACATGTTGTTAACGACACTTCCTCTAAGTTTATTAGAAATGCTTATTGGTGCTTGGTTAACCTCATGGTTATATAGCAAGAATCTTTGGATATCCTAATTCCAAAGATAGTGAAGCACACAATTCATTATTAGCATTAAAGAAACGATTTCGAACATTAAGCTTGTCTTTGTCAAGTTCAATAGCATCTAGATTGATGAAAAATTGTTGTGTAAACATCAAGTCCTTGAAAAAATCTAATTGTTCTCGATCAATTAACTGTTGATCAAGCTCCATGAGTTGTTTACTAGGAATTCCTTTTTTGTGTAGAAAATTCTTAATGGCAGAGATACTGTAAGCATAGTATGCATCATTTTGCATTACCATAAAATCGTCTACATCTTCGCCTGTTACTTTATAATTTATTCTGAACATAATATTTAGTTTTTTGATTGCCGCCCTTCGGCTATCGCTCAGGGCTCGTATAGTATCCGAGCACCGAGCGATTCCGATAACTATTGGAACGAAGGGTGTTACAGTGAAAATATGACTAATACGAATAACCAGATTCGTTGTCTTTTTTCTCTTTTCTCTTTTCTATATTCTTTTTATTACGAGTTTTCTTCTTCCCATGCCTACCCACTTGGAAAGCCCTAGAAATATTAAACCCTAAGTGAATATCTCCGTCGAAGAAATCACCAGTAGTTTCAGTAATAAAACTCTTTTCGATCATGGTAATGGTGTTTGACAATATGATCTGAAAAACGTGACCACCTGTCTCAAATTCAACAGCAAAAGCTAAAGAATTTGTAGGAGGCTCGAATAGTGATGCTAACTCATCAAATTGATAGAAGTATTCGGCACTAACCGCCATACGATTCGTAATTTTCATTCGAGCTCCTGTTCCTATGGCAAAGATGTTTTGTGGGTCTGCCTGTAACACTACAGAATTACGATGAATAAAAGTGGGGGTTATTTGGAACGAAAATGCTGGACTTATTTTACTAGCAATTAACAATTGAGAGGTATAGGTCAAATTTGTACTAAAAGACTTTGGTTCACTACCAAAAGATGTAGGTTGATCGTAAGCGGCACTTCCAAAAAATGAAGCTGAAAAAGGGAAGGCTCCTTTTCCTTTTTGTTGCTTTAAGAACTTGTATTTGACAAAACCATCAAAAGTTTTATCGAAGCTGCTTCTTCCTAATCCTACCATCAGATCATCAATGATGGCATATTCCAACGCTAATCGAATATTTGATTGGTCTAATCCAAACAACTCTTCAGCTCCAGAATTGATACGTCCAAAACGGTGAGAGATTAAAAACTCTAAGGTTCCTTTTTTTCTATTTTCTACAGAATGCCCATTGATGATACGCGTTCCTTTGAAGGTAGCCTCAACATACTCTACTTCATTTTTAGGTAATTGGCTTTCTAAAATATCGGTTAAATCTTGCGCATTAACTTGAAATCCCAACAAGACTAATGCAATGTAAATAATTTGATGTTTCATCTTTAGTTTTGATATGGTTCGTGTGTTAAATCGAAAGTGACCTTGATTTCTTTACCGATATTATTGACAACAGTACGAGGTATTTGAATTCCATAGTCTGCAACAGTTGCCATAAAGTCTCCTTTAAGTGTAATTTTATCATCACTTTTATTGAAAACTCCTGTAGTATTTATTGGAGCCGATTTACCATGTAAGGTTAATTCGCCATTAATAGCTACTTCTTGGTCTCCTGATTTAGAAAGATCTAGATTTGTCATTTTTCCTTTAAAAACGGATTTAGGGAACTTATCGGATTCTACATAGTTTTCATTAAAATGTTCTTGCATTAAGGCCTTTTTAAAGGAGAAAGATTTCATAAGAACATAAATGGCTACCTCTCCTGTTGAGGTATCGATGATACTAAGCACTTGTTCGTTATTGGCTTTGATATCTTCTAATGGAGAATGTGAGAAAAAGTCGATATGTCCACTTTTTGTAAAATATTTGTCTTGAGCGAATAGTCCTTGAAGGCTTATTACAGCTAATAGTAAGATCGAGAATAATTTCATAATTGGTGTTTTTGTGTTATTTGATTAAAGTAGATTCTACTAGAATTACATCTAATAGGTGTCCTGTACATTTTCCTTTTATAGTGATGTTTTGGCCTTTAGTTAGGTCCTTCGATTTTTGAGAACCAGATATAGACATGTGGCAAACGACATTACCCATCAGACCACCATCACCAAGTGTTATGATTGCTTTGTTGTTCTTGTATTTTATATTTCCAATGCTTCCTTTTACTTGAATGATTTTATCCAAATATTTTTCATTAGCGTCTTGCTCGTTCAAACCAAAGTCATTTACTAAAGCTGCTGCATCTATAATAATTTCAGGAGCAGATGCTTCAATATTTAGATGAGGTTTGTTGTACGTTGCTTCGAATAGAAAATAACCACTGATTAGTACTACGAATAATGAGGCCACTCCGATTATTATTTTTTTTGAGTTCATAGCGCTACTAATTATTTAAGGCACCACTATCAATCCAATCTCGGATGATGGCAATGGCTTCATTAGACAATGATCCACCTTGTGGCATTCTTCTGGTGACCACTTGATTTCTAATAGTACCCGAATTGGCTTGGATAATATTTATGTTTCTTAAATCGGGAAAGCGATTTCCTCCATGACAGCCAGTACAATTACGATCGAAGATTGGTTTTACATCTGCTGAAAATGAAATTACAGTGGGTTCAGGTGTAGGATCTGGTGTGTCTGGGGTTTCTCCGTCAGGATTTTCTCCATCAGGGATTTCATTTCCTGGATCTGTTGGAGCACTAATTGGGTCAACAATGGCTGTGGTATCTTCTTCTACATTGTTTTCACAAGAGAAAATAAGTATTGACGAGAATGTCAAAAAGCACAATCCTATGATATTTTTGATTTTCATAATAAAAGATTTTAAGTTTAGAGAAGTGATTAGTTAGATCAAGGAAAGGCAAGCAGGAAACGCCTTTCCTATCACTAACAACTCAAAAAATCACGAATTTTTTTGTTTATAGGGCTGTAGTATCGTTATTAACTCTTGGCCAAACTCCACTTACTCCGTTAGCATCTCCACGTTCTGTATCATTACCGAAATAGTATAGAGGTCTACCCTTAAAAGTCAATTGTGTACGACCGAACACGTCTATGGTTCCAAAATCATCAGTGTTTAAAGCACTTGGTAATACCTCTGGAGAAATTTCTACAATCGGCCAAACACTATTATTAGAAAAGTCTTCATTGGTGAAATTGTTATTGTTTCTTTCATCATTGCCAAATGAATAGATAGTACGACCAGTACTGCTAGTAAAGTAGAATTCTAGATCATCAGCATCCAATGTGGCTTGACCTAACATTAAAGAATAGTCTGGTTTGGCAACGAACCAATTTCCTGTTACTCCATCTCCATTAGTGTCCCCTGTAGCAGCGTCGTTTGCGAAATAATATAGAGGCCAACCTTTATAAGTATTTTGTTTGCTACCATCTTGTCGAGTAATGACCCCAAAGTTGTTTGCATCTAAGCCTTCTCCCAGTGTTAATTCAGCCTTGTAAAAAATAGGCCAAGCTTCTGCACATCCTCCGTTACATTCAGAAGTGTCTTTAGTGTCTTTAGAAAAGAAGTACAATGTATTTCCATCCGTATCAGTAATGATATTACCAAAAGTAGAATTGTTAGTTAATAAGACATCAACAACAACTGGAGTGTCTGGATTGTTTTGGTTTGAGCTTGTGTCTGAATTATCATCTTCACAACTTGTCATAATAAATGATAATGCACATAGAGATAAAATAAATCGTTTCATGGTTTTTTGTTTTACAATTACATTGCAAAGAACCGACGGTAGTAGAGGTGATAAAGAATCTTTGTTATTGAAAAGGAAAAAAGGGAGGTAAAGGCGAAATAATTCCCTTTAGTATTATTTAAATGAAGTTGAAAATGAAAATAAGCTGTTGAAACTGAAAAAATGAGGTGAAAAGCGATTCTCGAAACGGTTAAAAAGAAAATTACCCGCTAAATGGAGGTGTAGAAGTGCTATTTTGTATCCAAATCCTTAATCAGAAGCTTAAGAGCCGTAGTTGAAAATAGATTTTGTTGAATTTTAAAGCAATTTTAGAGGAGAGTATGGGGAGTATGCAATTGAACTAAAAGCATTGCGGAATTGAAATACGACTAACAATGGATATGATAAATTAGATATTCAACCACTTTCTAAATTCAGCAGCCTTGTTTTTACTAATGATGATTTCAATATCCGAATTTTGGATTAAAATTTTTAGTTGGCTATTACCGTACTTTATTATTTTTTCTATAGCCGTAATTCTTATAATGTGTTGTCTGTTTGCTCTAAAAAACAGAGAAGTATCTAAATCATGGTAGATTTCATCTAAACTAGCATTGCTGATTGATCTTTTACCATCTCTACACATAACATAGGTAATTGTGTTTTCAGTGAAAATATAGGAAATGTCTTGAGTAGGTGTTGGTATTAATTCGTTTCTTATGTATGTTAGAATGCGAGTCTTACTATTCTGAGTTATCTCTTCAGGAGTATTATTTTCTTGTGATGAAGGTCGTTTTTCAGAAGTTTGCTTTTCTTCATTAATTACCTTTTGTTGATAGGCAAGTACCCCTAAGTTTAATTTTGTTAGATTAACGATATCACTTTCTAATCCAGAATTCTTTTCCTCTAATTTCTTTTCATAAAAACTGGAGATAAAGCGAATCATAAAAAATGAAATTAAAATGATAATAGCTCCCATGAAAATAAAAATCGAATAGAGTCTTACCTTAAGTTTATTAACTCTAACCAAAAGTTTATTCAAGTTGATGTTAGAAGCAATGATTAAATCTGAATTTTTAACAGGGGATTTGTATAAAATTTCGGAATGCTGTATGTCAATTGATGTTTTACGATCTTTTTTGAACTCCATGATAAGGTCATAAACAGCATTTATGTTGCCCCCATCTTCTACGATTTTAGAAAGCGTTTGCGAAGCATTAATTTCTTCATTGATTTTAGAAACTTGTGGATGACATACTATTTTTCCAGACCAATCAAAAACAGTTGTAAATGTAATCCCTGTTTCTGCATCTTCAATTGCTTCTTGAAGATTAGAAATTAAAATCTTTTTTTTGATGTCATTTTCTGCTTGAAGCTGCATTAGCTTCGAAATTTCTTTCACTTCCCTTTTACTAGATTCTAATAGAGACTCTACAACCAAGTTTACACTAATCTTAGTGCTATAGTTTATTCCAAACGAAGAAACAATTAAATAAATAATTGATATTGAAATAAATGTAAAAAAATACAATTTATCTTTTCCCATGGTATTGAGGTTTTTTCAATACAGATTACTGTAGAAAGCTATGTTGTAGATCTACTGTAATTAGTTTTTGATATTTTATTATAAATGTAAACAAATAGGTATGCCTCATACAAGAATAATTTTTCTTTTTTAACCACTATTTTTTCTGTTTCACAGCTATTTTAATCATTTATAGCCTTTTTTTAGGGTAGTTTTGTGAATTATTAAGTGGGTTCGAAATTAAATAGATGGTCTTATGAGATTTAAGATTTTAGCTGTAATAAGCTTAGTATTTTCATTTTTATTGGTTTACCGACTTAGTAATAATATTCAGAGAAAAATTCCTGTTTTAGTAGATTCTTTTGGCAACGACGAATCTTTAGCAAATACCATTTATAAAGACAGAAATATAATTATTGAAGGTGTGGTAGAAAAAATTTCCTTTTTAAATGAAAGAAGTACCATTTTTGTAAAAACAGAGGGTTTTACATCTAGTATTTTGTGCGAGATGGGGGAAGATCATAAAGGTCAAGTCAAACAATTAAAAAAGAACCAACAGGTAGTTGTAGAAGGAACATGTAAAGGATTTCTCGGAAATGTCATTCTACTGAATTGCCTATTGTTAAAAATGAATATAGATGAATAAATTAATCACGGCCTTACTTTTTTTGTTTACAAGTTTTACAAAGACAGAATTTAAAGGTTATCTATTAACTACAAATCAAGGTCACGTATCTTTCTTTTCTCATACAGCGGTTGAAAATATTCAAGCAGTCAACAATCAAGTGCTTAGTGTGATAGATTTATCAAAAAATGAGATAGCAATTAGTATCCTAATGAATGCTTTTGTTTTCGAAAAGGCATTAATGCAAGAGCATTTTAGTACTAGTTATATGGAAACAGACTTGTATCCTAAGGCTACTTTTGAAGGAGAAATTTTAGGGCTTAATCTTTCTGCAAAACAAGCTCAAACAAGACTGATAAAAGGTAAACTTACAATACGTAACATAACCAAAGATGTTACTGTAAAAGCGAGAATTGAAAAGAAAAATGGAGTCTATGTTTTTGAAGGAGACTTAGATATTTTGATTTCAGATTTTAAAATTAAGATTCCTCCGATACTTTCGCCAAATATTGCAAAGAACATAAATGCTAAATTTAAATTTGAATATTATCCCGATGAAAAGTAGTGTTTTTAACCTTGTCAATATAGTTCTAACAATCAGTTTGAGTTTTTCATCAAATGCTCAAAGCCTTTTAGAAACGTTAGAAGATAAATTTCCAGAGAGTTCGCAATATACTTTAGGAACTTTTAAAGCAAGTCGAATTTCGATTGGACATTCTGTAGAAACGCGTAAAAAAGGAGTGTTGGAATTTCAAAGTATGACTCGATTTTGGAAAGTGCCTAATTTCGACCCTAAAACTAGAAGTCAAAGTCTTATTGCAGATAAGATAAATACACGATTTGGATTAGAGTATGGAGTATCGGATCGTTTGACTCTTGGAGCAGGAGGGACTACGCTTTTTGGTGTTTTCGATGGTTTTGTAAAATATAAATTATTACAACAGCGTGATGATAAAATGCCTTTAACATTAACACTATTGCAAGGGGCGTCATTAAGAACGATGGGAGGTACAGCGAAGGATATCAATTTTACAGATGAGTTTAGTGATCGAGTTGCCATTACAAGTCAAATATTAATAGCACGAAAATTTTCACGACAGTTTTCCTTTCAAGTGGCTCCAACATTGGTTGTAAGAGGTTCTAATAGATTCGAAGCGAACCCTAACAGTCATTTTGCAATAGGATTTGGAGGAAGGTATAATGTAGGACGTCATGTTTCAGTGGTTTCAGAGTATTATTATCAGGCAAATCCACTAGAATCAAAAAAAACGTATGATGCCCTTTCTATAGGGGTAAATTGGGAGTTGAGTGATGTGATGTTACAATTTCAAATGACCAATATTCGAGGAGTTGCAGAAGATGTTTTTATCACACAAACTCCAAATAATTTCAATTTTAATGATGGTAATTTTGTGTTTGGATTTACAGGAATTTTTATTCTGCACACACAAAATAGATTGAAGAGGAAATAAAAAAAACTCAAGAAGCAAGATTTTGTAGTCTTGGTTCTTGAGTTTTTATATTCATTTATTCTATGGAACTAATTAGAATTTATCCTAAGTAAGTTTTTAAGATTTTACTTCTTGAAGTATGCTTTAATCTGCGAATCGCTTTTTCTTTAATTTGACGTACACGCTCACGAGTTAAATCAAAAGTTTCTCCAATTTCTTCTAAAGTCATAGGGTGCTGATCTCCAAGTCCAAAATATAAACGTACAACATCTGCCTCACGAGGAGTTAATGTTTCTAGAGCACGCTCGATTTCAGTTTTTAATGATTCGTGTAATAAATCACGATCAGGGTTAGGAGATTCTCCAGACTTTAATACATCGTATAAATTAGAATCTTCACCTTCAACTAAAGGAGCATCCATCGATACATGACGACCAGAGTTCTTTAAAGACTCTTTTACATCATTAACAGTCATGTCTAACTCATTAGCAATTTCTTCGGCACTAGGTGGGCGCTCGTGAGATTGCTCTAAGAAAGCATATGTTTTGTTGATCTTGTTAATCGATCCAATTTTATTTAAAGGCAAACGTACAATACGTGATTGCTCTGCTAACGCTTGAAGAATTGATTGACGAATCCACCATACAGCGTATGAAATGAATTTAAATCCACGAGTTTCATCGAATCTCTTTGCAGCTTTAATCAAACCAAGATTTCCTTCATTAATAAGATCAGGAAGTGTTAATCCTTGATTTTGATATTGCTTAGCAACCGATACTACGAAACGTAAGTTAGCCTTGGTCAATTTGTCTAAGGCACGCATGTCACCAGCTTTTATACGCTGAGCTAATTCCACCTCTTCATCAGCAGTAATAAGGTCTACTTTACCAATTTCTTGTAGATACTTATCAAGGGATGCTGTTTCCCTATTGGTTACCTGCTTCGTAATCTTCAGCTGTCTCATTCGATCGGGGATTTTATAGATTTATATAAAGTACTCAGATATTAGTACGTAATGACTAGTGGTTTTGTTACAAAAAAAATACTTTTTTTTTAGTAAATAGTCTTTAGTCCTTAGTAGTTAGTTCTTTAATTTGATTTAATAACGGGTAATGACTTTGTACTAATACTATAGACTTTCTGCTAAAATTGAGCAATAAAATCACTTAAATTTTCGGAACGCTCTAAATTTAATTTTTTGCGCAATCTATATCTAGAAGTATGTACGCTTTCTACAGAGATTCCTAAAAGAGAGGCCATATCCTTACTAGAAAAATTTAGTTTTATCAAAGCACAAACTTTTAAATCTTTTTGAGATAATCCAGGACATTTGTTTTTTAGGTTCTTATAAAAATTTTGATTTATAGAAGTAAAACGAGCTTCAAATTCTTCCCATTTATTAGAAGTCGAGCTTTCGGCACTTTTGATCATTTGATTGATCATTTTAATGTTACTGCTAGTGCTTGTCGTATGTATATTCTCTTTTAATTTCTTTATAAATTCCTCTTTTTCAATTAATTGCAATGCCGAACTTGTTAGTTCTTTATTCTTTAGTGCAAGGACTCTTTCTGAGTCTTTGCGCTCGTTTTCTCGTTGCAATTGAATCGTTTTCTTTTCTTCGAAATGCTTTTGTTTGATATTTTTAATAACGAAGTAACCTATTGATATTAATGATAGTATGGTTACTATCAATAAAACCGTCTTTAATTGTCCAAGTCGCTGATCTTTTTTTAATAACTCGATTAGCTGTTCTTTAATTAACTCTTTTTCTTTTTCTTTTTGAAGTCTGTATTTGTCATTGATTTCAAAAATGGTTTTACTATTTAAGCTCTTTACACCATAGATTTTCTCTTGCATTTGCTCAGATTCTACAGAATGCAGAAAAGCCATTTTATAGTCCCCCTCCTGAGAAAAGAGTTTGGCTAATGTATTATGATTAAATAATCTATAATTTAGATGTTGGTAATGCTTATCAGTGAGGTCTAGTGAATTGTGAAAGTGTTCTATGGCTTTATCTTTGTCACCTTTAAGTTCGTAAGTATTTCCTAATAAATAATCAATTACTATGATGTAAGAAGGATTTTCGTTTTTAAAATGCGCTTTTGCAGCATGTAACCTGCTTAGAGCACTATCAAAATTACCTTCATTGGCTTCCACAAAAGCCCTTTCACATTCAACATAATGATTAGTAATCCCTAATTTTTTTTCTAAACGAAGACAACTATCCAAGTACTTTTTAGTAGAATAAATATCTTTTCGTTTCCGTTCATAATTGGCCAGAGCAAAATAATCGCTAATGAGATAATTAGGATGTACGTTTTCGTTTTTTATAAGATACTTATCAAGTTTTATTGATGCAGAAAAATTTTCAAGAGCTTTTTTATCCTTATGATAAAATAAATATAGCCATCCCAATGCATGATGTGCTCTAGCTCTATAGAACTTGTTTTTAGATTTGTCAGCTAAAATTAATGCTTCCCAATATCCATTGTATGCACTTCCATAATCCGCAATATGAGCATAGATATCGGATAGTTTTATATGATTTTCAATTAAAGCAATAGTGTCACTTTCTTCAGAAAATTTTACAATTTCATCTTTATAGAACTTAATAGAGTCTTTTACAATTTCAGAACTTTCTTTTTTTTCTATACTTTGGGAAAGTACTTTATTGCTGCCAAAAGCATAGTGATTGAAAAAAAGAGTGAAAATCATGGCATTTAAAAACCATGTCCATTTTTTTTTGGGGATATTTACATTCATAAGCAAGCAGAGCGAAATCAAACGCAATTTGGGGGATTGTTGTTTAATCTAAAATAAATTCAAGATTCTTTATTACAAAAAATAAATAGAATATATGCAAAAGTAACGAAAACATTTTAGTCAAAAAGGGGGTGGGGAAATCGAAAATTATAATAAAAACGCGATTAAAGTGTTTTTTTATATAAATTATTGAATTTTCAAAGAGCAGATTTAATTCAAAAAATTACTTTTTTATATATTTACCACCTTTTAAAAATTAATAATCTAAGCCGAAATTTTGCTATTAGTGATTATTTGCACCATTATTACTTAAATATGCACCCTTTAAATGGTGATATATTTAGTACTAATAGCGTTTTTATGAAATTTAGCAAACATAAAAAAACACAATGATTACAAAGATTTTAAAGTGTGTATTACTTTTTAGCCTTTTTCTTATTGGTTGCACCCCAAAAGAGAAGGAAGTAATTTATCAAGATTTTAATAAAGATTGGAAATTTAAACTTCAAAAGGAAGAAACTATTGACGATTCTTTTTTTGGGACTGAAGATTGGAGGACTTTAAATGTACCTCACGATTGGAGTGTAGAATACTCTTTTGATAATACTAAATACAATGGAGCTACAGGCTTCTTGCCAGGAGGAATAGGTTGGTATACAAAACAATTTAAATTAGAAAAAAAACCTTCTAGAACTAATTATATCATTTTCGATGGAGTGTATAACAACAGCGAATATTGGTTAAATGGGAAACATATTGGAGAACGTCCTTATGGATATGCTCCATTTTATTTTGATATTACTAATGACCTTGTTAAAGGAGAAGAAGGAAATCTTTTAAAAGTAAAAGTCGATCATTCTCGTTACATAGATAGTCGTTGGTATACTGGTTCGGGGATTTATAGAAAGGTAAAACTAGTTAATAAGTATAATCTTCATATTCCTATTTGGGGAACATTTGTTACAACACCTAAAGTAGCTACATCATCAGCTACAGTTGATGCAAAAGTTAAAGTAAAAAATAACTTTGAAGAAGAGAAAGCATTCAATATTGTTTTTGATATTATTGATGCTAATGGAACAGTTGTAGCTTCTACTTCAAAAGAAGCTAAAGTGGCAGCAGGAAAAGAATTAGAATTTCAATTAGATCAAGCTGTAGCTTCACCAAAATTATGGGGTGTTAATAATCCTTATCTGTATACAACAAACATTAAAATAGAACAGGATGGAGTTGTTGTAGATGAAGAAACAAGTACTTTAGGAATTCGTACTGTAAAGTTTGATGCTAATAAAGGGTTCTTCTTAAATGGAGAAAACATGAAAATTAAAGGGGTTTGTCTGCATCATGATGCTGGTTTAGTAGGTGCAGCCGTACCAAAAGATGTGTGGAGAAGACGCTTTCAGCATTTAAAAGACGGAGGAGTAAATGCTATTAGAGGATCTCATAACCCGGTTTCGGAAGAATTTATTGACTTATGTGATGAGATGGGAATTTTATTACAAGATGAGTTTTTTGACGAATGGGATAACCCAAAAGACAAGCGATTAAATCAAGAGGAAAGACATAAAGATTATGCTTCAAGAGGATATACGGATCATTTCCATAAATGGGCAAAGAAAGATTTGACCAATGTAATGCTGCGTGACCGTAACCACCCATCAGTTTTTCAATGGAGTATAGGTAACGAGATCGAGTGGACTTACCCGGTACATAGACATGCTTCTGGTTACTTTAATATGGGATGGGAAGGAAATTATTTTTTCGATGCACCTCCAATAGGTAAAGAAGAAATTAAAAAACGATATGAAGAATTCATTGAAGTGCAAAAAAATAATTTTGATGCCGAAAAATATGAGTTCTTAGAAGGGAATTACGTTTGTGCAGAGACAGCACAACGATTATCTAAGTGGACAAAAGCATTAGATACAACACGTGTAGTAACCGCTAATATGATTCTGCCTTCAGTGAGTTTAGAATCGGGTTATGGTGATGCTGTAGATGTAGCAGGATTTAGCTACCGTCGTATATTATATGATTATGCACATGAAAACTACCCAAATAAGGTCATTATGGGTACAGAAAACCTAGGGCAATGGCACGAATGGAAAGCTATTATGGAAAGACCATTCGTATCAGGAACTTTCTTGTGGACAGGTATTGATTACATGGGAGAGTCTCATGGGCGTGGATATCCTAGAAGAGGGTTAGAGTGTGGATTGTTAGATTTTGCAGGGTTTAAAAAACCATCATTTTATATGATGAAGTCTCTTTGGAATGAAGAACCAAATATTTTTATTGCTTCAAATAAACCAGAGAGATCATTATTCAAAGTTGATTCGAAAACGAAAAAAGTAGTTGAAAAAAGAGAAGGATATTGGAAGACGGCATTATGGGATTGGCATAGAGTCGTAGAACATTGGAACGATTATAAGGAAGGAGAAGAAGTGATTCTCGAACTATATTCTAATTGCGATGAAATCGAATTATTCTTAAATGATGTTTCTCAAGGAAAGAAAAAGTTAGCCGATTTTGACGATCATATATACAAGTGGGCTGTAGCTTATAAGGAAGGAACAGTAAAAGCTGTTGGTACAAAAGATGGAAAAACAGTTACTTCTACAATCGTTACTGCTGGTAAGCCAACTAATGTGAAATTAACGGTTGATAAATCTAATCTAGATGCTAACAACGATGATGTAGCTCATATTGTAGCGCAGTTAGTAGACGAAAAAGGAAATCCAGTTAAAAATATAGAACAAGAAATTACTTTTGATATTGACGGAGATGTTAAGTTATTAGGAGTAGATAATGGACATGTAAATAGTGTGCAAGATTATCAAACTAATAAAGTTAAGACGCATTTAGGTCAAGTTTTATTGATAGTGCAAGCTAAAGAAACAGCAACTATTTCTAATATTAAAGCAACTTCGAAAGATCTTTCGAGTAATACAATAACTTTAAATATTAAATAATCAAACATAAACCATGAAAATAAAAGTTAGCGCTTTTGCTGCATTAGCAGCAGCTTTGGTAGTAGGTTGTAATCAACCAGCTCCACAACAAACAGAGGATAAGCCTTGTGAACCACAATTGGACTTATCTCCAGAGAAATTAGACCGTTTTGGTATTACTAACAAAGACCATTTAAGTGCTGCTTCTAAGAGAGCATTACAATGGAAATATGTAGAAAATGATTGGTATAGAGTTTTTAACCCTATGCAACCATTAAAAGGAGATTTAGCATACGAAGAAGGTGTGGTTCGTCGTGATCCATCAGCAGTAATTTTTGCAGAAGGTTTATATCACGTATGGTATTCTAGAAGTACAGGAGTAACAGATGGTTTTGGAGGAGATGTTGAAAACGACAAAGTATTCCCTTGGGATCGTTGTACTGTTTGGCATGCAACATCTAAAGATGGATGGACATGGAAAGAAGATAAGCAAGCTGCTGTACCATTAGGTAAAAAAGGTGCTTATGATGATCGTTCTATCTTTACTGTAGAGGTAATGCAACATGATGGAATGTTCTACTTATGTTATCAAACAATTAAGTCTCCGTATGATGTACGTACTAAAAACGAAGTTGGTTTAGCTTGGTCTAAGTCTCCATTTGGTCCTTGGGAAAAAAGTGCAGCACCTATCTTGAAGCCAGCTGATAATGGGATTTGGAAAGGAGAAAAACAAAACCGTTTCCATGTAGAAAAGAAAGGAGATTTCGATTCTCATAAAGTACACGATCCATGTATCTTGCCTCATAATGGTAAATTTTACCTTTATTATAAAGGCGAGCAAATGGGAGAAGAGATTCTTTTTGGAGGGCGTCAAATCCGTCATGGTGTAGCTGTTGCTGACAATCCAAAAGGGCCATATGTAAAGTCTAAGTATAACCCAATTTCTAATTCAGGTCATGAGATTTGTGTTTGGCCAGTTGATGGAGGTATTGCATCTTTGGTAACTACAGATGGACCAGAAAGAAATACATTCCAATTCTCTCCTGATGGAATCAACTTTGAAATCCGTGGAGCTGTAAAAGGGGCTAATATGCCACATGCTATTGGATTAAACAGAAGTTTAAAAGCTACTGCTGGTAACCCAACTAAAGTATTTGATTGGGGATTATCTCACGTATACAATAGCTGGAATTATCAAAGCATTATGCGTTTTGATTCTTACAGAAAAACTTCTCACGTAGCTCCAGGAGAAAGTACTCCTGACGATGAGAAAAACGAAGAAGTTCAAGATAACTAAGAAAAATTAATATCTATTTATAATTATATAACAATTGAAAGCAACTAGATACGAGGGTAATAAAACCTTCAGCGTAATTGAAAAGGAAGTTGAGGCACCAGCAGCTGGTGATGTGCGTATTAAGGTCGCTTACTCTGGGGTATGTGGTACTGATGTACACATTTACCACGGTATGATGGATCAACGTGTTAGCATTCCTGTAACTATTGGACATGAAATGTCTGGTACTATTGATGCAGTAGGAGAAGGAGTAACTGGTTATGAAGTAGGTGATAAAGTCGTTGTACGTCCATTAGACGACCGTGGAGCGAAACCTTCTGATAAAGGGTTTAATCACGTATGTGAGGACTTGAAATTTATTGGTATTGATAGTCCAGGTTCTATGCAACAATATTGGAATGTTCCAGCATTTACATTGCACAAGTTAAAAGCAGAAACTTCATTGAAGTTAGCAGCGTTAATCGAGCCATTATCAGTAGCATCTCACGATGTTCGTTTATCAGAATTAAAAGCGGGTGAAACTGCTGTGATTCTTGGTGGTGGACCAATCGGTTTATTAGTAGCTATGGTTGCTAAAGATACAGGAGCTAATGTGATTATTTCAGAAGTGAACCCTGTTCGTATTCAAAAGGCTAAAGACTTAGGGTTTGACTGTGTTAGTCCTGCAGAATTAGACTTAGTAGAATATGTAAGAGAGAAAACAGAAGGTCGTTTGGCTGATGTAGTTTTTGAAGTTGCAGGGGTACAACCAGCTTTGGATGTTATGACAGAAGTAGCTGGTATTCGTGGAAGAATCGTTATGGTCGCTATTCACGGACAACCTAAGCCAGTAAACTTATTTAAGTTCTTCTGGAAAGAATTGAAATTAATCGGAGCTCGTGTTTATGAGAAAGAAGATTATGAGAAATCAATTGCTTTAATTACGGCTAACGAGTTACCATTTGAAGAAATGATTACTGATGTTCAGCCGTTATCAAACATTCAGGAAGTGTTTGAAAACATTGATAAAAATCCTAATGGATTAAAAGTGTTAATGGATTGTCAATTATAAAAAATAGAAATTAATAATGAGCATTTTAAATAAATTTAATCTTGAAGGTAAAACAGCCTTAGTAACAGGATGTAAAAGAGGTATTGGTAAAGCTATGGCTGTTGCTTTAGCTGAAGCAGGAGCTGATGTTATTGGTGTTAGTGCTTCTCTAGAATTAGAAGGAAGTACAGTTGAAGCTGAAGTAAAAGCTACTGGTAAAAACTTTAAAGCATACCAATGTGATTTTGGTGATCGTAAAGCCTTATATGGTTTTATTAATGCAGTAAAGGCAGATTTCCCAGTTATTGACATTTTAGTTAATAATGCAGGTACTATTCTAAGAACGCCTGCTGCAGAGCACCCAGATGAAATGTGGGATAAAGTAATTGAGGTAAACCAAAATGCGCAATTTATTTTAACTCGTGAAATCGGGAAAGAAATGGTTGCTCGTGGTTCTGGTAAAGTTGTATTTACAGCATCTTTATTAACTTTCCAAGGAGGAATTACCGTTCCAGGATATGCAGCTTCTAAAGGAGCGATCGGTCAGTTAACAATGGCTTTTGCAAATGAGTGGGCTGGTAGTGGTGTTAATGTAAACGCTATTGCTCCTGGTTATATCTCTACAGATAATACTGAAGCATTAAGAAATAATCCAGAACGTGCCAATTCAATTTTAGCACGTATTCCTGCTGGACGTTGGGGTCAACCAGAAGATTTTGCTGGTCCAACTGTATTCTTATGTTCTGATGCTGCCTCTTATATGTCGGGTAGTATTATGTTAGTTGATGGTGGATGGATGGGACGATAGTCTCGTTTTGGAAAAGAGAAAATAGAGGATAGAAAAGAGATAAAATTTATTTTTAATGTATTTTAATCATAAAAGTCTATTTTCTGTACTCTCTTTTCTTTTTTCTATATAAATTTAACTTAGTAAAATAAAATCACATGGCTGTAAAAGAATATGAATTATTCATCGGTGGTGAGTGGAGAAAATCTACATCTGGTGAAACAATTGATGTAATTAGCCCTTCTACGGAAGAGTTAGTTGCAAAAGTGCAAAATGGTACTGCTGAAGAAGCAATCGAAACTTTAGAGGTAGCAGATAAAGCACAAAAAGAATGGAAGAAACTTCCGGCAAGAAAGCGTGCTGAATACTTATACGCTTTAGCTAATGAAATCAAGGCTAATTCAGAGTATTTAGCGGAGCTATTAGTTAAAGAACAAGGTAAGCTTTTAAAAGTAGCAAAAATGGAAGTTGCTGTTACAGCTTCTTTTATTGAGTATGCAGCTGAAGGTGCACGTCGTATCGAAGGAGATATTATTCCTTCTGATAACCCTAACGAGCAAATTTGGATTCAAAAAGTGCCTCGTGGTGTAGTAGTTGCTATTACTGCTTGGAATTTCCCATTTGCATTAGCAGGACGTAAATTAGGTCCAGCATTAGTGGCTGGTAACTCAATTGTAATCAAGCCAACTTCTGAGACTCCATTAGCAACATTAGAGTTAGGAAACTTAGCAAACAAAGTAGGTATTCCTGCCGGTGTTATCAATATCTTAACAGGACCTGGTCGTGCTATGGGTAATGCTTTAGTTGAAAGTCCAATCTGTAAGATGGTTACAATGACAGGATCTACGCCAGTTGGACAACAAATCGCTCGTAATGCAGCTCAAAACTTAACTCACGTTCAGTTAGAGTTAGGTGGTAAAGCTCCATTTATAGTATTTGCTGATGCTGATATAGATGCTGCTGTAGAATCTGCCTTACATTCTCGTTTTGATAACTGTGGTCAGGTATGTACTTGTAATGAGCGTATGTATGTTCATGAAGATATTTATGATGTATTCATGGATAAATTCTTGGCTGCTACAAAAGCATTGAAAGTTGGAGATCCAATGTTGGATGATACTGATATGGGACCAAAAGTAAATGGGTCAGAACTTAAGCATATGGAGCATTTAGTAGAAGTTTCTGTAAAAGAAGGAGCTACTATTGCAGCAGGAGGAAAGCGTCCTGAAGGAGCTCAATTTGAAAAAGGTTTCTGGTTCGAGCCAACGGTATTAACAAATGTTACTCAGGATATGACTATCGTACATGAGGAGTCATTTGGACCTATCTTACCAGTATTGAAGTTCTCTTCTTTCGAGCAAGTAATTGGATTCGCTAATGACTGTGAGTATGGTTTAGCTGCTATGGTTTTCACAAATGATATGAATACGATCATGAAGTGTAACGACGAGTTAGAATATGGAGAGATCTATGTTAATCGTGGTCATGGGGAGCAACATCAAGGATTCCATAACGGATATAAATTATCTGGTTCTGGAGGAGAAGATGGTAAATATGGATTTGAGCAGTACTTAGAGAAAAAGACTTTCTACGTACGTCATAAAGTATAATTCATTTCGAATTATCGTATATGAAAATGCCACTCGAATTTCGAGTGGCATTTTTGTTTAAATAAAGTGTTCTATAGTAAAGTATATTGTTGATACTATTTTTTCTTCAATACGATCTGTTCATTCTGCTTTTCTACCAAAATTTTGTAGAATTCTTGAAGCGTTTTATATTCATTAATAGGAAAGAAAGCCTTACTTAACTTTTCGGAAACTCTAATAGTTATAGAGTTTCCTATAGTCATAGTAGTAAACTTAAAAAAACCTAAATTATTAGGTAAACCTATAGTAGTATTTTCAGGAATTGATTCAATGGTATAGTTTTCAGGAACTGATATGTTGATGATATATGATTTTTCTATAGGGTATTCCCAATCTACAGGGAATTTACGGGATTCTTGTTTTAAAGGGTTGTCATTCTTTTTCAAAAATAACATTGGGTAGACGTAGATTTCATTATCAACTACAGTTATTCTATCTGCATCTTCAAATTCAAAGGATTCCTTCACTTTTTGGTAAGGATCATCTTTGCCATTATTTTGATAGTTGGTTATTTCATTTAAGTTATAGTGTTTTTTTAAGAAATCAATATTCTGATCGTTTCCTTTTTTTAAGTAATTTCTACGTTGTAAAGCTGCATAATCGCCTCTTCTTTCTTGTAGTTTACCAACAGCAATTCCATTTTCATTGATAGTATAATTAAGCATACTTTGTACCTTAGATGGCTTAATAATTCTTAAATTTATAGGAACTGCAGTTTTATTATTACTAAGTAATTTTCCACTTCCTTGTATTACTCTTTTAGGTAGTAGATTTGGTATGCCTGATTTTTGCGTAGCATCTAAATATATTTTAGAGTTATTACTTAAAGTAACCTCAGTAATAGCATAATCAAAAGCATTTATATTAGGAAAAATAGATTTTCTAGATTTGTTACTTATTACAAATACAGGTCTTGCTTTGATACCTGAATGCTGCAATGCCGAAATAAGGATTGTATTGATTTGTCCACTACTGCCAACACCATCTTTGTAGGCTTTTTTAACTCCTCTGTAGGCCATAGATGTGTAACGTTTATTCCATCGGATAGATTTTTTTATAAACTCATAGATTTTTAAGACATTGTCTTTTTCATTACCTGGTTGTAGATTTAATAAGGAAAGGTCTTTTTTATAATAATCTGATTTAGAGACTTCACTTTTATAGCTAGATCTATCCGTTAATTTCTTTAAAACATCATCCCAGCTATATGCATAGACTTTTTCTGGTCCATTAGGGTAACGAATAGACTTTAGATAGAATTCTAATGTAGTCGCATAATTCCAAATAAATGGAACAAAGGGCTCGTCGGATAGTGATGGTATATTTGTTTGCTTTACTTTATAAACGTTAGATAAAAAGTCTATTTTTTCAAAATTAGATTGTGATCTCACAGTAGTAAAACCATTACCACTAGACCTTGTTATTGAGGTAAACTGCGCATTACTCGTTTTGGTGTTTCTATTAATCTGAATTGGATATTCGCCACGTGTTTGTATTTGATAAGTGTAAAATTCAGGAATTTCAATATTAACATCAATATTTGCTATCGGAATTCGTCTTTCAAAATAAATTGGGGGGATGTAGGTATAATATGGAGAGATCTTTGTGTATGAATATTCAATAATTGAGCCCACAATTACTTTGGGTAGTGTAATTTTTTGGTTTTTTTCATGATCATTTTTGTTCTCTGGCTCAAAAATTCCTTTTTTTGATAATTTTTCAGTTTCAATTTTACCATCAACTAAGTTATATGTAACTCCCTTTATATTGCTTGCTTTTTCTTGAGCAGAATTACCATAAAATAAATGAATATTATGAGTTCCCCAGCGTAATCCATCTTCTTTATAGATTTTAATTCGTCTATAGAATTTGGTGTGAATAGTAAATCCTTCATTTTGATTGTATACATATTGTATTTCCTTACTTTCGTTAAGTATAACAGCAGGTGCGTTGGATTCTAATGGATATGATGTTTCTTTTAATTGCTCGATCGTTACTTTTTCTCTTTTTTCTTTACTGTAAGAAATGGTAAAGATGAAAAAGAATATAAATAGGAGGTAGGTAATACGTTTACATAGTAATGTAATCATCGATTATAAATGTTTAGTTAGTATGATTTTTGCTTTATCGTAATTTTTAACAGATGTTATGAAGGCATTAAAATCAATTGATTCTTGTGGAGGGTAATTTCCTTCATTTAACTTGAATTCTCGAGTAATTCTGAAATTTTCAGGATCTTCCTTCTCTATTTTCAAAGAATAGCTTCCAAATTTAGATTCAAGAGAAATAGGCTTTGGTGCTTTATGAAAATTAAAATTATTAGGGGATGAAAATTGGTAGTGATCTATGCTTTTTGTGCCACGACTTATTACAATATGCTGTTTTCTGTCTTTTTTAAATGTGGTGTTAAAAGTGTTTGAAAATGGGAATGGATTAAATATAAGTTTGTTACCAGCTTTGTTGCAAAAGGATGAAATCTCGAAGTCAAAACGTTCAACAAAAACAGCGCTATCACGTAATGATTCGTAGTGAATATTTTTAGTTCTTAGATTTCTTCGGCTTTTGAATTTGATTTCATTGTAATAGCGTTCTTTTTCTTTTTCATGCTGAATACGGCTATTTTTTGAGTACTGAATGCCTTGAGATTTACATTCAAAATTACCTGTAGCGGTGTTATCACTTTTAATGATCACAGAAGTATTTGATTCAGCTAAATTATCCTCGGCCGTGTAATGTTTTGTTTTTTTAATAACTCCACCTTCAGGAGTAACTACAAGGGTGTTTCTATTATCTGTAAAACCAGCAATATGCCCAAAAGGATTGGTTTGACTAGTGCACTCCAACCAAATATCATTGCCATTATTGGGTAAATTTAAGATGACATGATTTCCTTGTATGGAAACAAAATCTTTATCGATGCTTTTAATTTCGTTTCCTCCATAGATAACACTATAATAAGACTCTATATTTTGTGAGTCTAATAATGCTTTGGTATAATTAGTTAAAGCCTTACAATCTCCATATCCTGTTTTGTCTACTTCTTCAGCAAGCATAGGTTTCCAACCACCTATGCCCAGTTGTATACTAACATACCTTGTTTTGCTTTGAACATATTCATATATTTTTTTTGCTTTATCAATATCGTTTTCTTCATTTTTAACTAAATCTGTTATGTAATCAGTCGTTTCTTTAGGAAGCTCATTTCTGTTGATTAGAAGATTATTGTATTGCCATAAGCCCATAGAATTCCAATCAGTTGTAGAGCCCGATACATCTACTAGTGTAAAATCATTTAAAGCACATTTAACATGAGGGAAGATGTCTGTGTATTTTGGTGTATACAATTCGCGTTTAATAGCTTTTATGTTTTGGGTTTCAAAAACAATTTCTTTATCCGAATTTGTGGTTTTTAATTCGATACTGTCAATATTCACCAATTTATGTCTGATTGGTATATTGGTTTCATTTATAATTTGAAATTTAGAATATTCGATTGACCTATTGAAGCCGTTTAAGAAATAAAACGTTGGGAGATGTCCAGTACTAGAACTTTCATATTCACAGGAATATTCGACAGTGTAAGGAAATTGATGTCCCATATATCTAAAGGCTTTGTATCTGAAATCAGAGGCTATTGTACTTAAATCTGTATTACTGAAGTCTCCAAAATCTTTTTTTCTAATTTTTTTGATTTCTTCTCCGTGCTTATCAAAAACAACAGTCTCTATGTTTTTAATTTTGACATAGGGAGAGTAGCCTTGAGAGAATGAAATATTTTTTTCCCCTTTTTCATTAAGAACTGTAATTGCAATAGAACGACTTACAGTCATTTTGTTTTGACTGTGTATTGTAACTAGCATTTCGTTACTCCTAACAATAGTATTTGCGTTTACTTTTAAAATACTATCAATAGTAGTTGTGTTATAGTTCGAGTTTTGTTGAGCGTAAACGAATTGAGTGAGCCCTATAATAAATAGGAGAAAGTATTTTATCATTGCCAATAAGTGAGTTGCAAAGATAAAATAATTCTAGGGAAAATCTAACGCTCTGTTGTAGTATGTTTTTAATATCGTTGCATAAAAGTGCATATGAAGTTAAATATGCATTATGCTGAATGTAGTTGTGATCTATTTTCCTAAGGAATAAGAGATTAGCGTTTTAACTAAGTAGAATAATGATACAATAATGACTTTTGTAGTCCCATTAAAATCTAAATTTTAACTTAAGCACCTAATGCTTCACTTAGTGCAGATTTTTTATGTCTACTCACAGGGATTTGATCATTTTCAATCTCAATATTTCTACTATTGAAACGTTCTACTTTTTGTAAATTAACGATGTAAGACTTATGTACTCTTAAAAAACGATCTTCGGGTAGTTGGGCCTCAAAAGATTTCATTGTAGCTAATACAATAACAGGATCGCTATTGTCCATGATCAATTTTACATAATCACCCAAGGCTTCAACATATTTAAGATTATTCAAGTAAATCTTTCTCTTTTTCAAGTTGCTTTTCACAAAAATAAACTCCTCTTCTGGGATCACTTGTCCAGCTGTAATGCTCCCTGCTCCGCTACTTGCTAAAGCTTTGTCAACAGCAGCATAAAAACGCTCTTTTTTTAGCGGTTTTCTAAGATAATCTACAGCATCGTAATCGAATGCTTTAAATGCATATTTTGTTTTTCCTGTGACAAAAATAATTTTTGGCTTGTGCTCTAAATCATCTAAAAGGTCAAAACCTGTTAATATTGGCATTTCAATATCTAAGAATAATAGGTCTACAGGAGTATCTAAAAGGCCGTTTTTTGTCTCAATGGCATTATTCCATTCAGCAACTAAATCCAAGGCAGGGTGTCCTTCGATTAGTTTTACGATTGCTAAGCGTTGAAGACGTGAATCGTCTACAATAGCACATTTTAGAATAGTAGTTTGTGACATCAGCAAAAATTTACCTCCAAGTTTAACTATATTTATCCGTAAAAACAAATTAATTTGAAACTTAGTCGAAGAAAACTGAATTTCATCCCCTCAAAAAAACCTTTAATCGACAAAATAAAAACTATTCGTAGATTGAAATATTTTAACTATTTTTGCAGCCTGAATTAAATTTTGTTTTTATGAACCATTATGAAACTGTTTTCATTTTGAATCCCGTTTTATCTGATGACCAGATAAAGGAGACAGTTAGCAAGTTTGAGGAAATCCTTACTTCTAACGGTGCCAAAATGATCTCAAAAGAGGATTGGGGGCTAAAAAAATTAGCTTACACTATCCAACACAAGAAAAGTGGATTTTACCACTTATTTGAGTACCAAGTAAAAGGAGAGGCGATAGATGCTTTAGAATTAACTTTCCGTCGTGATGAGCGTGTTATGCGTTATTTGACAGTGAAGTTAGATAAGCATGCTGTGTCTTGGGCTGAGAGAAGAAGAGAAAAACTTAAACAAAAAGCTTAGTAGTTATGGCAGGTTTAGAGCAACAAGCTAAAGGAAAGAAAGACGGAGAAATTAGATATTTAACTCCGTTGAACATAGAGACAACAAAAGAGAAAAAATATTGTCGTTTCCAAAAGTCTGGTATCAAGTATGTGGATTATAAAGATCCAGATTGGTTATTAGGTTTTTTGAATGAGCAAGGTAAAATTTTACCAAGACGCCTTACAGGAACTTCTTTGAAATTCCAACGTAAAGTAAGTGTTGCAGTAAAAAGAGCTCGTCACTTGGCATTATTACCATATGTAGCGGATTTAATGAAATAATTTGACCAGTAATTATGGAACTTATATTAAAGAAAGACGTTGAGAATCTAGGATTCGTTGACGATATAGTAGAAGTGAAGAATGGTTACGGTCGTAACTACCTTATACCACAAGGTTTTGCAATTTTAGCAACTACTTCTGCAAAGAAAGTATTGGCTGAAAACTTAAAGCAAAGAGCTTTTAAAGAGCAAAAAGTTGTTGATGAAGCAAGTGCACAAGCTGAAAAAGTGGCTGCATTAGAAATCAAAATTATAGCCAAGTCTGGTACTGGAGGTAAATTATTCGGGTCTATTACTAATGCTGATGTTGCAGAGGCTTTAGGAAAAGGAGGGGTTTCTATCGATAAGAAATTTATTAATGTTCCTGGTGGAAATATTAAGCGTTTAGGTAGCTACGAAGCATCTATTCGTTTCCACAGATCTGTAGTAAAGAATGTAGCATTTGATGTGGTAGCTGATAAAGCATAATTACATCATCCAACTATAAATAAGATCCGCTACTTTTGTAGCGGATTTTTTTATTTCTAATAATTAAAAGATGAAATACGCTAGACTAACTAAAGAGCAGTTAGAGGAAATGCATGAAGAGTTTGCTAACTTTTTAGCTACACAATCTATAGACGCCAAAGAATGGGCAGATATAAAACTCAATAAACCCGAGGTCGCAGAACAAGAAATAGATGTTTTTAGTGACTTGGTTTGGGAAGGAGTGTTAGATAAAGTTCAATTTTTAGAACATTTTTCTACCAATCAAATTCACTTATTTCATTTGGTTGAAGAAAAAATGGATTTGATCGCTATTCGAGTAAAGAATCCAGAGATTGATTTGCTTACTAAAGAGGGATATCAATGGTTACAAGAAAATTTAATGAGTGAAGATGTTGAATTTTTCTCTGCTTCTAAAGATTATAATGAAGATAAAAACCTTGATAAGTTTAAAATCGTACAGCAAGGAGCACAAATAACTAAAGGAGTGCTTTACGATTATTTTAAAGGCTTGATAAAGAAATAAGAAGTTTTGCTTTATAGGGAGTGTGTTATATATTTATGTTGTAAGCAATTCATTACGTTTAAACATAATGTTATATCTATATTTGCACAAAAAATATTCAAATGAAACATCTAGTATTTAGTCTATTATTTAGCTTTAAAATCATAATAATAACAGCACAAAACCAAACTTTTGATGGTAGTATTTTATTGGATTCAGATAGGTACGTACAATATGGAATAAAAAGATCAAATAATGCCAATTCAGCATTTGGAATTACTTCTAACTCTCATGAAGCTTTCCTCGCTAGTTCTGGTAGTATAAAATTCTTGACTAACAAAAATTCTAATAACTTCAATACAAGTATGTTTATTGATAATTCAGGACAGGTAGGAATTGGAATCAATTCACCTCTTTCTAAATTGCATATTAATAATGGAGATTTTTATATTTCATCTTCATCAAAGAGTAATAATGCGGTAGATAAGGGTATTCGATTTACAACAGATAATAGAAGTTTTTATGCTTCGATATCAACTTTTAGAGGAATTTACAGTAGTAGGATTGGTTTGAGATTCAGAACAATGAATGGTTCTCAAACCCCTATCGAATCAATGCACATAAATCCTAATGGAAATATTGGTATTGGCACAACGAGCCCCTCACAAAAACTAGAAGTTAAAGGCAATCTACTTTTAAAATCTGATTCTTACGTACAATATAGTATAGAAAGGGGTAATGGAGCAAAATCAGCATTTGGAATCACTTCAAATACGCATGATGGTTTTTTGTCAAGTTCTGGAAATTTGAAATTCTTAACGAATAACAATGGGACTAATTATAATACAAGTATGTTTATCACTAATACTGGTAAGGTAGGTATTGGCACTTCTGACCCTAAAAACAAATTATCTGTTAATGGTCACATTTGGGCTAAGGAAATAAAAGTATTAGCAAATGATGCTCCTGATTGGGTTTTTAATGATGATTATAACCTACGTTCCCTTTCTGAAGTTGAAAACTATATAAAAGAAAACAAGCATTTACCAGAAATTCCTTCAGCAGATGAATTCCGTAAAAATGATATGAAAGTTTCTGAAATTGTAAATAAACTATTACAGAAGATTGAGGAATTAACTCTTTATACAATAGAACAACAAAAAGAAATAGGTAGGTTAAAAGAAGAAAATAAAAACATATTAGATATACAAAAAAGACTAGAAAAACTAGAATCTAAAAATTAAAAAGCTTACAACAATTTGTATAGTGCATAGCTATTTGCTCTTCGAAGAGGAATTAAATATTAAAAGAAAAGCTGCGCAAACGTCTCCCGACTTTGCGCTTTTTTACTATTGCAAAATACTGTCAATTTTGCGTCCAATTGGAATTTTAACTGATTTTGATGATAATTATTCCATTACTTAACCAAGTCAAAAGCTTGATTTGCAATTTCAGCTTCCTCATCTGTAGGAACAACCAAGATCTTTACTTTCGAATCCTTAGATTGGATCTCTCGAATTTCGCCAGAGCGTTTTAGATTTTTTTCTTGATCCAATTGAATTCCTAAAACATCCATATTAGTACAAGATAATCGACGCATTACATGCGAATTTTCTCCGATACCAGCGGTAAATACAATAGCATCAAGGCCATTCATAGCTGTGGTATAACTACCAATAAATTTTTTAATACGATAGGCAGCCATTTCTAAAGCTTCATTACAAGCTTCATTTCCCGACTCGGCTGCTGCGGTAATGTCACGCATATCGCTTAAGCCTGTTAGGCCGACCATACCACTTTGTTTATTCAATAAATTATTGATGTCCTTTATAGAGTATTCTAATTGACCTTGTAAATGAAAAATAATCGAAGGATCAATATCCCCAGTTCGGGTACCCATAATAAGACCATTTAATGGAGCTAGTCCCATAGAAGTATCTATACAGTTACCATTTTTTACAGCAGCCATACTACACCCATTTCCTAAGTGAATAGTAATGATGTTTTTAGAATTTTCAGCCCCTAGATAATCGATAGCCTGTTGGCTAACGTATTTGTGAGAGGTTCCATGGAATCCATAAGCACGAATATTATGCTTTTCTAAAAATTCGGGTTTAAGAGCGTATTTGTAAGCTACAGAAGGCATGGTTTGGTGAAAAGCAGTATCAAAAACAGCAACTTGTTTTGCTTTTGTGAAAATTTCCTCTGCAACTTCAATTCCTTGCAAGTTTGCTGGGTTATGTAATGGAGCTAGGCTAAATAGATTTTCAATTTCTTTTTTTACTTCCGAAGTAATTTCAACCGTATCTGAAAAAGAACTTCCACCATGCACTACACGATGACCAACAGCTGCAATATCATCGGTAGAATCGATTACCCCAATCTTCTTATCTAAAAGATAACCAGCAACAAGTTCAAGTCCTATCTTGTGGTTAGGAATATCTGTTACTTTACTAAATTTTTCTCCAGACTTTTTGTATGTAATTTGAGCTTCTTCGAGTCCAATACGTTCTACTAATCCAGAAGATAATACCTCTTGTGATGGCATTTGGAACAATTGGAATTTTATTGAAGAACTTCCAGAGTTGATAACTAATATTTGCATGTTAATGATATGGGGTGTTATATTTCTTGAGCTTGTATAGCAGTAATAATTACAGTGTTGTAAACATCGTCAATGGTACATCCTCGACTTAAGTCATTTACAGGTTTGTTTAACCCTTGTAACATAGGACCAATGGCCAAAGCACCAGTTTCTCGTTGTACAGCTTTATAGGTGTTATTTCCTGTATTTAGATCTGGAAAAATAAGTACACTTGCTTGTCCAGCTACTTCAGAGTTTGGCAACTTACTTTTTCCTACATGTATATCTACAGCTGCGTCATATTGAATAGGGCCTTCAATTTTTAAATCAGGACGTTTTTCTTTTACGATTAGAGTAGCTTCGCGTACCTTATCTACATCGGCTCCTTTTCCAGAAGAACCAGAAGAATAAGACAACATAGCAACCTTTGGTTCAATACCAAAGTTAATCGCTGTATCTGCTGATGCTATTGCGATTTCGGCTAATTGCTCAGCATTAGGGTTTGGATTAATAGCGCAATCTCCAAATACAGAAACGCGATCTTCTAAACACATAAAGAATACAGAAGAAACCACAGAGGCTGTAGGCTTGGTTTTTATAAATTGCAATGCAGGTCTTATGGTATGCTGTGTAGTATTTACAGCTCCAGAAACCATTCCATCTACATGACCTTTATAGATCATCATTGTTCCGAAATAGGAAACATCTCTCATGAAATCACGAGCCATGTTTATGTTTACATTTTTGTGTTTACGTAATTCGTAAAAAGTAGAAGCGTAATCATCGAAATGTTCATATGTTACAGGATCAATAATAGTAGCTTTCTCTATATTATCTAAGATTCCGAGTTTCGATGCTTTTTGTAGAATCTTTTCCGAATCTCCTAATAGCGTAATGTCTACTACGTCAACATCAATTAAACGAGAAGCAGCTCGTAATATACGTTCATCATATGCTTCTGGTAAAACAATACGTTTTTTCATTGTCTGCGCACGTTTCAATAGATTGTATTGAAACATACGGGGTGTCAATAAGGTATTTTCGAAAGTAATTAAACGTTCTGCTAGACGATCTGTATTTACATGCTTTTCAAAAGTGGCAATCGAGGTATTGATCTTTTGGGTGTTATCTGCATAAATTTTAGAAGTAATATTTCCAATTTTATTGGTCACTTCAAAAGTTCCTTTTTCTACAGAAATTATAGGTAAACTTAATTTTACCCCCTCTATTAATTTCATAATCGAATCTTCTGGGATAATTCCTCCCGTTAATACGATTCCTGATATTTTAGCATAATTAGAAGATATACTAGCTTGAAGCGCTCCTAGAATAATGTCCGATCGATCTCCTGGTGTTATTACCAGACTATTTTCTTTTAAATGCGTTAAGTAGTTATGCAATTGCATTGCACCGACACCAAAATTTTCGGCAAGATTGTTAAGGTATTGATCCCCAAAGAGTACTTTACCATGTAGGTATTCGCAAATCTCTTTTACAGTAGGGCTTTTAAGCGTTTTGATCTCTGGGATCACAATAGTTTCCGCTTTTGAGCCTAACATAAAGTCTAGCTTATCTTGAACAGCTTTAGTATTGTCTTCGTTAACCTTATTAGCAACGACAGCCGAAACTTCTACATCTTTTATTTTAAAAGTATCGTAAGCTAACTTTAAGGTTCCGGTAATTTCATTCACTTTTTTATTCAATCCATTAGAAACGATAATGGCGGGAATTCCAAAGTTTTTACAAATTAATACATTGATGTCAAATTCAATAATACTGTGTTGGTCAGAGAAGTCTGTTCCTTCAACCACAATAAAATCAAAGCGTTCTTCTAGTTTTTTAAACTTCTGAATTAATATATCGAAGACTTCGCCATCTTTTCCTTCATTGTATTTTTCTAATACTTCAGAGCGAGTAAACCCATAGGCTTCATCAAAAGAAATATCTAGATCGAAATGAGTCAACACGGTATTTATGTGATTATCTATTCCACCTTCATTAAAGTCATCGATAATAGGTCTAAAATATCCTACTCTAGGGTTTTTTCCTAAAAAGGTGCGCATTAGACCCAATACGACAATTGACTTACCGCTATTGGATTCACTTGTAGCAATATATAATCCTTTGTTCATCTCCTTCGTATTTAATACAAAATTAGCCAATAGGAGCTTAAGGAAGTGTTTTTAAAGTAAGATAATATGATATTTATTATTTAGAATTATTAAAAACAATTCAAAAAATATATACGAAAACTGAAAGATTGATAGTATCTATTTTCACTTGGGTATTATTATATTTGCGGTTCACTTTTAAAAGAAGTGAATCTTGATTGAATTATCGAAAAGAAGAAGATTCAATTAAAACAGATCAATTTCCTTTGGTAAAGTATGCTAAGGAGTTGATTTTGATAATTAAGTTTTTATAAAGGCGGGGAGTTCCTCGAATAATTAGATCCTTGATAGGGATTAAAAAGAGCAAGAACGTGAAGATTTCATACAATTGGTTAAAACAATTTCTAAACTTAGACTGGGAAGCAGAAAAAGCAGGCGAATTATTGACAGACTTAGGACTGGAAGTAGAAGGAATACAAGCTTTTGAAAGTGTAAAAGGAGGGTTGAAAGGAATAGTAGTTGGTCATGTATTAGAATGCAAGCAGCATGAAAATGCAGATAAACTAAGAGTAACTAAAGTCGATTTAGGGCAGGAAGCTCCAGTTCAGATTGTATGTGGTGCACCAAATGTGGCTGCTGGTCAGAAAGTAGCTGTAGCTACCATCGGGACAGAATTGTTTACAGCAGAAGGGGAGTCTTTTAAAATTAAAAAAGGAAAGATTCGTGGAGAGGAAAGCTTTGGGATGATTTGTGCTGAAGATGAATTAGGACTTGGAGAAAGTCATGACGGAATCATGGTGTTGGATGAATCGATTGAAGTAGGTACTCCACTAGCAGAAGTATTTAATGTAGAGAACGACCTTGTTTTTGAAATAGGCTTGACCCCTAACCGTGCAGATGCAATGAGCCATTTTGGAACCGCTAGGGATCTAAAAGCAGGATTATTACAGCAAGGAGTAAATTTAGAATTAATTAGTCCTTCGGTAAGTAGCTGGCATGTAGATTCTCGTACCTTAAAGGTAGATATTGAAGTAGCAAATTACGATCTTATCCCTAGATATTGTGGGGTAACACTAACTGGGGTAAAAGTAGCAGAGTCACCAGAATGGATTAAGAATAGATTAAAAGCAATAGGCTTAACTCCTAAGAATAATGTTGTTGATATCACGAATTACGTGATGCACGAATTAGGACAACCACTTCATGCTTTTGATGCTGTAGCAATAAAAACAGGTAAAGTAGAAGTTAAGACTGCAATTGCAGGAACAAAGTTTACAACGCTTGATGATGTCGAAAGAGAATTACATGAAGACGATATTGTAATTTGTGATGGGGATACACCAATGTGTATTGCAGGTGTACTTGGAGGGGCAACTTCTGGAGTTACAGAAAGTACAAGTCAAATCTTTTTAGAAAGTGCCTACTTTAACCCTGTAAGCATTCGTAAGACAGCGAAAAGACATGGATTAAATACCGATGCTTCTTTCCGTTTTGAAAGGGGGATCGATCCAAATCATACCAAGTATGCATTAAAACGTGCTGCTTTATTAATTCAAGAAATTGCAGGCGGAACACTAGCTAGCGATATTTTAGACTTATATCCTAAGAAGATAGAAGACTTCCAAGTATTTCTTTCTTTCGAAAATACAGCAAAATTAATAGGAGAGGAGTTGCCTCGTGAAACGATTAAAAACATATTAACCTCTTTAGAAATTAAAGTTAATAGTGTTACCGAAAAAGGATTGGGGTTAACAGTGCCAGCCTATCGTAATGATGTACAAAGAGAAGCCGATGTAATCGAGGAAATTCTACGTGTATATGGTTACAACAACGTAGGTTTTACTTCTAAATTAAATGCATCTATTGCTCCTGTTAATCGTATTGAAGACTATCAGGTACAAAATAGGATTGCAGATCAATTAGTAGGACAAGGGTTTAATGAAATTATGGCAAATTCTTTAACTACACCAAAATACATTGAGCTAGTTGATGAATTGAAGGAAGAAGCTAATGTTTCTATGCTGAATCCATTAAGTGCCGATTTGTCTGTGATGCGTCAGTCTTTACTGTTTTCAGGATTAGAAGCAGTAAGCTATAATATCAATAGAAAAAATTCCGATTTAAAATTATTTGAATTCGGGAAAACTTATCATAAAACAGAAGAAGGAAATAAAGAGCTAAAGCACCTGAGTATTTTTGTTACAGGAAATCAATCTCCAGAGTCTTGGGCATTAGCTTCACAAAATAGTAGTTTCTTCTATTTGAAAGCAGTGATTAATGGGATATTCGCTCGTTTAGGAATCAAAAACCTAAAAGAAGCTCCAATTAATACCGATGTGTTTTCAGAAGGTTTAGTATTACAACAAGGAAATAAAGTGCTGGTAGAATTTGGGGTAGTAAATCCTAAAATAGCGAAAGCTTTTAGTATTAGTCAGCCAGTATTGTTTGCAGACTTTCAATGGGAAGCTATTGTCGGTCAATTGAAAGGCAAAAATATTTCTATCACAGATATTCCAAAATATCAAGCAGTGCGTCGTGATTTTGCATTATTGCTAGATGCTAAAGTAAGCTACCAACAGATTTATGAGTTGGCCTTCAAAAATGAAAAGAAACTTTTGAAGAATGTTAACCTTTTTGATGTTTATGAAGGAGATAAGTTGCCAGAGGGTAAAAAGTCTTATGCTGTCAGCTTTACTTTTCAGGATGTTCATAAAACATTAACAGATAAGCAGGTGGATAAGATTATGGGTAAATTTCAGCAAAGCTTCGAAGGAGAATTAGGAGCTGAGTTGAGATAAAGGTCTCTTAATAGATTTATTGAAAAGGGAATTGAAGTGATATTTATATTATTTCAATACCCTTTTTATATTATTTTTTAACTTTTGTAATGCATGATCCTGACGTAATTTTATGAAAAATAGTTAGGATATGAGTTGGCGAAATCTAGATATCGAGCAAAAGCTTAGGGAAGGTAGAGGAGTTCCTAGTTCCGAAGAGCTGCAAAATTACTTAGATGTAATTTGGATAGATCAACACCTATCAGATGTTTCGGTCTTAATGCGATTAAAAGAAAAGCCTAAAAGGGAGGCTGTTCAAAATTACTTCAATCAAAGCAAACTAGAGAAGGGAAATGTATTTCATATAGATGAAATCAAAAAGATTTGTATCGATTATCGTCTACGTTTTTTAAGCTCATATTATTTTAAAGGAGATATTCCTCAAGAAGCTATTTCTAAAATTAAAGACTTGGAACGTCTTAATGAAGCTAGATATAGCGGATTTAAAATTATGGCTCCTTCAAAGTTATTTAAATTAAGTAATGCAGATGATCCGTTATTATTCATACCAATTAATAAAGACTATTATTATTTGGTACATAAATGGGGTAAAGACTTAGCTTGGTATAGAAAGATATGGGCTTGGTGTTTTAAAGGGGTTGAAAATTTATTGATCGTATGTTTAGCTATAAGCCTTTTGGTTACATTGTGTATTCCAGAAGGGATGTTCTTTCCTGCACAAAACCCGACAATAGGATTTTTTCTTGAATTTTTGTTTATGTTTAAGTCAGTAGTGGCAATAGTAATTTATTATGCCTTTGCAAAAGGAAAGCATTTTAATACAGCGATCTGGGATAGCAAATATTTTAACGCATAGAATTTCGTATCTTTGTATCATACAATTAAAATCAATTTATGTCTATGGATACACCACAGACTTCGCCGCATCGTTCATCCGATTTATTATGGGGGTTGCTTTTTGTAGCACTTGGAGGCTTTCGTTTTTATCAAATATTAAGTGGGACACCTATGCCAAAATGGAGGATAGTTATGGCAGTTGCTATAGTTGTTTGGGGGGTGTTTAAAATATATTCGTATTTCAAGACTCGTAATTTTGAAACAACAGAATAAGTTCTGGTCGTATAGAGAATGTTAAAAAAAAATATAGGAACACTTTTGCAATAAGTAAAGGTGTTTTTTTAGCTTTAAAGTGAAAGGGATGGCAGGCAAAGAAATACAAATATTAGACATTCGATCGGTATCTCGAAAAGCAGATAGTGCCTCTTTTCCATTAGTAAGCGCAAAAGTAAAAGCAGGTTTTCCTTCTCCTGCCGAGGATTTCATAGAACAACGTATAGATCTTAATAAAGAGCTTATCGAGCATCCACTAGCTACGTTTTTTTGTAGGGTTAGTGGAGATTCGATGAAGGATATCGGGATTTATGATGGAGATTTATTAGTAGTGGATAAAAGTGAAGCTCCACAAAATGGTTGTATAGCCGTATGTTTTGTCGATGGAGAGTTCACCTTAAAAAAAATAAAAATAGAGAAAGAATGCTGTTGGTTACTGCCAGCAAACGACAAGTATCAACCCATAAAAGTTACAGAAGAAAAGGACTTTATGGTTTGGGGAATTGTAAAACATGCCATAAAATCTTTTTAAGACACTATTTATGTTTGCTTTAATTGATTGCAATAATTTTTACGCTTCTTGTGAACGCGTTTTTCGTCCAGATCTCGTAGGGAAGCCTATTGCGGTACTTTCTAACAATGATGGCTGCGTGATCGCAAGAAGTGATGAAGCGAAAGAGTTAGGAATCCCTATGGGAGCACCCGCCTTTAAATATGATAAAGAATTTAAGCAGAAAAAGATTAACGTATTCTCTTCTAACTACGCCTTATATGGAGATATGAGTAAGCGGGTAATGGGACTCTTAGAAACGTTTACTCCAGATATAGAAGTGTATAGTATTGATGAGGCTTTTTTAAAGTTTGAAGGATATGATGCAAATTTTGATCTTAAGGCTTATATGTTTCAAATTAAAGAGGAAGTTACTCAAGCAACAGGTATTCCTATTAGTATTGGTTTGGCTCCTACCAAAGCATTAGCTAAAGTAGCTAATACTATTTCTAAAAAGTTTAAAGCTAAAACTAAGGGAGTTCATATTATTGATACGGAAGAGAAGAGATTGAAAGCATTAAAGTGGATTCCTATAGAAAAAGTTTGGGGAATTGGAAGAGGTCGTCAAAAACGCTTACAAGAAATGGGGATCAAAAAAGCATTTGATTTTACAAACTTGTCAGATGAGTGGACACGTAAAAATATGTCTGTAGTAGGTTTACGTTTAAAGAGAGATTTAGAAGGAAAACCTAGTTTGGACTTGGATGCTGTAATCGATAAGAAAAATATAGCGACCACACGTTCTTTCGATTATGATTATAAGGATTACGAATACATTAAAGAACGTATAGTTACTTTTGCGACTAGTTGCGGGTATAAGTTAAGGAAACAGCATTCATGTTGTCATGCGATGTTAGTGTATATAAAAACAAACAGGCATAAAAAAGGTGAGTTGCCTTATTACGGAAGCACAGTAGTCACATTTCCGTATCCGACCAATTCGGATATAGAATTAGCGAAATTTGCAGAGCAAGGATTACAACAAATTTTTAAAGAAGGCTATAGTTATAAAAAAGCAGGAGTTATTGTGATGGGGCTTACTCCAGAAGAAAATACACAAATTAATTTATTTGATAACTCAGATGCACGCCATAAACCTTTAATGAAGACGATTGATGATCTCAATAAAAAAATAGGAAATACAAAATTGAAATTAGCTAGTCAGGACTTAAAACGTACTTGGAAAATGCGCCAAGAACGATTGTCACCTCGCTATACTACCCAGATTGGAGAAGTGTTAACAATTAAGGTGTAATTCAAATTTGTAAAATTTATAAGTTGAGAGTCTTTTAAAAAACATAAATTACTTAATTTTCCCAAAAAATGAAATATGCTGAAGTTTGATGTAGCTATAGTAGGAAGTGGGCCTTCGGGAGCATCTGCCGCACTAAAATTAGCAAAAGCAGGACTATCTACAGTTGTGATAGAAAAAGCAACCTTACCGCGTTACAAAGTATGCGGTGGAGGGTTTGTATATCGAGGAAGAAAGAACATGTCTTTTGATATTTCTGAAGTGGTAGAAAAGGAATTTCATACAGTAGATATTTATTTAGGTAAGAAGCTACATTTTCGTACAGAAAGAGAACAGCCGATTATCAGTATGATCATGCGTGATTCTTTTGATAATTTAATCATAGAGAAAGCAAAAGAATTTGGTATAAAGCTACTAGAAGGTGTAGAGGTTAAGGAATTGGTTTTTCAAGAAAACGATACTACACTCATTAAGACGACAGGAGAGGATGTAGAGGCTAAGTTTGTGATTGCTGCCGATGGAGCTTATAGTCCCGTAGCAAAAATGGCAGGCTGGAGTGAAGATACACGTACTTTAATACCGGCATTGGAATATGAAGTAGAGGTGAGTGATGAAGAATATGCTAAGTTTTCTAACGAAGTACGTTTTGATATTGATGCGGTGCCAGCAGGATACGCATGGAATTTCCCTAAAAAGAATCACTTATCTATTGGGGTAGGTGTTTTTCAAAAGAAAAAACTAAACTTACATCAATTGTGTCAAGAGTATATTGATAAATTAGGGATAAAGGATATTAAAAGTATCAGTAAGCATGGGTTTCAAATTCCAGTTTCTCCAAGAACTGATGGATTTGTAAAGAATAATGTGTTTTTAATAGGAGATGCAGCAGGTTTTGCAGACCCAATTACAGCAGAAGGGATTTCAAATGCAATCTATAGTGGGAATTTAGTAGCAGATGCTATTGTAGAAGGAGTTTTAGACCTAAAGTCAGTAGAAGCATTGTATCTTGAAAAAATCAATGAGCGTTTAGTGCCCGAATTGATGACATCATTAAGATTGTCGAAGTGGTTTTATAAACAAAAAACAGTAAGAAATCTTCTGTTAAAGAAATATGGACAACGCTTTAGTGATGCTATGGCAGACATCTTCATGGGAGATCGAACTTTTCCAACGAATATTAGTGAAAAGATTCAAGAGAAAGTAAAAGAACTAGTTTTCTAAATGCGGTTTAGTAATTAGTTGTCTTTTTTGTAGCATAAAAAAATCCCGATTCAGTTTAACAACCGAATCGGGATTTTATATTTTAAGATAGGTGCTAGTATAATTATTTTCTAGCAAGTACTTTCTTAGCAGCTTTTTCAATAGCAGGAGCATCAAGCTCATATTTAGCCATTAATTCAACAGCAGTACCACTTTCTCCAAAAGTATCCTTAGTAGCAATGTATTCTTGTGGAGTAGGGTTGTTTAATGATAATACACGGGCAACAGACTCTCCAAGACCACCAAGGTAGTTGTGCTCTTCACAAGTAACAATACATCCTGTTTTAGCAACAGACTTTAATATGATTTCTTCATCAAGAGGCTTAATAGTGTGAATGTTGATAACATCAGCACTAATTCCTTGTTCGTTTAATTTTTCAGCAGCAATTAAAGCTTCCCAAACACAGTGGCCAGTAGCAACGATAGTTACATCTGTACCTTCTTGTAATTGGATACCTTTACCTACAACAAAATCTTCAACATTTTCAGAAGTAAAGTTAGCTACTTTTGGACGACCGAAACGTAAGTAAACAGGTCCGTCGATTTCTGCACTAGCAATCGTAGCAGCTTTTGTTTGGTTAAAATCACAAGGATTAATAACCGTCATACCAGGTAACATTTTCATTAACCCAATATCTTCTAAGATTTGGTGAGTAGCACCATCTTCTCCAAGTGTCAAACCAGCATGAGATGCAGCAATCTTAACATTCTTTTCAGAGTAAGCTACAGACTGGCGAATTTGGTCATATACACGACCTGTTGCAAAGTTTGCAAAAGTTCCAGCATAAGGGATTTTTCCACCGATAGTTAAACCAGCAGCCATACCAATCATATTCGCTTCAGCAATACCTGTTTGAAAAAAACGCTCAGGGTTTTCATCAATAAAGTCTTGCATTTTTAAAGAACCAATAAGGTCAGCACAAAGTGCTACAACATTAGGGTTAGTTCTTCCAAGTTCAGTCAATCCAACTCCAAAACCAGAGCGAGTATCTTTTTTTCCTGTATCTATATATTTTTTCATGATCTTCTTAATTAATGTTGGGAAATCTTAGTAATCACCTAAAGTTTCAGGGTTTTGAGATAAAGCATTCTCTAATTGCTCGTCACTAGGTGCCTTACCATGCCAAGCATGTGTGTGCATCATAAAGTCTACACCATTACCCATCATAGTATGTAATAAAATACAGATCGGCTTACCTTTTCCAGTTTTAGCTTTAGCTTCTTTTAATCCAGCAATGATTGCTTCAAGGTCATTTCCTTTCTTAACTTCCAAAACATCCCAACCGAAAGCTTCAAACTTTCCTTTAAGATCTCCTAAAGAACATACTTCCTCAGTAGAGCCATCAATTTGTTGACCATTATAATCAACCGTTGCGATTAAGTTGTCTACTTTATTAGCAGCAGCATACATTACTGCTTCCCAAATTTGACCTTCTTGTAATTCACCATCACCATGTAATGTAAATACCAAGTTGTCGTCATTATTTATTTTTTTAGCTTGAGCTGTTCCTAAAGCAACAGATAAGCCTTGCCCTAAAGAACCAGAAGCAATGCGAATACCAGGAAGACCATCATGTGTAGAAGGGTGTCCTTGTAAACGAGTTCCTAATTTTCTGAAAGTAGCTAATTCCTCAACTGGGAAATATCCACTACGTGCTAAAACACTATATATTACAGGCGAGATATGTCCATTAGATAAGTAAAATACATCTTCTCCGATACCGTCCATATCAAAACCTTCTTTACGGGTCATGATTTCTTGGTATAACGCCACTAAAAACTCTGTACATCCTAAAGAACCACCTGGGTGACCCGAATTTACTGCATGTACCTGACGTAAAATATCTCTACGTACCTGAGTAGCAAAGTCTTTTAATTGATTAATGTCTGCCATTATAATAAGGTTCAAATTTTAAACTCCCAAAAATAAGTGTTTTAATGAGTATGGCAAAATAACTAAGCGTTAAAACTAAGTATAATACTTAAGTAATTTTTTAAGTGTGTCCTTTTTGGTAGGGCTATCTGTTATATCTTTTTAAGTTTGTCCTTAGACTTAGTTTAGAGTGATAAATTTAAAAAAGGGTGACATCGCTATACCATATGTAAATGGAATCAGTTTCAGGATTGCTTTATATGATTAAGCTTTTTTAATGTTTTGTAAATAACTTTTTGATTATTAAAATTCTGCCTTTTAATAAACTGATTTTTTAGTTGATTGTTGGTTTATTAATTGACGTTGTTAAAATGGTAATAAGCATATATTAAAACACCAATTGTTAAGGCCGTTATGATAATCTTTTTAGAATTAACGGAGCGTTCTTTTATAAAATGACTTCCTTTTTTAGACTGGGTTTGATGTTTTCTTTCTTTTTGATTAAGCGTGTTTTTAGATTCTTTTTTATTGGGTAAATCAAATGAAGGAAAGAGAATGCTGTCATTAGTGTCGGAGAGTTGCTCTATTATATCTTTCGATTCTTTAAGACCTAAATTAGTTATTTTATTTACATATTTTATGGCTGCTATTTTTTCTCCTTCTTGAATTAAAGGTATTAAGATAGTACCATCGAAAGTATGTCCATCTATTTTAATTTCGTTTAAGAGTATTTCTCCTGTATGTGATTCAATTTTAGAATTAGCAGCGTTATTGTTGGAGATTGTATAATCGATGTGTTCGTAATAATTAGCGTTTTTTGCTAAGTTTGAGACAATTTCGTGTGCTCCCTTAAGTCCAATGCCAGTCTGTTCTCTAGTCCATTTTACAGCATTTAAGACATCATTTTTTTGAAGTAAAGAAATGATAGCTTCAATCTTTAATGGAGTCCCGTTTACAGTTATAGGCATGATTGTTTTTTAATTGATTTAGTAGGTTTCTAATGATTTAGAAGAGATTAGCGTTCATGATATAGCTTTAAAGATAAGTGATTTTTAAAAATCGTGATGTTATAGCATATCGGATATCACTTATTTCGATCTCTCTTTTTATTTAAAAATTGCAAAGCAATTTTTCAACCATCAACCATCAACCATCAACCATCAACCATCAACCATCAACCATCAACCATCAACCATCAAC